>CAVQZQ010000039.1:0-17349 GCA_963718435.1 uncultured Acidobacteriota bacterium | reverse complement strand
TGTGCTCGCCTGAGTACGTATGCTGTTGCATACGAGCATGATGGCCACATGGCGGGGATGCGAGGTCCGCGGAGCTCTCCAGCCACCATGATCCATCATTCATGGGCCGATGACACCGGATCCTCCTCCTCCATGAACACAGCAGTCCGGATCCAGCAGCCCAAATAGTAATCAATACGATAAATTCATGGCCTTGAGTTCCTTTGACTACGAATCCTTTTCCAAACTTGACCTCATATGCTGAAGAAGCTCGGACGCGATAGTTGAAACCCAATCCATAACCAAATCAATGCAACTATCATCCTGATCAAATAATTTCATAATTTTAATATTCACCAAAATGAAATCCTCCCAATCACTCATCTGGTATTCCAATAGCGCTATGCAATTGCTTCACTCCTACCTCATTGAGCCAATTGTATCCACCAATCATCAAATTACCCATAACAACAATCACTTAAAACTCCTTTGCAGTCGGCCAGCAGCCGACGGCGGCCGGACGGCGAAGGCAAAGGACAAGCAAACGCGCCGCCCGCCCGCCCACCAAGGGCGATGGCCGCCCACCAAGGGCCCCTCCGCCACGAGCCAACCGCACCCCATGCGCCCGGCCGTGAACAGCAGGTGACTGGCTCGGCCAGAGCCCATCAGCTCGACCAAGCGGGTGACGGTCGGGCGATCATCAACGATGCCGTGCCGTACAGCCGGGATGGCGAAGCTCGCGCGCGAGCTGGCCAGCCTGATGTCGCAGGCCAGAGCCAGATTGTTGCCGCCCCCGATACACAGGCCGTCGATCACGGCGACGGTCAGCGCCAAGGATGGGGCACCCGGTTCTCCAATTCCGGCGCCAAATTATCCAAGTCGGGCACCCAATTTGTCTCCAATTCCGGCACCCAATTTGTCTCCAACTCCCTTTTGCCCATGCAAGGGGAGGAGCGACCAGCGGCCTTGGGCGTTGGGCGGAGTGGTGCGGCGGGAACGGAAGACCGCTCCAGTCTGGAGGCGGCGCGGGGTTCGCGCACTTTCGGGGCGCTATAGGCGCGCGGCGTGAAGCGAGTCGTTGGTGATGAGGCCGCGCCAGACGAGGCTCCAAAGAGCATCGATCGATTCGCCGGGGTAGCCACCGCCGACGGCCTGATGCAGCGGGTGGAAGAAGCTGGCGCCGGTAGACTCGAGGACGGCGAGAAGTTTTTCTTCGCGCTCGGTGAGGGGCTCACAAGAGGCCGCTGTTGCGCAGCAAAGGCAGTTTGTCGGCCAAATAGAGAGCGATGCGTCCGTCGCGTTCACCAATCGGCTCGACGCCCGCCCAGGCCACTTCGCCGGCGGCGATGAGGGTGTCGAGACCTGCGGGATCGTAGCCAGCGATGCGCGCGGGCAGGATGGAGGTTTCAAGAAGCGATGCGGGCAAGGGAGCGCCTTGCAGGCTTTCGATCGCGTCGAGAAGGGCGTCAAGATGGGCGTGACCGCTACGGCGCGGCGAGAGCAGGCCCTGCCAATGGGTAAGGAAGCGGGCCAGCGTGGCTGCTCGACGGGCTCGACCTCGCGGCGCAGCCTGGCGAGAGATTTGCGACGAATCTGGCGAAGGATTTCGGCATCGCACCACTCGCGATGGAGACCGCCGGGGCGGAAGCCGCCTTCGAGCACGCGGCCTTCATGGGCGAGAAGGCGCAGGGCGTTTTCGATGACGCCGGCGTCGAGTCCAAAACGTTCGGCGGGCTCGCGCAGCGTGAAGGGGCCGCGGGTGCGAGCGTAGCGGCGGACCAGTTCGAGCACGGGCTGGGCGACCGGCTCGAGGAGCGCGGTGGGCAATCCCGGCGGAAGCGGAATGCCGAGGGCATCGCGGTAACGAGCGGCATCTTCGGTGGCGATGAGGCGGCGGGCGTCTGCGCTGTCTGGAGTAATGCGCAGTTCAAGCAGGCGGCGGGCGCGGACGAGACGGTCAATTGATTCGAGCAGAGAGGATCGGCGACCCGGCGGGCGATTTCGGCGCGGGAAAGATCGCCGAGACGCAGGCAGAGATCGTGAATGGCGTCGGGAGTCCGGGCTCGATAGGACTCGGCGAGGCATTGGGCCGTCTCTTCGACTTCGGCGATGGCGGCAGATCGAGCAGCTCGCGCAGATCGGCCTCGCCGAGCAGTTCGCGGAGTTGATCCTGATCGATAGTAAGGCCTGGGCGCGGCGTTCGGCCAACGGCGCGTCGCCGTCATAGACGAAGTTGGCCACGTAGCTGAAGAGAAGAGACGCGGCAAAGGGGGATGGCTTGCGGGTCTCAACCACATGAACTCTGAGCTGGCGCTGTTCGATGGCACGCAGCGTCTCAAGCAGCGCGGGTATTCGAAGACGTCGCGGAGACACTCGCGATAAGCCTCGAGCAGGAGCGGAAAAGACGGATAGCGCGAGGCGACGCTCGAGCAGATCGTAGGAGCGTTTACGAACTGCCAGAGAGGCGAACGGGCGTCGGCGCGGCGACGGGGCAGCAGCAGGGCGCGACCGGCGGCTTCGCGAAAGCGGCCGGCAAAGAGCGCGGTCGAGCCCAATTGACGCAGCACGAGCTGCATCGCTTCGGCGGCCTCGACCAGGAACCAGTCGGGATCAGGAGGCTCGTCGGTGTCGGGGAAACGGAGCACAAATCCGTCATCGCCCCAGAGGGTTTCGACCTCGGGACCGCCGGAGGCGCGGATGCGCGCGCTAACGGCCATGGCCCAGGGAATGTGGATGCGGCTGCCGAAGGGGGTGAGGACGCAGACGCGCCAGTCGCCCAGTTCGTCGCGGGTGCGCTCGATCACGATGGTCCGGTCATCGGGGACCTGGCCGGTAGCGGCTTCCTGATCGGCTAGGAACTGGAGCAGATTTTCGGCGGCGTTGGGGTCGAGGTCGTGTTCCGCGACAAGGCGGGTGAGAGCGGCGGGCTTGGGCAGGGCGCGCAGTTCGCGGACCAATGCGCCGATGCGGCGACCGAATTCGAGGGGACGGCCGGGACCGTCGCCTTTCCAGAACGGCATTTTGCCGGGCTCGCCGGGGGCGGGCGTGACGAGAACGCGGTCGTGGGTGATGTCTTCAATGCGCCAGGTGGAGGCGCCGAGGATGAAGGTGTCGTTGGTGTGGGACTCGAAGACCATCTCTTCATCGAGTTCACCGACGCGGACGGATTTGCCTTCGGTGTGGGCGAGGAAGACACCATAGAGGCCGCGGTCGGGAATGGTTCCCGCGTTGAGGATAGCGAGGCGGGCAGCGCCGTCGCGGGCAGTGACCACGTTGCGGATGCGGTCCCAGGTGAGGCGGGGGCGGAGCTCGGCGAACTCGTCGGAGGGGTAGCGGCCGCTGAGCAGGTCGAGGACGCCTTCGAAAGCGGACCGGCTGAGGTTGCCGAAGGGTGCGGCGCGACGAACGAGGTCGTAGAGGAAATCGACGGAGACTTCGGGCTTGGGGTCGGTGATCGAACCATGTGCAGCATCGCTTTCCCAGGTCTCAAAGCGAGATCTCCACCCCAGCGACGAAGACCAGTCGCTGGGGACCCCGGACCTGGGGCACCCAATTTTTGCTGCCGGATGCGCTTCAGTTTCTTCGGACCGGAAAGGCTTGGCGCGCTCGGCGGGTGGGCGACGATAGCGACCAGTTGCTGGGCGAGGACGTCGAGGGGGTTGCGCGGGAAGCGGGTGGACTCGATGTGCCCCTCGTGCATGGCCTTGGTGACGGTGGCACAGGCGACCAGGTCGGCGCGGTATTTCGGAAACAAAACGCCCTCGCTGATGGCGTCGACCGAGTGGCCGGCGCGGCCGATACGCTGCATGCCGCTGGCAACAGAGGGTGGGGCCTCGATCTGGATGACGAGATCGACCGCGCCCATGTCGATGCCGAGTTCGAGAGTGGAGGTGGCGCAGAGGGCTTTGATCTGGCCGGCCTTGAGTTGCTCCTCGATAACGGACCGCTGGTAGGCGGCCAGGGAGCCATGGTGGGCGCGGGCGATGGGTTCGCCGGCCAGATCGTTGAGCGCACCGGCGAGGCGTTCGGCTACCTGGCGGCTGTTGACGAAGAGAATTGTGGAGTTGCGTTCACGGATGAGTTCGAGGAGACGGGGGTGAATCGCACTCCAGATAGACACGCGGCGGGGAACTTGCGAGGCGGGGCCCGAAGGAATTTCCTCCATCTTATTGAGACGGGCCATATCTTCAACTGGAACTTCAATTCTCAGTTTTAACTGCTTGGGATAACTTGCGTTGACTATCGTTATGGTCGATATTGCAGAGGAGCTGCCTCATCGGCATCGGATGCGGCCATCGCAGTTGGAATGACTTCATCTAATCCTTGAAGAGCTTCATCGTAAACGCTTGAATTTTCAGAGATCTGTTGAGATTGCACAGTCGCAGCTCTGTTTCCCACAGCGATTTCCACACCGCCGAGGAAGCGGGCAACTTCTTCGAGCGGACGCTGGGTGGCGGAGAGGCCGATGCGTTGGAGGCGGCGCTCACGCCCCACGGACGAGGACCCGCCCGCGGGGACCCGCCGGTTTTGACGAGTGCTTCCAGACGCTCCAGAGAAAGGGCCAGGTGAGCGCCGCGCTTGGTGGGAACGAGGGCGTGGATCTCGTCGATGATGACGGTGTCGACGGTGCGGAGCGCTTCGGCGGCCTGCGAGGTGAGCATCAGGTAAAGCGACTCGGGGGTGGTGATGAGAATGTCGGTCGGTTCTCGGAGGAAGCGCGCGCGCTCCCGCTGGGGGGTGTCACCTGTGCGGACACTGATCTGGGGTTCGTGGAATGGGATGCCGCGGCGGCGGGCCATGTTGGCGATGCCGGCAAGAGGCGAACGCAGGTTGCGCTCAACGTCGACGGCCAGGGCTTTGAGGGGGGAAACGTAGAGGATGCGGCAGCCGGGCTTTGTGGTCTGTGGATGCACCTGCATTCCGGCAGGGGCTAAAGCCCTCCTCGATTTTGACGCCTTTTTGGCACGACTGAAGTCGTGCCCTTTCAAAGCTTCTTGTTGGCCAATCGGCGCTAATTGACCCTGAGGCGCGGCCGGAAGGTTGTGGAGCATGAGGCGGTCGAGGCACCAAAGGAAAGCGGTGAGGGTCTTGCCGGTCCCGGTGGGCGCGAGAATAAGAGCGCTTTCGCCGCGGGCGATCACGGGCCAACCGAGTCGCTGGGGAGCGGTGGGCGCTTCAAAGACAGCCTTGAACCACTCGGCGGTGACGGGGTGGAAACAGGCGAATGGATCGGTCTCCGGGCTTGGGTGTTGCGGGGACATGACTCACATGAGGATAGCGCGAGTTGCAGCGAAGAGGAAGCGAAGAAAGGCGGAGTCAGAGATCAGGGTTCAGGGATCAGGGATCAGGGATCAGGGGTCAGGTGTCAGGTGTCAGGGGTCACGAATCAATAGTCAAGTCAGCAGTTCGGAGTCAGTGGTCGAGGATCGCGGATGGGGTGAAACAGCAACTCCTCGCTGGTAGCATGAGGGTGCTATGCGGGAACACCTGGCTACCTTGCTGGACGACTTTCGGCGGTTTGATCGCGGGATCGCGGTTGTTCACTATCGCGGCGTGCGACGGCGGGTGACCACCTATGGCGAGATTGCGCGGCTGGCAGGACGGTTTGCGGCGCTGTTGGAGCAACGCGGGATTGGGCCGGGCGACCGGGTGGTGCTTTGGGCTGAGAATGGCGCGGAGTGGGTCGCTGCATTCTATGGGTGCATGTTGCGAGGGGTGCTGGCGGTTCCACTGGACGCTTATGGGAGTGCCGATTTCGCAGCGCGCGTGACGGCCGATGTGCGGCCGGAACTGGCAGTGGGGGATGCGGTGCTGGTGAGAGTGTTGTCTCCCAGGTCCCAGATTCGGGACCTGGGACCCCGCGCCTGCAAGGGTCAGGGATCAGGGATCAGGGGTCGGACGTGACCGAGCAGAAATCCCTGCCTTGGCGTTTGAGGAGTGGGAGTCGGTGCTGCCGGCGGAAGAAGCTGGGCCGGTGGCCGGACTGTCGCGGGAGACACCGTTGCAGATTCTGTTCACATCGGGAACGACGGGCGATCCCAAGGGCATTGTGCACACGCATGGAAACGTGCTGGCCAGCGTGGGGCCGATCGAGGACGGAGCGCAGCCATACATGCGTTATGAGAAGTTCGTTCATCCGCTGCGCTTTTTGCATACGCTGCCGCTGAGCCACGTTTTTGGCCAGACGATGGGGTTATGGGTTCCGGCAATTTTTGCGGCGGAGGTGCATTTTGAGAGCCGGCTTGTCGCTCCACGGCTGATGGAGACGATCAAGCGAGAACGGATCTCAGTGCTGGCGGCGGTACCGCGGGTGATTGGGATTTTGAAGGCGCATCTTGAAGCGAGCCGGCCGGGGCTGGCTGAGCGGGTGGCGGCGGCAAAAGGGATTTCAGCGTGGATGCGCTGGTTGCGGTTTCGGGACGTGCACTGGGCGTTCGGGCTGAAGTTCTGGGCGCTGGTTTCGGGTGGTGGGGCGTTGGCCGCGGGGCTGGAGCAGTTCTGGAACGCGCTGGGATTTGTGGTGGTGCAAGGGTACGGGATGACGGAGACCACGGCGCTGATCACGCTGAACCATCCGTTCCACGTGGCCCAGGGAAGCATTGGCAAGCCGTTGCCGGGACGCGAGGTGAAGCTGGGACCGGACGGCGAAGTGCTGGTACGCGGGCCGATGATTTCAAACTCGACCTGGAGCGGCGGCGAACTGAAGACGCGCGAAGATGACTGGCTGGCTACGGGCGATCTGGCTGAGAAGCAGGCTACCGGCGATCTGAAGTTTCTGGGGCGCAAAAGCGAGACGATTGTGACGGCGGCCGGGGTGAATGTACATCCCGAAGACCTGGAAGCAGCGCTGGAAGAACAGCCGGGGATTACGGCGTGCGCGGTGGTGGCAATGGAGACGCCCAATGGGCCAGAGCCATGCGCAGTGCTAGCCATTCGGGGGGCCGAGGAGCAGGGGGCAAAGGCTGTAGAGCAGGCGAATACGCGGCTGGCGGATTTTCAGCGGGTACGGCGATGGGTGCTGTGGCCGGAGCCGGATTTGCCGCGGACCTCCACTGGCAAGGTGAAACGAAAGGCAGTGGAGGCGTGGCTGGCCGGGGTTCAATCTGCTGCGGCGGGAGACGTGGAGAGCGCGAAGGCGAGTTTCTCCGTGGATGGAGATTGGTTGCTGACCCTGATTGCGTCGATTTCGGGCGAAACGCCCCACGGTGTGGGCGGCGAACAGCGACTCTCAGAGGATTTGCACCTCGACAGCCTGGGCCGGGTGCAACTGGCGGCGGCACTGGAGGAACGACTCGGGGTTCCGCCAGCCGAGGGAGCAGTGGACGAGGCGCAAACGCTGGGCGAACTGCGGCGCGTGGTGGGGGGAGAAAACAGGGATCAGGGATCAGGGGTCAGGGATCGAAAAGGGGTCAGGGATCAGGGGTCAGGGGTCGAAACAGGGGTCAGGGATCAGGGGTCAGGGGTCAGGGAGCAGAGAACAGAGATCAGGGATCAGGGGTCAGGGGTCAGGGAGCAGAGACCAGAGATCAGGGATCAGGGATCAGGGGTCAGGCGCCGGCGGCTGAGGCGAAAGGGGAGATTGGCAAGGAAAAGTATCGCTATCCGCGGTGGCCGTGGTGGAAGCCGGTGGAGTGGCTGCGGGTAGTGTTTGTGGAAGCGGTGGCACAGCCCCTGGTGAGGTTTCTGGCGAAGCCGCGAGTCGTTGGAGGAGCGGGGCTGAACAGTGCGGAGCCGGTCCTGATTGTATGCAACCACGTCACCGCTTACGACGGGCCGCTGGTGGAGTATGCATTGCCGGGGCCGATGAGGCGACGGATGGCGGTGGCGATGTCGGGTGAGATGCTGGAGGATTTCCGGCATTTTCGGAATCCTGAGCGTGGGCCTGGACAGCGGCGATTCATGCTGTTTGGACCTGCGGCTTACTACTTGGTGACGGGACTTTTCAATGTGTTTCCGTTGCCGAGGCGGAGGGATTTTCAACGCAGCTTTGCGCACGCGGGCGAAGCGCTGGACCGGGGGTTCAATGTGCTGGTGTTTCCAGAGGGAACACGATCGGCGGTGGGAGAATTGGCACAGTTTCGTCCGGGGATCGGGCTGCTGGCAAGACAGGCGATGACGGCCGTGCTGCCTGTAGCGATAAGAGGGCTGGGAGAGCTAAAAACGGAAAAGCGAAGTTGGTTCCGGTCGGGGACGATCGAAGTGCGCGTAGGAGAACCGGTCCGATTTGCTCCCGGAGAGAGCGAGGCAGCGATCACAGAGCGGTTGTATACCGAGGTGAAGAGGCTGCTCAAGGGCTGACGGTTGCGGGCCGGTCACGCGCAAGGACACGTGTTCCCTTACCTCATAAAGAGCGGGCGCATGGTCGGGATGCTTTCAATTTGCGGATGGGGAGATCCCTGGATTTTCCGGCATATTTGGAAATTCCAGTTTCGATCGTGCTAAGCCCTTTGCCGCACGCCCGACATATCGTTATATCGGGCGCAAGCTTCAAGATTCCTTTGCGAGAACAGGAATCGCCACGGACTCCCCACTATAAAAATCCTGCGAAGGCCCTCGATGGCCGCGGCAGCGGGCATAGAGTTGCAGACCCATTTGCGTAGGAGTGATGCAGGCTTCGTCAACCGCCATGAAGAATCTGGACTTCACTCTTTCTTCAACCAGGCCCAGGTCAGTCAGATGTGCAAGATCGCGCTCGATCCGAATTATGTCTCGCGACCCGGTAATCTTCATGATTTCTTCAGTAGTGCAGGAGAAGGGGCGAGAAGAAATTCGTCCAACTCCGGAAACGAACTTGGTTGTTCTGGTGCAGGCGGCGACAAAAATACGGACGTGAATGTGAGTCAGCTGACTGAGCAAATCCACGAAAGCCAGGTTCGATTCGTCCCTACCTTCAACGGTGCAGGACGACATCAGGAGTCCGGCCCATAGTTGCTGAATCCAGTCGGCCTCGGCCCATGACCCATCTTCCAGAATCCGCACAAGGAGGCGCGGAGCGATTCGCAAATTTTCCGATTCGGGAACGGCGGCAAACCCCTCTTCGGCCCTCAGCGCGATCTCGACAGCGGCCGCAACCCTGTAGTTGCTCAATCCTTCGCGAAGCAGATGCCGGACTTCTTCAACCGCGGAAGGACATACCCGATTCAGAAACGCGAGGGCCTCGGCCACCCGGAATTCTCGCAGGATGTCTTCCGGCTCCGTGTGCTCTGTATTGAGCTTGAGGGGACTATCCCACAGGCGCACATCCAGATCGTTGGGCAAAACAAACGAGAGCGCTACGCCGTCTTCGCCCCAACGGACGGCCGTCGTTTTCAATGTGATGCGGCGATCCGGAATCTGCTCCGGCGGGCCTTTCCGCTGCAGGGTCACAGAGATCGATTCGCCGGGAAGCCAGCGTTCCTTCGTCAGGAGGTAGACGCCGGTTGAGCTAATATCCTTGACGCCTTCCTGCCTGAGCCCGGCGCCGTCCATGGTACGCAGCAAGTTCCGGTACAGGGCGTCGCTCTGCACGTTTGCGGGGCGGTAAGGACGATTTATCGGACCAGCTATTCATCGAATTCATGCTGCCTCCGTTACGAATCGCTGCCTCAGTGATGGGCTTTGAAGCCTGGCGAGGTTCTCCGCTGGCGTTTGGCACCAGGTAAAGAACTATTTCAAGAGCGGATTCTACTCCTTTGTCACACCTTCGTGTAAAGTGCCCTACACTTTTGCCGTACGTTGGTCATTGGTGGACACGCGGCGGGCGGATTGGCAGGGACATTTCAGGCCGACGGCAGCATGTACAACGAGGGCTAAATGCTTTAGCCTCAGGTTTCATGCACTCCGGCAAAGAAAACCCGATGCAGCCTGACGCGGAGCTTGATGGGCTGATGGAGAGTGCTCGCGAGGCGGCGCTCAACTCGTCTTCTCCGTACTCGGGCTTCAGGGTGGGCGCGGCTCTGAAGCTGACCGACGGCCAGATCGTGACCGGGACCAATGTTGAGAATGTGAGCTATGGTCTGACGATTTGCGCCGAGCGCTCCGCGCTGGTACGGGCCGTGGCCCAGTTTGGACCGGGCATACGGGTTGCCGCAGTGGCGATTGCCAACTTGAACGGCGCGCCAAGTCCTCCCTGCGGCGCCTGCCGGCAGGTGCTCGCGGAGTTCATCCTTCCGGATGCGCCGGTGGTGTTTCCTATGGCGGATGGAGTGCGTGTGATGCCGTTCTCTGCCGTGTTGCCTCTGGCATTCGAGATGAAGTTGAAAGACTAGGGTCAGGGGTCAGGGGTCAGAGATCAGGGGTCAGGTTACTTACAATCATTGAAATATTCTGCTAGTTGAGGTTCTGCTCTACTATGTCCGATTCGGTAAATTCACCCCTGCACATGATTGACTTGATTCGCAAGAAGCGGGATGGGGCGGAATTGGATGCCCGCGAGATCGGGTTCCTTGTCACAGGGGCCGTTGCGAACGAGATTCCTCTGGAGCAACTTTCCGCCTGGTTGATGGCGGCGTGGCTCAAGGGCCTGACTTTGAAAGAGACGCAGGCGCTGACGCTCGCCATGCGCGATTCGGGCGAGAGGTTCGATACGCGCGGTCTCGGCAGGGTCGCAGTGGACAAGCACTCCACGGGAGGCGTGGGCGACAAGACTAGCTTCCTCGTCGCTCCCCTGGCGGCGGCCTGCGGATTGGCTGTGCCCATGGTCAGCGGGCGTGCGCTGGGACATACCGGCGGGACACTGGACAAGCTGGAGTCGATTCCCGGCTTCAGGACGGCGCTGACACTGCCGGAATTTGAGGCAGTGCTGGCGAAATGTGGTGCAGCGATCGTGAGCCAGACATCGACGCTGGTCCCGGCAGATCGTATCCTGTACCCGCTACGCGACAGGACAGGGACGGTTGAGAGCCCGGGGCTGATCTGCGCGTCAATTTTGAGCAAGAAACTGGCTGCGGGGCTGGATGCGCTGGTCCTGGATGTGAAAACAGGGTCGGGAGCCTTCCTGCGCGAGCGCGAGGACGCCGAGTACCTGGCCTCGCTGATGGTAGTGACCGCCGAGGCCGCCGGAACCAGCACGGTGGCCCTGATGACGGACATGGGACAGCCGCTTGGCCAGATGGCCGGTAACTGGATCGAACTGGTGGAATGCGTGGAGTTGCTGCGCGGGGAGCGGCCGCCTCACAGCGAGGATCTGCGAGAGTTGTCGCTGCGGCTTGCGGGATGGATGATCGCGCTGGGCGGGAAGGCGGAATCCCTGGAACAGGGCTACGCAATGGCCGAGACGGCGCTGGGCGATGGGTCGGGTCTGCGCGTTTTCCTGGAGATGGTGGCCGCGCAGGGCGGAGATGTTTCGGTCTTCGATGATTTGCAGGGCTATCACAAGCCGGGGGCAACAGAAGTGGTAGACGCGTGGGAGAGCGGCTACGTTGCGGAGATGGATACGACGGCCCTGGGCTGGGCGGTGCAGCGACTGGGAGCAGGGCGCGAAAAGGCCGGCGAGCCGGTGGACCCGCATGCGGGGATTGCCTTCTACGCGCGGCGCGGGGCGAAGGTGGAGCAGGGTCAGCCGTTGGCAACTCTGTACGCAACAAAATCCGAAATGCTGCGGGAGGCGGTTGAACTGGTGAAAGGTGCGATGGTGATTTCGGAGACTGCGCCCGAAGCTGTGCCGCTGGTGAGCCGCGTCTTTACGCGCGAGATCGCAGAGCAGTATTTGAAGAATGCTGTAAGGTAGTTGAAAAGCAGCTTCTAACCTGCGGTCTTCGGCTCCTTGCTTTCTTGTTCTCAGGCGAAATACATCGCTCAAGGGAAGAGCACGTGGGGACCGTGCATGAGCGTGAGGCTGGATGCCGGGGCGAGAGACCCGGCTGCATCTCAAGGAGATTTCAGTTTGGATCGATATACGGGGGTGCTGGGGATATTGGCCGTGCTGTTGGCGGCGTGGCTGGGCTCGACAGACCGGTGGCATATTCGCTGGCGCACGGTCGCATGGGGATTGAGCCTGCAAATCGTTTTCGCCTTTATCGTGCTGCGCTTTGACTATGGACAAAGGGCGATGGCGTGGGCTGGCGACGTGGTGAACAATATGCTGGCCTCAACGGCCGCGGGTACCACCGTTTTGTTTGGCGCTTTGGGTACGCCGAATACTTCGCTGGGCTCCATTTTTGCTTTTCAGGTGCTGCCGACCATCATTTTCATTTCGGCGTTCTTCGCGGTGCTTTATCACATCGGGGTCATGCAAATCATCATTCGCGGGCTGGCGTGGGTGATGCTGAAGACGATGCGCATCTCCGGCGCGGAAAGCATGAATGTAGCGGCGTCGATTTTTATGGGGCAGACGGAGGCGCCGCTGACGATCCGGCCGTTTCTGTCAAAGGCGACGCGCAGCGAACTGATGACGATTATGACCAGCGGAATGGCGCATGTGTCGGGCGGCATCATGGCGATGTACATTGCGCAAGGAGTGGCGGCCAAGCATTTACTCGCGGCCGTGATCATGACTTCGCCGGGAACGATTCTGATCTCAAAGATGCTGGTGCCGGAGACAGATGTGCCCGCAACCGAGGGGCGGGTCGTGATCCCGAAAGACGAACTGCACAAGGACGAAAACCTGATTGGCGCGATAGCACGCGGCACCATCGATGGCGGCAAGCTGGCGCTGAATGTAGCGATCATGCTGATTAGTTTTCTGGCGCTGGTGGCATTGCTGGATAGTCTGCTCGGGTGGGTGCACATGCACGCCGGGCTGCATTGGGTTCCAGGAAGCCTGGGGCAGATCCTAGGATTTGTAGGCGCGCCGGTGGCGTGGCTGATCGGAATTCCGTGGCAGGATTGCAGGGCCATCGGCGACCTGCTGGGTACGCGCATGGCATTGAATGAAGTGGTGGCGTATATCGCGCTGGGTGCAGAGAAAGCAACACTGGCGCCGCGCTCGTTTACGATCGCGACGTTCGCGCTGTGCGGGTTTGCGAACCTGGGATCGATCGGAATGCAGATCGGCGGTATTGGTGCGTTGGTGCCAGAGCGGCGCAATGACCTGGCACGCCTGGGAGTGCGGGCGATGTTCGCGGGGACAATGGCCAACCTGATTTCCGCTTCGGTTGCGGGAATGTTTTTGGGCTAGCGCACGAAAGCAGTGTGAATCCTCCTTCAGGCAACGTTCCATCGCGCATTCTGCTTCCAATGAGAGTGCTTTAGTGACTCGGGGTGCGATCTCCTGAGAACTGGGCAAGCCTACGTTGAAGCCCCCACGAAGGCCGTTCTCCATGGTGAGCGCCATGCCACAGCAAGACTCTGCAACCGAAACTACTACTCCGCCTGCAAAGCCATCCCCCCCACTCAAATCGCGGCGCAAAACAATCCTTTGGACGTGCGGCGTGGTTCTTGGGTTGATGGTACTGGCAGTCGGTTTTTACTTCGTCAGTGTTCACTGGCCTTATCGTTATCGCGAGATTCATCCTCTGCTCGAAGATGTCTTTGCCAGCCAGGTGAAGATTACTCATTATCACCGCACTTATTTTCCTAATCCGGGATTCATGGCCACCGGCATCATCCTGCGTCGTAAGTCAGCGGCTGATCAGCCTCCGCTGGGCACTGTGGAGACGCTGTTTGTCCAGGGACGATGGAGCGACCTGCTGATGCTGCGCCAGCGAGTGCAACTTGTGGATATCACGGGTCTGCACATCATCGTACCTGCGATCGGAAGCCGCGCCATGCGAGAAGATTTTCCGCCCGGTAGCAGCACGGATTTTGGTGGACCCGACACCATGATCGAGCGGTTAGAGGTGCACAATTCGCTGCTCGACATCATGTACGACGACGGGAAACGCTACTCCTTTCCCATCCGCGAGTTGCAGATCCGCAATTTGCATAAAGGGCAGGCAGTGACGTACGCGGTCGACCTGGAGAATGCCAAGCCTGCGGGCCGCATTCAGGCGCACGGCAGTTTTGGACCGCTCGATGCAAAGGATGTGGGAGCGACGCCGGTATCAGGCAGCTTCATCTTTTCCTCAGTAAAGCTGCACGATCTGGGCGACATTCGCGGAACACTCTCTTCATCCGGGCAATTCAAGGGCCCCTTGGCCGCCATGCAAGTTGAAGCTTCCTCCTTTACCCCCGACTTCGCGGTAGAACAAGGCGAGCCTACGCCGGTGGCAGCGTCCGTGCGCTGCATGGTGAATGGGATTAATGGCGACGTCGCTCTTGAAGATATCGAGGCTAAGAGCGGTGAAACTTTTGTTCATGCATCGGGATCCGTGGCCGGCGCACCGAAGGTTGCCAACCTTGACTTCAGAGTCGACAGGGGTCGGGCGCAGGATATACTGCGGATCTTTGTCCAAGGGGGAGTTCCGGTGACAGGACCTGTGGCGTCGCACGGTCACGCGTACGTGGGACCGACCGGAGGCGGAGCGGGATTCCTCCAGCGTCTTTATGTGAACGGAGTCTTTGACGTGCCTGCCGAGCACATTTCAGATCGGGAGACCGAGCGAAGCCTTTCGGCCTTCAGCCTGCGAGCACAAGACATCGATTCGCCCAATGCCGATTCAGGCAAAGGCGGTACAAGTTCTGACGCGTTGTCGTCTTTGAAAGGACCGGCAACGATTCGCAACGGCATCGTTTCAACGAAGCAGGTCACTTTTGAAATCAGCGGCGCCCGAGCCGATCTTAGCGGTACTTTCAATCTTGAGGAAAAGTCAGTTCACCTGGTCGGCGATCTCAAAATGAAGTCCGATATCTCCCATGTGACAACGGGGTTCAAGTCGGCGCTGCTCAAGCCGTTTGCTGTTTTCTTCAAGAAGAAACATGCGGGCGCAGTGATCCCGATCGCGGTGACCGGCACTCCTGGCCACTATAAGGTCACGCAGAATCTTTCGCATGAAAAGTAATTGCCTTCCTATACTTTCAGGTTCAATCGCGGGAATGTTTCTGGGATAGGATTTCCATCGGAGGCATTTCTGATGGCATCGCCGCAACCGAACAAAATGCTGAGTGAGTTTTTCGATGGCCGCACCGAGTTGGTCTTTGACCTGCTTTCCGCTGGGTATACCGCGGACTTCAAAGATGAAAGCGGCGTCTCGCTCATACAGCATTGCGCGTACTACGGCGATGTAAGCGCCATCCGGTTCCTTCTGTCGCAAGGGGAATCGCTCGACTCGATGGGGGAGAACCTTGGTCTCAATGCCGCGTCTTTCCACGGGCACTGGCGGCTCTGCAAGTTTCTGTTGGAGCAGGGTGCACAGGTCAATCAGGCGCTGGCCGACACAGGCGAGACCGCACTGCACGCGGCACTTTGCAAGACAGACCGCCTGGCATACGACCGCGTTCTGGTCGTGCTGCTGTCGCATGGAGCCAATCCGAATGCTGTCACCAAGCCCGGCGTGGAGACAGGCGGCTTTATGCGGGACTGCCGGACCAAAGGCGAAACGCCGCTCCACCGCGCGGCAGCATTTGGTGAAGTGGAAACGATTCGCTTATTGAAGGATGCCGGTGCAACCATCGACGCCAAGGACGCCTATGGTGATACGCCGCTCTCCTGGGCGAGCTGGTATTTGCGTCCGACCCCGATTCTCAGAGAACTACTCTATGGAGATTTCCGAATCCATCCACAAAACCAACCCATGCGCGCCAATCTCATCGGTAAGCCGCACGCTTAGGTCCCTATTGCGGCGCGTTTGCGGCGTACGCGATAGAAGAAGGTCAGGAATGTGACGGTGCCGCAACTGAGCAGCCTTGCGGCCATGCCGAGGATGAGCGACAAATCCCGTTGGTAGAGGCCGTGGACGATGCCGATGGCCTGCAGCACGCTAAAGCCGCCGAAGGTGATGAGCGAAATGCCTTCATCGCTTTTCTTGCGCCAGACCGCCACGACTTGCGGGACGAACAGCAGGGCATTGCAGACAAGCCCCAATCCGAAGATGACGGCAACAATCTGCTTCATGCAGCGCCTTCGCGATTGCGGAATCTGAGCGCGCCGCGGGCCTTGGCCTTTGCTGCTTCTTCTTCGCGGGTCTTTGGCGTCGCATTGGTTTCGAGCGAGGCAAGCAGGCGGGTAGAGGCGACCGTAATTTCATCGACAGCGGCGAGAAATGCCTCCTCGTTGGCCTTGGATGGTTTTGTAAATCCGCTGATCTTCCTCACAAACTGAAGCGACGCGGCACGAACCTCCTCGTCGGTAACGGGAGGATCGAAGTTGAAGAGCATTTTAATATTCCGGCACATTTCACGAGACCTCCATCGATTCAGGCGCGCGCATTTTGCATGGGCCCAGATTAACTCTATCTTGATGGCCGGGGCGCCGGTTCGGTTGCAACGCAGCCTGTAGAATGTGCAAGAGCATTTTTCTCAGGTAAATATATGACCTACTTCGACCAGGTGACTGAGGCAGCAAAGTTCTTGCGCGGCAGGCTGAGCGGGCTGGCTCCTCGCGTGGGGGTTGTGCTGGGCTCAGGCCTGGGATCGGTCGCCAACGCTGTAACCGAGTCAGTCGTTGTACCGTATCGCGAGATACCGCATTTCCCGCAGTCGACGGTGGATGGCCACTCAGGCGGATCGTGGCAGGACGCGTGGGCGGTGCGCCCGTCCTCCTGATGCAGGGCCGCGTGCATTTTTACGAAGGATATTCCCCGGCACAGGTGACGTTCCCGATGCGCGTCCTGGGGATGCTGGGGATAAAAACCGTCGTGCTGACCAACGCGGCAGGGGGCATCGATCATACCTATCAACCCGGACAGCTTGTGCTGCTGGCCGACCACATCAACCTGATGGGATGGAATCCGCTGGCGGGACCCAATGAGGCGCGCTTCGCTACTCGGAAAGGGACAGGGCTGCGCTTCTTTGATATGACCGAGGCGTATTCAAAACGTTTGCGCGAACTCGCCCAGCAGGCGGCCGCCGATGATGGGCTCGCTCTGGAAGAGGGCGTCTACGTGGCGGTGAGCGGGCCGAGTTTTGAAACACCGGCGGAGATTCGGGCGTTTCGTACGCTGGGAGCAACGCTTGTGGGCATGTCCACAGTGCCTGAAACCCTTGTGGCGCGGCATATGGGAATCGAAGTGCTGGGAATCTCGTGCGTTACCAACCTGGCCGCCGGCCTGGGCACGCAGCGACTGAGCCACGAGGATGTTGGCTGATCGCGAACGCGCCGCACATGCCCGTGCACCTGGGCTCGATGGGCGAATCCATCAAGATGGTGATCAAGCGGGCGCCGCACATGCGCCCCGGCGACGTCTACGTCCTCAACGACCCGTACCACGGCGGCACCCATCTCCAGACATCACGGTCGTCACACCCGTCTTCGATGCGGATGCCGTCGGCGCTCGCCCGATCCGCCACAGTTGGCGCAACGACCCCCTCAGGTGGGGGTGGTTGGCGCAACGACTCCCTTCGCGACGCGGCCCG
>CAVQZQ010000038.1:0-65748 GCA_963718435.1 uncultured Acidobacteriota bacterium | reverse complement strand
TGTGTGTCCTGTGAGAGAGCACCAGCGGCCGCGCGTCGCCCAGGCGGCTTCTCCTATTGATTCCTTCCGCTGGTCAGGTACACGCCTGTAGCGCCCGATGTGCCGGCGGCTTCTACTTGAGTCGGCCGGCCATTTGCGTCCATGAAAGCGCCGCCCTTTTCATCGGGCGATTCAAGCCAGTGGGCGACACGCATGCCGAGGAGACCTTCCTTGTCGTCGTTGAAGACGACACGGTCGAGGGCTTTGAGGGTAACGACTTGATCGATTGTACGGGCGTGGTTGCTGCGCGAGAAGATGTAGCGCGTCGTTTGATCCAGAATCGGCTGGTTCTCTCCCGTAACCCAGGTCGACTCGACGACCAACTCCCCAGTGTCGGAACCACTTTTGGCGGACACAATCTTCCTAAAATCAATAGTTCCCATTTTGGCGCGACTTTCCGGCTTGATGGCGTCGGAGTTGTTCCAGAAGTCGAAGCCGTTGGCATTGCCGTAGTTGAACCACAGGCCGGCGTGGTGCGGGTGGTCCACGCGCTCTCCAGGATGCGGATCGAGCGGAAAGCCGCGGGTGACCGTGATTCCTTCGTCGGTGATCAGCGGATAGAGAACTGGCTTCTTGAGTGAAACGGGCCAGACGTAGGAGGTGAAGGGCTGACCATCGATGGTAATGTCGACGCGACGATGTGCTTCATCAGCGACCACCTGTACGCCCTTGGCAGATGTGGCGGCGAAGGTCGAAACGGTAAGTAGCATTGAGGCGGCGAAAGGTCCCAACACTGCCATGCTACGCATAGACCTTGCCTCCCACCATAACCTGCTGGGTCTTGTCGTCGAAGGTGACCTTCTGGCCTGTCTGGATGGCGGCGACATTCATACACAGCGCAATGGAATGACTATATCCAGCCTCAATGGGCGCATTGGGAGTTTTGCGGGAACGGACGCATTCCATCCAGTTGCGCATGTTGGCCGACGTTTCTGGATCGCTGTGAGTGTCGGCATCGGTCGAAACGGACTCGGCCTTCTCGACGAGCGAAAAGCTGGACAGCAGGTTGGGTTTCATTCCCATCTCGGCGGCTGAACGAGCGGTCAGGCCGCCGGTCGGGGTCACCGTTTGCTTGTCCATGTCGATCATGCCGCCATTGGAGTAGTAAAGCTCTTTGACGCCTCCGGCGGAGTTTGTGAATCGCGAGGTGTATTGCACCTGAAAGCCTTTCGAGGGATCGTCGAGCGGGCCGTAGTCGAACACGGCGGTCATCGTGTCCCAGTTCTGGCGGCCGTCCTTCCACAGATAGATACCACCATTGGCGACCACACTGCGTGGATGAGGCAGACCGGTGAACCAATGCACCGTGTCGATCTGGTGAACAAGCCACTGATCCGGAATACCCGATGAATAGGGCCAGAAGAGACGAAACTCGAGATACTTGCGCGCATCGAATGGCTCATAGGGACGGTTGAGCAAATAGCGTTTCCAATCCGTGTCCTCCTCCTTCAGAAGCGGCACGACGTTGGGGCGGCGCCATCTGCCTGGCTGGTTCACGTTCCATGTCATTTCGACCATCACGATGTCGCCGAATTGTCCAGACTTGATATATTCAGCGGCTTTTTGATAGCTCGGCGTACTGCGGCGCTGGGTTCCAACCTGAACGACTTTACCGGTCTTTTTGCACGGCAGCAAGAAACTTGCGAGCGTCGTCCATGGTATGAGCAGTGGGCTTTTCAACGTAGGCATCGCGGCCGGCATTTACGGCTTCAACACCGTGCAGTGCATGCTGGAAGTCAGCCGTCGCGATGAGCACCGCATCGACATCCTTTCGCGCGTGAGTTCTTCGTTATTGCGGACAGCATCGACAAGGGCTTCCGCCGAGCTTCTGGATGTAGGCTGCGCCTTCTTCGCGGCGGCGGTTCCAGATGTCGGAAACGGCAACGAACTGAAGTTCATCTCTTTGGCGTGTCTGAAGGAATGCTGGAATCAACGCGCTCTTCATGCGATCGCTGCAGCCGACGACGCCAACCTTGACGCGATCATTCGCGCCCACGATGGCGGCATAGCTTGAATGCATTCCACGAGACGGCGCTGCAAGCAGAGCGCCGCCGCCCTTCACAAAATCCCTGCGATTCATGTCGCTTGGCTACTCATGTATCTCTTGATCATTCGACTCTCTTCATTCGCCTGGCGAATTGCGAGAGCACCCGGCATTCGTCGACGACTTCGATCTTGAGCAAGCCGGGCAGCCTCCGCTAGCGAAAGCAAATCTGAAGCAAGTCGGAGCATCTCATCTGAGACTCGTTCTGCAGACGCACCGATTCGTTCCGCCAACGGATCTCGGTTAGGGCGCTCGCGGAATCGCCTTCGATCAGGCCTGACATTGCCAGGAGATTGGGATGATGTCCCCGGTAGTAAATCGTCGTGCCGTTGCTGTAACCCTTCCCTCGCTCTGCCCGAATTGGCGGCGAGGGAGGACTAGAAGGTGAACTTCACGCTTCCCTGGAAGACTTGGCTTGATTGAGGGGGGTAGTCGTGGTCGATGAGACCTGACCAAACGTTGCCGATGTGAGAACCCGGTTCGCACCCAGCGATCCGAGACCAAAATCCGGGTGGTTCAGCACGTTGAAAGCCTCCAGACGGAAGTCCATGGACATGGATTCGTGGATCGGAAATATCCGTGAGATTTGAGAGTCGAGCTGAAAATATGGAGGTGTCCTGAAGGCGTTCCTGCCAACATTTCCGTAGGTTCCGAGTCTGCGCGCAGCCATTGAGGTTTGAGCCGCACGGAGCGGTAACCTGGGCGAATGCGAGCCGGGTTGAGAGTATTCACGGTTTGCTTCGCCGCTGGCTTTGTTGAATTTCACCTTATGGTAGGGGCTAACTCCGGGCACCAGGTTGGGGCGATCGAGGCTCAATCAGTGAGCGAGTTATCCTGTCCCGAGGTCACGTTGAGAGCGGCGCCAGACCTAATATGCATCAGGGGTGCGAGTTCCCAATCGTTGATGAGCATCCGCCCGGCGCGGTTGAAGCGATGAAATTGCTCTTGGCGACGATCACTACGTTTTCGACATTCTTGATAATCGAAGCCGCAGGGGCCATAGTCCAATCGGGATCATTCGGGTCCTCGACGGTCGTGCCGGCAAGGTCGCCCTGGCCGTCGGCTTCGTCCAGGCACTTCGACCATGTCCAGTTTGCCAGCAAGCTGAAGGTCGACGAAGGCGATGCTGGAGCGTAGCCACCAAGCCGTTGTAGTGGCTGTGCCCTCGTCACCGACAAGGGATGATCCCGTGCTACCTCTCTAATCTGGTCGCCCTGAATCGGATCGCAATCGTGGAGCGAAATTCGCGATGCCTGGTTCTGGTGGTGGAACATTTGTCCCGGCTGCGCCGGGCTTCACTGCAGCTAGGCCAGTGCAACGATTTCCGGTAGCCCGTACCGTTTGCTCCCCACTCCAGGGATGAAGACTGCCGGACTCAGTAATTTGCCCAGGGGATCGTGCCGAGTCGTATTCCCGAATGTCGTGGGTTTCGCTGCTTGCCGACCATGGCCAAATCTGATGCTCGCGCGCTGAGTGTCCACTGAATGGTGTAGGCCGCGTGGAATTGCTGGGGCATTACGATGTACTGCGATTGAGGGAAGAATTGCGCTTGCGCCGGAGTAGGCACATCGGCTGCGGAAATGGACTGGTCGTGATGGAACCACGGACCAGGGAGCGCTGAAATTGAGCGGCCCCGATGAAGAAGTTCTGCAAGTTGCTGACGGCGGTGGCAAATGGCGGGTTCTGCTGGATCCTCTGACCGGTGAAGAATTTGGTCGTCATAAGCCAATTGGGCCCCTACGCGAACCACTGTCTTGCCGTCACCCGATGGATCGAGGAGGACCCAACGTTGGAGAAACTTGCGATGGCGGTTTCGTAATCCCGCGCCGGGAACCCCCTTATCGCCACGAACGAGAGCCGCGGGTGTATTCGGATAGACGGTGCTGACTGTTTGGACAAAAAGTCCGCCATATTGAGGATGCTGCCGCGGTTGAAATAATCGACGGGCATGAAATTGAGTCCCAGCGAGGCCCGCAACCAGAGTGAGTCGCCTGGTGGCGTGGTAGGTGTCTTGAGCGTAGAGGCTTGGAATCGGGCCACGCAGCGCGTTCTGTTGTTGTTTGCTTTGCTGGAAGGCGCTCATGGTTCCCTGCAGAAAGTCCAGGCTCTGGTCTCCTATGACGCTTCCTCCATTGGGTCCGCTGCCGCTGTATTGGCCGTTGAAGGTGAAGATCCCGTTGGATTCGTAGGCGTTGCCGATGTTGAGTTCGTTTTGAACCCACTCCCCGCCAAGGGCAAGTTGATGTTTGCCGCGAACCCAGGTGACATCATCGTCGACGGCGAAGCGTATTGTCGTTGAAATGCGAAACCGAATTTGTTCCGCCGCCGATATTGAATTTGCCTTCTGCCATCTGCAGGCCATTCTTCACTGCCTGAAAAAGATCGACGCCGATGCTAGTCGCGTTGATGTCATTCGCTGCATATCCGCGGCTGTTTACGCGCCTCATGATCGTGGCATGCGCGGCGTTCACAAGATTTGACGAGATGGTGTACGCCTCACCGAGCGTGAAAGATTGCACCCGTTCTATGTTTCCGGATTGAGTGGTGATCAGGATGTTGGTCGGAGAAAAGAAAGCAGGAGCCTGGTACCCGTCAATGAAGTACCGGCCGTAAAGATTGTTCTTTGGGTTGATGGTGAAGTCCACGCCGCGACGAACTGGTTATCGAATGTCTCGGATGGAATGGAATAGGAAACAAGTCCGCAGCCTTTTGTGTCAACGTTGGGATCGATCGCGGGCAGAAACTTTTGCAGCGCCAGTGCTTGCGCGTTAAACGTGGGAGCCGTTGAGTAAATGTCGCCGGGCAAATTCGCTCCGGTCAGCGGGTCGACCAGTTGAACGAATTTACCAGAGGCTTCGCAATTGGGCCCGTCTGTGACCGAGAAATCGCCCGCCACGTTTGCGGCAGTGGGTACAAAGGCTTCGGTGCTTGCCTGCGATTGGTCGGCCTTCGTGTGTTGATATCCGGCGAATGCAAACATTTTGTCGCGCTTGATCGGACCGCCGAACGTGCCGCCATATTGATTCTGGTGAAGCGTGTCCTTTGTTGTGGAATAGAAGTTGGTGGCGTCGATGAAGTTGTTTCGGATGAATTCAAACGCGGATCCGTGGAAGGAGTTGGTTCCGGAACGGGTAACTACATTCACGTAGCCACCGGTGTGCTGACCATCCTGCGCGCCGAGCACCGAGGATTCCACGCTAAACTGGCTGACCGCGTCGGGAAAAGGAAAGGGAAGGTTGCCATTCCCATGTAGTCCTGATTGTCTCCACCGTCGAGCCGCCAAAGGGTGGTATTTCCATTACCGCCGGCAACGGAGACGGAGATGGTTTGATATGAGTACTTGCTCCCGGTAAAGTCGCCTGCGGGTGCGGAATTGGAGCCGCCGGAGAGAGTGATCAAGGCCGTCATCTGCCGGCCGTTGAGCGGCATCTCGGTGACCGCTTCCCGATCAATCGTCTGTTTGAATGAGGCGTCCTCTGTCTGTAACGAAAGGCCCTCGGCCTGGACCTCAACCCTGGTTGCCGTGGCACCCACGGAGAGTGGGGCATTGATCGCGATGCTGCTGCCGACCTCAAGAACGATGCCGTTGGTCACATAGGTCTTAAAGCCCGGAGCGGACACCGCCAGGTCATAAGTGCCGATGGGGACACCGGGAAATACGTAGACACCGGCGTCATCACTCAGGCCCTTGCGCGCCACGCGAGTCGACCTATCTGTGAGAGTCACAGACGCCTTCGCAACCACGGCACCGGACGCATCCGTGACTGTCCCTTGAATGTTGCCGGTTCCGGCGATCTGCGCATTGGCCTTGGTGGCGAACAGTACAACGGCTACGAAGCCCAGGAGGATAACACGGCAAACGATCGTCTTATGAGCTTTTGAGCACATGCGTTGCATTGAGACCTCCCAAAAATTGCTTTGCTTTTTCGGTTCCTGGGGAAACCTGGCGTTTGAGCGTGGTCCGACCACTCATGATCGCAAAATATTTGCAGGTAGATTTAAGACTGTCAAGATTTAAATGAAAATGGAATCGGCATGATTGCCATTGCTCAGAGCGATAGACCCGTGAACATCTGTAAATTCAATAGTTCCATCCGTTAGGCTGGAAAACAAGACTCCGCTTTCATAGATTGCCCCTGGGACCATTCCACGGAGTGGTTGACCACTTGAAGAGTCTAAGAAAATCAATGCTTCGTTATGTTTGGGACTTTGCCGCAGTTCTTGATCCCCGGCTCAAGCGCATAGAAGTTGACCGCCAATGCGTGGCTGTCTTTACCCGCGTCGGCTTGATCTTCGGAGCAATCGCAGCGGCTTTCCGGTCAGTTGGACGCTCGGCGCCCTGAGCAGTCTGCGCCGACCGCAGGTGTTCTTCCATCAGTTTTCGCGCTGCCAGCGGGTTCCGTGCCCGAATCGCGCGGTAAATCTCCCGATGCATTTCAGCGGACTCCCGCAGGTCAGTTGCAGATTCCACGGTCTTCCGTCGCTTATCGTACATTGACGACGTAACTGTCTCCATGATGGCTGCGAGGATAGGATTGCCCGATGCCTTGGCAATGATGCGATGAAAGAGCACATCGTGTATGAGGTAGTCAGCGGGGCTGGTCAAGGCAGCAAACATTTCCGCCACCTCCTCGGCGAGCGCAGCGTGGTGCTCCTCTTTCCCGCGCTCCGCTGCAAGGGCGGAAAGACTGCATTCAAGAATGATGCGTGCTTCAAACATCTGCCAGGTCTGGAAGCCGTGAAGAGCGCCCATCAAACTGAGGGACGCCTTGCCAAAATCCGGCGGGCCATCGGCCACAAAGGTTCCAACTCCGTGCCGGATTTTCATCACGCCCATGGCTGCCAGGTAGCCAATGCCCGTGCGTAGACTGGCACGGCTAATCTTGAGCGATCGAGCAAATTCGCGCTCCGGCGGGATTTTGTCCCCTGGCTGGAGCACACCTTTCTCAATCAAGGAACGAACGTGGTTCACCACGTCCATCGTTCGATGGCTGTCGGGCGAATCCTGGATACCTGGCGGCATATCGTGCAAAAACCCTCTTGCAGTCTGTAACTTTGAAGTACCACGAGATTAGCACCGAACGCAACCCTCAAGTTGGAAATCTCGCGCACCTCAGGGGAAGGCATTCGCCATAGATCATATACTTGTGGTCTGACCTCTGTAAGCGCGCAGGCCATCCCGTGCGCGGACAAGAGGTGAGGACGTAAGAATATTGAATGCTTCTCGCGAGCATCAATGAACTGAGACCTTCGCCCCCGCTAGTTCTATGATCTTTAGGCCTCCTCGGCGTGCACGACCAGGCCCTCGCCCGACACATCGGCATATCCGATCGTCAGCCCCTTGCGGGCGCTGATGCAAGAACTCCCATACTCGTGGTTATTTGGATGGAGCCACTTGCAGTCTTGACGGGAGTAGAAGCAATGACATGGCGCAATTCATTCGCGCGCTCCATCGCAGCTTCCGCATCGCAGTTCATTAACACAAGGAGAAACTCTTCGCCTCCATACCGGCCTACTGAATCATATGTATGCATCTCTGGCCGTCAAGTAACCGGACTCTTCCACCTCTCCCAGGCCGTAAGTTCTCAGCTAACTATCTATCGGCTAATATGCACGACTGTTTAGCGGAAGTGGGCAGAGGTTGATGCATTTCGCTAAATCACACCAATGTGCGTTCAACAAATGAATTGCATTTGAGTGGGATCGCATCTACAAGTGGCGCGAAACCGGCAGATCTCCTGGTCGGAACTCGGTGACTCTCACCCGGTAGCAAGCCAAGTGCCGAGTTCGACCTCGGCGCGCCCGAGAAAATATCGCGCCAACTCTCTCAGCGTCTCTCATCGTGCCGATATAGTTCAAAGTTGACGAAACAATCTCGTCGAAGCGACCGTTTGTGCCACACGGCGTCAGCATGACGCATAGCGTCAGAATGGATTCCCGCGCTATTACACGCCGCTCGTGTCCGAGCCGATTCTGGGCTTCAGTGACGGCCCGCGATCAAGACCAGAAAGCAACCCGCGACTCACCCGTTCGCGGCTAACCTGCTCTTCAGTTCGTTCAGCATCTGTCTCCACCCTGTCTTCGCTCTCCAGCGCTCGGAATCTGTCTTCCAGCGTCTCGGCGCCAGAATCTCGCTCGCAGCCAGCGTTTTCCGCCGACGCAGATGGCACCTTGCTCTTCATTCGGCCAGAGTCTGCTCCTGGTCCGTTGCCCACTACCTGGCGCGCTTTGTCGCCCGCCCCACTACCTTGGCGCGACGATGTTCGGCCACCAGCATCTCGCAATGGGCCCGCGTCTCATTGAGCTTTTGCTCCAGTTTGTGCAGGGCCTGGCGCAGGTTGTCCGCTTCGTGCTTCTGGTCTTCGGCCTGCGCAGCAAATCCAGACACCAGCTGATCGTGGCTCAACGCGCGCTCGAGTGCCGCGCGCGCCAGGTCGTCGTGTCCCTTCTGCACGGCCAGTTCCGCCTTGGCGCGCCACTCGGCCGCCTGGTGCTCGTGCTCGGCCCGCTTTTTTCCAGCAGATGCTGATCGGCAATCGCAATGGCCACCTGGGTCTTTACCTGGAGCAACTGGTTCTCCATGTCCAGCACAATCTGTTTCAGCATGCGCTCCGGATCCTCCGCCTTCTCCACCAGGTCGTTCAAATTTGCGCGGAGCAGCGTGCTCACCCTATCCAGTAACGACATATCCTCCTCCTTCTTCTTCAGCTGCTGATCCTGTTCCTTTGCGGCCGCCGCACTTTCAGCCGCCATCGGCTTATTTGCTGTCGGCCGGCGTCGTCGACTTGGCCGAGCCCGCTTCGCGGCCGCCAGCCTCCTTCATCATTTGCGCCGTGAACAGCCTCGTGCGCTCCTGCACTCGCTCATCACCAGCGGCATGTATTCCTGGGCAATCTTCGGCTGCGCGTCCAGCAAATGCTGCCCGGCGCTGGAACTGTAGAACGCGATCATGCCATCCACATCCTCTCGGCTCAGATACCCCTGATAAATCGATGTCATGTCGCTAATCATCTCGTCGATGGAATAGATGTTCATTGCCTTCTCCAAGTACTTGTGCGAAATCTGCTCCATTGCCGCCCGCTGCTCGGCCGTGATCTTTGCGCCGCCCGCAACTGCGCTTCTCGTCTTGAGCTGTTCTCGCATCTGGGACTCGACCATCGTGGGCACATTCCTACGCATCGACTGCATCTGCTCGCGTATTCGCATCGCCTGGAACAGGCTTGGCCAACTGTTCCTCTGCGTCGCCTGGTCTTCCGGCGGAATCGCCGGCGCCGCCTGCTCTTGCGCCATCGCTCCCGAGGCGCACCGTAATACGCTTGCGCGACAGCCGGTCCAAGGCGCGATCGCCAAGCCCGCACCAGCACTGCGACGCATCTGCTCCTGTCTTCATCCTCTCCTCGCCCAACTTTTCTAGCGGGGCCCCATCCCTACGCATCGTTCTTGCCCCTAAGATGGGATCCACTCCCCGCTGCTCTCCCGCAGTCGTTGTGTTAACTCGCCTTCGCCGCGCCGTTCTCCGGCTTCTGCTTGATCGCCTGCACGTTCGACATCAACTGCTTGATGTCCATGCCGCTCAGCGCCTCGAACAGCGCCGGCACCTGCGCCGCAATCTTCGTCATGTCGCCGGTGATCTTGTTCACGCCGGCAGCTCCGTCGTTGCCCGTCGACACGATCGTGATCTTGTCCACCTTGCTCAGCGGCTCGGCCATCGCCCGCACCACATCGGCCATGTTGGTCAGCAGCTTGTCGACCACCGCGGCCTGGTTCCATTCCTGGTACGCCTCGGCCTTCACGTTCATCGCCTTGGCTTCCGCCTCGCCCTTCTGGAAGATGATGCTGGCCTCGGCCTCGCCCTGCGTACGAATCGCCGACTGCGCGGCCTTCGGCTTCTGTGGTCAGGCGATTCTTTCTCAGCGGCCGCCATGTTCTCGATGCGCTGACGCTCGATCTCCGCGCCCTTCAGCACCGTCGCGATCAGTTCCTTCTCGTGGCGCAGAATCTCGGCTTCCTGCACCTTGATCTGGCCCTCTTTCTCCACCTGCTGCACCTTCACCTGCTCGGCGGTCACCTGCTGCAGCATGACGTTGGTCTGCAGTTCGTACGCCTTGTCGGCCGTGGCCTGCTGCCGGCGGCTCTGCTCGGCATACTCCGCCTTCTTGATCTCGAGGTCGCGCTGCGCCTCGGCCTGCCGCGTCTGCGAAGCCGTCTCGGCAATCACCCGCTCCTGGTCAGCCTGCGCCTTGGCCACGGCCGATTCGCGCAGTCGCCGTGGCGCGCTTGATCGCCGTATCGCGCTCCGCATCGGCCGTCGCCATCTCCGCATCGCGCTTGATGCGCGCCATGTCCGGCCGGCCCATGTTGGAGATGTACTCGTTCTTGTCGCGCACTTCCTTGATGGTGAACGAAATCACCTCCAGGCCCATCTTGCTCATGTCTTCGGCGCAGGTGGCGCGCATGCGCTCGCCCACCATCTCCGGCTCCTTCACGATCTGCTCCACCGTCAACTGGCCGATGATGCCGCGCAGATGGCCTTCCATCACCAGCCGGATCAGCCCTTCGCGCTGCTGCGGCGGCTTGGTCAGGAACTGCTCGGCCGCGGTCAGGATCGATGCCTGGTCGCTGCGCACCTTGATCTGCGCCACGGCCTCCACCGTCACCGCCACGCCCTGCTTGGTGTAGAGATCCTGCTGCGGAGCCACATCGAAGCTCATCAGTTCCAGCGTCAGCTCGCGGCAGTTCTCCACCATCGGGAAGATCACCGTGCCATGCCCCTTGATGACGCGCGGCCCGCGGAAGCCATAGACAATCAAAGCCTCGTTCGGGCCCGCCTTGCGATACATCCTGGCCAGAATCCCCATCAGAAAGATCAGCGCCAATACCCCGAGTCCCACAAAGATTACAATTTGGTTCGTCATTGCGTTCCCGGTCCTTTCAACCGGGAGGTAGCGTTGGTTAGATATGGTTGACGTTCCATGCCGTCATCGATCATGCACTGCGCTGTTTCGACGCCGTTGCGTTGCGGCCGTTCTTGGGAAACATCTTGGCCAGGAACCCCAGCAGGAAAATCCCTACCAGGATGGCCATGTCCGTAATCAGCACGGTCGTATCGTCATTGAGACGCCCGGTCCTTTCAGCCGGGAAGAATGCTTGCTGATCTGAGCAAGGTCGCCATCCTTCGTTGATCTCATGCCTGCGGTTTTGAGGACGGCTGATCCTTGTCTGACGACGATCCTACCGGCCGCTCCAGCTCTTCCCACACGCCGCACATAAGCAATTCCCTTTTCGTAGCGGACGACGAATACCTCTTCCTGTTTTTGAATCGGTTCGCCGTCTTCTGAGCGGGCCGGCGCCGACCGCAGCGCGCCCAGTTGTTCGTAAACAATCTCACCGGTTCCGCCGGCGCGAATTGGAGCGAGATACTCGTCCCACCGCACCCACAACACTGGTCTCGTCCGCGGTGAGTTCGCGCTCATGCGGCAACAGTACCCTGGTGAGGAAGAAAAAGATGATCGCTCCTCCAGCCAGGCCGCAAACCGCGGCCAGCACCAGCACCACACCGGCCAACAAAACTGCCGTAGCGCGTCAGCAGGTATCCCGCCGCGCCAAACCAGCAGAGAAAAATCATGATGCGAAAATCCGTTCCACCAGGGACATTCGCGCGTGCCCTGTCGCCGCGCCGGTGGCCGCATGCAACCCGCTCCCGCCTTGCGGCAGGTGGCTTGTCGCGGATGCGGACGGAATGTGCATTGGGTGCACGGAATGAGGCACGTGCATGTGTCCGCCGAAGTGCCCCATGCCACCCAGCAACGAAACCGCGCTCAACATCAGTCCCGCCAGAAAGCAAATCAAATAGAAGGTTTCCCAAGTCATCGCCGTGCCCCCCTTTTCGGGGCTTTCGAGGTTCTCGCGGACAGTTCTTCGCCACTGGGCCGACCTATGCGCCGCAGGCTCCTGCGCCTTCGCATCCGTGTGTGTTCCCTTCAAGCCTTGGCCGCAACACTTCAGCCAGCCGCGGCGCCAGTCCCGGCGTCTCCAGGATCGCCTCCAGCAGCATCAGGCACTCCCGGTGTGACTGTGCCGCGCCAGCGTCAGCAGAGCCTGCTTCAATTCCGGGTCGCGACGAAAGCGCTCCGCGCCCGACACCAGCCAAAGGTCCAGCTTGTCTTCCACATTGCGCAACTCGCTCTGCAATTCCGGGTGATAGCCCTCGGGATCATCCACCAGGTAGCCGGGATGGACCTTGAAAAATCCGGCAAGAATCTGCCGCGTGGTGTTGGTCAGGTGCGGGC
The DNA here is from genome assembly GCA_963718435.1 of uncultured Acidobacteriota bacterium. Lineage (GTDB taxonomy): Bacteria > Acidobacteriota > Terriglobia > Terriglobales > Acidobacteriaceae > Telmatobacter. Next base: position 53,376 of record CAVQZQ010000038.1, on the reverse strand, counting down.
GCGCTCCGCTTTCGATCTGCGAAAGATAGCTCTGGCTCAGGCTTCGAGCCCGTCTCGGCTTCAATGGCCCTCACCAACTCCTGCTGGCTCATGGCTCGATCCAGCCCGCGAAGGCTTCCTTCGACCTCACGCAGATAGCGGATTTTTTCGCCCAGTTTCATGACTTTGGATGCAATGAAGTCTGTCCCCAACTTTCTCTTCATCGCAAATTGCAATAATAGTATTGCAATTTGCGATACGTGTCAACAAGAAAACCTCGCACAACAATTCCGGATACCCAAATGCTGGATGACAATTCCCTGTTCGGCGCTGATCTGATTTGGGTTAGTCGCGAGAAACTTGTTTATATTGAGTGCCTTGCAGATCTACCGGCCCGGCAGATTTTGCAGGTCGATGCCGAGCTGCTGGCACTTCTTGTAGAGATGGCTGCGCTCGATCCCCAGTGCTCTAGCCGTTTGCGTAATGTTCCGGTCGTTCCGTTCGAGTTCGGCAAGCACAGTTGCACGCTCAAAGTTCAGAACACGCTGCGCGAGCGGGCCGTTTGCTTCCGGCGGTTTCTCATTGCTCAGTGCCGTGTCAGCGTTCGAACCCGCCGCAGGAAGCGCGATGCGCACAGTATCCTCGTCGACCTCGCTCTCCGCCAACAACAGCAGCCGCTCCACTACATTGCGCAGCTCACGGATATTTCCGGGCCACGCATACTGCTTCAACGCCTCAATCGCCGGAGGAGTGAAAGGCACTTGCTTCCAGCCGTTCTGCGCGCTCACTTGCCGGGCAAAATGTTCGACCAGTGCGGGCAAGTCTTCACAGCGTTTGCGCAGCGGAGGAAGCTCCACTGGAAACACCACGACGCGATGGTAAAGATCACGTCGGAAGCCTCCGGACTCAACGAGTTGCTCCAGGTTGCGATGTGTGGCTACCACTACGCGTACATCGACAGTGATCGGCTTATCCGCGCCTATCCGTTCTACTTCGCCCTCTTCCAGCACACGCAGCAGCTTGGCCTGCATCGCCGCAGGCATGTCGCCAATCTCGTCCAAAAACAATGTGCCCCGATGCGCCTGCTCAAACTTTCCTGTGTGCCGCTGCGCCGCGCCGGTAAAAGAGCCCTTCTCATGCCCGAATAGCTCGCTCTCGATCAGCTCGGCAGGAACGGCCGCACAGTTGAGCGTGACGAACGGTCCCGCCGACCGCTTGCTCCTTTCGTGCAGTGTGCGCGCAACCAACTCCTTGCCTGTGCCTGTCTCGCCGTAGATGCAGACGCGTGTCTCGCTTGTCGCGATTCGCTCAATCTGCGCCATCACGCGACGCATGGTTTCCCCGGCAAATACCAGGGTGTGCTTGCCGACGCGGGTGCGCAGATCCCGGTTCTCTGTTTCGAGTCGCGTCAGCTTAAGCGCATTCTCTATCGTCACCAGAAGCTTCTCGGTGGTGAGCGGCTTCTCGAGAAAATCGAGAGCACCCAGGCGCGTTGCGCGAACGGCCATTTCGATGTGTGCCTGTCCGCTCATCATCACCACAGGGGCTGCAACGCCGGCGTTCTTCAAGTCCTCAAGCAGCGAAGACCATCGCGGCGTGGCATCACCACATCACTGAGGATCAGGTCGAAGGGCTGCGCTCGTGCCAGTTCAAATGCGCGCGCGGCATTGTCGCAAACCACCGCCTCGTGTCCGGCAAGTCGGAAGGCGCGGGCCAGCGAGGCCAATGTCTTTGCCTCGTCATCGACGATGAGGATGTTCGCCTTTGTGCTCACGGTTCCGCCTTCGGCAATGTGATGATAAACGTTGCACCGCCGCCATCGCGGCTTTCCACGGCAATTGTGCCTCCATGGTCCGCTACCACCGATTGCACGATGGCCAGGCCGAGGCCAGTGCCATGCAGCTTGGTCGTGTAATACGGCGTAAACAGCCGCTCACATTCCTCGGGCGTCAGGCCTTCGCCAGTGTCGGCCACGCGCAACTCAACGGTTGCGCTTCTCGGATGCGCTGAGATGGTCAACTGCCCACCGTCGGGCATAGCATCCATCGCATTCAGCACCAGGTTTGAAAGCGCGCGATGCAGCAGTTCCGGATCCGCCATGAGCGGCATCGGCTGATCGGCGACGTCAATCTCGACGTGAACCTTGCCGTTGCTGTTTGCCCCACGTTTCCGTAAAGCGAGCGCACCCGCGCCACCACATCTTTTGCGTCGAGTCGCTCCAACTCGGGCCGAGGCATTTTGCTGAAATCGCTGAACCGGCCAATGATGGTCTTAAGTTCGCGATCTCCATTCCCAGCGTTTCTGTACTTTCGCCGAAAGACCTCATCGAACTCCTCTGTAGAAAGCTTGCGCGCCCGAATAAGATTCTCGACCGTGAGTTGTAGCGGAAAGAGCGGGTTTCTGAGCTCGTGCGCCAGGCGTCGCGCCAGTTCGCGCCATGCCGCAACACGCTCGCTCTGGACAAGCCGTTCGCGCTGGCTGGCAAGCTGTTCGGTCATGTGATTGAAGCTGCGCGCCAGCACGCTGACTTCGTCGCGTCCCCGTTCTGGAACGCGCACATCCCAGTTGCCGTTCGCTACCTCTTCCGCTGCGTGCGCCAGTTGCTCGATGGGCCTCGAAACCCGCGCGGCAATCCAGAGGCTGAAGATGATCGCCAGCAGGATCCCGGCGCCCGCGACGCCATAGGCGATAGCGCGAATATGCTGTTGCGCTTCGACCATGCCGCTGCGCGAGATGGCCACCGTAAGCACGGCGAGCACGTCTCCCGCTTCGTTTTTGAGCGGGATTGCCGTCGCGTTCACGCTGTCTTCGCGCCGGCCCGTGAGGTAGAGGATGGCGCTCGTCTGTTGCAGATTCTTCCGCGCGGCATCGATCAACATCTTATAGCGTTCCGCGCCTGGCACATCCCCGTTTGCGCCAACCAGGCGTCTCGGATCAAAGCCCGCACTGAGTGCCGCGTTCCGATCCGTGCCCCCAACTGCATCCGGAACCGTGCCTGAATTTAGGTTCGGGCCGGAATCACTGTAGAGTCCGACGGTCATGCCGGGCGCCACGGGCAGCTCCGCGAGGAAGCTTTGATCGAGCCGCTTTCCGCCCACCAATCGCACAGCGGGTTCCGCCCCGTTGATGGCGCGCACCGCAAAAAGTCCGAGAGATGTGCTCCCGTCGGGCAGGTCTTCGCGCTTCAGAAAAGATGTCTGTATTGCCGCAGCCGCCGCCGGTTCTGGGTAACCGAAACGAGCCGGCCACTGCGCCGAACTGACGACATTGCCGTCGGGACCCACAACCTCAAGAAAGTCGAGTTGTGCATCCTGCGCCATCGTCTGCGCCTCCGTCAGGTAGGGCGCGGGGTCGCTCGATTGTCCCAGTTCGAAAGCCATGCTGCGGGCCTTCTCGCTTGCGGCCAGGTGTTGCACCGCTGCGGCTACCTCCGCCGAGCGGTGCTGAAACTCCAGCTGGAATTGGCTCACGAAGAGCGCCGTCTCTTCCTGGTCGCGAACCTCGAAGACATGCCGGATGCGCACAAGTACGGTCCACGCTACCGCTGCAACCGCCGCAGCCACGGTGAGCGAAAACAACAGGAGCAGCTTTTGCCTCAGGCTCACGGCGCGTCCTCCAGTGAAGCTCCGGCCAGATCGGGCATGCCGTCGGCGCGCATTTGCAAATCACGCACCCGGCCGCCGGTTGCGTACGCCAGCGGAAGGTTCAGCAAGGGAACTATGGTATGGCGCTCGAGAAATTCGCGCTCTAACTTATACAGCGCGGCAGGGGTCTGTTCCACGATGGTTGAGGTTTGTCCTGCGCAGCGGAGCACTGCTTCAAGTGCCGTCGCCGGCTCTCCGCCTTCAAGAGTGATGGTGCGCAGAGTCATGTCAACACGCTGGCCAGGGCTCGCGCCAACTACCTGCACATTGAACCCCGCTTCGCGAAGGTTCAGGGCGATCCGCTGCGCCGCCAATTGCATTGCCCCGCTTCCCTCTACGCTCAGCTTGAGAGGTGGGGGTGTCACTCCTCCGCGCAGCTCGTGCGCTTTGTTTAGATCGCGGTCGGTCGGGAATAGAAATGAATAGCCCGTGACCGCCTGCGGCAAAAGGCTCGCTGTGACCTCGCCTTGCTTTTGAAAGATGACGTTGAAGAGAGCGTTACGATCGACGGCCATCGCAATGGCCGCGCGCAGAGCGGGATTCTGAAGTGCGCCCGTGTCCGACAACTGAAGCGCAACCAGCGTAACAGGTGCCGAGGCAAGCACGACTAGGTGCTCCTGTTGCGCCTGCCGCCTCTGCTCGGCGGGGACCTGAACCACGTCCGAGCGGCCCACACCCAGATCGAGCCATTGGTCGCGGATGGGCCGGTGCACGCGAATCTCGATGGAATCGAGGAAAGGCCGCCCCTCCCAGTTCGCGTCGTTTTCCACCAGTGTCAGCACTCCATTGTTGAATCCGGTCAGTTGAAATGGCCCGGTGCCGATCGCGCCAGTGGGCGTTTTTCCGTCCGCCGTGTGGGTGAGCGAAATCAGAAAGTCGCCGCCCGCGAGCTGGCCAGGCAGATTCGGCATCGACGATTCACCGATGAAAACGACCGAGGATCCGACTGCACGAACGGCAGTCCACGGACAGCCGCGGGTGCAGGACGCGGTCAACGACGCCACCACTGCTACGGAAGTGAGGGGAGAGCCATCATGAAAATGAACACCCGGCCGAAGCCGGAATTGCCAGCGGTGGTCGTTATTTTCTGATTCCCACTCAGTCGCGAGCGCGGGCCGGACGGATCCATCTGCGCCAAGCGTGGTCAATCCATCGAAGACCAAGCGGCGCGGCAGCCCATCTGGACGCTGCCACGGGTCGCCTTCGATCTCAATACGCAACGTGCCACCGTAGTGTGGCCGAGTGCGTGCGAGAGTCGGCAACGCCAGCGCCACGAGCAGGCAGCTAATTGCAATTTGCCGTAACACGGTCCACCTCATATTCATTTGGCTTGCTGCGTATGACGGCGAAGACACTCTTGCCATCGGGCGCGGGCCAGAGCGCCATAACAGTTCCATCGACCGCCAGCGGCGGACTTGTCGGGACAGCTTCAAGCGCAGGAAGTTCGTATGCGCGCAGGCTATCGCTGACCGCCTCGCCTGAGCCGGAAGCGACGATCTGCGTGCCTGCGCCGCAGCCGGAGTGGAGTGGGGCAAAGTCGCTGCCCCAGTCGCGGGTTCCGGTGACCGTCTTAAGAGAAGCCGTCTCGAGAAGTTGAACCTTGCCGTCGATGCCACCGATGAGCAATCCGGCTCCGTTGGGGCGAGGAAGTTGGACGGCTGCGTAAAAGGGAGGCAAATCCAGCGTCACACTCGGCGCCACAACACCTGTGAAATTGTTACGGGCAGCGTTGTAAAAGGCTTTCACCAAGGCAGGGCCGTCTGTACCGTTGATCTGCACAATCGGCCATGGATCGTCGCTCACGCCACACTGCACATGCAGTTCGCGCTGCGGCTGCGCCGGTGTGTAATTTCCTGCGCACTTTGTTCCCGGGAGCAATGCCTCGAATCCATCACCGTTCGCCGGCATGAGCAGAATACCGCGCGGATCGCGTGCGAGCAGACGACGCTGCCCAATGTTCACCCGCTTCTGTTCTTCCCAGCCATTCGGCGTGCGAGCGTAAATCACGATCTGTTCCTGCTCCAGACTGACCAGCCCGTCCGCAGTTTCGAGGAGCGCCAGCACCGGCTCATGTGCGTTCAGGATCGCCTGCCGGCGCAGCGTCATTCCTCCCGCAGGCTGCGATGGCTTCGGGCTTTCGAGGGCTGAGCGCACCATCGCCACCCTGGTTTCGTTGCCCTCAACTACCTCTGCCACCCAAAGAAGTTCTCGCGTATCTTCACTCAAGGTGATTCGAATAGTGTTGGCGCTTTGCGCATCGGAACCGGACACGCCATGGGACTTCAGATCCTGTTCAACCAGGTCACGAATCGCGGGAATCTGATCTGCAGGGACAGTCGAAAGATTACGAATCGTAATGTGAGTCTGCGCAGGACCCAGAATTTCGGCAATCTGATCGGCCAGCGCGGCGGTGGGCTGCTCCCAAGGGCTCTGGGCGTTTACCTTCAACCACGAGAACCCGATCAATCCCATTGCAACCAGCCGCCCCAGCCTCATTGCCATCGTCCTTTTGCGTATGTGCGTTTGCGCGGATTATACCGTCTGGCGGCGCCTGGATTCATGAGGAAGACCGCCGACGGTGAGCGAGTGGTTACGTCCTGAACAGTCTTCGGGACGAAAGATCGTCTCTCTCGTCCCGCGCCGGTCCTCAGTGCCCGGGTTTTGGATCGGGCGCGGACTCATCGTCCATCTCCTGCTTCATCACGGGAGTGTTTGCCATGCTCTTGAAGACATCGTTGGCGAAGAAGAACTTTCCGTCCGAAGGCACCATCACCACCTGGATCTTGTCCGAAAGCCGCTCGGCGATGATCTTGTTGATCAGCAGCGGAGACTTGTTCAGCAGCGCGGCCTCGCTGGTCATGCGATCCGCATTAGCGGCGGCAATCAGCTTGATGCGGCTTGCCTCCGCGTCCGCCAGCAGGTTGCGCCGCTGCAGTTCGGCTTTGCTGTCGATCACCTTGGCCTCTGCGTCGGCTTGTGCGTTCTGAATAGTCGCCTCCTTGCGCGCCTCGGCCTCCAGCTTGCTCTGCTCAATCTGTTTCTGTTTCAGAGGCAGCGTGTATTGCATCGCGTCTGCCTCGCCCTTGGCCTCCACCACCCTCGATTGAGAATCGCCCTCGGCCCGTTTCACCTTCTGCACCGCTTCAGCTTCAGCTTCCAGTTCGGCGATCTTCACCTGCTTCTGCTGGATGTCCGTGTCCACGCTCATCTGGTCATCCTGCTGCTCCTTGAGCAACAACCCCTCCAACCCCTTGGCATATTCTGCAGGCAGTTGCACGTCGGCAAGCATCACTTCTTCCACAAGAATCCCGTCTGCGCCCAGCTTGCGGGTAATGATGGCGGCAGCCTTGGCGCGCACCTCCTCCCGTTTGGTTGAGAAGATTTCGCGCACGGTGTACTGCGGCGCAAGTTCGCGCCAGGCGCTGGCCACCACCGGGGGCACCAGTTCCCTGTCCGCAGGCTGCGGTAGATGCGCTTGCACGTTGGCCAGCCTGTTGGGATCAAGTCGGTACCGGACAGTCACTCCGAGGCCGATGTTGAGCCCCTCACGCGACTGCACATCCAGGCCCGTCCTTTGCGCGGCAGACTTCACCCCCTCCTGCACAAAGCCCGCTGTGAAGAGATGGTCGCGCAAGTCAAATACCTGCACGCTATCCACAAGTGGCGTGATCAAGTGCATTCCAGGATAGAGCGTCCCAGGCAGCGTGCCGCCAATCTGGCTGACCCGCACTCCGCCCATGCCGCTGGGCACCACCACAATACTGGATGCCACAAGCAGCGGCAGGCAGGCCACCATCGCCAGAGCGACAGGCCCACGCCATTGAATCTCCTCCCGTTCGCTCTCTGTAGGTCCGGCCATTGTTCCGTCCTGACCACCCCTCTTCCGCGCGGCCTGGATACGAATCCAAAGTGCGTAGAGCGGACGCGCCACTGCGGCCACCAGTACGAACACTCCCACCGCCGTCAACAACAGTTTCAATGCGATCATGTCTCTTCCCCCTTTTGGTTGTCCCTCTGTTTGGACCCTTGCGACAACATCCCGCTGCGGTAGTGCGCCTTTGTTCTGGTGCGCGGCCATGGAACCAACAGCAACCGAACCAGTCCTCCAAAGGTCAATTCTTCAAACAGCAGCCCCGCTGCCACCGGCAGCAGCACCGCGCCTAAACCGCTCATCGCATCCACGAGCAACGTCATTGCCGTACTCCTTTACCGCGATCCCACAATCCCGATCGCGGCGGCGCGATCCGTCTTCGCCAAGCTCAGCACAGCATTCACAGCCGTCGCCGGTTGCTCAGCTGGAGTCTTCGCCGCCGGCTCGTTTCTCGCGATCTCACCAGCAGGTTGAGCTGAAGTCGCGACAGGCCTGGGGCCAAACAACTGCGCCGTCTCCTCATTGCGCTCACCCACCAACTCCACCTTGTCGCCGACAGCAACCAACGGGAAAAGCTCTTCCAGATCGGACTTTGCCATGCGAATGCAACCATGCGATGCGGCCTTGCCAATCGACATCGGCTCGTTGGTTCCGTGAATTCCGTAGCCGCGAATGCTCAACCCCATCCAGCGCGTGCCCACCGGATTGCCCGGCCCCGGCAGAATCGTCCGTCCATCGTGGTGATAGGTAGGATTCGCCACGCGGCGATCGATTGTGAATGTTCCCGCAGGGCTGGGAGTGGACGGCTTGCCGACGGCGACGGGATAAACTTTCAAAACCTGTCCGTTTTCAATGAGAGCCAGCTTGCGATCTTCCAGGCTGACCACGATCGTGCGATTGGGCGCGTTCGTGCTCTGCGCGGCTGCAACTCCCGTCAGGACCGCCATCATCACCGCCGTCGATGCCATTTTGCTGAGATTCAAACTCGTCATCGCATCCTCGATTCCGTTGCTCAATCGGCTGCGCCCGATACAAATGCAACCAGGGAGCCAAGTGATACGAGCTGAAAACAAAGGATTTACGCGAAGGAAGGAGATGGCGTGCCGTCTAACCAGGCACACACTGTGTGTGCCTTGACACGGGCTTAACCTGAACGAGAGCTGGAGTGTATCGATTGCGGGACAGAATTCGTATTTGCGGCGGGCGGACTCTCGATAACCGCTTGTCGTACCGTGATAGCGGTTCCTGAACCAACCGACGCCTAAGGTTTAATTCCTCGGCCGACAAGATCGGGGAAGCACTCTTTAGAAGCTCTCGATGAATTGATCGGCCGGAGCGGCCAATGTCTAATTGCCGCTCTTCGGCAGCGTGTAGTAGTCATAGGTAATTTTCCAGGTGAATTCCTCGCCCGGCGCGATCTTCATATCGATGAACGGTTCAACGGAAAGAGGCGCCCGAATGGACCACAGAGTTGCACGGGACAGCGGACGGTCACCGGTAATTCTGACCCCTGCACCCATTTTGTGGTTCTCGACCCGGATATCGTAGTCTTTCGCGTCATATCCATAACCCTGGATGCCAAAATAGACACGGTCTTCGCCCGTGAGAGTCTTCTGAAAGACGACCCGATTGTCACGGAGCTCGGCAAGGTCGCTGCTCGGAGGCAGATCGGCCCGGATCGGGAAGGGAAACGTCACCTCAAAGTCCGGGCTAGGAGGTTGGCGGTCCAGATAGAGGAAATTGTGATCGTAAACGCTGCTCTGGATGATCTTCTTTCCTGTATTCCGCAGACTGTGGTCCAGCACCATCTGCGCCCTTCCCTTTGTCAATGACACGGTCTTTCGGTAGACATAGGCATAACCGGTGGTGGGATCCGACAATTCCTGCATGAATTCCACGGAGTCCGTTTTCCTTTTTACAGTCCACTTTCCGCCATCCACGATGTCATAGACCCGGAAGGCATCGTATGGCGCGTCGTCGGGCTTTCTGAGCACTCCCACGCCGATCTTGATGAAAGGACCCCCGGCGTTGGCCTCATCAAAGCCCAGAGCTCCCTTATTGGTAACAAATTCCTCGGGCGTGCCCGTCATGGCGGTGCAGGGGCTAGCCACGATAGCCGCGCCATCGTAAACAAAATCGTGCACCTTCGGGTCCACGTGCTGAAACCATTCCGGATAGTAGTTATGCCCTTCATATTCGAGATCCGAAATGACGCCCGACCAATCAAAGCGCGTGCCGCGGTAGTAGCCCGTCTTCGCATTCGGCAGGTACACTTTGACGCGAATCAGCCCATTGCTGATTGTCGCCCTGGGGTGATCAACAGGGAAACAAGAGGTAGTCGCCAGCGCCAGGCCTGCTGCTGTCAGGATCTTCCACTTCATCTGATTCCGCCTCCCAATCTCAAATGCGCCATCACGGCTCCGCGAGGAGGATACACGATTCAGACCCCGAAGACCCGTCGGCCAACGGTGCCACGCCTGCGGTTTGCACCGCCCAGCGTCCCCGGCCCCGCCTATTGATGATCGTTTACTCTTCCAACGGGGAGCGCGATGCCTAGACCTGCCCTGTGCGAACCTTGGCAGTCATCTTGATGGGACGCATTTGCCTCTTCTTTGAAGTATGGTATCCGTAGAGTGCTTACCGCCGCCCACATCGCCCAGTTGTCAGCGGTTGTCGGAACTGACGGCCTTATCACCGCCCAGAGCCAATTGCAGACCTATGAGTGCGACGGCCTCACAAATTTTCGCGTGATACCCGGCGCGGTCGTGCTGCCTCGCAATGCCCAGCAGGTGCAGGCGATTGTGCGTTTCTGTGCCCAACATCGAATTCCCTTCGTCAGTCGCGGCGCAGGCACCGGTCTCAGCGGGGGAGCACTGCCGGCCGCCGGCGGAATCGTCATCAGCCTGGCGCGCATGAACCGCATTCTTGAGGTGGACCTGACCAACCGCTTCGTCGTTGTCGAGCCAGGGGTCATCAATGCGCATGTCACCCAGCGTGTTGCAGGCCAAGGATATTTCTACGCACCCGACCCATCATCTCAATCGGTCTGCACCATCGGCGGCAACGTCGCAGAAAACTCCGGCGGCGCGCATTGCCTGAAGTACGGCTTTACCGTTACTCACGTGCTCGCGCTCGAAGTGGTGCTGCCCTCGGGCGAACTGGTGCAACTGGGTTCGTCGACGCTCGATGCGCCCGGTTACGATCTGCCTGGTGTTTTTGTCGGTTCGGAAGGCACGCTGGGCGTGGCAACAAAAATTACCCTGCGCATCGTCAAGCGCCCTGAAGTGGTGCAAACGCTGCTAGCCGCATTCGACTCCATCCAGGCGGCGGGGCAGACCGTCAGCGACATCATTGCAGCGGGAATGTTGCCGTCGGCGCTGGAAATCATGGACGCGCTCGCCATCCAGGCAGCAGAGGCTGCCGTTCACGCCCATTATCCGGTCTGCAATGGTTTGCTGTTGGTGGAGTTGGACGGCCCTTCGAGCGAAGTCGAAGTGCTGATGCGGGCTGTGCAGGCTCTGTGTCACGACAATGGCGCGTGGGAGGTACGCGTTGCGCAGTCTGACCAGGAACGAGCCCTGGTGTGGAAAGGCCGCAAAGCTGCCTTTGCCGCGGTGGGTCGGATCTCGCCGGACTACATTGTGCAGGACGGCGTCATTCCACGTACTGCCCTGCCGCATCTTCTCACCGAGATTGACCGCTTGTCCTCCGCAGCAGGTCTTCGCGTTGCAAACGTCTTCCATGCCGGCGACGGCAATCTGCATCCACTGGTGCTTTACGATCGCTCCATTGAGGGACAGGAAGAAATTGCGCTCGACCTTTCCTATCGAATCCTGCATCTTTGCGTGGATCATGGAGGCTCCATCACCGGCGAACACGGAGTAGGAAAGGAAAAACAGGAAGCGCTCGGTTATATGTTCACTGAGCCGGACCTGGCGACGATGCAACTCGTGCGCTGTGCGTTTGACCCCGAAAACATCGCCAATCCTGACAAGGTCTTTCCTCGCCCCCGTCTTTGCGCGGAAAAACCCGGTCCGTATACACCGCATCCGTTGGAAACCGCCGGGATCGCGGAGATCTTCTAATGAGCCTGTCCGCCGCACTGACACTCGAAGAAGGCATAGCCCATCTCGCTTCAATCCTTGGGCCGGAGCACGCACAACTTCGCGGAGATACAGTTGTCGCTGCTCCTGGAGACACGCAGCAGGTCGCGCAGATACTGCGCTTCGCCCAGTCCAACCGACTTACAGTAATGCCCACCGGCGGCAGTACCAAGCTTGGTTGGGGCAACCCCGTTATGCCTGAAATTGAATTGAGTTTGCATCGCATGCAAGCTCTTCGCGACCACCCATGGCAGGACATGACCTGCACCGTTGAGGCAGGTTGCGCGTGGGCCGCGATGCAGTCGGAACTGCGACGCCACGGTCAGATGGTCGCGCTCGATCCTCTATGGCCGGACCGCGCAACCGTGGGTGGCGTGATCGCGGCAAATGACGGCGGTGCTCTCCGCTTGAGGTTTGGCGCGTTGCGCGATCTCATTATTGGGATGACAATTGTGCGCGCCGACGGGACGATCGCCAAGAGCGGCGGCAAAGTCGTCAAGAACGTTGCAGGTTACGACCTGCACAAGCTGATCACCGGCAGCTTTGGCACGTTGGGCGTGATTGCCGAGGTTAATTTCCGCCTGCACCCGGTGGAAGAACATGTGCGGACCTGGACCGTGACGGCGCCGGAAGCAGCGCCTCCAGACTTTTTTGCCGAGCCGCTTCGCACTTTGATGGACTCGCAGATGACGCCATCCTGCGTGCAACTCCGTATGGTGAATCGCGAATGCGCACTCGACATCCGCATCGCGGGCATCCCCGAATGCCTTGCAGAATACGCGGTCCGCATCCAAAGTCTCTGCGGAAAGCTGACATTGGCTGAGGCTCGCGAAGATGTCTGGCAGACACGGCAGCGGCTCTTCGACCAGAGCGGCGCACTCGTGATCAAGGTGTCGCTTCTTCCCGGTGAAATCTGTTCCCTGAGTTCAGAGTTACAACAGTGGGCGGCCGCTGAAGGCCACGAGATCGATGTCGTTGCCCAGGCCACAGGTTTGATGACCGTCGCTCTCACCTCTGCATCCGATGCCGCGATCGCCTTGATTGAGCGTCTTCGAAAGAAGCTGGGCCCTTCAGGCGGCAGTGCCGTCGCGCTGCACATGCCGGATTCACTGCGAGGAAAACTCAATGTGTGGGGGCCCAATCCAGACGCACTGCCCCTGATGCGCGAGATCAAGCGGCGTTTCGATCCTGACCGCATTCTCAACCCCGGCCGTTTTGTAGGGGGAATCTGATGGATACGCCGCACGCCATTCCCCAGGAAGACGCGCATCCTTCCAGCTTCGACGCACACCATGCTCCCGAGAAGAAATACATCGACGACTGCGTGCATTGCGGCTTCTGCCTGCCCGCTTGCCCCACCTACGTGCTGTGGGGCGAGGAGATGGATTCACCGCGTGGACGAATCTACATGATCAAGAAGGCCGCTGAAGGGCAGGCCCCACTCGATGCGCGTTTTCGGCAGCACATGGATAACTGCCTGGGTTGCATGGCGTGCGTCACGGCGTGCCCATCCGGCGTGCAGTACGACAAACTCATCGAGCCGACGCGCGCGCAGATCGAGCGTAATCTTCCGCGCAGTTGGCACGAGTCGGCCTTTCGCAGGTTGATTTTTGCAACGTTTCCACATGCCGGACGGCTCCGCCTGCTTGCCCTCCCGCTCCTTGTCTATCAAAGGAGCGGTTTGCGCCGGCTACTGCGCGGAACCGGAATACTGAAGCTTCTGCCCAAGCGCGTCGCGGCCATGGAAGCCCTCCTGCCCGACGTGCCTTCCCATTTGTTTCGAAGACTGCCTTCCACCATACGGTCGAAGACGGCGCCGCGACGGCGCGTTGGCATGTTGAGTGGCTGCGTGCAGCAGGTCTTTTTCCCGCACGTGAATAGCGCAACAGCGCGTGTGTTGGCCGCGGAAGGTTGCGACGTCATCATCCCCCGTGAACAGGCATGCTGCGGTGCGCTCATGCTCCACTCCGGAATGGAAGAAGAAGCCATCGCTTTGGCGAAGAGGATGATCACCGTATTTGAGTCGGCGCATGTAGACACGGTCGTCATCAACTCCGCTGGTTGCGGATCGACGATGAAGGAGTACGGTCATCTGCTGCGCGACGATCCCGATTGGGCCAGGCGCGCCGCGGCTTTTTCGGCGAAGTGCAAAGACATCTCGGAAATCCTTTGCGAGCTGAAGCCGCAAGCGCCTCGCCATCCACTCAAATTGCACATCGCCTACCATGACGCCTGCCATCTGCAACATGCACAGGGCGTGCGCCAACAGCCGCGAAGCCTGCTGGCCGGAATCCCCGAATTGGACGTAGCCGAGATTCCCGAAGCATCTCTCTGCTGCGGCTCGGCCGGCATCTACAATCTTCTGCAGCCCGAGACAGCCAATCAACTCGGCGATCGGAAGGTTGAGAATTTGCTGTCAACCGGTGCGCAAGCCGTGCTCTCCGCCAATCCCGGCTGCCTGTTGCAACTCATGAACGGCCTTCGACGACGTGGGTTCAAGACCATGCCCGCCTTCCACATGGTCGAGTTGTTGGATGCGTCCATCCGCGGCATCTCCACCGACGAACTGATGCGAGGCGGGGAATAGTCTTTCCACTTGAGGCAACCCCCGACGCGATAGTTTTAGAAAAGGAGTTTATCGAATGCCCATTTCCAATGACCTTCCCGGCGTTGAACTTCGTGCTCCTGTAAATGAAAACCACGCCGGAATCCTCACACCCGAAGCAACGGCCTTCATCGTGGATTTGCAGCGAGCATTTAATGAGCGCCGCAAAGAGCTCCTCATCGCTCGTCATGAACGGCAGAAGAGGCTCGACGCCGGTGAAAAGCCCGCATTCCTGGATGAAACGAGAGATATCCGTGAGGCCACGTGGACGGTTGCTCCATTGCCTGCGGATATCATGGACCGCCGGGTTGAGATCACGGGCCCCGTGGACCGCAAGATGATCATCAACGCGCTCAATTCCGGCGCGAAGGTCTTCATGGCCGATTTTGAGGACTCGAGCACGCCAACATGGAACAATCTGATTGACGGTCATATCAATTTGCGCGACGCCATCCGGCGCGCCATCACCTTTGCCGACCCGTCCTCGGGAAAGCAGTACAAGCTCAATGACAAGGTCGCCGTGCTCTTTATCCGTCCCCGCGGCTGGCACCTGGAGGAGCGGCATGTACTCGTGGATAGTGAACCCATGTCAGGTTCCCTCTTCGACTTTGGCCTGTACTTATTCCACAACGCAAGGGAGTTGATGGCTCGAGGCAGTGGACCCTACTTCTACCTGCCCAAAATGGAAAGTCATCTGGAGGCCCGGCTCTGGAATGATGTCTTTATCCGCGCCCAAAAACAACTCGGCATTCCGCAAGGAACCATCAAAGCAACGGTTCTCATCGAAACGATCCTGGCCAGTTTTGAGATGGACGAGATCCTCTATGAACTGCGCGACCACTCCGCCGGATTGAACTGCGGCCGCTGGGATTACATTTTCAGCTTCATCAAGAAATTCGCCAACGACGCGCGCGCGGTGCTGCCTGACCGCGCACAGGTCACCATGACCACGCATTTTATGAGGAGCTATTCAAAGCTTGCCATCAAGACGTGTCACAAGCGCAATGTGCACGCGATGGGCGGCATGTCGGCCTTCATCCCCATCAAGTCAGACCCAGTAGCCAACGACAAAGCAATCGCCCAGGTGCGTGCAGACAAGGAGCGCGAGGCCGGTGACGGACACGATGGGACATGGGTTGCCCATCCCGGGCTCGTCCCTGTGGCGTTGGCGATCTTCGATCGCCTCATGCCCCAGCCCAACCAGATTTCGAAGCAGTTGCCCGACTACAACCCCACCGCCGACGATCTGCTGCAAGTTCCAGAGGGACAGATCACCGAAGCCGGTCTGAAGCAAAATGTGGCCATTGGCCTGGGCTATCTTGAAGCGTGGTTGCGCGGCATCGGATGCGTTCCCTTGTTTAACCTGATGGAGGACGCTGCAACGGCCGAGATCAGCCGCGCACAACTGTGGCAGTGGGTGCATCACTCGGCAAAGCTCAGCGATGGCAGAGTGGTGGACCTGGCGCTCGTCGAAAGCCTCATCGACAACGAGCTCCACCAGCAAAGTACGGCGGTGGATGCCGTTCGCTATGCCACCTATCAAAAAGCCGCGGAATTGACGCGACGTTTGATCCGCGCACCGCGATTCATTGAATTCCTCACGGTACCGGCTTACGAGCAGATCCTGAAAGAGGAAGAATTCTGACCGGCGAATGCAGTGCGCGTGTGCGAACGAGACGTCTTCTCACCCCGATGTTCGTGCTGCTACTATTGGGACTCACCTGAAGCTTTGCTCGCCTCGTGCAATTTTTATTACCAGGCAAGACATGGTCGCTCAAGACCGAATCGGACCCATGCTCAACGAAATGAAACCTATTGTCGTAGTTGGAAGCATCAATACGGATCTTGTAGTTCGTGCCGAACACGTCCCTGTCTCCGGCGAAACAATTGTGGGCTCCAATTTCCAGATTCACCCGGGAGGCAAGGGAGCGAATCAGGCCGTTGCTGTAGCCCGTCTTGGCTATCCGGTTCAAATGATTGGTCAACTTGGATCCGATCTCTTCGGATCGCACCTCCGAGAACAATTAAGCTCGGTTGGAGTCGATGTCTCATCTGTGGGCACAGTTGACGGAAGCTCGGGCGTGGCACTCATCGTCGTCGCGGCAAATGGGGATAACAGCATTGTGATTGCGCCGTGTGCAAACGCGCTCGTATCGCCGGCATTCGTCGACAAGCATTTGAACATCATTCGGAACGCGGGTGCCGTGCTTACACAATTAGAGATACCCCTGGAGACAGTCTTGCATTTGGCGGACATCTGCGCAGATGCAAATGTTCCCCTGGTTCTCGATCCGGCGCCAACGCGCGAGATACCTGAGAACTTGCTGAAGCGAGTCGCTTGGTTCACGCCGAATGAGATCGAAGCTGCCTTCTATACCGGAGATCGTGCAAACCCCTCTCGCGCCTTGGAGCCCAGTGCAATCGCAGCGTCCATCCTCAGGAAGGGCGCACGCGGCGTCGTGCTCAAGATGGGGTCGCGCGGAGCTTACCTGGCGACTCCGACATACGCCGAGCAGATCGATGCCGTGCGGGTCGATGTTGTGGACACAACGGCTGCCGGAGACGCGTTCAACGGGGCTTTCGCAACTGGTCTCATGGTGGGAAGGACAGCCATCGACAGCGCGCGATTTGCATCTGCGGCCGCAGCCATCTCCGTGACGCGCAATGGGGCACAGCCCTCCATGCCATCGATTGCCGAGGTCGAACAGCTGCTTCATACCGCACTTCCCAGCAATGGCTGAGTGTCTCGTAGTAGCTCTCGATCCGGAATACAATACCCTTCACGCGCGGCCCTCAACCTTCCTCAACTCGGACTGTTCATCTGAGACACTCGAATTTCGATTGTCCATGCGGCGGTGGCACCTGGCTCAAGGTTGAGCGCCTCATTGTTCGCTAGCGCTTCAGAAAGTGAACCCGAGGAGTCCGTACAAGGTTCGATGGCTACAGATTGTTGCCGGGCAGTCCTGCCTTCCGGCCACCCGCCATAACACAACCAAAGGCCTAGATATCTTGCATGCTCACGATCGAATCTAAGTTCAATGCGTAGGCCCTCGCGCATACGTTCCAATGCTGCCCAGCCTTCAACCGGGGCCTTCGTGAAAAGCATGTCTCCGGTGTGCGCTTGGATACCACTGGTTATACCGAAGTTGATTTCCCTCCCATCCGGCAATCTCGTCTTCGGCCAGGAAAGAGTTGAACTAGGCTCGAGGTTGTTACCAATTGAACTCTTCACCTTAACAGTGGTTACTGAGCTGGGTAAGACGATCCTGTCTCCCTCACTGATTGCAAAAAGCGGATGCGCCGACCAGACATAGGGCCAGGATTCTGTCCCGATGTTAGTCAAACGGTATTCAATTTCAAGACTCGAGCCACTTAGACGCAGCACTTTATTGAACTGAAAAGGAAGACTGATTCCAGTAACATTCTGGTGAATCTCGTCATGACTCTTTTCACAGCGCCAGCGAAGCCGCCATAGATCGCCATGATCTGGTATCTCGACGCGTATTCCATTCGTCTCTACATTGCATGGAACGATGGATGGAAAACACTCATCAAATCCGCTCGCATCGCTCTCCTCAAACTCCATTGTCATGGTTCTTGGCTCATACGGAACGAGGGGCATCTGCATGAGCTCCGTGTTACTCGGAACATATCGCAATGAGGAAATCTTCCCGCCGAACTCAGGTAGAACATCGACTTCCAGGAATGTGTTGGCAATCGTTACTTTTTCCAAAGCTTTGACCGTCTCCTTGACTTCATGTCCGGCAACAGGGGCCGCGTCTGCGAATTCATAGGTGCAGCAAGTCTCGGCTGAGCGACTTCGCAGAGTCAGATTGGCCCGAAACAACCGATCAAATAAGGAACTTAGAAAGGTCGAACACCTATATCAACGGACCCTGCCAGGAAGGTTCCTTCGCACGTTCGCACATTTTCACTAGATCGGCCAATGAGCCTGCCTGCATTTTATCCATTACGTGGCGGCGGTGCAGCTTGACAGTAATTTCGCTGAGATTCAGTTCGAAGGCGATCTGCTTGTTCAGCAGACCGGCAGTTACCATTGCCATTACTTCCCGCTCGCGGTCGGTAAGTGAACTTATGCGTGAATGAATGGAGCCAAGGATTCCCTCTTCTTCACATCGAATTCGATCGCGTGAGAATGCCTGGTCCACGGCGCGCAGCAGTTCCTCTTTCTGAAACGGCTTCGTAAGAAATTCGATCGCACCAGCCTTCATGACCTTGCGAACCATCGGGATATCTCCGTGCGCGGTCATGAAAATCACGGGAATGCGAATGCCCGATTCCTGCAACTGCTCCTGGAACTCAACTCCGCTTATCCCTGGAAGTCGCGCATCGAGAAGCAGGCATCCCGTCATCGTTTCGGACCAATGAGCCCGAAATCCTTCAGCTGTGCAAAAGCCCTTCGATCTGATTCCCACTGCCTCCAGAAGATTACAAAGGCCGTCGCGAATGGACTCATCATCGTCCACAATGAAGACCGTTTCCCAGGATTGACTCGTTTCGTTCACCATGTTGGTCATGATTGTTTCCGCACCGTGAATCGAAAAATTGCGCCGCCCCGCGGGGAGTTTTCCGTCCAGAGATTTCCGTCGTGCGACTCGACAATGCTACGACAAATCGCAAGGCCCATGCCTGTTCCCTGTCCTTTGGTACTAAAAAATGGCTCGAAGATTCTGCCCGCAATTTCAGGAGTGATTCCCGGGCCCTGGTCTTCTACTTCCACCAGGATCTCGCCGTCATTTCGCTTCGCCGTCCGAATTGTGAGTTCTCGCTGCCCCTGCTTCTCCATCATCGCATCCATACCGTTTGTGGCAAGATTCAGCAGAATCTGCTGGATTTGCACTGGGTCCATTTCCAACCTGGGAAGATCGCGCGCCAGTATTAGACGGATGGAGACGCCCCGCCGGATCGCCTCGTCGCGCAACAGACGCGTCAGTTCCTCGATCAACAGGTTCATGTTGGTCGGTTCTCTCACCTCGGCTTCC
This sequence comes from uncultured Acidobacteriota bacterium, assembly GCA_963718435.1. GTDB lineage: Bacteria > Acidobacteriota > Terriglobia > Terriglobales > Acidobacteriaceae > Telmatobacter. The sequence goes on along the minus strand of CAVQZQ010000038.1, from coordinate 34,171 downwards.
TTGCTGAACAGCGCGCGAACGCGCTTCACGACGGCGGCGGCGCGAGTACTCTCTCGCACAATCTTCTCTGCGGTTGCTGAGGCCTTTTCAAGGTTCGTGGACTCGCCGCGAAGCCACTCGCTGCAGGCGTACGCATGAGAGACAAGTGCGGTTAATGGCTGATTCAGCTCATGCGCAATCGACGCCGCCATCTCCGCCATGCTCAAAGTGCGCGACAAGCGTGTCAGATCTTCTTGGGCGAGTGCGAGTTTCTGTTGTGCGCGGCGCTGTTCCTCAACGTCGATGTGAATGCCATACCACCTGGCCACCCGGCCATCCTCCGTACACTGCGGAATACTGCGGACTAGAAACCAGCGATATTCCCCGTCCGATCCTCGTACTCGCGCTTCCACTTCGAATGTACCTCCTGCGGCGACAGCGGCCTGCCATCCTTGACGAAACAGCGGTTCATCTTCGGGGTGAAGGATACTGAAGAAGGGCTCCCCCTGCAACGTGTCTCCCCTCGCCCCGGTGTATTCCAGCAGGTGCTGATTGCAGTATTGAATATGGCCGGTGGCATCTGCTCGCCAAATCTGTTGCGGGATTGCCTCTGTCAGAATGCGCAGTTGACGTTCGCTCTCTTGTATCTCCAGGTTGGATCGCCGCAATTCGGCTGTTCGCTCCAGCACCTTGGCCTCCAACTGGTCTCGGGCGCCTCGTACCGCACTTTCAGCCCGCTTCCGTGCAGAGCTCACAATGGAGATAGCAATCGCGCAGAGTACAAACGCAGCGAGAAAACTCCGGGACTCCTTTGCCACCGTGATTGAATAGATAGGCGGAATAAAGAAATATGTTATGAGCAAAGATGAGAGCGCAACCGCAACGAAACCGGCGATGACTCCGCCAAACCATGCGCTGCCCATGATGGCGGCAAAGAACAGAAACACGAACGGATATGCGATGACGTGCTGCAAAGGAAATGTCCACAACAATGCAACCAACACAAAACAGACCGCAATCGCACACGGCTTCAAGCCGTATTCCATTGTCCATCGACTCAAGCGATTCGCATCCGAAGCTGTCATTCTCGCATCATAACTGCTTGATCATCTCAAATCTCCGCCATTGGAAGCTGGATTCGTGAACTCCGCGCGCAGCGCGCGCATTCAGTTCTCGGATTAGGACCGAGATTGAATCCCTCGAGTTCCGGGTCACTACCCTCGCTGACGACCCCACACGGAGTTCGAATCCCAGTCTGCTCAGCAACCCGCTGCGATATCTGGCCTTGGTCGTTTCCTATTCTTTTTAAGGCCAGATTTGAACAGTCGCAGAAATTAAGGGCTAAAATGTCATTGGCTGTTCAAGCCAGTCAAGCGCCACTTGACTTCGCCCTGGATCCAAACTGCAGCGATCCTTTTTTCAGCTTTCTGTGACACCTTTAAGTCCGATTGCGAATCCAATCTGGAGAGAAAAACCTTGGGTATTTCGACTCGCCGAAAGATCGTCTGCCACGGTGCTCTCTTGCAATAGGAGTGAAGCGGCCTCCAAACTAGATGAAGCAGGAAAGGAAACGAGAATGGTTACATCGACGACGCCCCAATCCCCGAGCCAGGCGATTAAGCCACTGAGCCAAATGGAGGCATGGAAACATCTCCAAACCCACTATGGCCAAATCCGGGGAACTCATCTGCGCGATCTCTTCGCCGCCGATGCGGACCGCGGAAGGCGCTTGACAGCCGAGTCAGTTGGCCTCTTTTTTGACTACTCAAAGAACCGCATAACAGACGAAACCGTCAAGCTGTTGATCCAGCTTGCACAAGAGTCCCATCTGCAATCGCGGATCGATGCCATGTTTCGCGGGGACAAGATCAATGTGACTGAAGGGAGATCGGTCCTGCACGTGGCCCTGCGCGCGCCAAAAGGTACCTCAATCGTGGTGGACGGAAAGGATGTTGTCCCCGAAGTCCATGCTGTGCTGGACAGAATGGCAGAATTCTCCAATCGGGTTCGGAGTGGAGAATGGAAGGGGTATACCGGCAAGCCCATAAAGAACGTGATTAACATCGGCATCGGCGGGTCTGATCTGGGCCCGGTCATGGCCTATGAAGCACTCAAGCATTACAGCGATCGGACCATGAGGTTTCGCTTCGTTTCAAACGTTGACGGCACCGACTTGGCCGAAGCTACACGCGACCTGGACGCAGAGGAGACGCTGTTCATCATTTCATCAAAGACCTTTACAACTTTGGAGACGATGACCAACGCGCACTCGGCACGCGTTTGGGCGCTTGAGACCCTGAAACACTCTGGCGCAATCGCAAGACACTTTGTCGCGGTTTCAACCAATGCTGCGGCAGTCGAGAAATTCGGCATCGATACCGCCAACATGTTCGGGTTCTGGGACTGGGTTGGCGGCCGGTACTCGATGGATTCGGCGATCGGCCTGGCGACGATGCTGGCCATCGGACCGGACAATTTTCAAGCCATGCTCGACGGCTTTCACCAGATGGACGAGCACTTCCGCACTACGCCTTTCGAACGTAACCTGCCGGTACTTCTTGGCTTGCTGGGCGTGTGGAACACCGACTTCCTTGATGCGCCAACAGTGGCTGTCTTGCCTTATGAACAGTACCTGAAGCGGTTCCCGGCATACTTGCAGCAGTTGACCATGGAGAGCAACGGCAAACACGTCACCATCGAGGGACGTGACGTCGACTATCCGACAGGCCCAATTTATTGGGGCGAGCCGGGCACCAACGGCCAGCACTCCTTCTATCAATTAATCCACCAGGGGACGCGGCTGATACCCTGCGACTTCATCGCTTTTGGCAAGTCGCTTAATCCACTTGGTCAACATCACGACATGCTTCTTGCAAACGTCCTTGCGCAGAGTGAGGCCTTGGCCTTCGGCAAAACACCCGAGCAGGTAAAGGCGGAAGGCACCCCGGACTGGCTCGTGCCGCATCGCGTGTTTGAGGGCAATCGCCCGTCGAATACCATCTTGGCCGACAAGCTTACGCCAATGGTTCTCGGCAAGTTGGTCGCGCTCTACGAGCACTCCGTGTTCACGCAGGGCACAATCTGGCAGATCAACTCTTTCGACCAGTGGGGAGTAGAACTGGGCAAGGTGCTAGCGCAGCGAATTATCCCCGAACTCGAGAGCAAGACCGAGCCTACCCTGAAGCACGACAGTTCCACCAACAACCTGATTCACCGCTACCGGGAGCTCAGGGAGAAAGTATGACAACCCGCGAAATGAGTCGCGCTCCGAATGTCAAAGTCCGCGCTGGTGTCTTGTCTCTAGAATTTGCATCAGAATTGATCGGTCATCCTAAGCGATTGATCTGTCATCCTGAGTGTAGTTTGGCCGGTTTTTCGGCCAAACGGAATCGAAGGATCTGCGGTTGCTTTTTGCGACTTATGCCACGAACGTTTGAGACACCACACTAGACTCTGCCTCAACCGGCACGATCATCATCGATCAAACAGGAATGCAATCGGATTCGATTATTGCGATTTTTTGAAAGAGCCTATGAACAATCACTTCGATGCCATCATTATTGGGGCTGGACAAGCAGGTCCACCTCTCGCAGGTCGCCTCACGAAGGCAGGCCAACGCGTGGCCGTAATCGAACGAAAACTCTTCGGAGGCACTTGTGTCAACACCGGATGCATTCCGACCAAGGCGATGGTGGCAAGTGCACACACAGCCCACATAGCGCAACGCGCCAGTGATTTCGGGGTGAGAATTCAAGGAGCAATCGATGTCGATTTGAAGGCGGTCAAGGCACGGAAGGATAAAATCTCCGCCAAGTCGCGCGAAGGGATCGAAAAATGGTTACGTGGAATGAATAACTGCTCAGTCTTCCATGAAGCGGCCCGTTTCATTTCCAGCCATTCCGTCAGTGTAGGTTCGGAGACTTTGACCTCCGACCGGATCTTTATCAATGTCGGAGGCCGTGCAGTGGTCCCTGCCCTGCCTGGAGTCAATGAGATTCCTTACTTGACCAACTCCTCGATCCTTCAACTCGAGGAACTTCCTCCACATCTCGTCGTAATTGGAGGTAGCTATGTCGGTTTGGAGTTCGCACAGATGTTTCGCCGCTTTGGCAGCGATGTGACCGTTGTTGAAAAGGGCTCTCGTCTGCTCCTGCATGAAGATGAGGATGTTTCAAATACTGTCAAAGAAATTCTGGAGTTGGAAGGAATTCATGTCCGCCTGGACGCTGAATGTATCGCATTCGAGCCCAGCGGGGGCGATGGCATTTCGGTCCGTGTCAAATGTGACGCCGGAGAACCCAAGGTGCAGGCTTCTCATGTGTTGTTGGCCGTAGGCCGCAAACCCAATACCGATGACCTTGGCCTCGACAAAGCGGGAGTGCAAACCGACAAACGCGGTTACATTGTTGTGGATGATCAACTCCGTTCAAATGTCCCGGGCATTTGGGCCATGGGAGATTGCAATGGCAAGGGCGCCTTCACTCACACTTCCTATAATGATTTCGAAATCGTGGCGGCAAATTTGCTGGACAATGATCCGCGGCGAGTGAGCGACCGGATTCAAGTGCACGCGCTTTACATCGATCCCCCCTTGGCACAAATTGGACTGACTGAGACAGAGGTTCGCCGAATGGGAAAACCGGCGCTGATTGGCACACGCCCAATGACCAAAGTTGGCAGAGCGATTGAGAAGGGCGAAACCCTGGGGTTTATGAAGGTGCTGGTTGATGCGGAGAGCAAGAAGATTCTAGGAGCGGCAATCCTCGGAACAGGTGGGGACGAAGCAATCCACTGCATTCTTGACATCATGTATTCGGGAAGTCCCTACACTACTCTGCAGCGCGCAATGCACATTCATCCAACGGTATCGGAACTCATCCCCACTATGCTCGGCGATCTACACCCGCTGCTCTAAGTGCAGGCCCAAGTAGCCCGTCACTCGGAGAGCAATACCGTCACTGCTTCAACAGGCCCCAGGTTAAAGGCACTTTCAAGGCTGTTCGAGTCAACAAAGGTCTTGCCCACGACATGCCGTGCGGGGACCTCAAAACCCAGCTCCTTTTGCGCGAATGGCCATGGCCTCAAGCGAAAATGGCGCGTTCCAATTGGAATGACGTTGACCTCGGCAACTCCTCCGTCATTCAGTGGAAGCGGATGCAACAAGTGTGCCGGCGAGGAAAAGTCCACGCAAGCCAGGAGCGAAAGATTGTCGCACGCCTGCAAAAGCCGGAAATGTTCAAGGATGGTCTGCTCTGCCTTCTCACTTTGCGTGAGGGCAACATCCGCGGATATTGCGGTCCGCAGCGCGTTCTGCAATTCGCGCTGCTGATGCAAAAATGCATCAAGCATTGCAAGGCCCTCCAGCGCGATTGTCGACCGATCCGCGTGTGCGGTAAGCAGATTATAGGTATGCATTGAAACGAGGAGCCCTGCATAAGGGTCCTCGTCCGCGATAATGCGAACCGCTCGATCTCGAACCGACAGATATTCCGCAAGATCGATCTCTTCAAACGCGGAATACTTGCCCACAAGCTCAATGGAAAAAGCCGAAGGCTTTCCCTGCCGTGTAATTGAGGGATGCGCATCGCGCGCCGCCCAGCCATCGTCGTGGCACGCGATGCCCCTTAGCACGCGGGCGCGAGGCTCCGGTTTGCGGAATTGCGCATTCCCCCACGCCGTCGCAAAGTCGCCAGCCAAATGCGCGTGGTCGGGATGCGTGATCAACCACCATCCCGTCTCCGACTCCATGCGTAACATCGAACTACTCCTTACTCTGCGGTCCGCGGCAAACTCGATTCATGCCAGTTATGCAGCGCCAGCCACTCCAGAAACATCACGATGAAAAAGAATGAAAATCCTAGCACCGTTGCGGCGAACACCAGCGCGAACAGATATCCGGTCTCCATTTGATTGTTTGCGTACAGGATTGCGTATCCCAGTCCGCCCTCTCCCACGCGTGTTGAACCCGCGAATAGCTCTCCGGTAATGCCTCCGATAACACTGATCCCCGCCGAGATTCGAATCCCCGTGAAGAGGTTGGGCATCGCACTTGGCAGACGCAGCTTGAACAAAATCTGCCCGGGCGTAGCCTTATACATCAGGAAAAGATGAACCAGATTCTCATCCACGCTGATAAGCCCCTGGGTTGTGTTGGCAATAATCGGCGCCAGGCAGATGATGAAGGTCACTATCGTGACGGAAAGAATCCCGGCACCAGCCCACATGATAATCAGCGGCGCAATGGCCACAATCGGTACCGTCTGCAGCAGAATCGTATACGGATACAGCAACTGCCGAAGCCATTGCCACTGGGCAAATATCATTGACACTGCCACTCCTGCAACAATGCTGGCAATGAGCCCTCCGGCGGCTTCTTCGGTTGTGATCAGCAGCGAGTTCACCAGCGAAGGAAAGTGATCGCGAAGCGCGGCGGCGACCGCTCTGGGACCAGGAAGAATGTACGGCGGCAGGTGGTTGAGGCTCACCACCGCCTGCCAAAGACTCACCAGGCAGATGAGCACAATCACACTGTTCATCGCGAGAAGAGCCTGCCTTTTCATAGCTGACAAACTCCTCGAAGCAATCGCGAAGCCTGCGTGACTTGTTCTTCAAACCCGCTTGATTCGCGCGTTTCCGCAGTGCGTGGCCAGGGAAGATCCACTTGAATCTCATGCGCAACGCGTCCCGGATGCGCGGCCAGAATTACGATCCGGGAAGAGAGAAACACAGCCTCGGCAACCGAATGCGTAACGAACAGAACAGTCCATTTCTGTTCGATGTACAAGCGCAGCAACTCTTCGTTCATCCGGTCGCGTGTCATCTCATCGAGCGCGGCAAATGGCTCGTCCATGAGCAGAATGCGCGGCCGGCTCACCAGCGCACGCGCGATCGACACTCGCATTTTCATTCCCCCGGAAAGTTGCCGCGGATAGCGTTTCGCGACATTGCCCAGGCTCACCAGATTCAGCATATTTGTGACGCGTTCTTTGCGCGCATCCCGCGCCGTATGCTCAAGCTCCAGCCCCAGGCCTACGTTCTGTTCCACTGTGCGCCAGGGCAGAAGGGTCGCGTCTTGAAAAATGAAACTCATCACTTCGCGGGCGTTTTCCGGAGTCATGCCATTCACTTCCACTTGACCTTCGCTGACCGGGCTCAGTCCTGAAACCAACTTGAGCAACGTGGACTTGCCGCACCCCGAAGGACCCAGCAACGTCACGAATTCTCCTCGATCAACCGTCAAAGAGATGCCTTGCAGGGCAACAGCCGCATTGCGATAACGCTTACTCACCCCATTCAGTGCAATCTCCGGAATGGATTGAGCAGTGTGCGCTACCATCCGGGATCTCCAGCTACCGGCAGATAAAGCGTGGAAGGGTGCTCGGCTGAATGCAATACCTGCTGCGTTGAACGCTTCCAATTCCAAGGATCCGCAAGCTGTGGCTCAATATCGGTGGAAGGATTGCGATCATAGAGTGGAAATGCCGAACTTGCAATCTCCAGCCGCAGACGTTCCCCTTGCGCGAGAACAAATGCCACCGGCTCGAGCGTGAACTCCCAGGCCTTGATCTCATCCGCCGCATACCCTGTTTCGTGAAACATCCATCCGCTCCGCGCTATTCCAATCGATAGAAATTCCGCGCGCCCGCTCGTCGTCACACGCACAATCTTAGCGGTAAAATCCGCATGTTTCGCGGATGTGGTCGCGTAGAGCCGGATGCGCGGACGCCCGAATACCTCTATCTCACGCACAGCGGGCGCAGTCGTATAAATAAGGAGGTTATTGCCCATCTCCATTGCGGATTGGTCAAATGGCCCACTCAGCGCCTGGGACCCTCCCGGGGCCAACACCGGAACTTCCGGGTCATAAACAAAAACGTCGCGCGCCTCTTCGCCGACCGGCGCATTTGTGAGCAGAGTTCCATCACCCTTGCGCGAATTGGCCTTGCCCCCGCTATGCAGGAAGAGCGGATAGGCTGCGTCGGCCGGCCAATCGTCCGCGCTTCGCCACTCATTTGGCCCAAGCGAAAAGTAACGGATTCGCGGCTCCCCGCTGAAGTCCCCGGTGTCCTTCAGCCAATGATCGAACCACCGAAGCAAAATTTCATCTGTATTGAGATTGGCCGCTTCGCCAAAGTTCGCATCGCCCGCTCGATCTCCCCATGGAATGTGCACCCACGGGCCTGCGATCAGATACTGATTCTCGCGGGCATATGCATTGCCCGCATGGTTTCGCAGAGCCAGATAGCCCGCAATAGACCCTTCCAGATAGTATCGAACCACCCCGCGATGTGCAGCGCGGGTATCTTGATTTGATCGATGCGTGTACTGATGTCCAGGCTGCTCCAATACGTTCCGTGCTCACGATGCGATATCCAGTCACGCACATAACCGGGCAACGCAGCGTCCGCGATCGCAGGATGTTCGCCATACGGCACATGCGCCGACTGCACGCGAATGTCTCTCCACGCCGCTTCTAACCTGTCCGCCGCATCGCGCAATCCCAGGCGCCGCGCATCTTCACGCAACATCTGGATGCCCCATCCCAGCGTTGAACTCAGCCGGAGCGCTCCCTGGTGATAAAACCATCCCCCATAAAGATCCGCAGCCGTCATGTGCGGCGCAATACATTGCAATCCCAACGGCTGTTCCACCGCCGCCAAAAGTTGCGTCGCGCCCTGGTAAGAGAACCCGTACGTGCCGATGCGTCCATTCGATGCGGGGTGCTCCCGCAGCCAGCCAATCGTCTCTGCGCCGTCTCGGCCTTCGTGGCGAAACGGATAGAACTCACCTCCCGAACCACCTCGGCCCCGCACATCCTGAATGGCAACGTTATAACCGTGACGCGCGAACCATACCGGATGCGCATAGACCACCGTGGATGCAATATCGCGTCCATAGGGCTGGCGCATCAGGAGCGTGGGCCATGGCCCTTTACCCGCTGGATAGTAGTGATCGGATACGAGAGCGGTTCCATCACTGAGCCGAAACTCAACGCCCCGCTCCAGGCGAACCCCGCTTCCGCATTCGACGAGAGCCATCTTCAAGCTCCATGCCCCGGCTCAAAGCTGTACATGGCCACAAGAATCTCCGCGATCCGTGCGGCCGCTTCGTTGGACCATTGCTCACCGTTCTCCGCCGTCGCTGCCGATGGATCCCCCAACACGCCGCTCGGTGCAATGTCCCTTGTTAGCCACGCAAAGTTTGCCGCAGAACCCTCCGGCTTGAGAAGTTCCGGCTTACCCATCGGATCAACGCGTGCAATGTAGTTCGTTGTGTACTCCTCCCGATGAACCAACTCGGGAGCGGCATGCAAAAGATACGCAGTCTCGATTTCGCCGGCATGAAATCCATAAGTACGCTCCTGTTCGCTCACGCCCTCGAATTTCGCGCCCGGCGAGCCGTAAAGTGTAAAGCTCCTCAGCCCAAACTCTGCGCGCAGATCGCGCGCCAGCACGTCCACCAGCGATGTATTTCCGCCATGCGTGTTATAGAGCACAATCTTCTTGAACCCGCTCGCGGCAATACTCGAGCCGAGGTCGCGAACCACTGCGAGAAACGTCTGCGCGCTCAGTGAGAGTGTTCCCGGAAATCCCAGGTGCTCGTTGCTTTTGCCATAGCAGACCGGCGGCAATGCAAAGATTGAATGCTCCGCGGGTACCAGCGCCAGGGCCTTGCCCAGCAGCAAATTGTTGATCAGCGTATCGGTAGCCAGCGGCAAGTGGTGCCCGTGCTGCTCGATGGCCGCCGTCGGCAACACGAGCAACGTCGATTCACGCGGCAAGGCGTCCACCTGTTTCCACGTTAGATAAGCAAAGTTGCGTTCCGCGGGAATCCACGTCTTCATCCGTTCACCGCCCTGCGAAAACTGACCATTTTCCCCGGATTCAGCAGTCCACGTGGATCGTATCTCTGCTTCGCGCGTAACTGGATGTTGTCAGCGCGAAACCGGCCCCCGTCTTCCAGATAATTCACGTGCGGGTTGGCGACGAACACGCCGATCGAACGGCAGTAGGCGATCATATCGTTCAGTCGATCCTCTGTTGTGAAGCGGACAATCGGAATTGCGCCAGGAATCACGACGCCATCTCCGTTTTTCATGAACTCAATATGGAAGAGGATCTCGTCTCCATAACGCGCGCGCAACAGGCGAAACTGTTCCCCGCACTCTGTCGGTGAAAACCCACATTGCAGATAGGTGTAGGCCGCGTCGGCTTTCATGGCCCACAGCGTGGTGTGGTTCCATGTGTAGTCGCTGAGCAACGGCTGCGTGCGCGGTCCGTCATAAGCTCCGTGAAACGTGACTTCGCCACTCGCGAGCGCCACTGCCGCACACAGAGCTCCCGCCTGGGCGGTGGCAATCATGATGAGCACCAACGCCTTTCCCGCACGCACCACCGGTTTCACCGGCGTAAAGAATGAGGGAATCGGCCACTCAAAGACGGTCGCCAGCCGCTTTGTCCACGCGGCATCGGTCGCAATCGATTCCGTGAAGCGAAACGCCTGCTCGTAGCTGTCGAATGCTGCTGTCAACTGCGTCCATTCAATCGCCGGCGTGAGCGCGAACCATATCCGCGTCAGCACGCCATTGGTGCCCCAGGCGTGCAGAATCTCATGCACGGCTGAGCCCTCATGCAGCACCACGCGCGGTTCCTCTTCCATCGTCACCACTTCAAAGGCACGCACCGTGTCGAAGTCGCGCAACCCGCCGTGCGCTACTGATCCGATGCCCGCCGATCCACCCGCAAGAAAACCGCCCAGTGAAGCTTTCACCAGCGTCGAGGGATACATGCGCAACTCCCATCCCTGCTTCCGTGCCTGCGTTTCCAAGGCGCCGAGCCGCAGCCCAGGCTCACATATGGCAACACCATCCGGCGTAATCTCTTCGAGCTTGTCCATCAACGAAAGATCAAGCACGATTCCGCCTTGCAACGGAACGCACTGACCATAGTTCCCAGTGCCGGCGCCGCGCACCGTCACAGGCACCTCGCGCTCGCCTGCGTATCTCAGCACGTCCAGCACTTCCTTCAAGCTCACAGGCTGTACTGCTACATCGGCGGTCTTGCTGGCAAGTTTGGGACGCAGCACAGGGGAGTACCAGTAGAAATCGTGCGAGAGTCGGTCAAGCACCGCAGGCGCGGTCAAGACGCGCGAAGCATCGCCAACAATTTCCAGCAGCCCGGTTGCGATTCCTTCCTGCACTGCCGACCTCTCAAGTCAATTACGTTTTGCGGGTTTGCCAGCGGCGAAAGGCCCGCAACATGTGGGGATGAGTAAACAGAGCATAGCAGTCCTCGCGAAGAATAGGACCGTCCACGGCGCAAGTCATATCGGCCCGCGCGGCCACTTCCCTCGCTGAAATCTGAATCTGATTGCAATGGCAATTTGCGTCTTCAATCGTCGCGCCGTAGACCACGCGATCCAGCCCAGCCCACAGTGCTGCGCTCATGCACATGGGGCACGGCTCGCAGGTGGTGTAAAGTGTGTAACCGGCCAGCGAAAGTTGTTTAAGTCGCCTCGTTGCCAGCCGGATTGCGCGAACCTCAGCGTGCGCGCTCGGGTCAAATTCCTGCCTGACTGCATTCAGCGCGCGAAGCAACAACTTGCCCGATTTCGTGTGGACGACAGCAGCGCCGAATGGCCGTGGGCTCTCGGTGCGCAACGATCGTGCCGTGAAAGCCGCAAGCGCCGCCATCCGCTCCAGATCGAGGATCGGGTCAGGAATGCCCGAGAGTTTCCCGGCCCGGCGGCGCCCCGACGCAAAAGCTGTTCCCATACTCGAAATTAGCACGGGAAGCGGTTTACGCGTGCTCAAAAAAAATCGCTCCGACTGGATCAAGATTCATCCTCCGTTGAGGCGAAGGTTCTGACCAACTCTCGCGCCCGGTCTACCGCCGCGCGCGTTGAAGGTTCGAAAGACGCGAGAACGCGCCCTGTTTGCGTGGTAACTTTCAAAGCAAGGCTCACGTTTCCACCGAATGAGGTGACCCATTGAGAACAATCAAACCGGGATTTGCTTTCATCTGCATTGCGGCCGGGCTCACCCTCGCTCTCGTTGGATGTCGCAGCCAAAGCCCCAGCGCGGCTGGTGGACTCACGCCGGTCCGGCTCCAACTCGACTGGTATCCGCAACCGGAACAAGGAGGCTTTTTCGCCGCTCAATTGCTCGGCTACTACAAAGCCGAAGGCCTCGACGTGACCATTCTGCCCCTTCCCCAATATGGCAGCGTGGCTCAATTGGTCTCAACCGGCAAAGCCGATTTCGGCCTCGGCTCCAGTGATCAGATCCTCGAGTGGAGCTCGAACGGCCTTCCAGTTTTTGCGGTCTTCGCCACCATGCAGCACGACCCTCAAGCCATCATGGTTCATAAGAACTCGCCCATCCACGACTTCAAAGACCTTGAGGGCCACACGATCGCGGCCCAAACCGGCGCAACCTGGCTCAAATACGTCGGCAGTCGTTATAACCTGCATAATACCCGCCAGATTCCCACCACTCTCTCCATTGCGAACTTCCTGGCCGACCCTACCTACGTGCAGCAGGTCTTCATCACCAGCGAGCCCTTCTTCGCCAGACAGGCCGGCGCCGATGTGCGCACTTTGCTCATCAGTTCCTCCGGCTACGATCCCTACCGCGTCTGCTTCACGTCGCGGGAATTTGCCGCGCAGCAGCCCGACGTGGTGGCCAGGTTTGTTCGCGCAAGCATTCGCGGTTGGCGTGCCTACCTCAACGACCCTGCGGCCACCAATGCCCTTCTCCTCAAGCTCAACCCTGCCCTCAACCCCGCGCAGGAGACTTACACCGCTCAGGCCTTGCGCGATGGCGGATTCGTCGCGGGTGAAGACCCCACCGGCTCCCAGGTCGGAAAGATGACCGCGACGCGATGGGATGCTCAGTACCAGCAACTCAGATCCCTCGCTATGCTCAACGGGCCGTTAGACCCGGCAACAACCTATACGCTCAAATTCGTGCAATAAATCGAAACGCGGCGCGAATTAATTGCCGCCCGTTTCTTCCGCTGAAATCGACAAGTACCCATGGGGCGCGTGCTACATTCAAAGGCAAATGACACAGGTTCCCACCCCAGAAGAAAACATTGCAACCCTGGGCCTCACGTTGCCGGCGTTGCCGGCGCCCGGCGGCAATTACGTCCCGGCCAAGCGTGCCGGGAACATCCTGTACCTCTCCGGAGTAATCTCGATTGGCCCTGAGGGCATCATCAGGGGAACAGCCGGCATCGACCGTACCATCGAAGAAGGCTATGCTGCGGCCCGGGCCTGCGCACTCACCCAGTTAGCGGTTCTCAAGGGGGAACTCGGCTCCCTTGACCTCGTCGCCGAGGTGCTCACGGTAAACGGCTACGTGAATGCCGCTCCCGGATTCGCAGACTCGCCGGCCATGATCAATGGCGCATCCGACTTGCTGGTTCAGGTGTTCGGCGAGGCCGGCCGCCATGTACGCGCGGCCCTGGGCGTAAGTGCACTACCTCGCAATGCGTTGGTAGAAATTCAAATGACCGTGAGAGTGAAGGAGCCATGACAACCCGTGCGCTCTCCGCCGAGCCGACCCACTCGGTATGGGACAAGTCACTTCCGCCACGCCTGCATATCGCGCCGGGTGACGAAGTGCAGATCGAATGTCTCGACGCCAGCGGCGGCCAGGTCCGGCCGGGTATGACAACCGCGGAGTTCCTGGCCATCGATCGCACCCGCATTCACGCCCTCACTGGCCCAGTTTATGTCGATGGCGCTGAGCCGGGCGACGTTTTGCAGATCGAAGTCCTCTCCACGCGACACAGCGGCTGGGGATGGTCGAGCATCATTCAGGGTCTGGGCTTTCTCAAAGAACGCTTTCATGAGCCTTATCTTTTCCACTGGCAACTCGAAGGCGAATCCACCAGATCCCTTGCTCCGGCGGTGGTGCCGGTTAGGCCGTTTCTGGGTGTGATGGGCGTGGCACGCGCGGAAGACGGCAGCTTCCGCACCCGTCCGCCAGGGCCCTTCGGCGGCAATCTCGACGTGCGAGAACTGTGCACCGGATCCTCTCTTTACCTGCCTGTTTTCAATCATGGTGCGATATTCAGTTGCGGCGATGGTCACGCCGCCCAGGGCGACGGCGAGGTCTGCATCAATGGCATCGAGTGCCCGCTCGACGTAACTCTGCGATTTCAATTACACAAGCGACATCCGCTCCGGGGGCCACTGGTCGAGGCCAGTGAAATCGCCGCGCCGGATTCCTCTGCGGACGCATGGGTCGTCGTGGAGACCGGTACTGACCTCGCCGATACGGCCCGCGCGGCCACCGGCCGCATGATTGACCTGCTCGTCAGCCGCTGGGGTTTCAGCGACATTCATGCCTATATCCTGTGCAGCGTGTCCCTCAAACTCCGCCTAAGCCAGGTAGTCAATGAACCCGTCTACACCGTATGCGCCGCGCTGAGCAAACAAATCCTTCCAGATCGAGAGCTATTCCCCACCCGCTGACCAACCCAGCTGGTGCGGACATTGACAAGAATCAACTTGCAATCCTGACCATTGACTTCGATGCCGCCAATCCAGAATCATGATTGGTACCGCCCCGATGTTTCTGCACTCTGGTAAACAACATGAAGACTTGGCTGGCCGCCAGCATTCTTGCCGCTCTCTTCGGCTTCGCAACATCACTGCAGTCACAGCCCGCTCCCGGTCCATTCCTCATTGATGCGTCCAAACCCGCTCCCCAGCCTGAGACCGGATTTCTCGACATGGGCGGCGTCTCGCCCAATGGACATCGGCTCTCGGTCAACAGCCGCTACCTGATCCTCGATGGAAAGCCATGGCTGCCGGTAATGGGCGAGTTCCACTTCGCAAGATATCCAGAAAAATACTGGCGCGAAGAGCTCCTCAAAATGAAGGCCGGTGGAATTCAAGTTGTGTCCACCTATATTTTCTGGATTCATCATGAAGAGAGCGAGGATCAGTTCGATTGGAGTGGGCAACGCGATCTCCGCAAATTTGTCGAGCTCTGCCGCCAGAATGGGCTCTATGTCTATCTACGCATCGGTCCATGGGATCATGGCGAAGCGCGCAACGGCGGGCTCCCCGATTGGCTCCTCAAAAAGAAGACCCCACTTCGCCGCAATGACCCGGAGTATTTACGGTATGTGCTCCGCTTCGACGCTCAGATCGGCAATCAGATCAAAGGATTGCTCTGGCAGGATGGCGGTCCCATTCTAGGCGTGCAGCTCGAAAACGAATACGGCGAAACTGGCCCTGGCGCTGGCGCCGAACACATCTCAGAGCTCAAACGCATGGCGATCGTAGCAGGTATTAACCCTCCGCTTTTTTCCGTCACCGGTTGGCCGGGCCACGACTATCCCGCCCACGAGGTCATCCCCTTTTTCGGGGGCTATCCTGACGACTTCTGGACCACGTTGAGGACTGATTCTCCGCCCAACATGGTCTATCTGTTTTCCACTGATCGCACACCGGGCGATCTCGGCGCCATGGCTCCTGCGGATGTTGCCGGCAAGTTTGACATTCGACACTATCCGTTCTTCACTGCCGAACAAGGCGGCGGAATGGAAACGTCTTATCATCGTCGGCCTCTCATCGACCCCGATGATATCTCTGCTCTGACGCTGACCTCGCTCGGCTCAGGCGTTAATCTTTACGGCTATTACATGTTCCATGGCGGCGCCAACCCCGCCGGCAAGCTGACAACATTGCAGGAATCCATTGCCTCCGGCTATCCCAACGACCTTCCCGTCATCTCCTATGACTTTCAGGCGCCGATCGGTGAATACGGGCAAGAGAGGGAGTCGTTTCGCCAGGTCAAATCACTCCACCTGTTCCTCCAGTCCTTCGGATCGGATCTCGCCCCCATGACACCCTTTCCGCCAGATAAGATGCCACAGGACGCCGCCGACGCCAGCATCCCGCGGGTTATGCTTCGCACCAGCGGCAACCGCGGATTTCTCTTCGTCAACAATTACGTTCGCAAACTCGAGATGCCCGAGCGCCACGGATTTCAGGTCCAGATCGAACTTCCCTCTGGCGCGGTCCGTCTTCCACGCGCGCCCGTTGATGTCCCGGCGAATAGCCATTTCATCTGGCCCTTGAATCTCGACCTCGGCGCGGGAAACCTGCTGTATAGCACCGCCCAGTTGCTCTATCGGCTCGACACCAACCAGGAGAGCACTTACTTCTTCTTCGCCATACCTGGCCTGCGCCCGCAGTTCTCCTTTGACGCAACCAGCGTCGCTTCCGTCCTTGCAACCAGTGGGTCCACCACTCACCCAGAGGGCAGCATCCTGGTCCAGGATTCCGTCCCCGGTAAAGACTCCGTGTTGCGGGTGACGGGCAAGAACGGTCTTCAATCGAGAATTGTTCTTCTCACGCAGGCCGAGGCGGAGCAGTTCTGGCAAGTTTCTCTCGGAGGCAAAGAAACCGCGATGCTTTCCCCCGCGGATGTCTTCGCGGGTGACGATGGTGTGCACCTGCGCTCTCTTGATCCAACCCACCTCACGGCATCGATCTTTATGCCCGCAGAGTCGGCCACACGCGGCCTCTGGCGTGAACGGTCATGGAAAGCTGAATCGAGGAAAATCAACTTTGAATGGAACCCAACTCGTGATGCGTCAGACCGCCCGGCCATGCGAATGGCAGCCCACGTTCATGGCCGCGACGTCCCCATGCCCACGGCTCCTGAAGACGCGGACTTCGTCGGTGCGGCCGCATGGACACTCAAGATCCCGGCACAGTCAATGACCGGCTTGAGCGACATTTTTCTGCGCGTTCATTACGCGGGCGACGTGGCCAGGCTTTCGTTGCAAGGTCGCCTTCTGGATGATGACTTCTACAATGGCCGCACATGGGAGATCGGGCTTAAGCGGTTCCTGCCCGAAGCCTTCGGTAAGAACTTGGAGGTCAGCATCCTCCCACTGCCCCGGAGTGCGCCCATCTATTTGGACGCCCGAGCCCTTGAGCCCCTGGACGCCGATGGCCAAACCGCCCGTGTCACCGCCGTCGATTTGCTTCCCGAGTATGAGGCTGTCCTTACTCCGTCGCAACCTTGATTTCGTGCCTTTTTCGATGAGTGCGGGCACGTTCTCGAATTTGGGATGTGCCCGGACACAGGTCAAGAGACAGCGCCGCAGTCCCTTCCGCTATCTTGATCTACGCGACCCCCGCATCCTTCTGCCGGGGAAATGACTCCGCGAAGAGAGGGCACCGTACATCAGAATTTTCCTGACAATTCAGTCTCGTACACAACTGCACAACCTAGCTTTTTCTCGATGTAACGGCCGAGAACGCCGCTATCATCTGCGTCACCCGATTTCCGCCGCAGTGTGGACAGACGACGTTACCCTTTTCGATCTCTGCGATGTGAAGAGTCTGGGTGAATTCTTTTTTGCAATCCTGACAGAGAAAAACGCATTGGGACATAGCAGTTCTCCAGCCAGAATAGTAGCGCTTCCCGGCCGAAGTGGAAACCCGAATCGCGCACGAAAAAGATAGCCGGACCGGAGCTGAGTGTCACCCCGATCGCACAGGCCCGACCGCAGGGGTCAACCCGAAAAATCGCGTTTGTCAACCTGGGAGACCTATCTCGATTCTCCTGACCGGCTTACGGTTGTGCGTAATACGCGGTATTGGTGCGCACTGTCAGCCCCGGCTTATTCACCTTCACCTGCAGCGAATGAAATTCGCCCGCTGCAGTTGCGGAAGGAGAGTCAAACGACAGAACATAATACGACTCGGCATCCGCAATGCATTTGGCGATCTCACCGGCGAGATCGCCGCCTTCCGTCAGGACTTGTCCGCCGCTCTGGTGGGCAAGAACCTGCAACCCGAGGCTTCCCGCGGTGACCTGGTCTTCCGTGGGCACGCCGTTCATAAAGGCGTTGTCATGGTCGCTCCGCCTTTCGGCACCGCGCAACTGATTCGGTACAGAAACGTTATCCAGAGTAATTTGCGCTTCCCGCAGTCCATTCGAAACTTCAACAAGATTATCGAAAAAGTTTTGCCGGATCGTCACAGAGTCCGGGCGGAATTCATGCCCCGACAGCAGAGGCCAGCCCGGGCCAATCCAAATGAGGATGACTCGGCCGGGAACCTCCATCTGTTCTGACGAAAACCTGTTGAGCGCGGAGACTGATACTTGGAACCGAGAATTCAGGCAGGTCCAGTGTTGTATCTTCTGCGAGCCGGTGACGAGATCCGACAAGGAAGAGGCGCCATGAGGTGTGTCTGAAAAGTCGGCGTCCGAATCGCTCTCGCCTGGGCAACTATAGGCGTGTGCGTTACGCGTGAACATCCGCAACTCGGCCAGAAGAGCCTCCCGCTCCTGGGAAGACGTGTCCAACCCTGGCGCCCGAACCCGACAAAACAGCAATCGAGGTTGGGTACGTGAGACGTCCCGGACTGTGCGCTAGAAACCTCTCCAACTCCTTGCCGTCATTTGCAATGTTCCTGGAGTTGTTGTTGACAGTGTCGAGCATGAGAATCACGCGAGCCGGTGCAAAACCTGCATTCCCTTTCCCGGCCCGAAACGATGCGAGGTTTTGAGGCTTGCCATTATCAAGCAGCGTGAAATCCTCCCGCCTCAGTTCTGTCGCTGGCCTCCCGGATGCATCGGTTACGAGCACATTGAGAAGAACGCGGTGCGCGTCTTCATACCTGTTTTCCCGCTCTTCATGTGAACGCGGAATGAGTGAAACCGGCGGAGTGCGCGCGGGTGCCGCGGATTGCCCGGTCGCCGACGCCGATGGAGAAGTCTCCTGTGCCAGCGAGGAAATCACACAACACATGAGAAGTGCGCCCAACCATCTCAACTGCGCCATTCCGGTTTTTCCCCCATTCGGATGCTCAACCCCAGGTGCCCTGGCTACCGCGCGGCGCTGAGATCAGACGCTACTGAGCCAAACCTACGCCATTATCGTATAAACCCACAACTCATCGCTCATATCTTTCGTAGGCAAACCCGGGCCGTCGCCCGCTAGAACACTCCTTCCACCCGCCAGATCGCTCCCTACCCGCGAATCGGGCAAGTCAGCTCGAATCGGCGCGCTTAAGAGTCCATCGTGTCTACAACCTCGAAAAGACGTAGAATTCGTGAATCAGCATGAACACAAACGCAAAGGCATTTACAGCAATTGCCCTCTTCTCAGCGGCGCTCAGTCTGCGCGCACAAATCACCGTGCCTTCACCTCAGGAGACACCAGCCCCCGGCGGCATGATCCTGACGGTCCACGTCAATTCGGTGCTTGTGCCGGTGGTCGTGCGTGATGCGCAGGGCCGCGTGCTGGGCGACCTCAAAGAGCAAGACTTCAAGGTCTTCGACCAGGGAAAGAAGCGGGACATCGCCGGATTCAGCATCGAGCAGGGCCCCTCGGCCGATGCCGGTGCGCAATCCGTTGCCTCGGGGCCTGCCACTCCCGGCGCTGCAGCCGCGCCCGCAGCAACTTCGCCCAAGCGATTCATCGTGTTCCTCTTCGACGACAGGCATCTCGGCGTTGGCGATATCGAAAACGTCAAAAGGGCGGGAGCTCAACTGCTCAATCAGCCGCTTGCCGATTCCGACCGGGCCGTGGTGTTGTCATTCCAGGGCATCAACTCCGGCATGACTCACGACTCCGCCGTCTTGCAGGCGACAGTCATGAAGCTGAAGGCAAATGAGGTCTTCAAACGCTCCACAAGCCAGTGCCCCGATCTCGACTACTACGCTGCCGATCAAATCCTGAATAAACACAGTGCCTCGGAATTCCAAATAGCCATTGAGAAAGCCGCGAACTGCACTCACAGCCAAAATACCGACGCTCTGCAACAATTGGTGCGAACCACTGCGACCGTGGCGCTGGAGAATGGCGACGAGGATGCCCGCGAAACGCTCACGTTTATTCGGGATGTGGTCCACACCATGTCCAAGCTGCCCGGCGAGCGGCTTCTGATCCTGGTGTCTCCGGGTTTCCTGTCCAGTTCGGACGAATCCCTCACGCTGCAGTCGCAGATTCTCGACCTCGCTGCAGGCTCC
Organism: uncultured Acidobacteriota bacterium; assembly: GCA_963718435.1. Lineage (GTDB taxonomy): Bacteria > Acidobacteriota > Terriglobia > Terriglobales > Acidobacteriaceae > Telmatobacter. The sequence continues at coordinate 14,181 of CAVQZQ010000038.1, read as the reverse complement.
AATGTCACCTTCAATGCGCTGGATGGGCGGGGACTCTATTCAAGCTCTGTCTCCGCGAACCGGAATGGCTCCGGCACGATCTTCGGTGACATTACCGGGCAACCGATGCAGGATCAGCTCGAATCCATGCGGGAAAACGAAGACATCATGGCCAAACTTGCCGACGGCACCGGCGGAACCTTCTTCCATCACAACAACGACCTCGAGGGCGGCCTCAAGACGCTCACCGCGGGACCCGCGTACAAGTACCTGCTTGAGTGTTCCGTCGACGACGTCAAGCAAAACGGCTCTTATCACGCATTGCGAGTCGAAGTGGACCGGACCGGCCTGACGTTAGAGGCCCGCCAGGGATATTTTGCGCCGTCGCCACCAAAAAAGAAGAAGTAGATACTGGGCTCACATAATGGAAGCAGTGCGAATAAAATTCGAGGTCGCATGCACCGTTGTCTTGATCGTTGCGATGACGGTCGGCCTGTCGCGTCCGGCCACCGCCCAGATTGACCTTGGAGGAATTGGAAGCCACCGGCGGGCTCAATCGCTCTCTGAGCCTTCTGCCGAAGCGACGGTTTATTATCAGCTCCCCCAGAACAAGCTTAAAGAGGCTATTCCTGCGTTGAAGGGGCTCAAATACGACGACAGCCAGGAGCGGCTCGCTTCTATCCTCACCCAAGTGGCGCAGACCATCGCGGATGTCCTGCCCAGGTTGCCGAACCTTGTGTCGCGTGAGGACATCTACCATTTTCAAAGCTCGGGAGACCCTTCGGCCGCTGGCGGCCTCGCGAATTCGCAGCCATGGAACCGCGAGTTCAGATACCTCATCTTGAGTCACCACAATCCGAACGGCAGCACAACACTCGAAGAGTTGCGCACCGATTCAAAAGGGAATCCTGCGCAATCCGCCGGCGCGTTCACCTCCCCGAGCGGGTACGGCTTCGCATATCAGTGGCTCTTTTTTTCTGCAGCCAATCAGCCTGAATTTCATTTCCGGTACCTGGGAGAGCAGGAAAAAGACGGAAGGAAGACCTTCGTTCTGGCGTTTGCTCAAGATCCGCACAAGGTCACCAATCCGGCCTTCTTCCAGTCCGGAACCAAAGTGGCTCCCTTCTTCTATCAAGGAGTGCTATGGATCGATCAAGCGACCTTCGAGATCGTGCAATTGCGCACCGACCTGCTGGCGCCGTTACCTGATTTGCACCTGAGACAGATGACCACCCAACTGACTTTTCGTGCCGTGCCGATTCACGGCTACAGCGCCGTGTTCTGGCTGCCCAGTCAAGTCAACATTTCCACCGACCAGGGCGCCGGCGCCGTCGAGGAAAATCATCGCTATTCGGATTACCACCTGTTCCGCTCCGACTCCAAAATCGTGACCTCGCCCTGAACCACAGGAATGACCCCTGGGTCTCTGACCGCTTGTTGTCGTATCAACTGTGGGTGCTGGGTGCCCCATCCAAGCTCTGCTTGGGTGGGAAAGCACGAACGCAAAACACGAAATCACGCGGTCGTGGTACTAGCTAGATGTACTCCCGGAAAAGCTCGATCGACGGCGCCGGAATCACTCCTCTTCCCACCAGCATTCCATCGTCGGCCGCAACCTTTGATCCTGCGGCAATTGCCGCCTGTACGCTCGAAACATCCCCCGCCATCAGCACGAATCCCTTCCCGCCAAGAGCCATAGCCAGGTGAACTCTCAACAGCGTTACATTGGCCGCTTTGACGGCCGCGTCAGCCACCTCGATAATGCTCGCCGCGGAAAACGTCTCGATCACGCCGAGTGAGCGTAGCTCGCTCGAGTCGACGTCGACGGAGTTGGAGATGGCCTGCAAAACCGAGGGATGGACACGCGCGATCTGGCGCCGCTCGATCAGGGATGCACCTGCAGCAGCCTGACCCGCCAACAATGCCGCCTGCACCGATGTAACATCGCCGGAAACCACGATAAGAAACTTCCCGGAGCAGATGCTGCGAGCCATGAGTAGCTGAATATTGCCTGCCTTCAGCATCGTGTCTTCGACCAGAAATCCTGTCGCTATACTTGAAAGTTCGATAAGTCCAATTGAGCTGATCTCAGACACCGGTTTGGCTCCTTCCGCTTCGCATCCCGCGCTTCTCGCCCTGCGTTTTACGCCTCAATCAACACCGCATCGCTTTTCACGGTCACGACGCCGTCCATACTTGCATGGATGCGTGCGCCAAGTTTGCCCGTTTCAGGCATCGCGAGCAGATCGCCCGCCCGCACCCGGTCACCGCACTTCACAACCGGAACAGCGGGAGCGCCTGCATGTTGCTTCAACAGCACATTCACTTTTCGTGGCGCGAATACATGGTCTACGAGCGGCCCCGTGTTGTTAAACTCGCCCAGCCCCAGCTTCGCTATCAACCGCCGCATGGGCACGCGGCGGAACTCACCCATCGGATGCGGTGTGATCGAATTCGGATCCCCCTTGAAGACCAGCCCGCGTTCGCGCGCCAATGGCTTCGATTGCACGCAAACCGTCTTCGGGTCCAGGTCCTCGGGGCACGCATACATGGTGCATAAATTGCATTCACAGCAATAAAGCGTCGCCACCATCGCATCGCCGCCCGTTGCAAAACCCAGCGAGCGCATCGCCTGGTGCGGCTCAATCGGATGCCCGAGCAGAAAACGCGGGCAAAACTCGGTGCAGAACCGGCACTGGTCGCAGGCCGATTGTCCGACCCGCTTCACGTGCAGCCATGGTGCGTTATGCCGTTGAATCAGGCTGTGTGTGGTGGGAAGCACCACGATGCCGCCTGTCGTTTTGGTCACCGGCACGTCCAGGCTCTCCGCCGGCCGCGCCATCATCACGCCGCCGAGCAGCACCCCGATATCCGCCACCGTCGCTCCGCCCGCCGCTTCGATCACTTCCCCGATCGTGATGCCCACCGGAACCTTCAACGTGACAGGCGTCGCCACCGCGCCCGCAACGGTGAGGTACTTGTGCGTCACCGGCTGGTCGAGGCCGATATTCATCAGCGTTTCCACGTTGCAAACCAGCGCGTCCACATCCTTCGGTAGCCCGCCCGGCGGAATCACGCGTCCCGTAATCATGTGGACGAGGATGAATTCGTCGCCCGCCGGATAAACGTCCGGCAATGCCACAACTCGAATACCCGCCGGCACCTCTGCTTCGAGCGTTTCGATCAGTTCGTGATACTTCTCCTTGATCCCGATCACGCCTTCGCGCGCGCCCACCAACTCCATCGACGCCAGCATCCCGCGCAGAAAAGGTTCGGAATGATGCAGTAGCAATTCCTTGTCTTTGTGCAGCAATGGCTCGCACTCAGCCGCGTTGGCAATCACCACTGAGACCTTGGTCTTGAGCTTTACGGCCGTCGGAAAACCGCCTCCGCCTGCGCCGATGATGCCAAGTTCCTCAACACGATCTATGGATGCGGACCCGGGTTTCGCTTGCAGTCCCGAAGGCTCAACTCGCGACGTTCCCCTGTTTGACGTCATTTGGTTCGACCTCAGAAACTTTCGCAATTCTGATTGACTTTGACCCGAATTGTACTGTACTGTTTGGATAAGTTCAACTTTATTCAGAATTGTTCATCGATAAGCATAATCAGTCATGAAGTGTCTGATTCCAAATATCGGTAGTACCTCGTTCAAGTTCCGCGCCCTGAAGATGCCGGAAGAGTCCGTTTTGGGCGAGGGGCGTGTGGAGCGGATCGGGCAGCCCGGTAGCGAATGTGCCGACTATCCAGCCGCGATCCGCAACTGTATTGGTGCGATTGCGGGCCCGGGAAAAGCGCTCGCGAGCCTGTCGGAAATCGAAGCAGTCGGGTTCAAAGTTGTCCATGCAGGCCCCCTCGTCGAGTCGCAGCTCATCGACGACACTTTTTTGGCCGCTATGCAGGAGTTTTCCTTCCTCGCACCCGCTCACAATCCTCCCTACATTGCCGCTATTCAAGCTTTCCGCGAGGAGCTTCCTGGCGTTCCACTGGTCGCCGTCATCGAGACCGGGCCTTATCGCCAGATGGACGAAGCCGCCACCACCTATGCGGTCCCCTACGAGTGGCGCGTGCAATACGGCATGCGGCGTTACGGATTCCACGGAGCCAGCCATCGATCTGCCAGTGAGCGCACCCAGGCCTTGCTGGGGCGCAACAACCTACGCCACATCTCCTGCCATCTCGGAGGCAGTTCCAGCGTGGCTGCCTTTCATAACGGAATCGCGGTCGACACCAGCTTCGGCGCATCGCCGCAATCGGGACTGCCGCAAAACAACCGTGTCGGCGACATCGACGTATTCGCCGTGCTCCACATGATGAAAAAACTTGGGCTCGACCCCGACCAGATGGCCGCATTGCTTGGCAGCCGTTCGGGGCTGGCAGGGATCAGTGGCACGAGCGGCGACCTCCGCGACCTTACCGAGTCCGCTCAGGCTGGCAATATGCGTTCTCAGCTCGCGCTCGATGTATTTGTTCGCGCCATTCGATATTATGTCGGGGCATTCATGCTCACTCTGGGCGGCATCGACGCAATCACATTCTCCGGCGGCATCGGCGAGAACAGCGCCATGATTCGCGCCGCAGTTTTGAAAGACCTGTCCGCCTTTGGCGTCGAACTCGACGAGGAACGCAATCGCACAATCAAAGGCGAAGCCGCAATCTCAACCGATAATTCCAGGGTCAAAGTTCTGGTTGTTCCGGCGAACGAAGAGCTCATCATAGCGCGCGACACAGTCGCCGTTGTTAACCGCCAAAAAGCCGCAACGCGTGCGCTGGCGGGTCAGGCAACTTAGAACAAATCTTTACAGGACTTCTCATGGCAAGTGGAATCTCAGCAGTGTCGAACTCAATCGGTTCCATCGACAGGTCGATGGTCGAACGGATCGTTCGCCAGGTCGCGCTCGAGTACCTTGGCAAAGGGGCGAACGGCAAGGCGCCGGTCCTTACCGTACAAACTTCATCGCGCCATATGCACGTCTGCCGCGAAGACATGGATGTTCTTTTCGGGCCCGGCACGGAACTCACGTTTGATCGTCCGCTCTTTCAGGAAGGCAACTTCGCCGCCAAAGAGATGGTGACCATCATCGGACCGCGCAGCCGCATCATCTCCAACCTCCGCATCCTTGGCCCCATGCGCAAGCAGTCGCAGGTGGAGCTTGCCTTTACTGATGCCATCTCCCTGGGCTTCAACGATATTCCTGTACGCATCTCCGGCGACATTGCGGGCACTCCCGGCGCAGTCATCATTGGACCCAAGGGCGTAGTCGAACTCAAAGAAGGCATCATTCGCGCCGCAATTCACGTTCATATGAGCCCCGCCGAGGCAGCGTACTTTGGCGTCGCCAAAGGCGACAAAATGAAGCTGCGCATTGGCGGCCCGTCTGGCCTGACCTTCGACACTGTCCACGTACGCATCGACCCCGCATCCAGGCTCAATGTCCACATGGACACCGATGAGGCAAACGCCTGTGGGTTGCACCTGACCAAAGATATCGAACTGCTCAAGTAACGCTACTGAAAAGAGAGGAAGCATGAAACAAGCGCTTGGAATGATAGAGACGAAAGGCCTGGTCGCGCTGTTTGAGGCGACTGACGCTATGCTCAAGTCCGCAAACGTGTCCTTCGCCGGCTGGCAAAGCGTGGGCTCTGGAATGGTAACCGCTTTCGTTGAAGGAGACGTGGCCGCCGTCAAAGCTGCCACCGATGCCGGCGCCGAAGCGGCTGCCAGAATCGGCGAGGTGATCAGCGTTCAGGTCATTTCCCGCCCCCACGATGAATTGCCGTCTTTTGTTCAACAGGGCAGCAAGGCTGCGCCCAAAAAGGCTGCCGCCGCTTAATTGGCAGAGGAGACCAGATGAGTGAAGCAATCGGATTGATCGAAACCAAAGGCCTTGTCGGGCTCGTCGAGGCATGTGACGCAATGGTCAAAGCGGCCAGCGTGGAACTGGTAAAAACCGTGCAGATTGGCGGCGGATATGTCACGGCTATCGTGCGTGGCGACGTGGGCAGCGTGCGCGCCGCCGTGGATGCGGGTTCAGGCGCAGCCAGAGCCGTCGGCGAGTTGGTTTCGTCGCACGTCATTGCGCGTCCCCACGATGCGCTTGTCGAAAGCATGTTGAAGTAACACCGAATCGGGAGAAAGCAAATGGCGAATGAAGCGATTGGAATGATCGAGACCAAAGGCCTGGTCGCACTGGTTCAGGCTACAGACGCAATGCTGAAAGCAGCCAGCGTGCAATTCGTAGGCTGGAACAAGATCGGCAGCGGTCTGTGCTCGGTCTTTGTCTCCGGTGACGTAGGCTCGGTTCGCGCCGCGGTCGATGCAGGCGCCAGCGCCGCTCGCGCCGCAGGCGAAGTGCAGAGCGTGCACGTGATCGCACGCCCACACGGCAATTTGTCCACAGTGCTGCCGAAATAACCGCAAACGGCGGATCCGTTTTCCGCCGTGAACCACGAGGTGAATCGGCATGTTTATCGCCAAAGTCATCGGCAACGTCGTTGCTACTCAAAAGAACGCGAAGTTTCTCGGGATGAAGCTGCTCCTCATTCAGCCGTACATCAGCAGAGAGGGCAAGCTTCAAATCTCCGGCAGCTCCGTGGTCGCAGTGGATAGTGTCGGAGCCGGAGCCGGCGAATGTGTTTTGTTTACGCAAGGCAGCTCGGCACGCCTGACCCCAACCACCAAAGATGCGCCGGTAGACGCCGTAATCGTGGGCATCGTCGATGCCATTGAGGTCGAAGGCGCTGTATTGGAGAAGCCATAAATGCAAATCCAGGAACCAGTGTCGTCCCAAGTGATCGCGGACATCGCCAGAGGAAGTAGTGGCCAGGCTCCGCGCCGAGATGCAGCAACCGCAATCTTCCGCCGCACCCTCCATAGCAGTGGCCGCTCCACGCGACGGCGTCTTCTCCACCGTGGACGAAGCTGTCAATGCCGCCTATGAAGCGCAAAAGAAAGTTGCGGACATGAGCCTCGAAGAGCGCGGGCGCATGATCGATATCATTCGCCGCATCTGCATGGACCGCCGTGAAGAACTGGGCCGCATGGAGATGGAGGAGACCAAGGTCGGCCGCCTCGATCATAAAATCCTGAAGCTCATGAATATGCGTTTTGTGCTTGGGGTTGAAGCCATGCGCAGCGATGCGCGCAGTGATCGAACCGGCCTCTGCATCATTGAGCGCGCTCCGTGGGGCGTCATCGGCATGATGCTGCCCGTCACTCACTCCGTACCAACCATGGCTTCAAACGCCATCAACATTCTCGCCGGCGGGCAACACCGCTGTCTTCGGACCGCACCCCTCGGGCGCAAAAGTGGCGCAATATGCGCTCCAGTTGTGGAATCGCGAAATCGAGCGCGAGCTTGGCGTTGCCAACGTGCTCACCACGGTGCGCGAAGCCAGCATCGAAGCTGCCGAGCAAATCTTCCATCATCCCAAAGTCGCGCTGATATGCGTCACGGGTGGCGCCGCTGTCGCCAAGGCTGCTGCAAAATCCGGCAAGCGCGTCATCGCGGGTGGCCCCGGCAATCCGCCGGTGGTCGTGGACGAAACCGCTGATCTTGATCACGCCGCCAGGTGCATCATCGAAGGTGCGGCATTCGATAACAACCTGCTTTGCATTGGCGAAAAAGAAATCTTCGTCGTCGCCTCCGTCGCCGACGCATTCATTCAGGCCATGCGCCGCGCCGGGGCGTTCCAGTTGGATTCGGCCGCCATTGACCGCCTTACTAAGGCCGCTTTTACGTTCGAGGGCGGTGGTGGCGGATGTGCACGCGCGCACGTAAAGAAAGACCTGGTCGGCAAGGATGCTGCGGTGCTGGCAATTGCCGCCGGCGTCCGCGCTCCCTCGGGCACCGACCTGCTCTTTGGCGAGACCGATGAGAACCACCCCTTCGTTGTTGAAGAGCAGATGATGCCCTTCGTCCCCGTCGTGCGCGTCAGGGATGTTGATGCGGGCATTGCGGCATCAGTCAAAGCAGAGCATGGCTACCGGCACACAGCCCTCATTCACACGCAGAATGTGGATGACAGCCACCCGCATGGCGCGCGCGATGAACACCACTCTGTTCATCCAGAACGCAGCTTCTCCTGCATCCCTGGGAGTCGGCGGCCCGGGATACTTCAGTCACAGCATCGCGACTCCCGACCGGCGAGGGAGTTACCACTCCGCTCACCTTCACGCGCGAACGGCAGATGGTCGTCGGAAGCGCCTTGCGGATCATCTAACCATGTTCCTCGCTCGGATCGATGGCACCGTAGTTGCGGCCGTTAAGCATGCGACGCTGGATCGGGTGCCGGTTTCTGCATCGCGCAGGCTGGAGGCCGACGGCAGTCCTGGCCGAGGAACCCAATTGTGGTTGTGGACTGGTAGGGCGCGGCGAACGGCTCACAGTACTGGTCTCAACCGATGGCGACATCGCCCGCGAGCTTTTCGGCAACACGACGCCGGCGCGCATGGTTGTCGCGGGCTTGTGGACCCGGTGCAGGTGCCAGCAAGTTTTTGACTGGTGAGCGCATGAGGCTCGGCATTGTTCGCGGTCAGTCGTTCTGAGCCCGCGTGTCGACGCTTTAGCGGGAAGACGACTGGTCGTGCTGGAGCCGGTTACGATGGACGAATCTCCGGCGGGAAATGGGCTGGGCGGAGGCAAGTCGCTATGGCCATCGACGAACTCGGCGCGGCAACGGGCAGACAGTGGCATTTACCGAAGGCCGCGAAGCGGCGAATCCGTTCTGGCCCGAGCCAGTGCCGGTGGATGCGTATTGCGCCATGATCGTGGATTCCATCGACGTCGCAGAGCAGTAGTGCTTTTCTAGAATTCGAGGTGCGCGAATTGAAGAGGAAAAGAAGAGCATCGATATTTCGGGCGAAAGGTAGTGACGATGCGCGACGTGCAGGATGCCTGGCGTCGCAGGCGCGATCCAGGTACTGATCGCGGCAGATTGTGTGGTCACGCCTTCGGCCCGCGATTTTCTGCGGCAGCAGAATATGCCAGTTGTGGCCGACGGAAGGCATGCCGCGGCCGCAAGTCCTCCGCAGCAGGCGCGAACACCTCCATTAATAACGTCGCAGCGGAAAGAATCCGGCAAAAGCCCCGCAAATTCGCGACTCTTTACAACTCCCGAAGCAGAAGCCATCAAGAAAGAGATTTGCGCGGTCGGGCAGCAAGTTGTGGATGCGCCAGTTTGTTGATGGCAACGGCGGCAATATCTCTTACCGCATCGGTCCTAACGAGGTGATTTGCACGCCCACGCTGGTGAGCAAGTATGACCTGACGCCGGAGAATCTTTGCATGGTCGACCTCGACGGAAACCAGATTGCCGGAACCAAGCCGCGCACCAGCGAAATCTTGCTGCATCTGGAGATCTACAAAGCCGTACCCGAGGCGAAGTCGTGTGTCCATTGCCATCCGCCCCATGCCACCGCATATGCCATCACCGGAAAAGTGCCGCCCAACCTTGTCATCCCCGAGTTCGAGGTATTCGTAGGAAAAGTCGCGATCTCGCCCTACAAGACGCCGGGAACCACTGAGTTTGCCCAAACCGTCATACCCTACGTCAAGGACCACAACACGGTGCTGCTGGCGAATCACGGCATCATCTGCTGGGCAGATACCGTGACCCATGCCGAATGGTACGCCGAAGTGCTCGACACTTACTGCTGGACCTTAATGCTGGCTTCGCAACTCGGCGCTCCCATCTCGTATATATCCGAACAGCAAGGCTCAGACCTGCTGGCAATCAAGAAGAAGCTTGGCCTGCCCGATAGCCGATTCGATACATCCAGAATGAAAGAGTGCCAGCTCGCCGATCTTGACATGTCAGGCTCCATCGCACTCACGCCAACTCCCTGCGACGGCAACACCGGAAAAACCGCAGGACCAGATCTCGAGATGCTGGTGAAGGCCATCACCGACGTCGTGATGAAAGAGGTAGGAACCAACTAATCGTGCCCACAGACCTGGGTGCCCCATCCAAGCTTTGCTTGGGTGGGATCGCACGAACCCCATCACCCCTCTCGTTCAGTACCAAAATGGGTGCCCCAGGTCCCGCTTTTGGGACCTAGGAAAGCATGAACTCAAAGCACGAAATCACGCGGTCAGAAACTTAGCTAGTACTTCTACGCCAATAAATAACTGACCTCGCGCTCTTCCAATAATTTGCGGTACTCCGGGGCCAGGGCACGGTCAGAGATGACCTGGTCAATCTCGTTGAGATCGGCAACGTGTACCATCGCATGTCTGCCGAACTTCGAGTGGTCCGCGACAATCACCACGCGTTGCGCACACTTGATCATCGCGCGAATCGACTCAACCACAAGAGTACTGCTGTCGCTGAGACCATCTGCGGTGATTCCGCGGATTCCCATGACAGCCACGTCCGCTGAAACGCTGTGAAGCATCCGTTCACAGATTGGGCCGAATTGAATGCCAAGGCGCGGATAGAGGTATCCCCCGGTCATCGTAACTTCGGTTTGCCGGCTCTCCCAGAACACCTGGGCAACCGGAATTGAGTTGGTGATGACCTGAATCGCTCGATCCAATAGGCATTTGGCCACTTCGGCCACCGTCGATCCGCCTCCCAGAAGAACGGTCTGCCCATCCGTCACAAGGCTTGCCGCAGCCTTCCCGATACGTGCCTTCTCTTCGTGACAGCTAATCGACAATCGCCTGAAGTCCAGCGCTTCCTCGCGAGAGGCGGTGGACATCACTCCGCCGCGAACCCGCCGAAGGCTGCGCTCACGCTCCAGCAGAATCAAGTCGCGACGAACCGTCGCTCTGGATGCCCCAAGTCCGTCACATAACTTGTCCATACTGACGAAGTCCTGCTTAGACAAGGCTTCCTGAATGTGTCGGAATCGTTCAACTTGGTTCATAATCGACAGATTAACATCATATTCACCGTCATCGGCCCATCATTTCTAACCCAATTGGCAACCTGATCATTGCTGGTAAATCCCGTTTTCAACCTACTGCGCTCAAGGACAGGCCAAGAGCTCCGCATCAGTTTCAAGTGCCCACTGAAAGCGATTGCGAATATATTGGGCGGTAGCCCCGAGGCGTCTCTCATGATCAAGTCTGCCGGATTCTGGATTGCAGTGTCTGTTCTGTGCCCCGTCTTTGCATTTCCCCAGCAGACGGCTCCTGCTGTCTGGGGAATGCCGCACAATCTCAGGCCGAGCCAGCCTCCTCGGGTCAGGCTCCAGCGCTTGCCCGACGTCCAGCCATAGGGCCCGAAGCGGCGGCAGGCCGCATTCGACTCGACGTTGTGGTAGCTGATAAGTCAGGCAAGCCTGTGTCCGGTCTCGATCTCAAGGACTTCAGCTTGCTGGACGACGACCAGCCCGTGAAGATTCTCTCCTTTCACGCTCATGATGGAGCCCATCCTGACGACGACCGCCCGGCTGAGGTGATCCTCCTCGTTGATATCGTGAATCTCGACTTCAGGTATGTCGCCTTTGTGCGTCAGGAAATGGAGAGTTTCCTGACCCCGGAACGGAGGCCATCTCGCTCAGCCTGTATCGCTCTTTGTGCTGACCAACACAGGCTTGAATACCGAAGGGGAGCCCACCACGGATGGAAACGCCCTGGCCGAAAAGGTGCAGCAGCTCGACTACAGATTGCGCACCGTTGGCCGAGCCCAGGGCATCGACGGCTCAATCGAACTCTTCTATTCATCGCTTCATTCACTGTCGGCCCTCTTGCAGCACGAAGCGAATAGGCCTGGCAAGAAGTTATTGATCTGGGCCGGCCCTGGGTGGCCCATGCTCGACTCGGTGAATGTTCAAGTCCCCGCAAGCGGGCAGCGGCAGAATTTCGAATCAATCGTTGGGCTTTCCACCGCGCTTCGCGAGGAGCGTATTTCGATCTACAGCATCTCCTCAGCAGAATCGGGCGTGGGGGCCACCGTCTATCGCGATTTTCTGAAAGGAGCAAAGTCGGCCGCGAAAGCGAACCCTGCAAACCTGGCTTTGAAGGTGCTTGCCATTCAAAGCGGCGGCCAGGTTTTCGGCCCGAACAATCAACTAACCAATCAGATCGATAACTGTTTCACCGACGCCACATCTTTTTACACCCTGTCGTTCGATCCTCCCCGTGCGGATCAAGCGAATGAGTATCACGATTTGAAGGTGCTTGTTGGCAAGCCTGGGCTTGCCGCCCGAACCAACACCGCTACTACAACCAGCCATAAATCGAGTCGCAGGGTCGGTTTTGGCGGGCGAAGCCTCACCGGGTTTGGCTCTATAGCAATTCCTGAGTAGCTGTACCCGGAGCCGCCGCACTCAAGTCGACGCGACCATCAGGGCCCGGGGCCCCCAGGACAGGTCTTCGTCCGTGGGGTGGAGACAGGGCCGGGGCCCCCACGACAGGTCTTCGTCCGTGGGGTGGAGAGAGCGGCGACCTTGCACAGAACAACGAAAGGACACAGAAACTCAGGAATTGCCTTAATGCAACCCCGCGGTCCTTTGCCTGGCGCCGATCATCCCCTCCGGAAGAGCCCACGCAAAAAGAACTCCACCACTGCTGGTCATAATGTATTGCCGGCCATCCAGTTCATACGAAATAGGTGAGCTCCGAATTCCAGCTCCTGTGCCCGCATGCCACAAAGTCTTGCCATTGCTGGTTTCCAGCGCCAGAACATTGCCATATGCGTCGCCTGTGAACGTAAGTCCTGTATCGGTTGTCATCACACCCGCGCCTGAGCCGTCCTCCCCCACATCATGGCTCCAGCGGATCTTGCCCGTTTGATAGTCGATTGCCTCGATAACTCCCTTACCCCACAGGCCGTAATCCGCGCCCGCCCATCCGTAAGCGCCGTCCGCCGGCTTGGCAAAGTAGATGCTATAACTCGGATGCGCATCAACAATAAACAATCCGGTCTTGGGGTCGAAGCTGGGCGCGCGATAGTTCGTCAGTCCGCCCTTGTCGGGAGCAATAAATCGGCCGTCCGGCGCAGGTTCCTTCGCCCGATTGGGAATCGGGTGGCCCAGCTTGTCAATACCCGTTGCCCAGTTCACCGGGCCATATGGAACCGTCAGCAGGCTCTTTCCATTCGTGCGATCCAGTACGAAGAAGTACCCGTTCCGCGAGCTCTGCATCAACATCTTCCGATGTTGCCCATGGAAGACTCCATCCACCAGCACCGGAGTCTCCACCGCGTCCCAGTCATGCGTGTCATGGGGCGAGACTGAGAAGCTCCACCTCAGCTTTCCATCATCCGGATCAATGGCGACGATGCTGCACGTGTATGGGTTGTCGCCAGGTCGCGTCGTTCCATTCAAAACCGGCGTCGGATTTCCCGTTCCCCAGTAAATCAGGTTCAAATCGGGGTCGTATGTTCCGGTCATCCAAGTCATCCCACCCGTGGTCGCGTTGGGGGTTCCCGCTGGAGGCGTCGCGTCCCATTGCCACTGAATTGACCCAGACTCTGGATTAAAAGAACGAAGATAGCCGGGCAAGTTGTCGAGATCGCCCGACACGCCCACAATGACATGGCCCTTCACCACCAGCGGCGCCATGGTTGTCCAATAGCCCTTGTTGGCATCGGCAATGATCTTGTCCCAACGCACCTTGCCGTCTCTCGCATCAAGAGAAATCAGGTGAGCATCCGGCGTGGTGAAGTAGAGCCACTCCTTGTACATCGCAACCCCGCGATGCCCGATATGTTCCCCGGTGGATGGTCTGGTGTAATGCCAGATCATGTGCCCTGAGCGCGCATCGACGGCCCACACGTTATCCGGAACCGTGAAGTACAGCACCCCGTCAACAAGCAGCGGTGAAGACTTGATCTCGGCGCCCTGGTTGGTTTGAAATGCCCATGCCAGCGTGAGATCGCCCACGTTTTGCGCAGTGATCTGGGTCAGATGTATATGGCGGCGGCCGGAATAATCGCCGTGATACTGCGGCCAGCTATCCGGCGCAGGGTTTAAGAGTTGGCCGCTCTCCAGGTCCTGCGCCTCGACCGAAAAACTGCATGAGACAGTCAGGAAGAGAACGAAAGCCGCGAGAACCAAAGCATTTTTCAATAACTTCATATCAGAATCAAACCCCTAACCAAGCGCGCAGCCGGATCATTCAGCGCAGCGTTTGCAAATAAGCCATCAGGTTATGAATGTCGTCATCGGTGTATCTGCTGAACAATTGCACATGTGCATCCACCGGCGAATCCACTGTGTATCTCACCCGGTTCGTCGCCCATGAATGGGCG
>CAVQZQ010000037.1:0-122252 GCA_963718435.1 uncultured Acidobacteriota bacterium | reverse complement strand
AAAAAAAAAAAAAAAAAAAAAAAAAAAAAAAAAAAAATTTTTTTTTTTTTTTTTTTTGGTAGAGGTTCATGGCGGCAGCCTTCTTCTTCTTCTTCTTCTTCTTCTTCTTCTTCTTCTTCTTCTTCACGAGCAGTGCCATCACCGACGTTCGCGAGCTGTTGAGGCTTGCTCGCATGAGAGGTGCATCGCCGCCCTCATGAACATCGGATCCACTCGCGATGAGCCACTCGAGAATTTCGAGCCGTACCGGAGTCGCCGCTCCATCCCGCGACATTCCGCTGCCCAGGTTAGCGGTCCAGCTCCGCCATAACCGATCGGGCAGCTCTGAGTTCAGGGTGTCTGGATAAGAGTCGCCGCACTTCAGAAAGATCATCTTGATTGATGGCTTGTTTGAGCTTTCCGGCGTTTGTTTGTTCGATTACGTACGACTTTAATTTCGGCCAACTCTGAAAACCATAGAGGCGCGCGATCTGAAACAGGGCTGCCGCCAACGATGGCGCTTCCTCGGTCTTGAGGAGATCTTTTGCTTGATCTTTCAGGTGACGGAGATTCGCTTCCGCAGGAAGCTGGGACGCGCGAGGACGAGGTTCTGGCATGCGAACTCCTTTCATTGAGCGCCCGGTGTTCGCATTACGGGCAGAAAGAAGTTATGCGAGGATGTGATTTAGAGAAGGTGGGCTTCTACCCTGTCCGCGAACCGGATGCGTCCTTCACGCTGATCCGATGCTACCCCATCTCGCCGCGGGTTGTCACGCAGTTCTTGGCAACGTCCAGCGACGGAAAAGAACGCGGTCGGGTGGTGGCCTACCCGGCAGTTACTTCGCGGGGCAACAGAATTGCCGCCGACGGCACCCTCAGAATTAGCACCAAAAATCTAAGCGTGATTTTCGGGACATTCATGTTGTTGACCTTGGCACGCATTCGAGAAGTGGGGCACCCATTTTCTCGTATTGGAGCACCGTGAAAAGGCGAATCTTTCGGCTGCCTGCGCATTACCGAGGCGAGGTCGCAACGTGAGTAAGGGTCTGAGCAATTGCTAAAAACTTTAGAACGCTCTACTCCGGCGGGGGATAGAAGGGCAACTTGTCGTTTTTCTCGTTGGCGCGGCGAATGGTCACGTCGTCAAACAAAAGCGCCGGGGCAAGGACGGTTTCCGGGATATCGCCGGAGTAGTTGGCGACCCAGAGATCTTTGCCGGCGGCTTCGATGCCGGAACGCAGGGCACGCTGGTCAAGGTCGTCGAGGACCGCTCCGCGCACGAGTTCGCGTGTGCCGTCCTGGTTGATGCGATAGAGCAGGCGCGGGGCGAGCCCGGGCCGCCGAGGTGGCGACGTAGTAGACGCTCTTGAGCCCGCGATCCTTGGCCATGGCGAGCAGCTTGCGGTCGAGCGCGTCGTCGCTGAGGGCCGCCGCGGCGGGCTTTGCGGTCACTTTCATCACGCCGATTGAGGGATGTGGTGGCCCGGTGACGCCTGCGCGTGCATGGCCATTGGATTGCGGAAAGTCGCGCACCGGCTCGCGGCCGATGAGGTAGTTTTCGAGCTGCCCGTCGGTCACGAGGTCGACAGTTTGTGCCGGGCACGCCTTCGTCGTCTGATGTCGTAAGCGCCAACGAGGCCCTTGCCGTCGAAGCTCTTCAAGCCGGGTCGTCCTCGACGGTCGAGAAACTCGGGCAGACATGCGCGCATGGTAGCTGTCGCGCAAAGGGCCGTTGGTACGCGCCTCGGTGCCGAGCGGGGGCGCGTGGCCATGACGGCGCCGGCCGCGAGGAGTACGCCGAGCGTATCGGCGCTGGCGTCGGAGCTGAGCAGCACGGGGCCGTGATACTCCTCTTCAACCAGCGGGGCTTTGCGCAGATCACCCAGCGACGCAATCAGGGCTTCGGCGTGCTTCTGAAAGGCTTGTGGAGTTTCAATGTCCTTGAGGGTTGCGCCGGTCGTGGCGAAGGAGCGGTCGAGCCTCATGCCGTCGGCCGCCTGGGTGCCCACGCCAAAGTTCTCCTGGTAGCCGGTGGCGGACTTGCGCACGATTGTGCCTTCGCTGTTGACGAGGCGCGTAGTGATCAAGCGCGCATGGAAGGTTGCCGAGGAGTATTGCACGTCGTGCTGGGCCGAGTTCACGGAGGGATCGTTGCGGTAAAGGCCGCTGTCGCGCGCGACGCGCTCTTCCCATGCGGATTGATCGAGGGTTAGCGTGAGCGGAGTTTCGAGGGAGACGATTGGCTTCTCTTTGCTGAAGTCGTCGGCCTGGGGCGGCGTTTGCACCTGCTTGAGGGCGGCCTGTTTCTGTGCGTAGGCTGCAAGCGCGTTTTTGTAGGCCTGATCGGTCGCGGTCCACAGAGCCGAACGCAGCGCGATGGGATCGTTATCGAGAGCAGCGAGTTCAAGCGCGCCGTCGCCGCGGCCACCGGAACTGTCGGTCTTGTAGTCGCCGATACGGACCGTGACGCGGGCGATGCGCGCGTGGTTGTGCTGTGAGCCTTCGTTGGCGCCGAAGGCGGCCTTGGTCTCGAAGTCTTCGACATCGACAATGCGGTATTGAATGAAGAACGGCTTTTGGAAACCGGGGAGCTGCAGTTGGCTCATGCTGCGGTCGAGCTCCTGGAGCATGGCTTTGAATACGGGGTCTTTTTCCGCATCGGCGCGAGTGGGCTGGGCGACAAGGGGCGCGACGAGGGCGGTGAGGAGGAAGAGGGATGCGGCGAGCTGAGATGGTCTCCCACCCTTTCCGCACAGAGCGCGGAAAGGATGGGGCCCCAAAGGGAGGCTGAGCGAATCCGGTTCATTGGGCATCCTTCGCGGGCGCAGCATCCGGCGCGCCGGGGATCGGGCAGAATGGGCGGTCTCGCTGTGCCTTGCGGCTGGCGCTGGGTTTCGATTTCGCTCACGAGCATGGCGGGAGCGACGGCACTGACAGGAACCGTGCCTGATTCAGCGCCGCACTCGCCGTTGAAAACTTCGCTCTTGTCGCCGGTGGCGAGGATGCGCTTCATGGCTGCCAGAGGGGTCCCAACGATGCTGACACCGCGGACGAGTTCGTCGGGGCGGCCGTCTACATAGACGCGATAGACGACGAGCGGGATGACCTGGAAGGCCTGGGGCGAACTGCGCGTGGTGACGGCGAAGCCCGAAGAGATGTCTTCAAAGTAGAGGCCGTAAGGCTTGCCCTGCTTTCTGGCTTCTTCTATTAACTGCTTGCGCAATTCGGTTTCGGGCTCGGTTTTGGTCGACGTGACGATCAGGTTTCCCTGGCGGCCGGTGGGCATGCGGCCGGTCTCCGCGCGGCCGTGGCCGTTGGAAGAGCGAAACTGGCAATGGGCAGGCGCGACATGAGGAAGGTTTTCAGGACGCCGTCCTGAATCAATGCGACACGCTGCGCCTTCTCGCCTTCATCGTCGTAGGTGTAGGTACCACTGAGCCAGGTATTCCCGAATCGGGTCATGGTCGGGTCGTCGGCCACGGAGAGGAAGCTTGGCAGAATTCTTTGCCGATGTCCTTGGTGAAGGTCTGGCCTTCTTCGTCGCCGCGCTGGCGCTGGCCTTCAAGGCGATGGCCCAGCACCTCGTGGAAGAAGACAGCAGCGGCGCGTCCGGAGAGAATGGCGGGACCGTCAAAGGGCTCGGTGACCGGCGCCTTGCGCAGAGCTTCGAGGCTCTTGCCCAACTTCGCGGATGGCCGCTTCCAACTCAGCTTGCGAGGGCAGGCCGTCAATCGTTTCCGCCTCGAAGGTCTGATCGCGGAATAGATCCATGCCGTCGTCGGCGCGGGTGACGGCAAGCACGACCAGTCGCGCCTGCATGTGGGGTTCGACGACGCTTGAACCTTCTGATGAGGCGAAGTAGTCGGTCTCATTCTGCACGGAGAGCGCGACAATGTTCTGATACACGTCAGGGAATTCACGGAAGACGCGGGAGAGCTGGCGCACGCGGTTTTCCCAAGCTGCGCGGTCGACCACGACAGGAGGCGCCGGCTTGCGGATCGACACTTGCGGTGCTTCAATGCTGAAGTCCGGCGAAGTGTCTTCCTCTTTGGCGCGCACCTGGGATTCCGTCTTCACGCGGAGATAGTTTTCGAGAGCATTGCCGTAGCCGGTGTTGGTGGCGAGCCATAGTGATCGCGCCAGGGACTCGCGATCGTCAGTCAGCGGTAATTGCAGACTGTTCACGGCGGAACCGCGATGATCTCCGTGGGTGTTGTCGAGTTTGGGATCGCCTAGACGCACCTGCACGTCGGCGATGCGCATGTGGTTGGCGGAACTGTCGACGAGCGCGCCGAATTGCGCACGAACGGAAACCGTGCTGGCATCGCTCACGGAGTAACTGAGAAAGTAAGGCGGCAACTGCTTGTCGGATTCCGGTTTGGGGAGTTCCTGCCTGCCCAGCGTCGTGAAGGCGCGATGCAATTCAGTGGTCATGGCGTCCAACAAGACGGGTTTTCCCTGCTGTGCTACGGCGGCAACGGGCAATGCGATCAAGATGAGAATAGCGGCGCATGCGGCGCGTCTACGAGATTTAAAGGCGGGCTGCCTTGCGGCGGCAAACGGAAACTGTGGCATAGATTGGGAGGACTCTGTTAGAACCTTTTGCAAGTTGATTGTCTCAGAGTCGGGTGCGTGAGGAAAGAAACCATGAGTTTTCGCAAGACTTGGTGGCTCGCGTTTTTCATCGTTGTGATGCTTGCCGGAGTGTCGCCGGTTTTCAGCAGCGCCCAGGCTACCGCACCCGCACAGCCGCCGCAAAACCAATCAACCGGTCAACAGGCTCAAGCGGACCAGGCATATCGTTTGCCACCCGACAAGATGGCCAAAGCGATTGCGCTCAACCGGATCCGCGTCCTGCTCGACATTGCCGGGTCGGTGTGGGGCCTGGCATTGCTGTGGATTCTGCTTGCTACTCGCGCTGCCGCGGGGCTGGCGGCCTGGAGTGAACGCGGGCTGCAGCGCCGCTGGTTACAGGGATTGTTCTTCTTTGCCGTCTTTCTCGTCATCTTGACGCTGGCGAGCCTGCCACTGGATATTGCCGGTCACGAGGCAAGCCGCCATTTTGGCATCAGCGTGCAGGGATGGGGTGGCTGGCTGGGCGACCAGGGCAAGGCGCTGGGGCTTACCGTGCTTTTCGGCGCGCCGATCATGCTGCTTTTCAACTGGATTGTCCGGGTCTCACCGCGGCGCTTCTGGATGTGGGGTTGGGTCGCATCGCTGCCGATTCTGGTGCTGACCATCTTTGTTGCACCGCTGATAGAACTGCTCTTCGACAAGTTTGAACCGCTGAATCAAAACCATCCGAAGCTTGTGAAGGAGTTGGGAAAGGTGGTGGCCCGCACCAGGACCGACATTCCCCCGGATCGCATGTTCCTGATGAAAGCCAGCGCCAAGACCAATGGGCTGAACGCGTATGTAACGGGCATTGGCACCACCAAACGTATTGTGGTGTGGGATACCACGGCGGGCCGCATTCCCGACGATGAAGTGCTCTTTGTGTTTGGACATGAGAGTGGACACTACGTTCTGCACCATATTCTCAAGGGCCTTGCCGGTACCGATTTGCCTTGTTTTTTGTTTTCTGGGCCTGCGCGACATTTGCAAGGTGGCTGGTAGCGAGGTTCGGATCGCGATGGCGCGTTGATTCGCTGTCGCAGCCGCGCCGGCTTTGTGGTGCTCTTATCTCGTGCTGTCGGCGGCGGGCTTTTTGCTGGACGCCCGCGAGCAACGCGTTCAGCCGGCACTTTGAGCACCAGGCGGATGTTTATGGCCAGGAGGCAATTCACGGAATCGTGGCTGATCCGCAGAAGACCGCAGTTGCCGGTTTCAATGCGCCTCGGCGAGGCCGGCTGGAAGACCCCAGTCCCAATCCCTTCATCGAGTTCTGGACCTATTCCCATCCCTCAAGTTGAAACCCGCGCGAATTTTGCGGCACATTATGATCCCTGGGAAAAACGGCGGGCATGGAGCAGTTTTTCAAGAACTGAGAGGACCAGCGCGGTCATGGCGGTCAAGCGGGATTTAAGATTGGGCATCGGAAATGAAATCGATCCAGGGCGAGCGCGAGTTCAATACACAGATGAAAACACGTTTTTCTTTTCGGCAAGAACGGCATCGAGGTATCGGTGCCGGGATGGTTTCGAGTGCCAGGTAATCAGAAGCCGCTGCGCGCCGGGGCTGGAGGATGAGACTGCCGCGCTCGGTGAGGCGCTCGATCATCCCATTGGGTGCGTGGCGCTGGCAGCGCTGGCGGCGGGCAAGGAGTCTGCGGTGATCTCGGTCTGCGACATTACGCGTCCGGCGCCGAACCGGTAACGCTGCCGCCACTGCTGAAGCGCCTGCACGAGGCGGGAATTCCGGTGGAGGGATCACGATTCTGATCGCGACCGGCTTGCATCGGGCGGCTACGGGCCAAGAGCTCGATTTCATCCTTGGCGCGGAAATCGCGGCGCGTTACCGCGTGTGAGCCACGATGACCGAGAGTTCAGCGACATCGAGCATTGGGAACCTCAAGCGCGGAACGCCAGTCTTCATCGACGAACGGTTCATAGCAGCCGATCTGCACATTACGTTCGGCTTTATTGAGCAGCACCTGATGCTCGGTTTCTCGGGCGGACGCAAGCTGGTGGTGCCCGGCCTGGCGGCGCAGGAGACGATCAAGGTGATCCACTCCCCGCGCTTCATGCGCGAGCCGCTGGCCACGAGGGATCGATCGTCGGCAATCCGCTCCATGCGGAGTTGGTGGAGGTTGCCGCCATGGCACGCACGACTTCATCTTGGATGTGACGCTGACGCATGACCGGGAGATTTCAGGTGTGTTTGCGGGAGATCCGGTGAAGGCTCATGCCGCAGGGGTGGAGTTTCTAGAGACGACGTCGCTCGAAACGCTTGCCGAGTCGGTGGATGCGGTGATTACGAGCGCAGCCTGGGCATCCGCTGGACCTGACGTTTTACCAGTCGCTCAAAGGGCTCACGGCGGCACAACACATCGTGAAGCCGGGAGGAAGAATCCTGACCCTGGGAGAATGCGCGGAAGGGGTGGGGTTGGCCGAGTTCGCGCGGCGACTTGAGAGCCTCGCGGATTTCGGGAGCTTTCTCGATGAGATTCGAGAGACGCTGGTCGAGGTGGATCAATGGCAGCTTGAGAAGCTCGCCCTGGCCGGGTTGGATCATGAATTGTTCTTCTACACGCCGGGAGTGCATGCGACGCAGCTTGGGTTCCTCGGCGCGCGCACGTTTGCCGATCTGGACGAGGCTGTTTCCGCGATGCTGGATGGTCTGCCGCCTCATGCGCGCGTCGCCTTGGTGCCGGATGGGCCCTATACGTTTGCGAAGGTGGGGCCGGTTTTCGCCGCGGCGAGTTAGTGACCTTTGCAAGGCAGGCCCGGTTTTGCTTTGGGCTGCCGTGAGCCATCAGTTAGAATACAAGGATTTTGGTGCTGTCTGGCATGGGCCAGTCGGCTGTATTGGCGGAGTTGTAACTTCGGGGTGGGCGGTGATCCAGGCAGATCCCCAAGAGCTGCATCGGGGGCTATCGAAGGTGCCTGCCAACGTAATGGCTTACCGAGGGCCCTGGCTTGGATAATAGAAGGCGCGAACCTCTTTCAATTCTCCACCGACAACAAGACACAGATCGATTACATGATCCACGCCGTTAATCGTCTCCATGTCGAAAACGGTCGCAACATAATCGCCGTCGACAATGTGCTGCTTTATTTCTATACCCTTGATAAACGGCAGAATGCTCGTGAGGAAACCCACTATCGTCTCGCGGCCCGCCAGTTTAGGCATCAGTGGCCCTTCAAACGTCATGCCAGGTGCGAACGGCACGGACGACAGGTCTTTGCGCCCGAGACCGTTCAAATAGCTTTCTACTACCGCTATGTTTTTGATCGAGACATTGGCCCCACCCTACACAGTCTTGCCGTTCCGTTACTTGAACGGGAGATCAGAATTCCCTTGTCTTCGTTAATCGACGACTCTCGGACATCTCAATCATCATTGCGGTTGTGTCGCGGCCGATCCGGCAATAACACGAAGGGCAGCCGCAGATCCTTCGTCGCTGCGCTCCTCAGGACGACAATGCGCGAAGCCGTGCCCTCTCAAAACTGCTCCATGCACACTGGGGACCTGACTACGACAATTCCTGAGTTTCTTTGTCCATTCGTTGTTCCATGCAAGGTCGCCGCTCCCTGATGGTCGCGTCGACGTGAGTGCGGTGGCTCCGGATGCAGCTACTGAGGAA
This sequence comes from uncultured Acidobacteriota bacterium, assembly GCA_963718435.1. Lineage (GTDB taxonomy): Bacteria > Acidobacteriota > Terriglobia > Terriglobales > Acidobacteriaceae > Telmatobacter. The sequence continues at coordinate 114,028 of CAVQZQ010000037.1, read as the reverse complement.
TTGCGATAGCCTGCGCGTTCTGGATTGCGGCAGGCTATTGCTTTGCTATTGCTTTTCAGAATCCAGGTAGACCACAACGCCGCTGACAAGGGCAATGGTTGCGAGGACAGGCACAAGGAACAAGAGGCGGTCGTCTAGGCTGGGGAAGAGCGTTGGGCCACAGGTCCGGCACGTGGAGCGAACCTCGGAGGTCCGCCAGCCACGACATCCAGTGCAGACCTCGCCGGGCTTGGGTGGCAATAAATCCTGCAGCGATTAAAAGGGTGACGGCAACGGCGAAGATTTGCGCGCCAAGGATGGGCTTGCCGATGCGCTCGATGGCGGCATTGCGTCGACGAAGCTGGGCGCGCCACCACAAGGCGCCTGCGGATTGGAGCGGTGCTGCGGCGGTTGCGCTGGCGCGTGCGTGTTGAAAGCTCTGCATCAACAGAACGAGATCGGAGCAGGAACGGCAGGCTTCGACATGGGTGCGCAGGTCGGGCGGGCAGGCATGGGGCCAGTGATTGAGGCGCAGAACTTCGGCGGTTTCTTTTTCACGCGGGCAGGCAAAGGGGTTCATGGGCGCCTCGCTTGATTTGACGGCTGCTGGCGAAGGAGACCGGCCATTTTGCGACGGGCGCGAAAGAGGAGCAGGCGAATACTGGCCGAGGCAAGGCCGGTAACCTCTGCGATTTCGCGGTGCGAGTAGCCCTCAGCATAGGCCAGCCAGAGCAGTTGGCGGTCCCGGGGGCGCATTTGCGCCAAGGCCGGACCGAGCATGGCCTGGGAGTCGGATTGGGCAGAACTGACAGTGACGGCGAGAAGCTCTTCAGGGATTTCATCGATGGACGTGGAGCGCGGGCGGCGCCAGTGATCGCGCATTAAATTCGTAGCGATGCGAAAGAGGTAGCGGCGGGCGGCCACTTCGCCGTCGTCGGGGAATGAGGCGCACAGAAAGCGGACGTAGCTCTCCTGCGTGAGGTCGTCGGCAAGAGCAGGATCGCAGGATACGCGCGCCAGGTAGGCCCAGAGGGAACGGGCCGAACGTTCATAAAAGCCGGCGAATGCCTCGTTATCCATTTCCGCGACGGGTACACGGCTGGCAAGCGACTTTTGATCGCCTGCCAGCACATTCGGGATGACGGATTCCCAAGGCATATTCCGACGCTTTCTCACTGGATTCGCGGCCCTTCGGACTCAATGCTGTTCCCTTGATCCGTAAGGCGAGACGAATTTCCCGGATGGTTCGGGATTCTGGGGTATCAGGCCGAGACGGGCGGCCAGGACCCAGGTGATCCCCGCGCTGATGATAAACCCGATGCCGGGCATCAGGACGACGGTGCCAAAGACGAGCATGGGTATTTCCATCTCGGGGCCGGCGTGACGAAGAAGCAGAAGGCCAATACCGAGAAGGACCAGCACGATGCCAACCTGAAGAGGCGTGAGCACGCGGGCCACGGTGTTGGGCATGCGCTGGCCCGATTCGATGTTCACCGGGATGGGCGCAGCCTCGAGGAACCGCTTGCCTGCTTCGGTTTCCATGTAGGTGGCGAGTTCCTGGTTGGAACTGAACTTGTCGATGAGCCTACCGTGAACCTCGCTCTGCAGCTTGAAGATGCGGTTCCAGCGGCGGTTCTCGAGCAGCGCGCGGATCATCCACACCAGGGCTGCAAGGAAGCAGGCGAAAGCCACCGCGGCTGCGATTGGCCCGAAGATATCCGAATAGTCAGGGGAATTGCGGCTCGCGCGGACATATTCTGGCCAGACGGCGCGCTCGAGGGCTTCGTCGGGGCTGCCGTCGGCGTGATTCAAATGCGAGAAGAGGTAGAAGTTAGGGTTGCGGGCGACCTCAGGATGGGTGGTGAGGAATTCGGCCAGTTGCGGGTTGTTGTGGGCCACATAGTCCTGATTGGAGAGCAGCGACGGGTCGTGGGCAACGACGGTTGTGAGCGTGGGGCTAAGGCGCAGGAGCTTGATGAGCTTGTTCTGGGTTTCGGCCACATCGCGGTCGTCGGGGGCGGGTGCGTTGGCTACAGGGGCCGTGGGCCGCACAGGTGGTGTGGGCCGTGTTTGGGCGCCGCCAAAGGATGCAATGAGCAGGACTGGGAGAGCAACGGAAAGAAGAAGCCGAGACATAAAACGGCTCTGATTGTGCATGTGTGTCCCCTTGCTTGGAAGAGGGCTGAAGACCTCTTCTGCACATACAACGGATGAGGGGATGTTTGGTTAACAGCGGTTCTGCGCTATTTTTTCCGGTGAACCGATCGCCCGCTATTTCGGCAACTGGGTCGCGTCCCAACCACCGCCGAGGGCGCGGATAAGCTGGACGCTGGCGGCGAAGCGGCGGGTCTGCAGGTCGGTGGCGGTGCGCTGGTTGGTGAGGAGGGTGGTTTCGGCGATGAGGACTTCGAGGTAGCTTGTGGCTCCGCCTTTGTAGCGCTGATTGGAGAGGTCGAGGGAGTGCTGAGCGGCATTGACTGCGCGGTACTCGACGGTTGACTCCTGTTCGAGGATGCGGAGGTCGGAGAGTTTGTCTTCGACTTCGTTGAAGGCTCCAAGCACGGTGGCTTTGTAGGTGGCCGCTTCCGACTCGTAATTATGGCGAGCCTGGTCAGACAGGGCGTGGCGCTGGCCGGCGTCGAAGAGCAACTCCGATGCCTGCGCTCCCAGACTCCACAACGCGCTTGGGCCTTGAAGCCAGGTGCCGCCGTGGGTACTTTCAAAACCGCCCTGCCCGCCCAGAGAGATGTTGGGATAGAACGCGCTGACGGCTACGCCGATCTGGGCATTGGCGGCGGCGGCGCGGCGCTCGACGGCGGCAATGTCGGGACGACGCTCGATCAACTGCGAGGGGACGCCGAGCGGAACATTGGGCAGAGGAATATCGAGGGGCGCTGGCTGCAGCGTAAGCTGGCCCGCTTCGAGGTTGGCAAGGGTGGCGATCGCATGCTCGAATTGGGCGCGGGCCTGATCGATGTCGATCAACTGGGCGCGCACGGTTTCGAGCTGGGTGAGGGCCTGGGCAACCACGACATCCGTTACGACACCACCCTTCAGCAGGCGCTGGTTCAGCTCCAACTGGTGTTCGTCGTCGTTGACGGTGGATTGGAGGATGCGGCTTTGGGAGTCGAGCCCGCGGAGCTCGAAGTAGTCCTGCGCGAGTTCCGCATGAAGACTGAGGTCGACGTTGGCTACGTCGGCAGCGGATGCCTGGGCGTTGGTGCCGGCGGCCTCGACGGTGCGGCGGATGCGGCCCCAGAAGTCGGGTTCCCAGCTTGCCTGTCCGCTCAGCACCAGATCGTTGTAGCTGGTCTTGGTGCTGGTTGCCGAGATGAGGGGGCGGTTGCTTGAAACCTTGTCGTGCGCAATCGACGGACCGGCCGAGAGAGTGGGAAAGAAGGCCGAACGAGCTGAGGCAACCTGATCGCGGGCGGCGAGGTATGTTTCAACGGCACTGCGAAGGTTCTGGTTGTCCGCGGCGATGCGTTCTTCAAGCTGGTTGAGCTGTGGATCCTGATAGATTTCCCACCACTTGCCGCGCAACATGCCGTCAGATGGCGAGGCGGGCTGCCATGCGCCCCCAGAAGGGTTGGGCGGAGGGACGATGGCGGTGGAGGCGCCGGTTTCCTTGTACGCGGGGGGCGCGGTGTAACTGGGGCGATTGTAGTTGGGGCCGACGGGCTTGCAACCGGCGAGCAGGATGAGGGCGGCGAAGAGGACTAGGAAGGAGGCCGGGGCGGGGATCATTCGGGGCGCGGTTTCCCAGGTCTCAGAAGCGAGACCTGGGGCACCCGGCGGATTTTGCTCGGGACTACAGATTTGTGGTTTCTCACCCTTGGCGGTGACGCCTGCCAAGGATGGGGCACCCGGCGTGTGTGCCGGACATGCGGAGTTGTAGAGCGTGCGCGGCATGGCTACTTGCCTCCTGCTTCGGCGGTACTGGAGGCGCTTTCAGGGGTGACCTTTTCTCCGTCGATGAGGGAGTCGGGAGGATCCTGAATCACTTGATCGCCTGCGTTGAGGCCGCTTACGATCTGCACGGCAGCTCCGTCATCCTGCCCGATGACGACGGGGACCAGGTGGGCAATATTGCCGTTAACGACGGTGCCGAGTTGCAAACCCTGGCGTCGGAATATTAGGGCAGCGGCCGGCACGATGTAGGTTTGAACGGCGACAGGAGCCTTGAAGTGAACCTGGGCAAGAGAACCAGGAAACAACTGCCCATCTCGGTTATTCACATCGATCTCGACCAGCAGGGTGCGGCTGGCGGGATCGATGGCGTCGGCGGTGCGGACCAGGGTGCCCTGAAAGGTCTTGCCGGGGTATTCGGGGAAGGTCAGGTCGAGCTTGAGCCCGCGTTTTGCGGTATCGACGTAGAGTTGCGGCACATTGGTATAGACGCGCAGGGTTCGGTTGGCTTGCATGTGGAAGAGCTCCGTCCCGTCGCCCTGATTGATCAACTGGCCGGTATCGACGTTGCGAGCGGTGACCACGCCATCGAAGGGCGCATAGACCTTTTCAAAGGCAACCATCTCGCGGAGTCTCTGCACATTGGCCTGCGCGGAATGGACCGCGGATGCGGTAGACGCGGCCTGGTTGACGAAGGTATCGGTGTCCTGGCGGGAGACGGCGTTGGACGTGACCAGCCCCGAGTAACGCTCGGCCTGAATGTGGGCGTTGTTGGCGGTGGCTTCTGCGGTGGCGAGGTCGGCCTGGGCTTGTGCCAATTGCTGGTCCACTTCGGGGCTGGCGATTTCGGCCAGCAGCGCGCCCTTTTTCACAGGAGCGCCAATGTCGTAGTACCAGCGAGTGAGGTATCCGGAGGTGCGGGCGAAGATGGGCGAATCAGTAAAGGCGGTGACGTTGCCGGGGAGCACAAAGCTGTCAAGCGGCGCGCCGGGCTTGGGCGGGAGAGCGATCACGGTGGGCGGGGCGAGCTCCGTGGTCGTTTTGGCGAGCACGTCGTCAACCTGACGGCGGTGCAAGATGCCAAAGATCGCGAGTGCCGCCAGCGCGATGAGCACGACGATAAGGCCGAAGATGGCCTTGTGCGGCGCGATCGACGCTTGATCGGGCGCACTCTCGTGATCGTGGGCGCCTTGCTGTGACTGTTGCGGGTTCGGTTTGGATTCGTTGGTCATTGAGCAATACTCCGAAAACACTGAAAGAGCCTATTCGAATTCATCGATGGTTGTGGCGGATGCTTTGCCGTGAGCGTCTTTCCGGCGTTCGAGCCAGCCGTGAACGACGAAGAAAAAGGTAGGCACGAAGAAGAGAGTGGCGAAGGTGGCCAGCAGCAATCCGCCAATGACCGCGCGGCCGAGGGGGGCGTTCTGCTCGCCACCGTCACCGAGCCCGAGGGCCATGGGCAACATGCCGATGATCATGGCGAGTGCGGTCATCAGCACCGGACGCAGACGGACGAAGCCAGCGTTGAGCGCGGCCTTGCGGGCGTCGCCAACGAGGATTTCCATCTGCTCACGGGCGAAGGTGACCACGAGAATAGAGTTGGACGTGGCCACGCCCATGCACATGATGGCCCCGGTGAGCGCCGGTACGCTGAGCCGGGTTCCAGTAAGGAACAGAAACCACACAATACCGGCAAGTGCCGCGGGCAGTGCAGAGATGATGAGGAACGGATCGAGCCACGACTGGAAGTTCACGACAATAAGCAGATAGACCAGCAGGATGGAAAAGGCCAGACCGGCGAGCAGGCCGATGTAGGACTTGTTCATGGTGTCGCTTTGGCCGCGCAGGACAAAATGCGATCCGCGAGGAAGGTCTTTCTCATGATCGCGAATGATCTTCTGCATGGCCCGGGTGACACTGCCGAGGTCGGTTCCCTCCACGTTTGCGTAGATATCGAGGACCGGCTGAACGTCATAGTGGCTGACGGCTCCCAGCTCGGCGCCGGGCACGATGCTGGCAAGATTGCTAAGCACCTGCACGGGCATGGTTGAGCCCGGGGCTCCGGTCGCCGCCGCGCCGGACCTTAAAGCGGCTTGCGTCGTGGAAGAAGGGGCGGTGACGGGCAGACTATTGAGCGCCGCGAGCGAATCGAGGTTATATTGCGGCGCCTGGACGGCGACGTTGTAGCTTACGCCATTCCGGGGGTCGAGGTAGAAGCTGGGCGTGGTCTGAAAGCTGCCGCTGAGGGCCACCAGCACACTCTGTGCGACATTCTGCTGCGTGAGGCCGACGGTCCTGGCACGGGTTCGGTCCACATCGATGGTCATGTTGGGCAAGTCGAAGGGCTGTTGGATGCGTGCATCGGCGGCGCCGGGAACGTAGCGGACTTCATTGAGCATACGTTCGGCCAGGGCGCGATTGCCGTAGAGGTTGGGCCCGACAATTTGAATGTCGATGGGCGCGGCAAGGCCGAAGTCGAGAATCTGGGTGACGATGTCGACCGGAAGCTCGTAGAACGTGACGCCGGGATATTGCCGGGCCAGAACCTTGCGCAGCTTTTCAACATAGGCAGGCGTGGGGTGATGGTCGGGGCTCAACTGCACCTGGATGTCGGCGTCCGCGGGGCCGACGGGAGCCGAAGTGGAGTAGGAGAGGTTGAGGCCGGAGTAAGGCAAGCCGATGTTATCGACGATGGTGACCACTTCCCTGGTCGGAATGCTCTGCCGGATCGTGGCGTCGATATGGTCGCAGAGCGCGGCCATCTCCTCGATGCGGGTTCCGGTGCGGGCGCGCACGTGCAACTTGAACTGGCCTGCATCGACCGATGGAAAGAAGTCCTGGCCGAGCCACGGTGAAAGGAGTGCCAAAGAACCGAGGGTGAAGATCAGGAACAGGATCAGGAAAACCGGAGCATGATCGACGCAGAGCGTAAGCAGCCTGACATAAAAACGGCGGAACCTCTCGAATTTTGCCTCGAAGCCCATTTGAAAGCGGGTGAATGGGTTGCGAGTGTGCTGCTTTCTGGCGAGCTCCGCGTCGTCGTGCTCGTGGAGCAGATATTTGGCCATGGTAGGCACGACGGTCCGCGAGAGCAGGTAGCTGGCCAGCATGGCGAAAACCACAGCCTCGGCGAGTGGCACGAAGAGGTACCGCGCCACCCCGCTGAGAAGGAACATGGGGACAAAGACGATGCAGATCGAGAGGGTTGAGACGAGGGCTGGGGTGGCAATCTGCGCGGCGCCGTCGAGGATGGCCTGCTCGATTTCCTTGCCTGCTTCCAAATTGCGGTTGATGTTTTCGATTTCGACCGTGGCGTCGTCGACCAGGATGCCGACGGCCAGGGCCAGGCCGCCCAGGGTCATGATGTTGATGGTCTCGTGGAGAGCGGCGAGCGAGGCGAGCGAACACAAAATCGAGAGCGGGATGGAGACCGCGATGATGAGAGTGGAGCGCAAACTGCCCAGGAAGACCAGGATCATGATGGCGGTTAGGCAGGCGGCTATGATGGCCTCGCGCACAACGCCGCCGATGGCGCTGCGGACGAAGATCGACTGGTCAGAGAGGAAGCTGATCTTGAGTTGCGGCGGCAGCTGTCCCGTGATGCTATCGAGTTTGGAACGGATGCCGGCGATGATGTCCAGGGTTGAGGCCGAGCCCGTCTTCATGATGCTCATGAGAATGGCGCGACGGCCGTCAACGCGCACAATGTTGGTCTGCGGCGGGTATCCATCGCGCACGTGGGCAACGTCGCGCACGTAGATGACTGCGCCGTTCACAGCCCGGATGGGGAGGTCATTCAACTGACCAACAATGCTGGGCGCCGAGTTGGTTTCGATGGCATATTCGAAACGGTCGATCTTCATTGTGCCGGACGGGGCAATGAGGTTCTGCACTGAAATGGCATTGACCACATCGGCAGGCGAGAGCCCCTTGGCCTGCAAGGCTGGAAGGTCGATGTCCACCTGAATCTGGCGCTGCTTGCCGCCGTAGGGGAAGGGCGTCTGCGCTCCCTCAATGGTGGCAAGCTGCGTGCGAATGGTATTGGTCGCGAGGTCATTCAGTTGCTGCTCATTCAGACCCTGACCGGCGAGTCCCAATTGCAAAACGGGCACGCTGGAAGCGTTGTATTGAATGATGAAAGGCGGCGTGGTTCCGGGGGGAAGGGAGCGCAATTGCACCTGGCTGATGGAGGTGATCTGGGCCACGGCGCTGGCAACATTTACGTGCGGCTGGAAAAATATCTTGATGATCGCGATGCCGTTCAACGATTGCGACTCGATGTGCTCAATGTCGTTGACGGTGGTGGTCATACCGCGTTCGCTGTTAAAGACGATGCGGTTGGCCATCTCCTGCGCCGAAAGGCCCGCATACTGCCAAACCACCGTAACCACGGGGATATCGATGTTGGGAAAAATGTCGGTCGGCATCGTGAGGATGCTGTATGCGCCAAGGATCAGAATCAAGAGAGCAAAGACGGCAAAGGTGTAAGGCCGTCGAAGCGCAAGCCGGACAATCCACATCATAGGGCAGGTACTCACTCCAAAACCGGGTTGCTCGCCATCTCATTGCTGGCGGAGGGTTCACCGGAAGACTGGCGAAGACCAGGTAACCGCAACTCAACGTGTCAAGTGACCAAACGGGTTGAGCAGTCTCTCGGGGTCGTGGTCGGATCAATCCGCCCTCAAGCAGCCCGCTCTGCCGGAAAAAGGCATTTCCCATGCGGCCATGCAGGGCCGCTTTGGCTGGAGAACGGCTCATGGATCCCCCAAGATCCGCTCCACATTCTGCAAAAACTCAATGGTAGATGAAGATACAGCCCCCGGTCGCGCAAGCGCGTCCGCGCACAAATGCCTCGGGCATGGATTTAGGACGTTTCTGGGAGGGGGAAAGATGCAAATTCGAATACCGAACTATATCGGGATATGAACCACTTCGAGTGGTTTCTAAGGTAGCTGTTTTCGGATTATTTGTTCTTAGCTGGCATATCCTGCGCTGCGACGATCTGCCATTTGCCGTTGCGTTTGAGCCAGGTGTCGGTCCAGATGAGCTTCCGAGCATGTTCGGTTCCGGCGGCCGTCGTCCATATCGCGCTTTCGCTGCCGTACAGCAGGGCCACATTGTCGCCGAAGAAATGTACCTTCACTTCGTAGGTCTGGCAGGAGTGCGCCATTTCTTTGCTTGCCTTCGAACGCGTAATGGCTTCCTGCTTCGAGTAGAGCTTTCCTTGAGGAGAGGTTCCGAGGAAATCGTCAGCGAGGAGTGTCTCGACGATCATGCTTCGGCTGCAATCCGCATCGGTCCACTGGTGTTCCAAACCGATCATGTATTTCGCAGTTGGATCGTTTGGATCAGCCCATCGGCTGTTTTGAGCAGAGGATAATATGCCGCCGGCAAAGGCCAAGGCCATCATACAAGCCGCGCGAAACTGTCTTAAGCAGGGTAGCCTCTTCCCGATCACATAGGCCTCCGAAGGAAACCGCATTGAGCGTGAATCGCGATTCGGAATTGTAGCCTTGCCGCATCACAAGGCAAAGATGGCCAGGGCCACGACGGCGGCTCCTACCGCGAGGCTCATGCGGTCGCGCATGGCAAAGACGACGGGGTCATCGTCCAGTTCCCCGCGAGAAGCCAGCAGCCAGACACGAAACAGCCAGTAGATGAGCAAGGGCACGATAAGCCAGAGGCGGCCCGAGTGCTTGTAGAGCGCGATGACGTCGGGGCGGGAGATATAAAGCGCGAAGACCACCACGGCCGCGGTCGCGCTGGAGGTACCGAAGCTGCGGATTTGCTGCAGATCGGAGACCATGTAGCCGCGCCCGTGTGTCTGGGTGGCGCCCCGCTCGCGGAGGTTTTCAAGTTCGCTAAAGCGCTTGACCATGGCGAGAGAAACAAACAGAAAGATGGAAAAAGCGGCCAGCCAGGGAGATATCTCCGTCGCCGTAGCCGCGCCACCGGCCAGCAGGCGCAGTGTATAGAGGCCTGAGAGCAGCAGCACATCCACGATCGCAATGCGTTTGAGAAAAAGGGAATAGGCCATCGAGGAGACGATGTAGAGGCCAAGCCAGAAGGCAAAAGCGGCGGGTAACAGGGGCAGCAGCGCGACCGAGGCCATGAACAATCCGACCGCCACCGCGGCGCCTCCGGGGACGGAAAGGTCGCCCGCGGCGAAAGGGCGCATGCGTTTAACGGGATGGCGCCGATCGCTCTCGATATCGAGCATGTCGTTGACGAGGTAGTTGGCCGAGGCCATGAAGCTGAAGCAGAAAAAGGCCGCGACAGCCGCGGCGACGGAGCCTGGAACCAACTGATGAGAAAGCGCGAGCGGCGCGAGCAGGAGAATGTTCTTCGCCCATTGGTGGACGCGGATCGCCTTGACCACCGTGCGCGCGGTGGGAGGCTGATCCCAGAAGGTGCGAACGATGGGAATCTTTCGCAAGCGCATGGACAAGCGCAGGGCTACGGTCGGGTTGGCCAGCATGGCGTGACTGGCGCAGGCCAGAAGCGGCAGGTCGGCACGGGAGTTTCCAATGTAATCGAATTTGCCGAGCCGATCTTTGAGAAGCCGACGTTTGCGGCTGCCTGTCAGGTTGGTGGTGCTGTCGCTGGCCAAAACTCCATCGAAGATGCCGAGGTGGGTTGCGACGCGCCGGGCCAGGGCTCCGTCAGCGCCCGTGGTGAGATAGATAGTCCGCCCCTCCCGCCTCTGAGCCCGGAGATAGCGAAGAAGATCAATGTTGTAAGGAAGGCGGCGTGCATCGAGCGGGGCGCGTCGTCCCGCTTCGATTTTGAGGTTGGCCTTGCCTCGGGCGAGCCAGAGGGGTACGCGCCAAAACTGCCATGGCTCTTTGCGCAGAAGCTGGCAAAGCGAATCGAAGAGCGTATCGGACTTGACCAAGGTGCCATCAAGATCGATGCAGAGTGGGTGGCGGAGCGCGGAAGGTTCGGCGGCGGAAAGATCGGTAGGGGCGGAAAATTCGGTCGTGGCGGAAAATTCGGAAATGGCAGAAAGGTCGGCAGTGGGCGCGGAAAGCTCGGCAGGGGCGGAAAGCTCGGTGGTCGCGGGATTCTTGGGCACCGGGTCCTCGCATCGAAAGGCAGGTCGCCGCCGAAGTGCAAGTTAGCTCAAACTGCAGAATATGCACGGCGGGCCGCAGAATTTCTTGAAGCTGTCAACCTGGGGAAAGACGATTCGTCCCAATATTATATGAGATGGAGGTGGATGGACTATCGGTCGCAGTTCCCTCCGCTTAGAATTGAGCCGGGATAGTAACCCTAAGCCCTTCCCGGCGATTGGACCGGGTCGAAACCTTTACCGGAACAAAAACGTCCGTAATACCGGGTATGCCGCTCCGCGCTCATGCCCGGCAGGATGGAATTCCGGCCTCATTCTGATCTCCCACGCGAGAGAAACGACGGACATCGAAAACTATGGAAATTCAACACGCACCGGAGACTCATTACGTGCCGCCGGCACATTGGAACCTGAGCCTGTTCACAAACGGGGGTGGATCCGGGTTGTAGTGTACCTGGTGATTGCGATTGCGCTTGGACTCGTTGTGTGGAAGGTCTACCAGAACCAGCAGCGGGCTGCGGCCAACACGGCGAAACAGGCGGCGGCGCTGCAAAGCCGGCCGGTGCCGGTGCAGGTGACACCGGTTGAGCAGAAGCCGATGCCGATTTACCTGACGGCGCTGGGCACGGTCACGCCCTACATGAGCGTGACCGTGAAGGCACGGGTAAGCGGGCAGCTTTTGCCGGTCAAGTTCGCCGAGGGCCAGGAAGTAAGGAAGGGGCAGACGATTCTGGAGATCGATCCGAGCCCGTACAAGGCTGCACTGGACCAGGCCAAGGGGACGCAAGCGCACGATGAGGCTCTGCTGAAGAATGCCCAGGCGGAATACAACCGCTATAAGGCGCTTTATGACGCAGGAGTGACCTCAAAAGAGACTCTTGATGCGGATGAGGCAAGCCTGGGCCAATACGTGGGCGCGATCGCGTCAGACAAGGCCTCCGTCGAGAATGCCCAGTTACAACTGGACTGGTGCACGATTCAATCGCCGATCGATGGGAAGATTGGCCTGCGGCTGGTGGATCCCGGCAATCTCATTTCGGCGAATACCACCAACCTGGTGATCGTCAACCAGCTGAAGCCGATCGCAGTTTATTTCACGCTTCCAGAGAACCAGCTTCCCCAGGTGCTCAATCGGCTGCGGTCGGACAAGCTGATGCCGGTGGACGCTTATGATCGCGGCGATGTGCAGAAGCTCGCGGCGGGAAATCTGCAGGCGGCGGACAACCAGATTGACACGACCACCGGCACGGACAAGCTGAAGGCGGTTTTCCCCAATCTGAACGAAGGACTGTTTCCCAATCAGTTCGTCAACATTCACCTGGTGCTGGAAAACCGGCCAAAGGCACTGGTCGTGCCATCGGCGGCCATCCAGTCCGGTAACCAGGGCGCGTTTGTGTGGGTCATCGACCAGGACGCGACTGGCAAAATGGTGGCCAATATGCAGGCAGTGAAGGTGGCGCTCGCCGAGGGCCAGGCTACGGTTCTGGACAGTGGCGTCGCGGCGGGCGCGAACGTCGTGATCGATGGAGCGGACCGGTTGCGTCCCGGACAGATGGTGGTCGTGAGTAAGACTCCGCAGGCTGCGAAAGCCGGCGGCGCGGCTTCCCAAGTGCTGGGCAAGCACCAGGGGAAGGGACAGCAGTGAGCATAAGTCCTTCCCGGCCGTTCATTCTGCGCCCGGTAGCCACTTCGCTGCTGATGGCAGCCATCCTGCTGGCCGGTGCGGTGGGCTATGAGCAACTGCCTGTTTCTGCGCTGCCTGAAGTTGATTACCCGATCATTCAGGTGCTGACCTTCTATCCCGGGGCGGGACCGGAGGTGATGGCATCGTCGGTGACGGCGCCCTTGGAACGGCAGTTCGGGCAGATGCCCGGATTGAAGCAGATGACGTCGGTCAGTTCCGGCGGCGGCTCAGTCATCACGCTCGAATTCAACCTGGACGAGAACATTGACGTAGCCGAGCAGGAGGTACAGGCAGCCATTAATGCGGCAAACAGCTTTTTGCCGACCGATCTGCCCAATCCCCCGATTTACAGCAAGGTGAACCCTGCGGACGCGCCCATCATGACGCTGGCGCTGACCTCCAACTCCCTGCCGCTGGACAAGATCGAAGATGCGGCGGATACCAACCTGGCACAGAAGATTTCGCAAGTGATGGGTGTGGGGATGGTGTCGATTGCCGGCGGGCAAAAGCCATCGGTGCGCATCCAGGCAAATCCCGCCGAAATGGCCGCCTATAACCTGAGCCTCGAAGACCTGCGCACGGCGCTGGCCGCAGCCAACGTCGATCAGGCCAAGGGAACGCTCAACGGCGACCGCCAGTCCTTTACCATCGGCGCCAATGACCAACTGGTTTCAAGCAGCGATTATCAGCCGGTGATTGTGGCGTATCGCAACGGCGCGGCGGTGCGCGCGTCGGATGTGGCCACGATCGTAAATGCGGCGGAGAATTCGCAGCAGGCCGCATGGATGGACCGCCAGCCGGCCGTGATCGTCAACGTGCAGCGCCAGCCCGGTGCCAACATCATTGCGGTCGTGGATCGGATCAAGCAGTTGCTGCCGCAATTGCAGACCGGTATGCCGGCCAGTCGTGCAGGTGAAGGTGCTGACCGATCGCACGGTGACGATTCGCGCCTCGGTGCGGGATGTGGAATATGAACTGATGCTGACCATCGCGCTGGTGGTGATGGTCATCTTCCTGTTCCTGCGCAACCTGGCGGCCACCATCATTCCCTCTGTGGCAGTGCCGCTGTCGATCGTGGGTACGTTTGGGGTGATGTACCTGCTGGGCTACTCGCTGAACAATCTGACGCTGATGGCGCTGACCATTTCGACAGGCTTCGTAGTGGACGACGCCATCGTGATGATCGAGAACATCTCGCGCTATATCGAGGAGGGCGACAGCCCATGCGCGCGGCGCTCAAGGGAGCCGAGCAGATCGGCTTCACCATCATGTCGCTGACGGTTTCGCTCATCGCGGTGCTGATCCCGCTGCTGTTCATGGGCGATGTCGTGGGGCGGCTGTTCCGCGAGTTCGCGATCACGCTGGCGATGACCATTCTTGTCTCGGCGGTGGTCTCGCTGACGCTGACGCCGATGATGTGCTCGCGCATTCTGAAGGACAAGGCGCACGCGAAACAGACGCGCTTCTACCATTGGTCGGAGAACGTCTTTAACCGGATCATCGCGTGCTATGGACGCACGCTGCAGTTGGTTCTGCGTTACCGGTTTATCACCTTGATGGTGACGATCGCTACGCTGGTCGCGACGATGTCTGCTGTTCATCGTGGTTCCCAAGGGCTTTTTCCCGGTGCAGGATACAGGCGTGATCCTTGGAATCAGCGAGGCGCCGCAGAATGTGAGCTTCACGAGCATGGCCGCACGCCAACAGAGGCTCGTGGACGTTGTGCTGCAGGATCCGGCAGTGGACAACGTCTCCTCGTTCATTGGCGTGGACGGGACGAACACGACACTCAACTCGGGCCGCATCCAGATCAACTCTGAAGCCGCTGACGCAGCGCAGGTCTCGGCCACCGAGGTGATTCAGCGCCTTGCAGCCGCAGTGTCGCAACGTTGAAGGAATTCAGCTGTTTCTGCAGCCGTTGCAGGATCTGACCGTGGAAGACCGCGTCAGCCGGACGCAGTTCCAGTATTCGCTCGAAGATCCGGACCCGGTGGAGCTGGCAATTACACGCGCTAGATGGTGGCGGCGTTGAGCAAGGAAAACGTGGTGACCGACGTGGCCAGCGACCTGCAGGATCAGGGCCTGGGAGCTGAACTGTGATCGACCGCGATACCGCAGCGCGGCTGGGCATGGCCATGGCAGACGTGGACAACACGCTCTACGACGCTTTCGGCCAGCGCCAGGTGTCCACCATCTTTACGCAGCTCAACCAGTATCACGTGGTGATGGAGGTGAAGCCGAATTCCAGACCGATCCCGCGACGCTGAACGATCTCTATGTGAAGTCGGCGAACGGCACTCAGGTGCCGCTCAGCGAGTTCGCGCATTGGGAGCAAACGAAGCGCGCAACTCGCCATCGGACCATCAAGGCCAATTCCCGTCGTCACCGTGGTCAGCTTCAATCTGGCGCCGGGCACGTCGCTGGGCGACGCGGTGAAGGCGGTGAACGCAGGTGGAGCAGCGAGATCCAGATGCCGCCTCGCATCAATGCCAGCTTCCAGGGCACGGCCGCCGCGTTTCAGACCTCGCTGTCCAATGAGCCGATGCTGATTCTCGCCGCGCTGATCACGGTCTACATCGTGCTGGGCGTGCTCTACGAGAGCTACATTCATCCCATCACCATCATTTCGACGCTGCCCTCGGCGGGCGTGGGCGCACTGCTGGCGCTCTGATCACGCGCACGGACTTCAGCGTGATCGCGCTGATTGGCATCATTCTGCTGATCGGCATCGTGAAGAAGAACGCCATCATGATGATCGACTTCGCGCTCGAGGCCGAGCGCGACGAGGGCAAGCCGCCGAGGAAGCGATCTTTCAGGCCTGCCTGCTGCGCTTCCGGCCGATCATGATGACCACGATGGCCGCGCTGCTGGGCGGCTTGCCGCTGGCGCTGGGCGGCGGCGTCGGCGCCGAGCTGCGCCGGCCGCTGGGCATCACCATTGTCGGCGGCCTGATCTTTTCGCAGATGCTCACGCTTTACACCACGCCGGTGATCTACCTCTACTTTGACCGGCTGGCGCAGCGGCTTGAGCGGCGGCGTTGCGCAGCACGACGCCGCGAAGAAACGGTTCCGGGCGACTGAGGGAAAGGGAAGACCATGCATCTTTCCGCACCCTTTATCCAGCGGCCCGTGGCGACCTCGCTGCTGAGCCTGGCCCTGTTGCTGGCGGCTCCGTGGCCTATTCGCTTCTGCCGGTCGCGTCGCTGCCGGACGTCGACTTCCCGGTGATCGGCGTCGGTGCAGGCTTGCCGGGAGCCAGCCCGGAGACCATGGCCTCCGCAGTGGCCACGCCGCTGGAACGCCAGTTCGGGCGCATCGCCGGGCGTGAACCAGATGACTTCGCAGAGCTCGCTTGGCTCGGCCAATCGTCACGCTGCAGTTCGATCTCAACCGCGACATCGACGCCGCAGCGCGCGATGTGCAGGCTGCCATCAATGCGGCGCGCAGCCAACTGCCCATCGTACCTGCCGCAGAATCCCAGCTACCGCAAGGCGAATCCCGCCGATGCGCCGATCCTGATTCTGACGCTCACATCCGATGTGGTTCCCAAGCCGCAAATCTACGACCTGGCCGACTCGATCCTGGCGCAGAAGATCGTCGCAGATCCAGGGAGTCGGCCAGGTTTTTGTCGGCGGCAGCGCGCAGCCCGGCGGTGCGCGTCGAATTGAATCCGATGCAGCTGGTCATAACGGCATCGGGCTGGATGCGGTGCGCACGGCGCTGGCGAACGCCAACGCCAACCGGCCCAAAGGCGGTTCCAGGATCCGACCACACCGCTGGGCGATCAACGATAACGATCAGATTTTCAAAGCCAGCGATTATGCGCCCATTATCGTCGGATACAACAAGCAGACCGGCGCGGCGGTGCGTGTTTCGGACGTTGGCACGGTGACCGACAGCATTGCAGACATTCACACGGCCGGCGTCTCGGGCATCAACCCGGACAAGGGGCCGCCTGAGAAGCTGAAGAGCGCGATACTGATCATCATCTTCAAGATTCCCGGCGCCAACGTGATTTCGGCCGTGGACAACGTACTGGCCGAGATGCCGCATCTGCAAGCCGCCATTCCGCCGACCATCAAGATCGACGTGGCCGTGGACCGGACAACCACGATTCGCTCGAGCGTCCACGATGTTGAAATTTCGCTGATTATCAGCGTGTGCCTGGTGGTCCTGGTCGTCTTCCTCTTCCTGCGCGAGGTGTGGGCAACGATTATTCCATCGGTAGCCGTGCCGTTTCGCTGGTAGGCACTTTCGGAGTGATGTATCTGCTGGGATACAGCATCGATAACCTGTCGCTGATGGCGCTGACCATCTCGACGGGCTTTGTCGTGGACGATGCTATCGTGGTGATCGAAAACATCACGCGCTATCTGGAAATCGGGATGAAGCCGTTTGAAGCGGCGATGAGGGGCTCGAAGGAGATCGGGTTTACAGTGCTGTCGATGAGCACCTCGCTGATCGCGGTCTTTATTCCGATCCTGCTGATGGGCGGCATCGTGGGCATGCTGTTCCGGGAGTTCGCGGTAACGCTCTCGGTGGCGATTGCGGTTTCGCTGCTGGTCTCGCTGACCACCACGCCGATGTTGTGCGCGAAGTTTCTCAAGTCGCGCGACGACAGCCGGCACGGCCCCTTCTATCGGGCGAGTGAACGTGGCTTCCAGTGGCTTCACCATGAATACGAGGTGGGCCTGCGCTGGGTGCTGCGCCACGAATGGCTGATTCTCGGTGTGGCTGTCGGGACGGCATTTCTGAACGTTTATCTTTTCATCATTGTGCCCAAGGGATTTTTCCCGCAGCAGGACACGGGCAGGCTGGGGGGCCAGACGATGGCCGCGCAGGACATCAGCTTCCCGGCCATGCGTGACAAGCAGCGCCAACTTGCGCAGATGACTATGGACGATCCTGCGGTGCGTTCGGTAACGGCCTTTGCGGGGGGCGGTCGCGGAAGCAACAACACGGGGTTCATGTTCATCGCGCTGAAGGACCCGGGCCAGCGCAAGGGCGTAACGGCCGACACGGTGGTGAACCGGTTGCGCGCCAAGCTCTCGAGCGTTCCTGGGGCTCGCCTGTTTTTGCAGTCTCAGCAGGATATTCAGATCGGTGGACGCGGCAGCGCGGCGCAATACCAGTACACGCTCTCAGACGAGAATCTGGATGAGCTGACGACGTGGGCACCGCGCCTGCAGGCGCGCGCGGCGAAGATGCCGGAGCTGCGCGACGTCTCCACGGACCAGCAGAACCAGGGACTGGCGGCCAACCTGGTGATCGACCGCGACACGGCGTCGCGGCTGGGCATCAGCGCCTCGACCATCGACCAGACGCTCTACGATGCCTTTGGCCAGCGCGAAGTTTCTACCATGTACACAGGGCTTAACCAGTACTTCGTGGTGATGGAGGTTGACCCGCAATACCAACTCAGCCCCGACGCGCTCAACGGAATTTATGTGAAGGCCAGCAATGTAACCGGAGCCGCGTCCACAGTGCCGGCGTTGGGCACGTCGGGCACGGCGTCCACGACAGCAACCGCATCTTCCGCGACGGGCGCGGCGTCACCGGCTTCCTCCTTCACACCATCGACGGGAGCCACAGCGCTGTTTCCAACGTCCGGCGGCAACCTGGCGACGAACTCGTCGGGCACAACGTCGTCCAACTCGTTGTTGTCGGGTACGTTGACGGGAATCAACCCGACGGCTGGGAGTTCGACTTCCGGCTCGACAACCACTTCGAGCAATGTAGCTGCGAGCACGTCTGCACCAAGCACAGCGGCGACGGGGAGCGGCACAGCCGCGGCGGTTCCCACGCCGGCCCCAAATGGAGCCATGGTACCGCTCTCGGTGATTGCAAAATACCAAACGCAGCGGACCTCGCTCACCGTGAATCACCAGGGCCAGTATCCGGCGATCACGCTTACCTTCAATCTGGCGCCGAACGTCTCACTGGGCCAGGCGGTCACGGCGCTGGAACAGGCTCAACGCGATATGGGCATGCCCAGCGCCGTTCATGCCAGCTTCCAGGGTACGGCGCAGGCGTTTCAGGAGTCGCTGAAGAACGAGCCATACCTGATTTTGGCCGCGCTGGTGGCGGTTTACATCGTCCTGGGAATTTTGTACGAGAGCCTGATTCACCCTTTAACGATTCTTTCCACGCTTCCGCCGGCGGGCGTGGGCGCCATTCTCGCGCTGCTTCTGACGGGTACGGATCTGAGCATCATCGCGCTGATCGGCATTCTGCTGCTGATAGGCATTGTGAAGAAGAACGCCATCATGATGATCGACTTTGCGCTGCAGGCGGAGCGGGACGAGGGATTGCCACCGCGCGAGGCCATTTACCAGGCCTGCCTGCTGCGGTTCCGGCCCATCATGATGACCACCATGGCGGCCATGTTTGGCGGGCTACCGCTGGCGATCGGGATGGGCGTGGGCTCAGAACTGCGCAAACCGCTGGGTATCACCATCGTCGGCGGCCTTCTGGTTTCGCAGGCCCTTACGCTGTTTACCACGCCGGTGGTTTATCTCTTCTTTGACAAGCTGCAGTGGCACTTCATGAAGCTGCACAAGGTGGGCGCCGAGTTGGAAGGCGAGGGCGCGCACGGAGACTAAGGGTCCTCTTAAAGGATCACCTCGCCGCTCCATTTTTCATTCGCGGCTGCAGGCGAATTGATGATATTGTCACAATTATCCCGCCCGGCGGAAAATGGGATTTCTTCCTCAGCTAACACCCAGCTATAGCCGTTTCACGTTTCGGCATGGGGCCGGATGCACCTTTGCATTTCTGTTGAGGCGTGGAACACGTGTCGTTCGAATCATCCTGAACTGATTGAGAGGCAAACCGACGATGACCCCAATCAACGAAGCTGCCGAAGTGAATCATGTTTTGACTCTCGAGGAGATCACGAATCTGACCGAGGAGGGAGGCAAGCCGGCCGACACCCTGATGAACGTTGTCGCGCTGATTGCTTCGCGGTTCAGGACGGATGTTTGCTCAGCATACCTGCTTGAGCCGGACCGATCGAACCTGGTGCTGGCAGCGACGCTCGGGCTTCATCCGCGCTGCATCGGAACGCTGCGCATGCCGCTCAACGAGGGCCTCGCCGGGCTGGTGGCGGAACAGGTGATGCCGGTCGCGGTAGACGACGTGAGCAAGCATCCGCGCTTCAAGTACTTCAAGGAATCGGGTGAAGAGGAGTATCACTCGTTTCTGGGCGTGCCGCTGATCGATCGCGGCATTCTGCAGGGCGTGCTGGTTGTGCAGACCAAGGAGCCGCGCGTCTTTCGCGAGGACGAGATCCGCATGCTGGTGGAGGCGGCGGCGCAGGTGGCGCCGGTGGTGAGCGAAGCGCGCACGCTCGATCGGTTCATCGGCCCGGCGCAGGAGCGGCTGTGGTCGCTGGCGCGGAATATCTGGTGGAGCTGGGACCACGACTGCATCAGCCTGTTTCGCGATCTGAATCCCGACGCGCTGGCGGCAGCTGAACCAGAATCCGATTTCGCTGCTCAGCGAAATTCCCTTGGGCGAGATTGAGCGGCGGGCCACGGAACTGGTGCTGCATAGCCGCATCAACTATGTCTATCGCCGGCAGCAGGAATATCTGCACGCCGACCGCACCTGGGGCGCGAGTCATGCCGGCGTTTTGCGGCCGCGGCCGGTGGCGTATTTCTCCGCGGAGTTCGGGTTGCACGAGTCGCTGCCGATCTATTCCGGCGGCTTGGGGGTGCTGGCCGGGGACCACATCAAGAGCGCGTCCGATCTGGGCATTCCGCTGATCGGGATCGGCCTGTTTTATGGGCAGGGATATTTTCTGCAGCGGCTGGACAAGAGCGGATGGCAGCGGGAGGAGTATCTGCAGACCGATGTGAACCAACTGCCGATGCAGCCGGCCATCGGGCATAAACGGCGAGCCGGTCGTGGTGGAGATTCAGACACGCGGCGGCGCTGCTTCGCGCCAAAGTGTGGCGCGTCAAAGTTGGGCGCTGCGACCTGCTGCTGCTGGACTCGAACGTGGCGGGCAATGCGCCGGAGGATCTGCGAACTGACTTCGCGGCTGTATGGCGGCGACGCGCGCACGCGCATTCGTCAGGAATTGCTGCTGGGGGTCGGCGGATTTCGCGCGCTGAAGGCGATGGGCATTACGCCGGGCGTTCTGCATCTGAATGAGGGACACAGCGGTTTCGCGGTCTTCGAGGCGATTCGCAAGCGCATGGAGGAGGAAGGCATCGACTTCAACGCGGCCGCGCAGCCAGATTCCGCGCGAAGTGATCTTCACCACGCACACGCCGGTGCCGGCGGGTCACGATCGTTTCAATGCCGATCTGATTGAGGAGCACCTGGGGCCGCTGCGCGAAGAGCTGGGCATTTCGCACGAAAACCTGATGGGCTTTGGGCGCGAAAATCCGACGACTCATCAGCGAACATTTCTGCATGACGGTGCTGGGACTGAAGCTTTCGCGGCGCGCGAACGCCGTTTCGTCGCTGCATGGCGAAGTTTCGCGGGCGATGTGGAAGGTCCTGTATCCCGGGCAAGCCGGAAGACGCGGTGCCGATCGGGCACATCACCAACGGCGTGCATGTGCCGTCGTGGCTGGCGCCGCAGATGTGCCGGCTCTACGATCGGCATCTTGGCGTGGGATGGCAGAACCAGAGCGGATCGGCGCGACCTGGGAGGCGATTGAAAACGTCGACGACGGCGAGCTTTGGGAGACGCACCTCAGCCTGAAATCGCAGTTGCTGGACTTTGTGCGCCGGCGCGCGCGCGAACAGGCCGAGCGGCGCGGCGAGCCGGACGAAACGTTGCAGCGGCTGGATCAAGGTGCTTTCGCCGGATGCGCTGACCATCGGGTTTGCGCGGCGGTTTGCCACTTACAAGCGCGCCAACCTGCTGCTGGCCGATATGCAGCGGCTGGCCTCGATGGTGAACGATCCCAAGCGGCCGGTGCAGTTTCTGTTTGCGGGCAAGGCGCATCCGCACGACGAGCCGGGAAAGAAGGTGCTGCAGCAGATCGCGCAGATGATGCGCGACTCCGAATTCGGCGACAAGTTTGTCTTCATCGAGGACTACGACATCAACGTCGGCCGCCACCTGGTGCAGGGCGTGGATGTGTGGCTGAACAATCCGCGGAGGCCGCTGGAGGCATCGGGCACGAGCGGGCAGAAGGTGGTGCTGAATGGCGGGCTGAACCTTTCGGTGCTGGATGGCTGGTGGGCAGAGGCTTACGACGGGCTGAATGGCTTCGCCATTGGCAACGGGCGCACGCACTCCAACATGGACGTGCACGACAGCGCGCGACGGCGAGGACCTTTACCGCGTGCTGCGCGACGAATTGATTCCGCTCTACTATCAGCGCGACCGCGATGGGCTGCCGCGGGGCTGGATCAAGCGCATGAAGCGGACGATTCGCACATTGGGATGGCGCTTCAACGCGGACCGCATGGTGATGGATTACACGCAGAAGTGTTACATTCCCGCGGCGGGAGGGACCTCGAGCGAAATCAGGCCGATGTGCTAGTGATGAGTCCGGATCACTAAGTTTCTGACCGCGTGATTTCGTGCTTTGAGTTCACGCTTTCCCAGGTCCCAAAATCGGGACCTGGGGCACCCATAGCTAGTACAACAAGCGGTCAGAGAACTAGAGAACATGTGATCCGAATGCAGGCCGTAAAAGTCGGTCGGATTGTCTAAATCCCGTCGTCGCGGAACATTGGATGCGGGATCAGCTTGCGATAGTCTTCCTGGTGCGCGCCATCGAGGCAGGCGTCAATGATTCTCCGTCCGAGGGGATCGAGTTCGGGCACCTGAAACTGCTTCAACTCGCGTGCAAAGAACGTACGCCATTGCCGAGCGCCTTCTTCGTAGACATCGATTCCGCCCTGCAATTGCTCTTCGACGCGCAAAAAGACGCGCGGAATCATGGAACCTTCGATGCGCAATTGATTGGGAATGTAGCCGAGCAAAGGACAGAGCGCCTCGCCGACTTGTTCGCGGCCAAACTTCGCACTGCCGCGCCGGGCCAGATACTCGCGCGCCATCCATTCCGCCATGAAGCCAACCTTCCATGCGCCGATGTGTTGGTTGGGCAGCAACACGTAGCGAGTCTCAGGGTTGTCCACAATCTGGCGAAGCAGCAGGTTGGCCTGGTCCACGCGACGTCCAGTGGCAAACGCCCAATAGGAGCCCACGCCTTCGGACTGCATTTCCACACTATGTTGCGTCTGAATGCTGGGGTTGGCATGGCCGCGAGGCGCAACCAATCTCCATAGCCATGCAAGAGCCGGGCTCAGCACGTGAATCATCGCGAGGATCCCGTAAAGCTGGCTGTCCCGGTGCGTCGGTGGGCAGCGCACGCCAAAGCTCCGCACGTCCACGCGCTGCGGTCCATCGAGAATGTCTTCAATCATGCGCCGCGGCAGAATGACGCGCGGGTTGGGGCACAACTTGCCCGGTTCGTCCTCCACATTCTCCCAGGTGAGGCAGTTGCCGCCGGGCACGATGTAGTGATTCAGAAACAAGAGCGGTTCCGGCGGATCGATGCAGAGCCGTTCAAGATTCGGCGCGGTGCCATAGCTATGAATATGGTCCACGCGCACAAACCATGCATTCTCCGCGTCCGCTACGGTCAGACGCCCCTGATTGCCGTGGTTGCCCTCTCGATTGCCCTGGTACTTCGGATGCGCGCATGCCATATCGTCCGCGATGGGACGCAAGTGACACGCTTCAGGCAGATTCAGCGTTCGCTCTTCTTTGGTGATGACGTTGCGTCCCAACAGCAGGCGGCCATCCTCCATGCGATGAATGTGCTCGGTCATCTCGCTTTTTCCGCCGCCCGAGGCGCCTTCGTGCATGAGAATCAACTGGTTCTCATATGGGGTAACTACGGCGACGGCGGCGCAATGATTGGTCGTCCAGCCCTCGCGCTCGCCTTTGTCCAGCAGCATGGAGTAGACGCCCTTTTTAGCGCTCGGTCCCGGATAGAGGTTGTAGGCAAAAATCTCCTGGTGTGTCTCCATGCGGTCATGAACAACCACCTGGCGGCCGCCAAAATGGGTGTGACGAAAAGGGGGAGCGACGAACAGCACGCCGCCTGTGATCTTGAATTCTGCAGGAACATGGCTGCGCGGAATCATGCCTTGCAAGTCGGCAAGAGCCGCCGCGAAAAACGCCGCCTGCCGCGGCACAATCAAGAGCGATCCGTAGCCGAGCGAGTCAGTACCCGCGTAGAAAGGCATCGCCACAAGTTCCTGTGTCTTTAACCAATCAAGGGTTTGTTGGCGGGTAGCGGCGAAACTTTCTCCGAAGCGCTGCACATAGGTGGGCTTGTCTGTGGGCAACTCGTCGCCGATCACCATTGCATCCGGATCGCGGCGCCTCATTGCGGGATCAGGAAAATTGATGGCGAGCCCGTTGCGCGCCTTGGTGATGACCGCCTCGACAATACGTCCGCGACCCCGGGCCTTGAATACAGCTTCATACACGCCGTGGTCATCGCGATTCCCAAGCCGCCAGTCGGTGGCGCCGGTGGTCCTGCCGAGCGCCCAATCAAGCAATTGCGGGCGCGTCTCCGGTGTCTGCACCAAGGGCGCTGCGCTCAGTACCTCACGAACGGCCGCCGGCAACTCCAGCTCCATCCAACCGGCTTGGAAATCGACAACTGTGCCATCAGCAACTTCGGTCGCCATCGACAGTTCCTGCTTTCTCAAGTGAAGGACATGCACTAATTGAGTTTAGTGCCAAAGAGGACCTACTCTCTATATCTCACTGACCGCCACACTTGGCAGTGCGTCCCGTCACAGCGTCATTCCGTCATCGGAAGGAAACCCTTTGTCACGAATTTGCGTCAAACGCTTTAGTGGAGCCGCGCTCTTTCAAGGATAGTTATTGAAGCGGTCGCAAGAATCACTGTACTCCAGTTACGAGTTTCAAATGTGCACGTTCGCCAGTTAGCCCTGCCGGAGGCTGTTATGACGCAGATCTTCCTGAAGCGAACCACACTCGTGGTTTTTGCGGTGCTCCCACTAGCCCTTCTACCGGCTGCACTTATTCTTGCGCCCGGTTACCTGAGAGCCCAAACCCTAACCTCCGGCGACATGGCCGGTACCGTTGTGGATTCGTCAGGCGCAGTGGTGCCGAATGCCCATGTGAAGGCGATCAACACAGGAACTGGCGCAGTGAAGGAAGTGGTGAGCGACGCGGCCGGTAACTATCGAATATCTCTTTTACAGCCAGGCAACTACACGGTCACGGTCAATGCTCCAGGCTTTCAGTCGCAGCAGATCAATCTTGTTATCGCCGTCAGCCAGATTGCCAGTCGGAACTTCAAGCTGGAGATCGCCCAGGGGGTACAAACGGTGGAAGTGATGGGCACTGAAGTCCCATTGCTGCAAACTGATACCTCAGAGATGTCGACCACGATCACCCAGGAGCAGATACAAAATCTGCCCAACCCCGGGGGCGATGTAACTTACCCGATCAATGTTACGCAAGGCGTTGTTATGAATACTCAAGGTGGATATGGCAACGCTGAAGCATTTGGTCTTCCTGCAACTTCAAATAATTACACCGTCAACGGAGCAGAAACCAATGATCCGTTTCTCAACCTGAATAACTCTGGTCCGAGCAATTTACTGCTCGGCTCCAACGATGTTGATCAGGTGAATGTAGTCGCCAATGCATATGGGGCTCAATATGGCGCCCTGGGCGGCGTTCAAGAGAACATCCTCACCCGCTCCGGCACCAACAAGGTTCACGGAAACGTCGATTATTATTGGACCAACAGCGACTTGAATGCGAATCAATGGTTCAACGACAACACCGGTACGCCCGAGTCCTATTCCAACGCAAACCAGGGTGGGGCCGCAATCGGTGGTCCCCTTGTCAGAGACAGGGCCTTCTTCTTCGTGAACTTTGAAACCCTGCGCTTCCTGACCTCTGTGCCTCAACAGGTCATCATCCCCAGCCCGGCATATCAAAGCGCGGTTCTCGCAAATCTCACCAGTACCGGCCAGACTGGGCAGATTCCGTTCTATCAGCAAGTTTTCGCAGCCTATGCCGGCGCGCCCGGAGCGTCGAGGGCAACGCCTTACAACGGAACCACCTATGCCAATGCATTCGAGGGCAGTGCCAGAAGCAATGTGGACGAAAACCTCATTACGGGCCGCGTGGATTGGAGGCTCGGCCCCAATGACAGCTTTTTTGCCCACGTGAAACATGATCAAGGCGTGCAACCGACACACGTCGATCCGATCAGCACCTTATTCAACACCCAGAGTGATCAGCCGGACTGGGAGGGTCAGCTACAGGAAACACACACCTTTTCGCCGGACATGATCAATCAATTCATCTTCTCGACAGAGTGGTACAGCGCGGTTTTCGCCAACTCCAACCCGGCAGGAGCGGCCGCGATTACCCCATATACACTGAGCTTTGCGGATGGGTCCTTCACCACCCTGGGAGGCGAGATGTACTTCTTTCCCCAGGGAAGAAACGTCACCCAGTACCAGTTCAACGACGATGTGAGCTGGACAAGAGGAAAGCACACTGCGAAGTTTGGGTTCATCTTCAAGCGGGACAATACGACTGACTACGACCCTCAGATCGAGTCGCAATTTGCCCTGGCCACCGAATATGGCCCGGCGTCTTCGCCCGCAGCCGATCCAACCGCTGCGCCTTTGACCACAGGCGATTATTTCGGCAGCGGCACGATCCTGAATGCAGTTGAGGCTTTTCCACAGCGTCTCACGGCCCCGATCGCGCAATACAACCTGGGGTTCTATGCGCAGGACCAGTGGAAGTATTCCCCCGAATTTCAAATCACCGCGGGAGTTCGCTTCGAACACAACTCCAATCCCGTCTGCCAGGTGAATTGTTTCGGGCGCTTCAACACGAGCTATGACAGAGTTACTGCCGGGCTTGATACGCCCTATAACAGTGTGATCACCTCCGGGCTGCACCAGGCGTTCAATGGGCTGCAAGTGATCGCAGTGGATCCGCGCATCGGTTTTACTTTCTCGCCCAAGAACCATTCCAACACCGTGTTGCGCGGTGGATTTGGCATGTTCAGCGATATCTTTCCTGCAACGGTTGCCGATAACCTGCTGAGCAATCCTCCTTTCAACGTTCAATTTTCAGCCAGCGGGCTCAGTGCTCCGGCGGTGCCGGGGAGCGCTTCCAGTGCTCTTGCCAGCAGCAACACGGCTTTTCAGACCGCTTACTCGGCGGGCGGCAGTTTCAACTCAATCACCGCGGCGAATCCCAATTTCACTCAGCCCAACATTTTCAACACCGACCCGAACATTCATTACCCCACATACGAGGAGTACAGCCTGCAGCTTCAACAGCAGATCGGCCGGAACACCAGCTTCCAGATCGGGTATGTCGGCAACCATGGGTATCATGAGCCATGGGTAAACAACGGTGTGAATATGTATGGATTCGGCGGCGCACCGGCGACTGCCGCTCTTCCCGCGTTCGCGCAGGTGAACGAAGTGAAAAGCGCGGCCAACTCGAATTACAACGGGTTGGTGATCTCGGTGAAAAACCAGTCGAAGATCGCACTGCTGCAATTCAACTACACCTACAGCCACGCACTCGATGAGATCTCGAATGGCGGTTTCCTGCCCTTCGGCTTTGACAGTATAGGGCAGCCCAACACGGGCACGATTGATCCATTCAACCTGGCTTTGCAGAACTACGGCAATGCCGACTACGACATACGCCACAGCCTGAATGGGGATTATCTGATCAATGTTCCCTATTTCGGCGGGCCACACATGCTGACGGATAACTGGATTGTGGGTGGCACGCTATTTCTGCACACAGGTTTTCCATTCAGCGTCTATGACGGTGGTCTAACCGCCTCTCTTGCTCCGAATTACGGCGGCGGGGAGCCGGCGGGCGAAGTGCTTGCCGATATTGTCAACCCTGGGGTTCCTCACCATTGCGGGATCAATAAATCCTCCCCCACAACCTCCTGCTTCGGAAGCACCTCAACCTCAGCCAGTCCAGACTTCACGGATCCGACCGGATTTGGAGGGCAGAGGAGAAACCAGTTCACTGGGCCCGACTACTTCAACACTGACTTCACGATGATGAAAGGTTTTAAGATTCCACGCTTGGAATCCGGTCTTTTCCAGGTTGGAGTGGAGGCATACAACATCCTCAACCATCCCAATTTCCTGAATCCTGACAGCAACTTCTCCGATGGACCGGGCTTTGGAGTGGTCACGTCGACCGCCAGCGCGCCGACCAGCGTGTATGGATCGTTCCTCGGCGGCGATTCCTCCGCGCGTATCGTGCAACTCAAGGCGCAGATCAAGTTCTGATGGATCGCACTTAACTTTCGATCGGCCGCTCGAAGCGCTGCTGTACCAACAGCAACGCTTCGTCGGCGGTCGTAATCGTTCCCTCCAACTGCGCATCTTCGACAGCTTGCAGCATCTGCTTGAATTGCGGACCCGGTGTGTAGCCGGCGGCGATCAGTTCCCGGCCAGTAATCAACGGAGCCGGTCGCACATCCTCCTCGGGCATCGTCTCGTAGCGTTCGCGCACGAAGTTCCAAATGTCGAGATCCGCATGGGCTGCGAGACAGTCCATCTTGTGCAGGGCCAGATGTTGGTCGAAGTCCTCCAGGCGGAAGAGTCTTTTCAGTGTCGATGACTTCATTCGCGGCGCATCGGCAAAACGCATATGGTTCTCGATGAGGGCGAGAATCTGGCGCGTGTCATCGTTTGAGAAGCGAAAGCGGCGGCAGATTTCCGCGCCGATCGCGACACCAACTTCGACGTGGCCGTCGAAGCGAATCCTGTCGGGTGCAACGCGAAACGTCGGCGGCTTACCCACATCGTGGAGAAGCGCACCCCAGGCCAGTGTGAGCGGACAACCTGGCTCCAATTGATCAAGCAACAGCAGAGTATGCACCCATACATCGCCTTCGGGATGAAACTGTGGCGGCTGCTGAACGCCCTTCATCCGCGACACCTCAGGGAGCACCTCCGCGAGTAGCCCCGTCTCGTCGAGCAGTTCGAAAGCATGGCGCGCGTGGCCTTCGGTCAACATTTTGGTCAGCTCATCGCGCACGCGCTCACGGCTGACCGCACGAATGCGCGGGGCTAGTTCGCGCATGGCCGAATACGTTGCAGGCTCAATCGCAAAACCAAAACGGGCAGCAAACCGCACTGCTCGAAGAAGGCGAAGCTGGTCTTCTTCGAATCGCCGCGCCGGCTCTCCGATGGCACGGATGATGCCCGCATCGAGATCGGCAAGGCCGCCGACGTAATCGACCGCTGCGCCACGTAGATTTTCGGTGGAGAGCGGTGGGACGAGGGACAGTGGATCGAGCAGCAACCCGTTGATGGTGAAATCGCGGCGCTGCACATCCTCTTCGGCGCTGCGGGTATAGCGCACCTGATCTGGATGGCGCCCGTCGGAATACACGCCGTCCGACCGGAATGTCGCCACTTCAATCGGCTTCTCCGATGGTGCCTCTTCGCGCGCGGGCGAGTCGTCTGGCGGAGCCACTAACACCACGCCAAAGTGAGCTCCGACGGCGAAGGTCTGAGTAAACATGCCCAGCACGATGTCGGGCGTGGCCGAGGTCGCGACGTCATAGTCTTCCGGCTCGCGGCCCAGCAGCAGATCGCGTACGCAACCACCGGCGAGGTAGGCTTCGTATCCCGCCGCGCGCAGCTCTCTAATAATCCGCAAAGCAGCTTCGAATTGGGGCGTGACAAGCAACATAGCTCTGCTTGAGAGTAATCCGTTTCAGTCCCGAGATTCGAGACCGGTAAACTGAATACATGGCGCGCGGCCTCATCCTCGGTATTGAAAGCTCCTGCGACGAGACTGCCGCGGCCGTTGTGGAACGCGGCGCACGCACGCTCTCTTCTGTTGTGGCCTCGCAGATCGCCACCCATGCCCGGTATGGCGGTGTCGTGCCAGAGTTGGCCAGCCGCGAACATCTGCGCGCCATTGTTCCGGTCGTCCGGGCCGCCCTCGGCGAGGCGAATGTCACGCTCGCCGACCTCGATGCGATCGCAGTGACCTCCGGTCCGGGACTGGCCGGGGCACTGCTGGTCGGCATCACCTACGCAAAAGCGCTCGCTTTCGCGCAGGGCCTGCCGCTCATTGCCGTCAACCACCTTGAAGGGCACATTCACGCGGTGCTGCTAAATGAGCGGGAATCCGCGCATGATCCTCTGGACGCGCAGTCTCCGGTGCTTGCTCTCGTGGTTTCCGGAGGGCACACGCACCTCTATCTGGCCAGTCCGGCGGACGGCTCGTGGCACTATACTCTCGTTGGCCGCACAGTCGACGACGCCGCCGGCGAGGCATACGACAAGGTTGCCAAGTTGCTCGGCCTCGGTTATCCGGGAGGGCCATGGATCGACGCTCTTGCACTTCATGGCAACCCGCATGCCGTTCCCTTCGCATTCTCGCAAATCAAAACCAAGCTTCACCTGGGCGGCAAGCCTCCGCGGACCAAAGCTGCGAAGACGGCGCCGATCGCTGAGCTGGATCCGCACTTCCTCTTCTCTTTTTCTGGAATCAAGACGGCGGTGCTGCGTTACGTGGAACTTCACAACCTGCGCCCGGAGGCCGAAGCTCGCCGCGAAGCGCTCTTTACCGGGTCCGACGCGCCGGCACACCCAACCGTCGATGATGCGCTGGCAACGTGCGATCCCATCACGTTGGATCTTATTGCCAGCTTCCAGCATGCGGTGGTCCGCGACTTGATGAAGAAGACCTTCGCTGCCGCTGAGAGCCTCGGCGTGGCCCGCATCCTGGTAACAGGCGGAGTAGCCGCCAACCGCGAACTCCGCGCTCGTTTCAATACTGAAGCCGCCCGCCGCGGCCTCACCGTCGCTTTCCCCACGCTGGCCCTCTCGACAGACAACGCTGCGATGATCGCGGCCGCCGCGTGGCCCCGCTTTCTTGCGCGCGACTTTGCTGAGAGCTCGCTCACCGGCGACCCGTCACTGGCGTTGGGGCGCTGAAAATCCGCGACGAGAAGCAGAATGAT
Source organism: uncultured Acidobacteriota bacterium (assembly GCA_963718435.1). GTDB lineage: Bacteria > Acidobacteriota > Terriglobia > Terriglobales > Acidobacteriaceae > Telmatobacter. The sequence goes on along the minus strand of CAVQZQ010000037.1, from coordinate 83,374 downwards.
GCGTGTGATGCGGCTTGCGGACCGCGTGCTTACGCGATTGGCCTATCCCAGGTTTCGAGGGTTTTTTGCACCCGAGCATGAACCTGCCGGCATCGGCGCCGTCGATGATGCGGTGATCGAAGCCCAGGCAGAACGTCTGCATGGAGCGGATGGCGATGGTGTCGTTGCCTTCGGCGTCGGTGAGCACGACCGGCTCCTTGCGCAGACCGCCGATGGCGAGGATGGCCGACTCCGGCTGGTTGATGATCGGGGTACCGTACTCGCCGCCAAAAGCACCTGAGTTGGTGAGGGTGAATGTGGAACCCGGACTTCTTCGGGCACAGCTTCTTTGAGCGCGCCCGCGCGGCCAGGTCGTTGATGGCGCGCGCAAGGCCGACGAAGCCCGTGGCCTCAGCCCGCTTGATTACGGGCACGATGAGGCCCCATTCGAGCGCGACAGCGATGCCGAGATTGACATTGGCATGGTAGTGGATGGCGTTGCCGTGGATGAAGCGTTGAGGATCGGGATATGAGCCCAGGGCATCGACCGCAGCCGCGGCAATGAACGGCATGTAAGTAAGCTTGACGCCGTTGCGCTGCTCGAAGGCAGTTCGCTCGCGCTCGCGGAGGCGGGCGATGCGGGTCATATCGATCTTGTAGACGGAGTAGACGTGAGGGCTGATGCGGTTGCTCTCAACCATGCGCTGGGCGATAATGGCGCGCATCCTGCTGAGCGGAACCACCCCCTGCGGTGGGGCCAACTGCGGCTGCGCTGCCACCCCGGGAGGAACTGGCTTTTCTTGGGGCGCTCCGGGCTGGCTCAGGTAGAGGAGAATGTCTTCCTTTGTGATGCGGCCGTTGGAGCCAGTGCCGGGAATCTGACGCAGGTCAACGTTGTTTTCTTTAGCAATGCGGCGCACGAGAGGCGAAGAGCGAACCTCCACCTGCGGCACCTCCGGTGCGGGTGACTCCGCCACCTGCGGTGGGACTGACTGCGGCTTCGCCGCCTGGGTCGAGCCGGTCGATGCGGCGACAGCTGGAGGGGTAGAGAACGGGGCTGGGGTGGAAGGCGCAGCGCCGGAGGGGCCGCCGATGACAGCAACGACGGTATTGATTTGGACCGTCGCGCCTTCGGGGGCCTTGATTTCGGTGAGAATGCCGGCCACCGGCGAAGGAATCTCGGCGTCGACCTTGTCGGTGGAGATTTCGAAGAGCGGCTCGTCCGCTTGCACTGTGTCGCCAACCTTCTTGAGCCACTTGGTAATGGTGCCTTCGAAGATGGATTCGCCCATCTGCGGCATTACGACCACCTGCGGCACCTCCGGTGCGGGCGACTGCAGCTTCGCTGCCACCTGGGGTCGGGGCGGCGATCCTGCTGCAGCGCCGTTCTCGGCGAGCACGGCGACCACTGTGTTGACCTGGACGGTATCGCCTTCGGGACATTTGATCTCGCTGAGAACGCCGGCAACGGGGGAAGGGATTTCGGCGTCAACTTTGTCGGTGGAGATCTCGAACAGCGGCTCGTCTTTCCGGACGGCGTCGCCGGCCTTCTTGAGCCACCGGGTAATGGTGCCTTCGAAGATCGACTCGCCCATCTGGGGCATGATGACGTCGGTTGGCATGAATCGTTCTCTCCGCGTATGCGGGACCCAGAAGCGCGGCTGGGTCCTGCCGGATTATAAATCGCGCGGCTCTGTGGTCGGACCGAAACTGGCGGATTGCTCAGGCGCGCGCAGAACGCTTGGGGAGATGGCGCAAGCGTTCGACCTCGGGTGGGATCTGGAGCGGCGTATCTTCCGGCACCTCCGGTGGTGGGCGAATGCGCCTTCGTGCGCCAAAGCTGAGAACGCAAGGCAGCGAGGCTTTCGACGGCAAGTATCGGCTGGCTGAAGACCTGGCCGAACTGGCGGGCTGCCTGGTGGGCGATGACTTCGAGCGGCGGCAATTCGGCTGTCCGCGCGACTTCAGCGCGTCTCACTTCGATTTCGAGGCTGGTCACGGGGCGATCCGTAATGCCGCACGGGTTGATGAGCTGGAAGTCGCGCAGGTCGGTGGTGACGTTGAAGGCGAAGCCATGGGAAGTGATGCCGCGCGCGACGTGAATACCGATGGCACCAACCTTCCGCCCTTGACCGGGCGGCAGATCAGTGGAGGAGCTTTGCGGTTCAGGCAGGCCGCACCATACGCCGGTGAGACCGGCAATGCGCCCGGCGCGGACTCCATAGACGCCACAAAGGCGGATGAGGGCCTCTTCCATCATGCGCACGAAATCGACCGGGCCGATACGGCCGCCGACTCGGAGTTAAACAGGCTGCGGAGATCGAAGATGGGATAGCCGATGAGTTGGCCCGGTCCGTGGTAGGTCACATCGCCGCCACGATTGATCTCGTGGATCGTGACGCCGCGCGAGGCCAGCAGTTCATCCGCAGCGAGGATATTGGAGCGGCGGCGTTGCGGCCAAGAGTGAGGACCGGCGGATGCTCGAGCAGGAGCAATACATTTTCGACGCGGCCCTGGTAGCGCAGTTCGGCGATCTCGGCCTGCAGGCGCAAGCCTTCGTCATATGCCACGCGACCGAGATAGAGGTACTGAATCATGGTCTCTCAATTGTAGGGACTGCATGCCTCCGGAGATCTTGGAAGCGCTCATTGCGCGTGGTCCGGCCGAACAGGTGCGTGAAACGCCGAGCGGTACTGGTAGAACACCAGGAACCACAGGATGGTGACAAGCGCGGCAACAGGCAGGCCGCCGGGAGCCATGAGGATGTGCAGTGAGATCGATGTTGATGATCGATTGCGGCGAGGATCGTGAGCGCCAGGGGGATATAGCGGCCGATGAGCAGCAGGATCGCGGGCACAACCTGGAAAATGCCAACGATGAGGATGTAGTGGGTTGTCGAAAGCGCACTCGAGAAGTTGTTCATCGGTCCAGGTGGCAGGGGCGGCATTGGGCAGGAAGTGGAAAAGCATGTTGGAGCCGAAGAAGAGGAAGATCGATGCCCAGCAGGATAGCGGGCGATCAGTGGCGACAATCTTCATCGAGGTCTCCTGTGATGCAGAGCAAGTTGAGGCCGGGCTACGACAACCGGCCGAATGGTTCTCGTCTTCCGCTTACGGAGAATACTCTGCGTAAACAATGGATGTCGTGGGGCGGCGGGCGATTCATCAGATGTTGAAACAAATGGGGATGCATCTGGATCTTCGAGGCGACCTGCATATCGTTCGAGGGCGGCACAGACCCATTTTCGCGATAAACTAAGGACTGGCAGGAGGACCGGGCGGTCGCTGCCGGATTGCCGCGCACGCGCGGCAATCCGGGGGAGGAAAGTCCGAACTCCGCAGGGCAGTGTGCCGGATAACGTCCGGGACGCGGGCTTCAAAACCCGTGGACGGCCAGTGCCACAGAAAAGATACCGCCTCGGCTACCCCTCTTTCGGAGGGCGACCCTGAAGCCGCTTGCGGCCTCGGTGCCGGGGTAAGGGTGAAATGGTGCGGTAAGAGCGCACCGCCCGGCCTGTAAAGGCTGGGGCAGGGTAAACCCCACACGGAGCAAGACCAAATAGGGAGGGAAGCTTTCGCCAAGAGCCAGGCGGGGCTGCGCATCGGCCCGATGCGCCCAGGCGGCTCGAGCGTCCCCGGCGACCGGTTTTCGCCGCTGGGGTAATCACGCAATTGCCGGAACCTCCGGGTAGGTCGCTGATGAGCGTCCGCGGCAACGCGGCGCCTAGAGGAATGACCGCACACGACAGAATTCGGCTTACAGGTCTTCTTGCCGAATTAAAAAGCAGCCCCGGTTGGGAGAACCCCATCCGGGGCTGGCCATTTTGGGGGTAGCGGAGTGGGCCGCGGTGCGCGCGCGTTAGCGGAGTTCGGCTGCGGCCACATCGGGAGGGGGCGAGTCCTACGAGTCTGAGACCGCCTCAGTCTAGCTCCGCTAACTCCGCCAGACTCGCTAACTCCGCTTTCGCCGCTGCTAGTATCGGTTCATGTTGCGAGTGAAGCTGCTTGAATCGGGAGCACGGCTGCCGGTCGTGGCGCATCCCGGCGAGGATCTGGGCTACGATTTGTTTGCGTTGGAGGGAGTTGTGCTGAAGCCGCGGGCTACCGTGCGGGTGCGAACCGGGATTGCCGTAGAGGCGCGACACCCGGAAACAGGCGTTCCATTGGGGCTGCTGGTGCGGGACCGGTCCTCGATGGCGGCGCGTGGCATCGCCACCACGGCTGGGGTGATCGACGCGGGGTACCGGGGCGAGATTCTCGTGCTCATGACCAACCTGGGCGAGGCTGTGCTGGAATTGAAGGCCGGCGAAAAAATTGCACAGGTGATTCCTGTCCCTGTACTCACGGGCCCCGTCCAAGAAGTAGAAGGTCTGGAAGACTCGGCGAGGGCGGAGAAGGGGTTTGGGAGTTCGGGAAGGTGATGAAGTCAGGGATCAGGAACAGGGATCAGGAATCAGAGTACAGGGGTCATAACGCAGTCTAAGAGAGGTAGCCGATGATCACCATTCTGGGCGCGGGCGGCGTGATCAGCAATGAATTGGGCAAATTGCTTGCGGGATACAAGCGACCCCTTCGGCTGGTGAGCCGGCGTGGGACAGCCATGCCCGGAGCGGCTGAGGCAGTTGCCACCGATCTCAGCGACAAAGCACAGACGATTCAAGCGGTAGCTGGGTCAGGCGTAGTGTATCTGCTGGCCGGGCTGAAATACGACCATAAAGTATGGGCGGCGATGTGGCCGCGCATCATGGCCAACACCATCGAGGCGTGCAAGCGTGCGGGAGCAAAGCTGATCTTCTTTGACAATGTGTATATGTATGGCAGAGTGAGAGGCGCGATGACGGAAGAGACGCGTTTCAACCCGTGCAGCAAGAAGGGGGAGATTCGCGCCAAAGTCGCAACGGCTCTGATGAACGAGTGGAAGGCCGGAAGCCTGACCGCAATGATTGCACGCGCGGCGGATTTCTACGGACCGCATGCGAAGACCGGAATGGCCAATACCCTGGTCTTTGAACCGATGAGCAAGGGACAGAAGGCGATGTGCCTGGTCAACGATTCCGTTCCTCACTCCTACACCTACACGCCAGATGCAGCGCAGGCCCTTATGAGACTGGTGGAGACCGAATCGGCGTGGAATCAGACGTGGCATATGCCGACAGCGCCCAGCGCCTTGACTGGGAAGGAGTTCATTGCGCGCGCGGCGGATTCGATGGGAGTCGCGCCGAAAGACCGGCTGCTCAGCCGCTCGATGGTGCGGGTTTTCGGATGGGTCAATCCCACGGTCGGCGAAGTGCATGAAATGCTCTACCAGAACGATTCACCGTATTTGTTCGATTCGTCCAAGTACGCGAAGGCCTTCGGGTATGCGGGGACGCCCTATGCCGAAGGGATTCGATCGACGGCAGCGTCTTATCGGAAGACAGTTTGATGGGACAGCTCCGTTCATGTGTCGGGAGAGATTCGTGCTATCCCACCCTAACCGCAACAGCATGGTTAGGATGGGGCACCCAGCGACCGAGGGCAACCGGAAGAGCGAAAATTGGGGAGTTCGGAACAATAGGATGACGATTAAGGAAAAATCCCTGCGGCGATGCCTATGGTCGGAAAGCGATCCGCTGCTGCGCACGTACCACGATGAGGAGTGGGGCGTGCCGGAGTTTGACAGCCGCGTACTTTGGGAGCTTCTGATGCTCGAAGGCTTTCAGGCGGGCCTGGCCTGGATCATCGTCCTGCGCAAGCGCGAAGCCTTTCGGAAAGCGTTTCGCGGTTTCAATCCAGCCAAGGTCGCGAAATTTGGAGAGGGTGATATCGAGCGGATGATGGCAAATCCAGGCATCATTCGCGGCCGCACCAAAATCGAAGCCACGATCAACGGCGCGCGCATATTCGTTGAGATGCAAAACGCGGGTATCGATTTCTCCGATTGGGTATGGGAGATGGCCGGCGGCAAGCCGATTCAGAACACAGGGCCTGTTCCGGCGCAGTCGCCTCTCTCCGTCACCCTGTCGAAGGAACTGAAGCGCCGTGGCTTCAAGTTTGTCGGGCCGGTGATTGTTTACGCGTGGATGCAGGCCGCGGGCATCGTGAACGATCACCCCAAAGACTGCTTTCGGCGCCGTTTCTGCGCGAGCATCAAGCGGACCTAAAAGATGACCTTGCCGCCCAGGATCAGGAACCGGTTGCCGGAGGAATTGCCCGGAGCCGTGGTCCCGGAGGAATTGAAGATGTTGCTTGCAAATGCGGCTGAAGACACATCTGGGTTTCCCGGGCCGAGGTACTTCTGATTTAGCGCGTTGTAGGCCGCGAGAGAGAGCTGCATTGCCACTCTTTCCGTGATCTTCGTCGTCTTGGTGATAGTTGCATCCAGTTCGCTGAAGTCCGGGCCGCGAAGCAGGCTCCTGCTCGAGCCGGGGTACGGATTACCGACCGCCAGTGCGTAGGCCTGGTTATTAATGATCCAGTGTGCCGAGGCCGAGTCGGTCGGCGTGCCGGGACTGTAGACTCCCGATGCGTCGTAACCGTCGCTGCCATAGACGACGTAGGCGGGCGTGCCCAGCGTGGGTGCTCCTGTGTCTGGATCCTGTGGGCCGGTATAGGGATTCAGATAGGCGACTGAGTTGATCGGCGCCTTCTTATTCGACAAGACGAGCCTGCAGGTATCCGCTTGTGACCCAACCGATGAGCTGTTGAAGACGCTGTCGCAAAAGCTGGTGTCGCCGTTGTTTTGATCCAATTCGAGCGTTTGAAAAGGCGTATAGACCTGGCCGCTCGTGAAGCGATAAACACCACTCAGCATGAATCCGTTCGCCACCCTTGAGACGCATTATTCCTGTGACCAATGCCGGCAAGTTATAAGTAAATGCAATGCCGGTCACATTCGTGAAGTCGTTCCCGCTCAGGCCGCGTTCAGCGGAGCTGGTGTTGAGCGGATTCTGAGCGTAGGCGATGGTGCTGCCACCGGCGCCCGGGCTTCTGAATGCGTCGGTAGCGTTGTTCATCGACTTGCTCCACGTATAGGAGACGGTGGAGGTCAGGCCATGGAAATTCCGCGTCGTCAGATTCAGTTGCAGACCGTTGTAGTTGGCCCACGCGCCATTGATGGTGTTGGAGATATTCGCGCTGTTGCAGTCGGGGCGACCATAGCCGGTCGCGGCCGGGTCCGAGCAAAGCGATGACGGCGAGACCCAGTTGGGAAACGAGGCGGCAACGGGTAGCAGGAAAGGATTGGCATCGATGGACTGGAAATCGTCGGTCGTCTTTGCTGCCCACGTAGCGGGCTTCTCCCACCACCGCATTGCCGAGCTCGTGGTCCACTGCCAACGTATAGGTCTGCACGTAGGGGGTGCGGAAGGTCGTCGGGAAGGTTGTCTGATCATCTTGACGGGGATCAGTGGTAGAGAGAAATGGCAAGTTCGTAGCACGGAAGCTCGTGCTCAGAATGGAACCGCTCGAAGGCAGGCAGTTTCCGCTGTCACAGAGAACTGCCCCCGGGTTTACCACAGGTGCACCGCCCGCCTCCAGCTCAAACATGTTGGTAAAGGCCGGGTTGGCATTAATGGCATAGCCCGCGCGCACAACCAGCCTCCTGTCGAAATCAGGATTCCAGGCAAACCCGATGCGCGGCTCGAAGTTCGTGTAGTTTTGATTTGCCGACGAAGCCGTTCGGTCCGCGAGAGGGAGCGAAGTAGGCCAGATCGCTGTGCTCGGGTTCGATTCGCGGGCGACGGTTTCGTCATGCAACTTGTTCACAGCCTGGGTGAAAAACTCCCAGCGTACACCCAAATGAAGTGTGAGCGTAGGAAAGGCCTTCCAGTCATCCTGGAAATATACCGCGACGTCAGGCTCGGTGAATGGAACGACAGGATTGCCGTTGTCCAGAATCGAATAGCCCGTTCCGAATCCTCCGGGCCCGTTCTGTATCAGGTTGCTGAGAGTCCCGAAATTGACCTCTCCATTGTAGAAAAACAGCCCTGCATTGGGCGAGTTCTGGTAGTCGAACTCTCCGCCAAAGAGCAGCGTGTGCGACCCGTGTGTCAAGGTTGCATTGTTCTGTATCTGTGTGATTTTGATTGTGCGTCCCTGGGGGAACAAAACATCGCCACCAAGGTTCAAGTCGTTATTCCCGCCGATATAGTTGATTTCGGCCGGGCATGTGCCGAAATCGGTGGCCACACAGTTCGGGTAAGCGCCTCCTTGAAAGTAGACTTTTGATTCCTGGAAACTGTAGCGGAGCTGATCGACAAAGTGTGTGGAGAAAGAGCGCGTCCAATCCGCTCCCACCGAGTGGGTCGTCGAAGGAACGTCGACAAAGTCTCCCGCCGCAATCGCGCCAGTAAAAGAGCCAGCGACGCCGGTGGCGAGCCCCGGCTGGTAGAAGTAACGCACAAACAGGTGATCTTTTGAGGTGGGCTGCCAATCCAGGCGCCCCAGCTCCTCCTGATCGTTCGAAATGCTCGGAATCGTGCGCTGCACGGCGGCAACTTCGATGCTCGCCGTGTTGCCGCCGGGACCGGTAACGGTTTCAGTGGTCACGGTGCTCGCGATTGGCTGCGGTTTCCCCTGCGCGATGGCATACGGACCAAACCCCATCAGCGCCCCGACGCCCGGATTGTTGGGGAATGCTGCTTGCAGTTGATTCAAACCAGTTGGGTCGGGCGTCAAGTCCGGCAACGATTCCGCGGGCGTAGCTCCCTGGCGAACGCGATCCCAGTAAGTGCTGCCAAAAAAGAAAAGCTTGTTCTTGAGGATGGGTCCGCCTAGCGATCCGCCCCACCGATTTTCGACATATCGCGGTAGAAACGGGGCAACGCAGCCCGTGGAAGGACTCTCCCCAGGAGCGCAGAAGCCGAAGTTCGGACTCTTTTCGAAATTCGCAAGAGAGCTCAGGAATTGTCCCTGGTAAAACTCAAAAGCGCTTCCATGGAGCGCGTTCGCTCCCGACTTCGTGATGTAATTCACCACCGCGCCTGCATTTCGTCCATATTGCGCGCTGTAATCGTTCGTGACGACCTGGATCTCCTGGATCGCATCCTGGCTGCCGAAGAAAGCAGCCGGACCACCAATGGAGTTGTCGTTATTCGACTGGCCGTCGATCTCGAAGTTGTTATACCGTCCGCTTTGTCCATTCACGGAAAAGTTGTCGCCGTTGTTGTTGGAGAAATTGTCTCCATACGTGCGACCGCCGGTGCTTACCACTCCGGGAATCACTTCGGCCACAGTATCGAATCCGTTATTCAAAGGGAGATTCTCAATGCTTTGGGTATCGAATACCGTCGTGACTTGAGAATCGGTCGTTTCGAGCAGTGCCGCGGCGGACCCGCTCACAACCACCTGCTCCGCCGCCCCGATGCGAAGCTGGACATGGCTCAAATTCGTCGTGGCCCCGGCCTGCACCGCGACGTTTTCGACAGTCTCGTTCGAGAATCCCTCGGCGCTGATAATTAATTTGTATATTCCTATGGGAACCAGAAGGAACTTGAAGGAGCCGTCACCGGTTGAGCGGCCACTTAGTGCGAGGCCGCTGGTATCGCTTTTCAATTCAACCTGCGCCGATGGAATGACCGCGCCCGATGGATCGGCAACCGTTCCCTGAACGGTGCCTGTTGTGATGCCTTGGCCAAGCGCAAATACGCCAATACTCAACGCAGTCCAGCTTAAGATCAACTTCTTCAACATTTGCACGTCGATTACCTCATAGGCATTTGCATTGCGCCGGCAGACGCGCCTCGTTGGTGCGGAATCGCGCTTGCCAGGGGAATTACGGCGTCGCGCAAAGTGGAAACCGTCAAGCGACCTCTTGTGGCCCGAGGGTCCAACCTTTTTCTGAAAGCACCGATCGGAACTTTCGAGACGGTCTCCGCTTCGCACGTGCAACGGTTGTCACTGGCCAACCACCCCCAGTGTAGGCACGTAGGGTTCCTCTTTAGGAGTTTCTGGAATTTATGTGACGACCTATCGAGATTGTGGGACGAATTGAGGTTTCCTTCGCTTTGACCGCAAGTGAGATGAGATCGAGAGGCGGTGGCCCTCAGGATTCGTGCACCGGCTGGAATTCGATCTCCAGCATTGTGGAACTGGTGACGAACAGCTTTAAAACAGGGACGAACAGCATTCCAACACGGCGAGTTGCAGCCTGTCGGCGTGTATCTTCGATCAAGTTTTCAGATGAGCTATGAAAGACCGTAGATGGTGATGCACGGACGGCTTGGGTCCCTTATCGAGTGCTCAAATCTATGGCTCGCACAAAGACCGGATACATTTGCGCAGACCAAACCGTCAACCTCACTTCTCGCTCGCAACAAAGCGGCGGACTTTCAATGCCCGGTTGGCCTCTCGTAGACCGAGCTCGCAATTTTGATCCTCGGGCCGAATGGCTGAGCAGCTGATGCCCACGGGACCAGGAATGATACTATTCGCGTTACAAAATAAATCGTTTAAGTAAGTGGAATTCCGGGGACAACCAGGGGGTCCAACCAACATCCATCAAACCAGCCACAGGCAAGCCAATCGGAGGAGAAAAATGCAGTATTTGAAAAAAGGCATCGACGGGATGCTCGTCGCAATCTGCCTTGGTACAGCATGCATGGCCCACGCACAAACACCGACAGTCAAGGTCCCCGGCATCGAGGCGCCTCTGAACTGGATCCATGCGCCGCTCGACTACCAGCTTACGAAGACCGGCATTGCCATCACCGCTCCAGGGAAGACCGACAAATATATCGCGGCAGGCGGTGACTATAAGCCGGACAACGCCACGGAGCTCGTCTTCGACGATGCCAGCAAGGACTTCATTTTGAGTACTGCGGTCAGCCACAAATTCACCGGTGAGTGGGATTCGGGAGGACTCATCGTCGAGGCCGACGCAGCGCATTGGTTCAAATTCGAATTTGAGCGCGACTATACGGGCGCTCATCGCGTCGTCTCGGTGGTCACAAAAGACTTTTCCGACGATGTCAACGCGATGGAAATCAATTCAGATACAGCCTATTTTGAAGTGGCCAAGGCGGGCGATGCCTTCTACCTATACGTCTCGGCCGATGGCAAGACCTGGCTTCTCGTCCGAACTTTCAATTTCCAATCGAAGGGATCTCTCAAGGTCGGACTCATCGCGCAGTGCCCTCAAGGCAAGGAAGCGGCAATCACCTTTTCTGATGTGAGATACAGCCCTGTCCATATTAAGGATATTTGGAAGGGGCAATAGACAACTTCTAATCTTTGCGGCTTTTAGCCCAACGTCGTTGTGATTTGCAATGTCGGAGTTTTCCGCGACGTTCGATTTTGCCAAATCGTCAAGACACTCTCCGAGGAGTCCAGGATTATCCGGGGGATCGCCGAACCGAGAAAGTTCGAATACGGCCGGCCCCCAATAGCCGATCACCGGCCGGAAAATAAAATCGAGGTCCCCGATGAAGGAGCGTTGCGACAACCTCCGTTATAGTTGTTGAACAAGCGGAGGAGGCACAATATGTCAATCGATCTCGGCTACACAATCCAGGGTCGTGGTGGGCAGGCGCTTTGCTGGTTGGACACTGCGGGCGGGGTGTCGTGGCCCGCATTAGCGAGCTACAATTTTGCTCTCATGCCGCCGGGCCCCTGGACCGGAACCACCTCGGGCTCGTTTCTCTTGTCCACCCCATTTGCTATCGCGAATGGTCAGAAATTGACAGTGATGGCAATTTTGGCAACAGCCCACTATGACCCTTTCTGGGATGTCGGGTTCGCGCTCCTGGTTCGAGGTTCGCATGTGCATGAAATCCTCTTTGCCTTGCGTCCGGACGGCGTGGACCAAAATGGTGACCTGGGTCCCAATGTTTTTTATGCCAAGCCGAGTGCTGGAGTTACGGTAACGCAGGCAGTTCAAGGAACCGCAGACGTTGTTCTAGGCGGAATCAACTACGGCCCACCGACGAATGCCGGCAGCGGACAGGTTTCTACCGTAGTGACAGCTGTCAGCGCGCCTCCTGCCGGAACATACCAGTTGCTGTTTGGCGTGTTCAACACGAATGAGACGGTCGATCTCCACAAGACCATCGGCTTTGATCATGCAGTTCGTGGATGTGAGATCACCCTTCGACGAACCAGGGTTTCGCGTTTCACAACCAGACACAGATCATTGAGAGTGTTATCGGACTTGGTCTGTGTCTGGGCACAGCCGAATGGGCCTCGTTTGCCGGTTCCGACCATTAAATCCTGCAATTCAATCAACTGGCGTATTCCCCATTTCCGGCCAAAACGGAACTTGGGGTCATTCGCTTCTCGATTCGGCCTCCCGTTGGCGTTGAGGCCCAGGCCAGGAGTACCGAAGTAATCTTCGTGAACCGCATCAACTCGCCGTTTGCACCTTAGATCAGAGACGGAAAGTATACTCACAACAGGACATCCGACTCGCTGGCGCGACCTTCGCTATTCGACTGCGTGCGGACCTTGACCATCAACTGGCGCCCGAATTTCCCCAAGATCGGCGCGGCCAGATTGGCGGTAGACTCGCAACCCAGTTCGAGGGGTCTCAGCTAAGAGTAAGACTCGATGCTGATTGACCCCATTAAAGGCTGAACCCAGTGGAGGATCGTAATGTACCTGAAGACGTTTCTAGCGGTAGTTTTTGTCAGTGCGGCAATCCCCTCCTTTTCCCAAGTTGCTCCCGATGCAAACGCACTGTCCATTCCACTGACTGTTGGCGTCGGCTATTCCAGCTATGCGACTGACTGGAGTGGCCGTCTCGAGGGGCCGACGCTGTGGGTCGATTGGAAGCTCGACAGAGGCCCCGCATTCATACATGGATTAGGGTTGGAAATGGAAGCTCGCGACCTGAATTACGGGCGAAGCGTCCCGAAGCTGCGCATGGACACTCTCTCCGGCGGCGCGGTCTATACCTTCCCGCATTTGCATCGTTTCAATCCGTATGTGAAGTTCCTGATCGGCTATGGCAGTATCGATTTCGAAGTCGCACAGCCAAACTATTCCCATGACACGCGGACTGTTTACACCCCGGCTGGGGGACTCGATTACCGTGTCTTTCGCAATGTCATCGTGCGCGGAAACTACGATTATCAATTCTGGCCCGACCTCTTCAATCATCATGCGCTCAACCCCACTGGGCTCACAGTCGGCGTCTCCTACGATCTGGGAGGCATTCGCGAGCGTTGACGCTCTTCGCAGCCTGATCTGGCAGTCTCAATCTGGAGAAAGCCACTGCTGGGAGCAGGCCGCTTGGGGTAGAATGATGCCGCCTTCGGAATACGCTTTCTTTTGCGGGAAAACCGCGCCACGAAGGTGGTTCCGGAAATTCCACTGCACCTCAGGAATGGACTCCAGATGAAGCCAATGATCACGTCACTTGCCGCTCTTCCGATTGTCCTGCCCATATTGATGGCAGGCCTCTTCTTTGCCCGCAGCCACGCCCAGGGAGTCACAGAGATTGGTGGCGAGAAGATCGTCACTCTTACCCGCTCCGCGACCAGCAAAACAAAGCCAGAGTTCACCAGCGTCATTCTCGCGCCAGGCCGCGGCATGGAACTCCTGCAAGTCACAGCCAACTTCCCCGGCAAGGGTGAAGTCGACGTGCTTGCCTCACCCGACCTTGCCGGCGCCAAGCAAATGCTGGACGAGCAGGACAACGACAATGGAGACCTCGGTTACCGGCTCGGCTCGGCCTTCCTGGTCCCCTATCCAAACCGAATCCGTGGCAAGCTCTCCAGCGACGGCAAGACGCTGACTACCCAATGGGAGGGCCACACGCTCACCTTGCCGGCCAATAACATCGGCAAGAATCCCGGCGCCGAACGCCATGCCATGCACGGCCTCATCCTCAAGGCCAAAGCTGAAGATGTGCAGGTAAAGGACATCCCCGGAGGCCAGCAGGTCACCGGTGTTATCCATGCGGGCGACTTCGGCGGCCACTGGCTTTCCAAAACCGACCTCGACTACACCATCACCCTGACGGCCGACGCAGTCGACGCCAGCATCGTTGCGCACAACGTCGGCAACGAGGCTGAGCCGATGGCCATCGGCTGGCACCCCTACTTCAACCTGCCTTCAGGCGACCGAGAACAGGTCAAGCTGCACATCCCCGGCTCCATGCTGGCCCAGGTCGACAACTACGACAACGTCTTTCCCACCGGCAAGCTGCAGCCTGTGACCGGTCAATACGATCTGCGCGCCGCCGGCGGCAAGTCACTGGACAAGAATTTCTATGACGACAACTGGAGCCACCTCGACTGGAAAAATGGCGCCGTGACCGTCAGCGTCATCGACCCGGCTGCACACTACGGCGTGAAGATCGAAGGCCTTTCGCCGAATCAAGACCATCCAGGCTTACGCTCCGCCCACCTCCAAGTTCGTGGCCATTGAACACCAGTACAACTTCGCCGACCCATTCGGCAAGGAGTGGGGATCCATGGATACAGGCATGATCACCTTGAAGCCGGGCCAAAGCACCAAGTGGCACGTCCGTCTGAAGGTCTTTGTGCCGTAAGGCGGAAACCCCGAAATTGAGCACCGGCCGGGGTCTCCTCCTGGCCCGTCTTGCTTGGCGCTCTCTCAGCCCTCGATCTGTTGTTCTCCGGTGTTAGAAAATCAGGACCAGCACGGGGTTTGACGGGATACCGTTCGCAACAACTTGTAATTCACTCAATCCCCTCTCCTGCTTAGCGGGAAGATCGAAATGGGTCGAGACCACGCTGTTCGACGCCACCGCCATGCTGCTGTGATCGTGTGTGCGGCTGTAGAAAACGTGATGCGTCGCAAGATTGGTGATTCTCACCAGGGGAAAATTCGTCGCGGCCTGCACATCATCTCCATATGCCGCTCCCTGCGACATGCCATTGAAGCGCAAGCCTGAAATTTGATACGAGCTTCCCCGCTTGAGCAGAAGCTGCGTGTTGAGTACGATCGGCGCCCATTCAGGTTCGTTAGACGCCGCAGGCGTGTAGACTTCGATGTCGTTCGAGAAGTCCGTCAACAGGATCTGTCCGGTCGGCAACACCAGCATGTTTCCAAAAAACGAGGAGTCGATCGATGCATTGGGAGGGCCCGAAACCGGATTCAGCGATTTGCCATTCCACTCGAAAAACTGAGACGGCGATTCGAAGATTCCTGGGCTGGCCATCATCAGAACATTGCCGTCAGGTTCGAGGGCTGCAGGGCCGTCAGCAATGTCGTAGTCATCGGGGAACGCCGGTCCCGCCGTCCACCTTCTGCTGCGCGAGTCGTAAACTGCGGTGTTTCCAGGACCGCAGGAGTTCGCCCCGGTATAGAAAACGGTCCTGTCAGGCCTCAGAACGGCAGGTCCAAGCTCAAACGAGGCCGCAAATTCCCCGCCGCAATTGGCTGCCGAATCCCAGAGCTGCACGATCGTGCTTCCTGCAGTCGACCACGCGCCTGTCCCGGGGTTGTAGAGCTCAGAATTCGTCCCCGTCGGAATGTACGGGAAGGGCGGAATCGGAACATAGGCATCTACCGCCAGCACTTCTCCGTTTGGCAACAAGTTCCATCCTTCTTCGTCGTTGGGATCAAACTTGTTCGTGCCCGTCGAGGTCCAGGTGAGGGTCGCCGCATTCAGCAGGGCTGCTTGATCGGTGCAACAATTGGCCTGCATATACGTACCATTCGGAAGAATTACGCTCTGGGCGTCTCCGATCGTCTCCCAACCCGCGGGCGGATTGATCGGCGTCCACACGTTTGCCAGCGGATCGTAGATCGAGCCTTGATTGGTCAAGGCGGGGATGAGCGCCGTTTGTGCCAGGTTGAGAAGGTATTCGCCACCTTCAATGATCATCCGACCGTCGGGAAGCACGGCGGTAGAGTGATACAGCGGGCTGTATGTGGCAGGCAACGAGGCAATCGAAGTCCACGTTCCGTTCACATAGCTGCCTTTCTGGTCAGGAGTCAGTTTCCACCAGTCAGGAAAGCCGGTGTCTTGAACAAGCACGGTTCCGTCCGTCAGCAGAATTGGATTCGAAGCGCCATTCAACAGAAACTCGGGTTGATTGGCTAACGGAGTCCAGGACGGACCGGCAGGTCCCGAACGCGCGCGTTCTATGTCGCTCTTCGCCTGAGCCGCCTGGGGTGCGCGAATCGGGTGAGGAATTGGTTTCAGATGTTCAGCGTCAGAGATCCAGGGACAGGCCGCGAGCATAATGGTCGCAACCACAAATGTTCCATTCGCGTGCATGTTGGCTCCTTTTCTTGGGCCTTGAGGTTGAGGCCGGCTCTTGGCAGCTTGCATTGCTTCAATGAATTGCTTGATCAACGAGATCAAAAATCCCGCAGATCGCCGACGTATTCCGCGTCCTGACCGTGCGATAAGGCAAACAGGAGAGGAATCAACTGAAGAGCCGGGGCGTGATGTCATTCGTACAGATTTATCTACTGGGAGATGGGAAGAGTGAATCCTTGAGTTGAGATCGCGCGCCACGGTTGCAATGTGCGTTTGCGCACGACCTCGGATGCATCAAGCCGCGTGCGGCTGGACGCCTTCACCGGAAATCCAACACGATCATTTGAGCCCGAAGTGTGAGGCGATGGGCCTGCCGGGGATGCCGATGCCCGAAAGCCTTCAATTGCGCTGCCGAGCAATCTGGCATGACTCGTTAACAAAGTCAAGATCAAATTGCGCAGCATCTTGCAGAGGTTCCCCGCAATGGCGGACGAGTCGAAAGCCGCCGATCCTTGACTTGGACCGCTACTCCTCCACCTTGGTCAGCCGCACAGTCTTCCCGGTGCGCGCCGACTCTCGAGCTGCATCCAGAATCTGCATCACGATCACATTCGTGTCCAGCGCCGACAAATCGCCCTTGGGCACAAGCTGGTCGCGCAGCACGGCCGAAAGATAATTCAGAGAATTGTCCTGTGGCGCACTGAGCTGCGGGGCCGTCGTCACATGTTCTTCCGCATCGTGCTGGTGACGTAGCCGCACCTGATCTGGTCCAACCGTAATCGCATAGCCGGTCGCCCCGTAAACTTCCATATCCTTGCGCGAGAAGGGCCAGTTCCACGAGCCCATAATCACCGCCTGTGTATGCGGGTAGGTCAGCGTGATCGTCGAATCGTCGTCCACTCTCGGGTAGATCTGCGGCTTGTCGTGATTCACCACCGCTGTCACGGTCAAAGGTGTTTCACCGTGCATCAGCCAGGTCATCAGGTCTACGCCATAGCAGCCAAAATCGTAGAGTGCGCCCGCGCCATTCTGCTCTGGATCGGTAAGCCAGCCGAGAAACTCCGGCGGCACGTTGATCTCCTTCGGGCCCTGGTGCCCATCATGAACGACCACTCGCCGCACCGCGCCCAATTGGCCGTGCTCCAGTTCATCGTATGCCGCCTTGTTGCTCGCATACCAGGTTGTCTCGTAGTTCACCAGCACCTGGATGTGGTGCTCGTGCGCAACTTTGCGAATCGCCAGCGCGTCTTCGAGGGAGATGGTCAGCGGCTTCTCGACCATCACCGCGACACCATATTGTGCAGCGATTTCGATGGCGTGACGATGCTCGCCAATCGACGTGTATACGAGGACCGCTTGCGGGTGACGCACCTCAATCATGTTGGCCATGCTCTTGAAAAACAGCGTCTCCGGCAGCGAATATTTCTTGGCGTATTTCGCGATCAGGTCGGAATGTTCATCCGCAATGCCCACTAGTTCCACGTCGTGGTGCCGCGGTAACTGTCCCAGGAAGCCCTCCACATGGCCGTGTTCCAGTCCCACAATGGCGACGCGCAGCGGGGCGGGCGGCTCTTGGGCAATTGCGGGAGCGACAAAAAACAACCCAACTAGCAACAAGCGGAAGGTGCAACATGCTGACAATTGACGCATCGTGGTAGACTTCCTCCTCGCGCCTGATTCTACTCTGCAAGGAAGAATATCCTCCCATGTTGCCTACACCGTTTCGCAGCACTGTCGGACTCGTATGTGGCTATTAGCCAGGAAGGTCGCGGGTTGTTTGGCTGGAATCGTGATCGCGACCGGCACGCTGGCCGGCCAGACGCTGCCGCCGACGCATGTTGACGAATTCAAGGGCAAACCGCGTGTGGTCGTCATCAGCGACATCGGCAATGAGCCCGATGATCAGATGTCGCTGGTGCGGCTTCTGCTCTACTCGAATGAGTTGGAGATCGAAGGTCTGATTGCCACCACGTCCACATGGCAAAAGACGGCAACGCATCCTGAGACGATGCGGCAATTAATCGCGGCTTATGGCGAGGTGCGGCCCAACCTGTTGCTCAATGCCAAAGGCTGGCCCGAGGCGGCCAAGCTGGCGAGTCGCGTCTTTCCGGGGCAATCTGGATATGGCCTGGCTGCGACCGGCGCCGGCAAACTGTCCGACGGAGCGAAAGACATCGTCCGCGCCGGCGATGAGAACGTCAACCGGCCGCTGTGGATCTGCATCTGGGGCGGTGCCAACACGCTCGCCCAGGCGCTGATCGAGGTGCGGGCGACGCGAACGCCGGAGGAGCTAGCCAAATTCGTCGCGAAGCTGCGGGTTTATTCCATCAGCGACCAGGACGATGCGGGGCCGTGGATTCGCAAGGAGTTTCCGGACCTGTATTACGTCGTCACTCCATCAACGCCGACCAGCGGCGAATACTATTTCGCGACGTGGACCGGCATCAGCGGCGACCGCTATTACCGCAACGGCTTAGGCGCCGATTTCACGACGGTCACCAATGAGTGGCTCGACGCGAACATTCGCAGCAAAGGGCCGCTGGGCAAGGATTATCCGCGTTTCATGTTCATCATGGAGGGTGACACGCCGTCATTTCTGGGCCTGATCGACAACGGGCTGAATGCCTACCGGCGGCCGGACTGGGGCGGATGGGGCGGACGCTACGTCTACCGCCAGCCGTATGGGGAGACGCACCCGATATGGACGCAGGGCGGAGACGAGTTTGCGCGCATGACTTCGCAGGACACGGTGATGGGTATGGACGGCAAGGAGCACGTGTCGGATCAGGCGACGATCTGGCGATGGCGCGAGGCTTTCCAGAATGACTTTGCGGCGCGCATGACCTGGACGATCGCCGATTTTGCCCATTCCAATCACAATCCGGTTGCGGTCGTGAACGGCCAGACGGGTACGGCGCCGCTGGAGAAGGACATTGCGGTTGGACAGTCAGCCACGCTCGACGCCGGGCAAAGCTCCGATCCCGATGGCCAGAAGCTCGATTTTCACTGGTTTCACTATGCCGAGGCGGGCGGTGCCGACGGAAATCTCGCCGCACTCACGCTCGCAGGCGTCGATAGCGCGCGCGTGATTGTGAAGGCCGATGCGGTTTGCCGCGCCAAATGGCTGCCGCTCATCCCCTGCGCTGGCAATGGTGTCGCGCATATCATCCTTGCCGTGACGGATGAGGGCACGCCACGGCTGACTTCCTACCGGCGCATCATCCTGCGGGTGCATCCAGCGGGCAGCGTCCCATAAGCGTTTGACCAATGTGCAAGCGCCCATGCCTGAGCCTACAATGTTGAGTGTTATGGCGAAAACGAAGGAAGTCACGTTTGAGGTGGCCTGCCCTGATTGCGGGGCGATGCTGAAGATTGATGCCGCGACCGGGGTGCTGGTGAGTCACACGTCGGCGCCGCGCAAGCGCACTTTTGAGGATCTGGAAGCGGCGGCCAAGGCGATGCGCGAGCAGGATGAACGCAAGGAATCGATCTTCCGCCAGTCTGTCGACGCGGAGAAGAACAAGGAAGACTTGTTTGAAAAACGGTTTGCCGAGGCATTGCGCAAGGCCAAGGACGCGCCCGCGGGCAAGCCGCTGCGCGATTTCGATCTGGACTGAAGGACGAATTTACGCATCTTAACCTGTGTCGATGCAGATCGCCCAAAAGGGAAGGAGAGGTCCATGGCCTTTGAGCCGCCTCCGAAATACGAAAATGAGTTCCCGGTCGAAGTTTTACCTCCGAGTTCAGTCGATTGGGTGAGAATCGGGGCCGCCAGTTCCCTGATCGCGGGCGGATTGCTTTACATCGCAGGGGAACGCCGCGCCGGAATCGCGGCAGCCGCTACCGGGACAGCCCTCGCGATGATCGACCAGCAGGATACGCTGCGCGCATGGTGGCGGCAGCTCCCTGGCTATGTCGACCAGATCCAGCACATGCTTGATGATGTGCAGGCCCTGGTAGAGGACATCACGGGCAAACGAGAGAGATTGCGGGAAGTACTCGGCAAGGTCAGCAACGCAATCTAGGGTCGGCCGGGCCCGCACCTCTGGGTAGATGGACCCTAAATCCCAAGTTGTCGTCGCCCCGCCTCGCTGATACGGTGGGGCGTCCAAGTCGGCTCCCACACCAGGTCGACTTCAACTTTGCTGATGTCGGGCATCCCGGCCAGGCGGTTGTTTACCTGTTCAAAGATGAGGCCGCTGGCGGGACATTGCGGCGTGGTCAAGGTCATGGTGACTTTGACCCACTGGCGCGGCCAAGCGGGCGTCGAGTCCGGGTCGGGACCGGTGGTCACAGAATAGATCAGGCCCAAATCCACAAGATTCAGCTTTACTTCGGGATCGAAGCAGTCGCGCAGCGCAGCCAGAATGTCGGCTTCAGAGAGCATCTCCCCTAGTTCTTCCGTTCGACCAGGTAGCGGGCCACCGACTTCAGTCCATCGGCACGGCTCCCATAGGGCGTGAGCGCCGCAAAGGCCTCTTCGATCAGGCTGGCAGCATCGCGCTTGCTTTGCTCAATGCCGAAGACCGCGGGCCACGTGGCTTTCTCAGTCGCTTTGTCTTTTCCTGCAGTCTTGCCCAGGTGCGCGGAGTCCACCGTCAAATCGAGCACGTCATCCACAATCTGAAACGCCAACCCGGCCTTGCGGCCAAAAAGGTCCAGCCGCGTCACGTCATCGGCGGTTGCGCCTGCATACACGCCGCCGGCCACGACGCTCACGCGGATCAACGCGCCGGTTTTGGCGCGATGAATGGCTTCGACGAGCTCCGGCGTAGGTTTCAGATGCTCGCTTTCGAGATCCAGCACCTGGCCCCCGATCATGCCATCCACGGTGCCAACGGCATTCGCAATCAGGCCGATGATCTGGACGGAGGCAGCGGGCGGGCAGTCGAGCCCCGCCAGTACCTCGAAGGCGCGGGTCTGCAGGGCATCCCCGGCGAGGATGGCAATCGCTTCGCCGAAGGCGACATGGCAGGTGGGCTTGCCGCGGCGCAGGTCATCATTGTCGAGGGCAGGCAGGTCGTCATGAATGAGCGAATAGGTGTGGAGCATCTCCAGGGCTGCGCCTAACCGGGCAATTCCGTCGGGCAGCCGGCCGGCAATGGTGACCGCCGCCTGCATGGCCAGCACCGGACGCAGGCGCTTGCCCCCGGCAAACGTGGAGTGGCGCATGGCTCCGTGAATCGAGACAGGGACCGTTTCGACGCTGGGAATCAGCTCCTCAAGCGCCCGGTCTGTGAGCTCCGCGCCTTCCTGGATCAGCGATTTCACGTCCGTCGGCATTGCCCTTATATTAACCGAGGCCGGGATAACTTTCTCTCCAGCACACAGAGGGCTGTGATCAAGGCGAGGGCGAGAGCGCTGAGCCAGCGGCCGGCGATGATGTCCGGAGTGGTGGTCCAATCCACGGTCAGGTTCACGGGCCCCTTCGGAACGGGGACTGCCATCAACCCATCCGCGCGCAGGGGAAGGTTACGCACCAGCTCTCCATTGACCTTGACCTGCCAGGCGGGATAGGTCTGCAGGCGCAAGATTAGATAACCGGCGTGGTTTGTCATGGCATTGATGCTCCAGTGTTCCGTGGCCGGCTGGTCAGCATGGGGAGAGGCGGCGAACGCGGCATCACAGCTCTTCTGGTTCGCAGACCACGCCAGATCGGTCCCATCGGGCCCTTCGCCCAGAACCGTGGAGGGGGACGCCGTGAGGCAGGCTTCCGGCAGGTTCATCGCGATCAGCGAGATGTCGGTGTCGGGGGGAGCAAACTCATCACCCCCTTCAAATCCTGCGCCCGAGTGGAAGGTATCTACCATTGCCCACACGGCATCGTCGGGATCGCACGCCTGGAAGAAGTTGAACCCTGCGGTGATCGTGGCGGCTAGAAAGACCGCAGCGCAGGCGGAGAGCACGACGAAACGCCACCGCAAGCGGACTACCCAGACGCCGCTTGCGAAGAAGATGCCCATTGGGGCCTCGAGCACAACCAGCGAAGCGCCAGGGAAACTGCAGGAATCGCAGATCGGGCAAGGCATGCCAGACGGGCATTGAGATCGGGAATTGGAGCAAGAGTACGGCCACAGGAATTAGCGCCAGAGGAAGCCACCAGCGCAACTGCCCGGGCAGGCTGCCGCGAATCCAGTTCACCAGTATGCCCGCGAGAGTCACCGCGATCATGGTTACAGCGATCATGGAAACTTTGAATAGCTCGAGGTCGTGCTGTTCGAGGACCTGGCTGGCGTGCCGCGCAAACAGCCAGCTGTCCTCGATCCGATAGCCGAGGTTGGTGGCCTGTCTAACGTCGATCCAGCGCTGCTCGTAGGTGGCAGGAACCAGGTAGACAGCCGCAAGGCCCAATCCCAAACAAGCTGCGAGAGTAGCGCGCAGCACCGGCGCCCACGATCGCCAGAGCAGAGCCGCTATCAGGGCCATTCCCGCCAGCAGGTAGCTGGCGATGATTCCCAGGGGAATGTCTGAGAACCAGGCGCCGGCCAGCACCACCGCCAACGGGACAGCGGAGCCGTCGAAGGCGCGCCTCCACACCGACCCAACGGAATTGCGGTCGCGCAACACGAAGAGAAGCAGTAACGGCATCCAGAAGCCGCCGGTGAGCTCGCCGAAGGCAGTTCGCTCGTAGGCCGTGTAGAGGGTGTAGCCGGAGAACAGTGCCGCGCATCCAGCAAGGGTGGCAGGGCCATTAGGCAGCGCCTGCCGGGCAAGCGCGCGGGCGGCGAGACCGGTTCCCGCCAGAAGCAAATATGTCAGAGCGATCGGCACCAGCTTCCAGCGCATCACAGCTCCCAGCGACGCCCCAGCATCCAGGTGAGAGGCGGATAGAAGACGAAGCGCGGCTCGCCGGCGCAACGTTAGCGCTCGAAGTCCAACGCGGATAAAGAATGCCTTCGTGCCAACTTCGGAGTGCGTCGAACCAGGAGACGAGATGAAAATCGAAGTCGTGGCCGCAGGTGTTGCCGCGGAATACCTGGGGCGCAATCGCTGCGAGGGCGGCCAGCAGAATGATCGCGGGACCGATGAAAGAGCGCACGCCGGGAGAATTCCAAGCCAACGGCCGGGAGATCTCGGGCGTTCCGCTTGACGGCGGGCTCATGGCAGCAGGCGCAGCGTGTGCCGCGTCTGCGCTGCGACTGCGGCCGGGCTGAATGGGAGCGCGACGTCGTGCCGCCGTAATAGTCGGCCCACTGGTCGCGGAAGTAAGGACTGAAGGGATTGCCGCTTTCGCCGAGAACAATGTTTTCAGTGGAGCCGTCGATGTTGCTCCAGTCCATGGTGAAACGCTGCGAGGGACCAAAGTCGCGGCCCACCTGTTTCACGGTGGTTGTGTCGCCACTCAGGGCTGCGGATCGGTGCCCGCGATTCGACCGATCACGGGAAGGAATTGAGCAAGCGGGTGCTCAATGTCGACCACATGCCAACTGCCATACGTCCACTGGCTTAAGTCGGATGGGGCTTTGCCCTGTTCCATGCCCCGACGAACTGCCTCGGTCAACAGTGCGTCCCAATCCTTGTAGCCGGGAGGGAGCCATTCGGCGCTGGCGTGCATCACGATCTCTTCCTCACGAAAATTGGATTCGGACCAGCGATAGTCCGCGGCGTCGTTTCCAGCTTCGGCCGCAGAAGCAGCCGGCCAAGGGCGTTGCGGGTTTGCGCCACCAAGGAGGCGGCGGCCGAGTCTGTGGTCAGGCGCCCATCCCAACTCCGCATCAGGTCAGCGGCCTTCCGCAGGCGCTCGTCTGTTCCGCGGCGTGGTCGATGGCATAGGCAAAACGATGCGCCAACTCCTGATCAACTTCGCTGTAGATGTCGGTCTGGACTGCGAGCATATCCTGTGGGCGCAGCATATCGCGGCCTTGCAATTCCTTGTAGATCCGTTCCGCGCGATAGGGATCGGCCCATTCGAGCGAGAGAGGGTAGGGTGACTTTTCGCTTGTCACGCGGGAGTTGGCAGTAGCAAGAAAGCCTGAAGGCGGATCGACCGCATTGGCATTGAAGTGAAAGGAATGTAGCCTTGCCACTCGTGCGTCGTGTCCTCGATCGGTTTTCCCTGAAGGCCCGCAGGACGAAGCGGCACGCGGCCGACGGCCTGGTAGGCAATGTGTCCCTGGTCGTCGGAGTAGACCACGTTCTGCGTCGGCCAACTCCACTGGGCAAGCGCCGCGGAGAATTCGGCCCAATTCGACGCCACGTTCATTTCGTAGATCGGAATCGAATTGAGCGCCGGGTCGTACAGGGTCCACTTGAGCGCGACGGGCTGACTGTCGTGCGGAAGGACCGGATTCACCAGAGGCCCGTGGTCGGTCGACTGCACGTCAAGTGCGACGTCTTTACCGCCGCGAACATGAATCACTTCATGATCGACGGTGAGCGGTTTCCAGCTTCCGTCGGCTGATTTAAAATTGCCCCTGCCGTCAAGGTTTTCGACATAGAGGTCCTGCGCATCGCCGTAAAGCGCTGTGAATCCCCACGCTACGTGCTCGTTGTGTCCGGCGATAACAAACGGCATGCCCGTCAGCGTAACTCCGGCGGCGTGGTAGCCGGGAGCGCCGAGGTCAGCCATATACCAGATGCTCGGCACGCTGAATGCCAAGTGCATGTCGTTTGACAGCAGCGGCTTTCCGCTGGCGGTGTGCTGGCCGGAGATCACCCAGTTGTTCGATCCCGGTATGCAGCCCGGGCAGGCGGGCAGGCCGAGCGAGGCGCGGAGCGCGGTCAAATCTTCAAGCGGCGCGGTGCCGGCGTGCGAGTTTTCTTCATCTTCGTCGCTCGATGCCGGAGGCTCAGGGTGCGGCTGGCTCAGGTCAAGCAGCACGCCGGTGGGCGGGTGGTCGCGCCATGAGCCGACGGGATACAGGTCCGACTCCAGCTTGGGGTTGTGGAGATCTTTGGCAATCCGCTCACGCGAGAGCTTAACGTCCCAGTGCGTGTCGAGCGTCTCCACCATCATCATCCCGACACTCACCGAGTTGACGCCGGTCCACGGCTTAGGCCGATAGTGCAGCAGGGCGAACTCGGGCGGCAGTGTGTCCTGGTGCTGCAGGATGTAAAGGTTCACGCCGCGCGCGTAGGCGTCGAGGCGGGCGCGGTCCGCAGAGGAAAGGTTGGCATAAATCCGCGTGGCGGTGTTGCGAAATTGAAGGACGCGCTGCGCGATGTCGTGCTTCACCAGCGAAGGGCCCATGATCTCCGCCAGATAGCCATCGGCGTGGCGGCGATAGGTATCCATCTGCCAAAGGCGGTCCTGCGCTGTCACATAGCCCTGGGCTACGAAGAGGTCTTCCTGCGTTGCCGCTTCGATGTGGGGAACGCCATGAGCATCGCGACGGACAGTGATCGGTGCTGAGAGCCCCGCGAGGTGGAGATCCCCGTCCAGCACGGGCAGCGATGCTCTGGTGACCGAATGGAGCCAAAGAACGGCAGCGCCCGCAGCCAGCAAAACGAAGACCGCAAGTCCAGCAACCCACCGCAGCAAAATGCGCGGCCAGCGACGTTTGCGTGAACGGCGCGTGGATGCAACAACCAGGTTGGGCGCTGGGTTCTGAATGTAGGGGTCCGCCATCGGTTAAACAACAGGATAACGCCAGCGCCCTCGCCGCTTCTGCACCACGAGCTACATCTGTCAGTCTTTTCGATAACTTGCCAACTCAGCCCTCGCACTGCTGTGCAGCGGGCAATTTCAACGAGGCGGGCTCCCTGCGGCTATAAGTGACAAGAAGCGCCGCGAGAAGCAGCAAGCAAACTGCGATAACCAGCAGGCTGCCTTCGGGCCCGTCCGTGCCGCCGCTCCACAACGGGTTGCCGTTTGTCGAGGTGGAAAGAAAATGTCCTTTGGCCACAAAGCCGCTATCGGCGGTGCCGTAGAAGTAAGTCTCCGCCCAATCCCACGCGGCATGACAGCCGATGGCCCACCACGCCGAGCCGGTGACCCAAACGCTGACACAAAAAACGAACCCAATGAACGCGGCAGCAAAGATGCCGATCCAGTTTTCGCCGTTGTTCCCGGTATGAATAAAGCCGAACATGGCCGACGTGACCCAGGCCGCCTGCCAGAAGCCGGAGCCTTGAACGCTCTTCAAATGCAACAGCGCGCAGGGAACCAGCCCCAGCAAAACAATGAGATAGACACCCCAAGCGCCGTTGCCAGTGATCGCAGATGGAGAATTAAGCCAGATCGCGCGGAGCACGCCTTCATTTCCGTTGGAACGCAAGAACGCATCGAGGCAGAACACGGCATTCATTGCCAGCGCCCACCAGAAATTAATGCCGCGGGTAAGCGTGGCTTGGAAGTAGCAGCGAAAGGTGCCTTCCTCAACGAAACCAACCAGCAGAAAAGCGCCGCCCCACAAGGCCGCGTACCGAAAAATCTGCGCGCCACTCAAGGCCTCTGGGCCAAAATGCAGCCAACCGCCCAAATCCATTGTCCAGACGAGGGTTGAAAGTGCGACGAATCCCGCCGCGAGACCGGAGAAGAAATTCAGCAAGCGACGAGGACCCCTCAGATTGAAGTCCAGGAGACTCCTGTGCTCGATCAAAGCCACAACCCCGGCCGCAAACAGGACCATCACAAAGGTAACCAATTCACTGGAGAGCGCCGAGGAAGCCGTAAATTCGGTTTGCCCGCGGAGAAAGTGGTAGTGCCTGTTGGCCGAGGCCACGGCATGGCCGATGAAGCGAAACATGGCGATGAACAACCCCACGGACCACCCGGCTCGAAGGCCTTGTTCGCCGACAAAGATCCAATGCAGGCCATAATACGGGGCAATATCGGGTGCCGTGGGCGGAGAATCGGGCCAACTCTGCTCATCAAGTGTGTGCGGGCCAGGAACAGGCTCCGGCGCGGGGGGCTGATTCTCCAGATCCATCGGAACTCCTCTAAGTTATGCAACCATCTTATCGGTAAAACTCTACCCACATTGAATACGGCTGAGCCGGAAAGGGATGCGGTCCGCACTCTGGTCACCCTTCCATGTGATCCTTCGCCTTGACACAATCGGGCCTTCCCTTGATGCTTAACTTTCGGTTTTATTCGACTTTAGGCATCAGGGAGCGGTGGGGCTTGCGAGTTCGCGTCTTCTATCACGACAAATGTTTTGACGGAGCTTGCTCAGCCTCGCTGTTCACGCGATTCCACCGCGAATGTATCGACGCCGACGCCAACTACGAATACCACGGGCTGGTGCACCGCGCCGGAGCGCTCTTCGATGAGAACGAGTTTACCGGCGATGAAAACGCCATCGTCGATTTCAAATACTCTGCCTCGCCGCGCATCACCTGGTGGTTTGACCATCATCTTTCGGCATTCCTCACGCCGCAGGATCACGAGAACTTCAAAGCCTGCCAGCGCGACCCCATCTGCGCCGCGCATAAGTTTTTCGATCCCGAATACACTTCCTGTACCAGTTTCCTCGCGGATATTGCATCGGCTCGTTTCGGGTTTGACACCGCGCCGGTTGCCGAGCTGATTCACTGGGCCAACATTGTCGATGGCGCGCTCTACGAGAGTCCCGAAGCAGCCGTGGAGATGGCAGCCCCAGCCATGAAGCTCACGCTTATCATCGAATCCACGCAGGACCCGGAATTCATACCGCGCCTCATACCGCTGCTCACCGCAATGCCGCTGGCCGAAGTGCTGGCCCAGCCCTTCGTGGCCAATCTGCTGCCGCCGTTGCTCGAACGCCATCAACAGGCGATGGAACTCATCCGCACCCGCAGCGAGGAACGCGACGGAACCATCTTTTTCGACATCACCGATCAGCAGTTGGAGGGGTTCAACAAATTCATTCCCTACTATCTGCACCCGCAGGCTACGTACTCGATCGGACTGTCTAAATCCAGCTTCCGCACCAAGGTGTCGGTGGGCTCGAATCCCTGGACCAAGGCCGACCCGGCCAAGATGGTGAACCTCGCCCAGGTGTGCGAGCGCTACGGCGGCGGCGGCCATGCCCGCGTAGGAGCCATCAGCTTTCCGCCGGACCAGGCCGATAAGGCACGCGCAGCCGCCGCAGAGATCGTGGCGGAACTCAGGGCAAAGAATCCGCTGGCCTAGGCAGAGCTGATGGGTTTACAAGCGCAGGCGATCACGCCCGCTGGTTCGAAGAATTTCTTCCGGATTGGCGACAAACGCACAACACCGAAGAAGCGGCTGAGAGTCACTCATCGCGACTGCAATCAAGTGCTCCCATATCCTTGAGACAGGACATGGGGCAAGCGTGTGCCGACGCTGAGGTCATTGCCCCCGATTCGCGTGTTCGACGGCTTGGTTGACGGTGTGGACGAATTGCATGGCGGCACTTTGATCGGGCATTTGGATCTGGCTATTGAGGATCTTGTCGAACTTGACCTCCTGGCCATAGAGCTGTTTGGTCGCGTTGTGATCCTGATTCAGTTCCGTGCCGTTCAGGGTCGCACCGGCATAAGCGCCCTTGGCGCGCGAATAACTGAGCAGAGCCGCGGCGCGCCATCCGGCCGAGGCTGAGGCATCACGGCCCACCGGTCCCGCGGCGGCGTTAACCCCAGCGCCCACCTTGAAGTGGCCAGACATAAGCGCCTGCATGCCCTGATCGGTCATGGCAAGCATGATGTATGCCACTTCCTCTCCGCCGATCTGCAGACCGAAGCTGCCGCCGCTCATGCTGAAGGGGGCAGGCGGGCTCCAGCGGCCATTCTCAACCTTGCATGTGGCGACGCCATTGCCGTGCTCGCCGCCGATGCCGAGGCCGGCCTTTACCAACTTGGGGATGACGGCTATGCATTTGGCATGGCGGAGAACATCATTAGGGATACCGGCGTTCGACTCTGGACCGGTCATCTCCTCAATGATTTGACTGGCTTGCGTAAGTTCTTTATCAACTTTGTCCTGGGCGAGCGCGGGGATTGCGACTGAGGCGGCGAAAACGCCGGCTGTAAGTACCGCGAGACTCCTTCTCATGATGTTGCTCCTTTCTTGCCGAGAGTGTGACTTTGATAGCGGCGCGCGATCAGAGATTGGAAGGTATACCGTGGTTGAGCAGAGCCCTGCGGGCGCGCCGAACCACCTGATCGAACCATCTAGTATGACGTCGCCTCAGGCGGCTGGGTTGTTTGGGCAACGTCCGGTACGTGTCTGCGGGAGTTTCGATTCCCCAAGGAGATCAGGCCGCCGCTCGCCTCGCAGGCATATCGCCGAAGTTGAGCATAGGATGTTTCCCCAGGAAATAGATTCGACCAACAATTTCATGCGAGTTACAGATATTGATCTCAGTCACACAATTGTTGAAATGAAAGCTACAAAGCCTTCCATCAACTACTGAGAACCCGGTTTCGAGATAATTCCTTCGAGCAGAGCGCAGGAGTGCCCGAGTAACCACCTGACCGAAAGTTGATTTCGTCACAGCCCCAACTCCCCGGCCCGCTTCTTCATCGCCTCCAGACAAAACCCAATGTGCGCGTCGAGATCGACGCCTAGCTCGGCTGCGCCCTGAATCACGTCTTCACGATGGATGCCGCGTGCGAATGCCTTGTCCTTCATTTTTTTCCGCACGCTGGGCACTTCCACATCCGCGATGGCTTTGGTGGGCTTGACCAGCGCACAGGCGGTGAGAAAGCCGGCCAGCTCATCGCAGGCGAAGAGGGATTTATCCAGATGCGTCACACGCGGCACGCCTGAATATTGCGCGTGGCCGAGAATGGCGGTACGCAACTCTTGCGGCCAGCCGAGGCGCTCCAATTCGCGCACACCGACGAATGGGTGCTCCGCCGGGGTGGGGTGGCGCTCGTAGTCGAAGTCGTGCAGCAAGCCGGTAGTGGTGTAGAGCTGAATGAATTTTGCGCGCTCATCGCCCAAGAGCCCGAGCCGGTCCGCTTCTGCCACACCGCAGGCCGTGACACAGATCTCGACGGCAAGTGCATGCTTGCGCAGGCTTTCGCCCTGTGTCCACTCCGTCAATAATTGCCAGGCTTGCTCGCGTCCGAAATTTGCCTCTCCATTTACGCTGTTACTCATTCTTTTTTTCCTCCATGTTGCTCAATTTGGTTCGTGATTCTTTGGCTTTTACCGAGTATGATGGGGAAATCTTAGGGTTGACCCTAACTTTGTACTTGACAATTATGGTTCATTCCCCCGAAAGTAGCTCTTATCGCGGTGAAAAAAATCACCCCGGAGATCCAGCTCTGGCGCTCCGCAACCTGAACATGGCAACCACAATCGTTAACGTGGAACTGCGTGAAGTTGTGCGCTGCGACTACTGCAGCCTGGTGCAATACAGGACCACCAACTCACTTTGCAGGAAATGCCGCAAGCCCCTCGACATAGAGGAGCCCGTCCCCATGGCCCCCCAACTTGTGACCACACCGCCCATTCCGGTCTCGGCCGAGGCGGGGATGCAGGTTGCAGGTCAGGTTCGCGAAATACGCCGGGCCCGCCATCTGAGCCAGCGCCAACTGGCTGGACGCATGCAAGTGCCCCGCACCTATATCTCCAAGATCGAGAACGGCAAGGCGATTCCGACGCTGGGTTCGCTGGAACGGCTGGCCAATGCTCTCGAGGTAGACGTGAGCCAGCTTGTGCGCGATTCCCGCAGCCGTCGCGATGAGGAAGTTGCGTCGATTCTCTCCGATCCGCTACTGGCTGAGATCGCGGCACTCTTGCCGCATCTTGACTCGCTGCATCGCACCTTGGTCTATGGCTCGGCCCGCGACATGGCAATGGGCCGCCGCCGCACCGCATAGATTCACTTTTCGCCGCATTCAAGCCGTGGCGCGGACATCCGTCGCCGCGTCTCCTCACACTTTAGTGTGATGTGGGGGCGTGAACCTTTGCGGCTCTTGGGCGCATGTGCTAGGTTCGAAGATGCCGCCACTTTTCTCCGGTAGCCGGAGCAAAGTTGTCTTGTGCCGAGCCTGAACAGGCCCTCCATCCGGACTGGGCGTGAGACCGCCGGGCTTGAACCGTCGATGCTTCCTTCGTGCCGGCCTGGAAGCATCAAAGCAGTCTAGAGGCCTACCCTTGCACCCATCTGGCACGTTGCGCATCGATGAACTGACCGCTGAGGAGAGGGCCATCTATTCGACGCTGAGGCCCGAGAGCCTGCCTCAGCACGTCGCCATCATCATGGACGGAAACGGCCGCTGGGCCGGCCGCCGTTCCCTCAAGCGGTTCCTGGGACACCAG
Organism: uncultured Acidobacteriota bacterium; assembly: GCA_963718435.1. Lineage (GTDB taxonomy): Bacteria > Acidobacteriota > Terriglobia > Terriglobales > Acidobacteriaceae > Telmatobacter. The sequence continues at coordinate 52,086 of CAVQZQ010000037.1, read as the reverse complement.
CAGGGCGCCAAGAGTGTGCAACTGGTTACTGAAACGGCCTCGCGCATCGGACTGCCCTGGCTTACGCTCTACGCCTTTTCGCTTGAAAACAACCTGCGCCGGCCGCGCGCCGAAGTCAACTTCCTGATGCGCCTGCTGAAAAGCTACCTCGAGAGCAATGTGCAGCGCATGATGGACAACAACGTGCGCATTCGCTACATCGGGCGCACCCACGAGCTGCCCAATGAAGTGCAGGACAAGATGCGCTGGGCGGCGGATCTGACCGCCCGCAACACCGGAACCACGCTCACTCTCGCTCTCAACTATGGCGCGCGTTCCGAACTGGTTGATGCCTTCCGCTCGCTGGCCGCGGAAGCACAGCGCAAGCAGATTAACCCCGACCGCATCAGCGAAGAGGACATTCACCGCCATCTCTACACGGCGCACATGCCCGACCCTGATCTGCTGATTCGCACATCAGGTGAAATGCGAATCTCGAACTACCTGCTGTGGCAGATTGCCTACACAGAGATCTTCGTCACCGAGCGCCTTTGGCCCGATTTTCGCGGAATCAATTTGCTCGAAGCCATTGCGGACTTTCAGCGACGCGAGCGCCGCTTCGGCGGCATCGGCGAGAGCTGCGGCGAAGTGGAAGAAGACCCCGAGCAAATCAAGATCGCGGCAAGCTGAGTCGCGATTCGTATCGCCATTTCATTCAGGGTCCTCGTTGCAAAGCGTAAATCTTCACTCGATGATTGAAACGCTCGCGATCTCCGGCTATCGCTCCCTTCGCAACCTGGTTTTGCCCCTGGATCGGCTCAACCTCGTTACCGGCGCCAACGGTACCGGAAAATCAAGCCTATATCGGGCTCTGCGCCTGCTCGGCGATGCGGCGCTCAACACTGTGGTCTCTTCTCTTGCGCGCGAGGGCGGTTTGCCGTCTACGTTATGGGCTGGGGCCGGAGACGATTGCCCGCAGTGTCCGCAAGGGAGAGTTTCCCGTTCAGGGCACGCCGCGACAGAAATCTGTGAGCCTCAAACTTGGATTTGCCGGCAAGCCCTACAGCTATTGCATCGACCTTGGCTATCCGCCGCCGGCACAAACTGCCTTCCCGCTTGATCCTGCAATCAAACGCGAGTGCATCTGGCACGGAGGCGTGTATCGACGAGGGGCTGTCCTCGTCGACCGAATGAATCGCCTGGTTCAGCTGGCGCCGGCAAAAAATGAGGAGCCGGTCATCCTCACAAAAGAACTGAGCTCCACCGACAGCATGCTTGCAACTGTTGCCGACCCGCAACGTGCGCCGGAGATGCTGGCGGTGAGGGAGTCAATTCGGGGGTGGAGGTTTTACGAAGGCTTTCGAACGGACACGGCCTCGCCTGTGCGCGTTCCCCAGATCGGGACATTCACACCTGTGTTAAGTAACGAAGGAGCAGACTTGCCGGCTGCGCTCGAAACGATCAGGAGGTTTGGCGACAGAGAAGCGCTCGAGCGCACCGTGGACGACGCGTTCCCCGGCAGTCGCATCGAGGTTGAGGCACAAGCAGGGCGATTCGAAGTGCAATTGCGGCAGCACGGGCTGCTGCGGCCTCTTGCGGCCGCCGAACTATCCGACGGCACTCTGCGCTTCCTCTTGTGGACGGCCGCCCTGTTGACGCCGCGGCCTCCCGAACTGATGGTGCTGAACGAGCCGGAGACCAGCCTCCATCCGGATCTGCTGCCCGCTCTTGCGCGCCTGATCACAGTGGCTTCTGAGCGGACGCAGCTCGTTGTGGTTTCTCACTCGCAATTGTTGATTGCGGCACTTGAGGAGAACCCGGTTTGCAGACGCCTCCACCTTGAGAAGTCCTTTGGCGAAACAACTCTCGCAGGAGCCACACTTTTCAACAAGCCAAAGTGGGAATGGCCTTCGCGCTAGCGCACCCGCATCCGGGCAACTTGCGGAAAAACTCCTCCGTGAGGCTTCGGCAGTGCGGGCACTCGCCCCTGGGCCTGGTCCGACCTGCCCGATTAGTACGCGTGCCAGATGGGAACCCGTGTGCCATCGCCCCGGAAAAGAATCCTCTCCGAACCTTACAGATTATTTCCCGGAAAAGCGCACAATCATCTTATTGGCCCTGATCCTTGCCCCCTGCCCCCTGGACCCTGATCCCTTATGCGCACCAAAACGGGTCAAAATGCCCAAATAATCGCCTAAAAGCCAATCAAATCGGGGCAAATTTGAGCAAATTGCAACTCGCAAAATAGCTAAGCTGCACTCTATAAAGGAGATGACTCCCATCTGGCATTTTCGGGCTGTAAAACTGTGAAACTGTAAACCGTTAGGTCGATGACGAAGTCCTGGGTTGGGGGCCCCCCGCGCCGGTCTCCCCCGGCAGTGTATTCTTCCCTGAGTGAAACGCGTTCTTACCGCTCTCGTTCTGGCTCCGCTGACGCTGGCCCTGGTATTTCTCGGCCCCAAGTGGCTGATCACACTGGTCGTAGCGGGAGTGGCGGTCTTGGCTGGGTGGGAGTTTCTGGGACTCGCGCATCCAGCCGCCAAGCCGCCGCGCATTGCGGTCGCGGTTGCGATCCTGGTGCTTTTTGCGGGCAATTTCCAATGGCCCGATCAAACCCTCTTACTGCTCGGAGTTCTGAGCCTCGGGCTGCTGGTCTATTGCACGTTCGCCTCGCCCGTAGAACGGGTACTAGCCGACGCTTCATCCTCGGTATTTTGCCTTATCTATGTGGGACTTACCCTCATTGCCATCCCAACCCTGCGCGAGCAGTCGAATGGCGCCACGCTGGTGGTTTTCCTGCTCTGCGCGGTATGGGCCGGTGACATCGCCGCCTTGTACGTGGGGCGGACGTGGGGAAAGCGCAAGCTGGCGCCTACCCTGAGTCCGAACAAGACTTGGGAGGGTGCAGTCGGTTCCGTTGTGGGCAGCGTCTTGGTGACCGGCGCCTTATTCTGGCTTTCCAACTTCCTTGCTCAATGGAATTTCGCCAAGCTTTCTTTTGCGGACGAGATCTGGTGGTATTGGATGGGGATGGCCGTGCTGGTGAACGTGGCGGCTCAGGTGGGCGATCTGGCCGAATCGGCTTTGAAGCGCTCCGCGGGCGTAAAGGACTCGGGTACACTGCTGCCCGGCCACGGCGGGATGCTGGATCGCATCGATGCGCTGCTGCTGGCGGCTCCGGTGCTATGGTACGCTCAGATTATTCGTTAGCGGCTTTGAGTGGTTGATCTGAAACCACTTGCCCGACTGGGCTCTATCGCGGCCCTGGACTTAGAAAATACCTTGAAACGACTCGCCATTCTCGGATCCACGGGCTCGATCGGACAGAGCACACTTTCCATCGTCGAACAGTTTCCTGAGCGATACGCCGTGGTCTCCCTTGCCGCGGGTCGCAACGTTGACGAGGCTTTTGATCAGACACTCCGCTGGCGGCCCAAAGTCATTTCTCTGGCCACTGAGCAACTGGCCGGAGAGCTGGCTGTGCGCCTGCGTCAGGCCGATGTGACCGGGATCGAGGTGGTTCACGGAACCGAGGGCACCGTCGCCTGCTCCACGCTGCCCGAAGCTGACTTCGTCGTCTCCGCCATCGTCGGCGTCGCGGGACTCGAAGCGACCCATGCTGCCATCCTGGCCGGCAAGCCCATTGGCCTGGCGAACAAGGAGTGCATGGTGGCCGCGGGCGAGATTCTCACCGCCGCCGCGCGCGAACGCAACGTGCCCATCCTGCCCATCGACAGCGAACACAACGCCGTCCACCAGTGCCTGCGAGTGGGCGCGCATTCTGAAGTGAAAACCATCTGGCTGACGGCTTCGGGCGGCCCGTTCCGCCAACTTCCCCTCGATCAGTTCGACAACATCACGCCGGAACAGGCGCTCAAGCACCCAACCTGGGTCATGGGCCGACGAATCACCATCGACTCCGCCACTATGTTGAACAAAGGATTGGAGATCATCGAGGCCTGTCGCCTTTTTAACGTGCCGCCTGCCCAGGTTCGGGTAACGGTGCATCCCCAATCCACCGTGCACTCGTTGGTCGAATACATCGACGGCTCCATTCTGGCGCAGATTTCAGTTACCGACATGCGGCTGCCCATCCTCTATGCGTTGGCCTACCCGGAACGGCCGGCCTCCACGCTGACCTTCGACTTGTCTGCGCTACGCCATCTCGAGTTTGAAGAGCCCGATTTCGAGCGCTTTCCTTGTCTGCGCCTGGCCTATGAAGCGGCGGAAAAAGGAGGCGCTCACTCAATCGCTCTAAACGCCGCCGACGAGGTCGCCGTCGAGGCATTCCTTGACCACCGAATCCCGTTCACCGGAATCCCGCGTACAATTGAGAGGGTGCTCGCCTCTACTCTGGAAGCACACCCGGCCACCATTGCCGAGGTGCTCGCCGCGGACAGGGATGCGCGTCAAATGGCTCGTGCGCTTGTCTCTTCGCAGGTCGCTGCACGAGTGCACAGCTAAGGATCTGATCTAAAGCGTATGCATGATTTTCTAATATCCACCATCGCCTTTATTATCCTCATCGGGATCATGGTGGTGGTCCATGAGCTTGGGCACTTTCTGGTGGCCAAGCTGTTCGGCGTTCGCGTCGAAGCTTTTGCTGTAGGCATGGGGCCGCGCCTGTTTGGAATCAAACACGGCGACACCGACTACAAGGTCTGTCTGCTGCCTATTGGCGGATTCGTCAAAATGACCGGCGAAAATCCCGGCGAAGACCAGCCGAAAGACGATCCCGGGTCGTTTGCTGCGCATCCTCGCTGGCAACGAATGCTCATTGGCGTGGCCGGTCCCGTGGCCAACTTCATTCTGGCCTTTGTGGCCATGGCGTTCTATTTCGGCTGGATCAACGAAGTCCCCGCCCACGATGTCAAAACGACCAGCATCGAGTGGGTTATCCCCGGTTCCGATGCCGCGGAGGCAGGGCTTCAACCCGGCGACATCGTCCGCCGATTCGACACGGATGACAATCCATCGTGGGAGCAGGTCTATGCGCGCATGTCGCTGGACCCGAACCAGACCGTTCCCGTGACCGTTGACCGCGACGGCAAAACTCTGCAGACGGAGTTGCGGATCCCGGGCGCGTTGGAGGGTGACGATCTAGCGGGGATTCTGCCCCAATACATGCCGGGCCCCATTACGATTCAAAACGTGATGCCGGGCACGCCCGCTGCGCAGTCCGGCTTGCGCACGGGTGATGCAATTCTCTCGGTTGATGGCCAGCCTTTCCACAGCGTCACTTCGCTGCTTGCTTACATGCAGAATGGAAAGGGAAAGCCGATTTCCCTCTCAATCCGGCGCAACGGCGCAACCATTGGCCCCGTCATCGCCCGTCCAGCCAGGCTTGATACAGGTTGGAAGCTCGGGTTCATGGCGGTTCCGGTTCCGATTCGTCCGTCCCCCCTGCCGCTCAAAACGGCGCTGGCCAAGTCCACCCAATTCTGCGCCAACGGCTCTACGCTGATTGTCCAGATGCTTGAGCGGATCGCAACTCACCAGGTCTCTGCAAAGCAGCTTACCGGCCCCGTGGGAATTGCTCAGATTGCCGGTGAAGCGGCGCAGACCAAAGGTTGGTACTCAAAGTTCTACCTGGCAGGCGAGATCAGCCTCAACCTGGGCATCTTGAACCTGATGCCCTTTCCGATCCTTGACGGCGGACTGATTTTGCTGCTGCTGATCGAGAGCGTTCTCCGTCATGACATCAGCATCATGGTCAAAGAGCGCATCTACCAGGCGGCTTTTGTGGTCCTCATGATGTTCTTCGCATTTGTCATCTTCAACGATGTGACGAAGCTGCCCATCTTCACCCATTTGAAGCCGTGATCCTCCAGCCATGAAAGAGCAAGCCGGATGCCAGTAAACACCCACCAGGTGCGGGTGCGCTACGCCGAAACCGATCAGATGGGCATCGTCTACTATGCCAACTACCTGGTCTGGTTTGAGTTGGGCCGCGTAGAACTGTTGCGCTCCCTGGGCCTTGCATATAGCCAATTGGAAAAGGAACACGAGTGTATCCTGCCGGTCGTCGAAGCCACCTGCCGCTATCGCTCCCCTGCCCGTTACGACGACGAGATTCTGATTGAGACGCGCCCCGCTCTTCTTCGCGGCTCCGTGATCAAATTCGCATATCAGATTTGGCGCAAACCGTCGCCTGAAGGGCAAGAGCGGAAGCTGCTGGCCGAGGGCGAGACAGTGCACGTGGTCTGCGACGATCAACTGAACAAGAAGCCATTGCCGGCGCATTATGCAGCGGCGCTGCGCGCGTTGATGGCGGAGAAGTAGGCCCTTGCGAATCGACAACCGTTTCTCCGCGCCTCAAGGTTTGCCGCAGCCAAGTCGACGGTCCGGATTCGGTGCGGAATCGGCGAGAAACAAGGGTATTCTATGTCCATGGAACTGATCTTCGAAGTACACGAGGCAGAAGAGGGTGGCTATACAGCGCGCGCTCTGGGCCATGCAATCTTCACCGAGGCAGATACCTGGGAAGAGCTGCGTGGCAATGTTCTGGAGGCCGCGATCTTGCACTTCGAAGATAAGGACGCGCGGCCAAAGCTGATTCAATTGCATTATGTAAAAGATGAGCTGATTCCGGTCGAAGCGGCATGAAGCTTCCCCGCGGTGTTTCTGGGGATCGACTCATTCGTGTTCTCGAACACCTCGGCTACAAAGTGACTCGACAACGAGGAAGCCATGTGAGACTCCTCAACGAGGGTCCGCCAGCTCACTCCATCACCGTTCCTCTTCACAATCCCATGAAGATGGGGACACTTCATGGGATACTCGCCGAGGTCGCTCAGGTCCGGTCTATCACAATTGAGAGCATAACCAATCTCCTCTAATCCGATCAGAGAAAGGGAGTCGGCGAATCTTCGCCGTCAGCTCTTGCGCGAGTTGCATGCCATGCAAGCGGTCACCAGGTTTTCAAAGCTGTTGTCGCCACCCTCCGCAATGGGTAGCACGCGATCCAGCGTGGCCGTAAAGCGCGTCAACTGCTTCGCGCAGGAATAGCACCTATAACTATCGCGCTCGAACACACGCATGCGATGGTCATGGGTGATCGCATCTTCAGGTTCTGAGGCGGGAAACATCAGCGCCGGCTCCGAGACCATTCGTTCAGCGCGGAATTTGCGGCATGCTTCAATCTCATCGGGTATCAGCACCCGATACTGTGTTCCTTGCCGATTCGGTTCGCCTTCTTTCCGGATGGCGCCAATCCCCTCAAGGGCCCGCAGCGTCTCCTGCACTTTGCCCAGCGAAATGGTGTTCTCCTCCGCTTGCGAGTAGGACGAACGGACCACCGCCCGCTGCAGAGATCGCGTGCTCACGCGGATAAACGGGCTGCCATCCTTGGCGATCGAGTGCCGGAAGAGGAACCAATAGAACGCTGCGTCATACGGGGTAAGCAGCGGCTGCAGATCGTCGACAATCTCCTGGATGATTTGCGGCAACTCCAGCGCGGAGAAGCCGCGATCTCTGGATGCATCCACCGCCGCCTCAACTTCGAGTTCACTCAGAAGCTGGCGTATCTTCTCGATGCGCTGGTTCATGTTGGAGAAATTTTACGCCTCAAGCCAGGAGGCAATCGCGGAATCGGGACAGACGACGCAGTTTGGCGCGGCAGTTCAGCGCAGCACAACCGCAACCGCAAATCCGTCATAGCCCTTCGACCCCACCGTCTGCAGAACCGTTGCGCTCAAGCGCGGCTCCGCGGCGACCAGTTCGGTGAAGCGTCGTACGCCTTTGATGTCGGGGTCAGGATTTTCGGGCTGGATAACTTTCCCGTCGCGGACTACGTTGTCGGCAACGATCACGGTTCCGGGGCGTGACAGCTTTAAAGACCAATCGAGGTATTCGGGATAGCCCGACTTGTCGGCGTCAATAAAAATCAGATCGAAAGGCTCGGCGTCGCCCGCATCCAGATCGGCAAGGCTCTCGCTTGCCCGGCCCACCCGCAAATCCACCTTGTGCAGCAGCCCTGCATTCCGCAGATTCGCCCGGGCCACTTCAGCGTGATGGGGGTCCAGTTCCAGCGAGACGACCTGGCCGTCATCGGGTAGCGCACGCGCCATCCAGATGGTGCTGTATCCGCCCAGTGTCCCGATCTCGAGAACCCGCTTCGCCCGCGCGATACGCACCAGCAGGTCGAGAAACTTGCCCAGGAACCAGGTGACGTCAATTGTGGGCAGGCCCTCCTTCTCATTGGCTTTGAGCGCGGCATCGAGCGCCCGATCGCTGGGGGCAAGCTGATCGCCAAAGTAGCGGTCTACTTCTGACCAAATGTCCTGCATGTTTTGCACCTCGGGGGAAGGCTACTTGTCTCGCGCCACCACGAAATCCGGCACCCACAGCAGGGCGCGCTTGAAGTCGGAGTCGGGTAGCGGGGCCAGTGCCTGGCGGGATTGTTCGGCATAACGGTCGGCCAGGGTCATGGCATATTCGACCGAGCCGTTGCGGATCAGAATCTCCTGAATCTTGTCGCGGCTCACATGCTCAAAGCTTCGGTCATCCAGAACTCGCTGGATGGTCTGCCGGTCCTTCGCAATACCGTGGTCGAAGGAGTGAATCACGGCTAGCGTGGCCTTGCCTTCACGCAGGTCGCTGGCCACCGGCTTGCCCAGCACCTCTTCGGTCGCGGTCAGATCAAGAACGTCATCCACAATCTGAAACGCCAGGCCGACAGCCCGGCCATAGGCCGCCAGACTAGCCTCCTGCGCCTCACTCGCTCCAGCCAGCACCGCCCCTAGGCGCATCGATACCGAGAACAGGCAGGCGGTCTTGCGGAAGATCAGGTCGTAATACTCTGCTTCGGAGACGGCTTTGCCAAGCTTTTGAATCTGCAGTAGTTCGCCCTCGACCATCTGCTGGGTGAGGCCGATCAACAGACTCGAGCACGCGGAGGTTTTTCTCCTCCAGCGCAACGCGGAAGGCCTGCATGTAAAGCCAATCGCCGGCCAACACGCATTTCTCGTTGCCCCAGGTGGTATTGGGCGACGGCCGGCCGCGGCGCATATCGGCGCCATCAATGATGTCGTCGTGAACCAGGGTTGCCGTGTGGACCATCTCCACTACCGCGCCCAGGCGTATCGCTCCGGGACCGGAGTAACCCAGCAGGTGCGCGGCCAGCAGCAGCAGCGATGGGCGAATGCGCTTGCCGCCGCCCTCGCGCAGGTACTCGGCAATTTCCGTGATGGTGCTTACGCTTGAAGCGGCGTCCCGGCCCAACTCCTGCTCGATCGCTACGAGGTCTTCCCGCAGCAGGTCGAAAACTTCTCTTGCCGTCGCTATCGCCAAGGTGCTCAATGGTCTCAGGGTCTCACTTTTGGGTTCCAGTGCGGACTTAGTCACGGGCATTCGAGTCGAATGCCCGGTTTTCCGCGAGGCAGCCTCTTAATTCGTGCGGTAGTTCGTAAATTGCAAATCGACGCCCAGATCCTTGCCCCGCAGCGTCGAAATGATGGCCTGAAGGTCGTCGCGGTCCTTCCCCGCTATCCTGACAGTATCGCCTTGAATGCTGGCCTGCACCTTCTTTTTCGAGTCCTTGACGATGCGAACAATCTCTTTGGCTTTTTCCGTTGGGATTCCCTGCTGCAAGGATATCTTCTGCCGCACGCTCTGGCCGGCTGCGGGCTCCATCTTGCCATAGGTCATGTTCTTGAGCGAAACGCCGCGCTTCACCAGCTTCTGGCCGAGGATTTCCTTCACCGCCTCGAGCTTGTACTCATTGACCGAGGCCAGTTGAATCTCTTTGTCGCCCTCAGCGAGCGTGACCTCTGAGTGGGAATCCTTCAGGTCGAAACGCTGGCGAATCTCCTTGAGCGCCTGATCGATGGCGTTGCGGACCTCCTGGATCTCCACTTTGCTGACGATGTCGAATGAATTGTCCTGCGCCATACTTTCCTCGATTTGTCGGCCTCGCCCGAATCTGTCTGCGGCCGGGCGGTGCCACTCTATCAGTTTCCCACGTCGAGCATAGGGTCTGTCATCTAATTCTGAGCCTTGGATATTCGCTTGCAACGCTGATGCCTCAGAATTAGATCACAGACCGGCGTGAAACAGCCGGGCGAAGTTTCTGGAAGTAGCCGAGGCGATTTCCTGCGTTTCCACCCTTTTCACTTCCAGCCAGCGCAGAGGCTGTTCGAGTAACCCAGGCCGGTTCATTGCGCTTGCCGCGATCGGGTGCTGGAGCGAGCCACGGTGCATCCGTCTCCACCAACAATCCGTCGAGGGGCACGCGCGCCGCTACGTCTCGGAGCGGCTGAGCCTTGGGATAGGTGAGATTGCCGGCAAAAGAGACCAGAAAGCCGAGATCCAGCGACCGCCGCGCCTGCTCCCAACCACCGCCAAAGCAGTGCATGACGCCGCCCAGGCCGGTATGCCGCCAATACGTGTCCAGGGTCAGGAACAGATGATCCCAGGCATCGTGCGCCCCTTCCTTGGGACGGCAATGGATGAGGATAGGCCGATTGCGCGCGGCAGCGATTTCAAGCTGTCGAACCAGCCCCGCTCGCTGTACTTCGTGCGCAGCGCCCTCGTGGTAGTAGTCCAGGCCGATCTCGCCGCAGGCGATGACCTCCGGCTCGGCAAGCAAGCTGTCGAGTTTGGCGAGGGCCGCATCATCGGCCTCGGGCGTGTTGTGCGGATAGATTCCAGCGCTTGCAAAAAGGCTGGGCATACCGGGCTGTCCGTTGAACTCGCGGCAAATCTCGAGCGCCTGGTGCATCTGGGCCGGCCCCTCGCCGATGCCGATGGCCAGCACGGCGCCTACGCCCGCTTCCTCAGCGCGCAGGAGCATCGCCTCGCGGTCGTCTGCGTAACGCTCGCTGTCAAGATGGGCGTGGGAATCGATCAGCAATCGGGAACCTCAAGCGAAGTGAAGTCGAAGTCAGTTCAGTGGCATCGCCGGTGGATGCACCACACGCAAACCCAAATGGTGTTCGAATTGGTCAAAATCGCTGTCACTGTGGATCAATTGGTAACCTTCCTCAATGCAGAAGGTGGCAATGATGCAATCGATCGTCTTGCGTACGGTGATCCCGAGGCGTCGCAGCGTCCGATAGTTCTGAGCAGCCCTGATTGCCATCTCAGGGGTCAATGATGCAAAAACCGGCAAAATCCGCAGGAGTTTTTCGGTCTCGCGAAAGCGCCGATCGAATCGAATACCCTGAAGAACTTCACAAAGGATCAAACTGGTAAGGCCGATCTGCTCCCGATCCAGCGCATGTGTAAGCCAGATCGTCTGCGGAGTCAATTTTCCGTTGAAGGCGTCGATCCAGACACTACTGTCGACGATCACCATGCGACTGGCGCTTTCTCCAGACGAGCTTGACGGCCCTCAGGCAGCGGAATCCTTCCGTTTCTTCCCTTCGGATTCTTCTTCCCAGTTGAGGGAGCGGCCTTCACGCATCGCATCCAAATCGCCCTCCCACTGGACCTTGCCGAACAGGTCTCGGATCCTCGCCTGTTTCTTGAGTTGCACAACCTGGCGAAGCGCCGCTTCCACTGTGGCCTTCTTGGTGGTTGCGCCGGTGGCCTTCATCGCCTGCTTCATCAACTTGTCGTCGATGTCGATATTGGTCCGCATGGGAATCGACTCCAATGTGTAAGCATAGCACGATTTATGTGTATGCCTGCCGATGCAGGAAGAGCTACTTCAGCCGCGCGCCGAGCGGAACGTCCTCGAGGAATCCCGCCAGCACCGGCGCTCCATCCGGCAGCGAAGCCGCCAGCAGCATGCCGTTCGACTCCAGCCCCCGCATCTTCCGGGGAGCCAGGTTGGCGACGATGACGATCTTGCGCCCGATGAGCTTTTCGGGCTCGTAGTATTGCGCGATACCGGCCAGGATCTGGCGCTTTTCGTAGCCCAGGTCGACTTCGAGGCGCAGAAGCTTGTCGGCCTTGGGAACCCGTTCCGCGACCAGAATCTGTGCCACTCGAAGGTCCACTTTCACAAAATCGTCAATGGTGATGTGCTCTACCACTTGCGATGGGCCTGGCTGCCCCGCCGCGATGGGCTGTTCTGGAGGCGTCAACGGTGCCGTCGCCGGAGCCGCGGCAGGGGTGGAGCTCAGCCTGCTGCTGGTCAGCTCGGCTGGAACCGGGTGAACATGCGCGGTAGGCAGCGGCTTTTCCGGATCGGCCGGTGCCGTGGCCGTCGGGGTCATTTTGTTCTGAGCGGATTGATCCTCCGTCGCCACGACTGAGGGAGAAGCCGGCGGCGGTGCCGGCGCAATCGGAAGAGCCGATGCCGGCGCTTCCGGCGACGACGTGGGAGCATTCTCCGGCTGGCTGGCAGCTTCTACGGCGCTGCGGCTGTTTTCATCTTCAAGGTTTTGCATACGCTCAACAGCATCCTTTTCTGCTCGCGGAAAGAGCGGCGCGGGATCACCGAATTTTGTCCCCGCCTTCAATCCGTCCCATGCAATTTCGGTCAAAAATGCGTTCTTTGCCGCGTCCGCGATCTCGCCCTGTCCAAGCTGCCGCCAAACCTTGGCGGCCGAATCCGGCAGGATGGGATAAACCAGTCCCGTTATGATGCGGATGGCCTCGGCAGCCGTTGCCAGAACCCGTGCCTGCAGTCGAGATTGATCGGCTTCAGAACGGTCTGCCGGCCGTTTCCAGGGCGCGTTCGCAGTCAGGTAGCCGTCAGTCTCCGCGACCAGCACCCACAGTGCTTTCAGTGCGTCAGAGAAGTTGAGCTCGTCAAAAGCCGGCGAGAAAGCCGCAATCGTGCGGATGGCGCTCTCGCGCAGAGCCGCCTCGGCCGGTGTCTCCGGGCCTGCGTCCGGCAGCACTCCACCAAAGTATTTGTGCACCATGTTGACCACCCGGCTGACCAGGTTGCCGTAGCCGTTGGCCAGGTCACCGTTATAGCGCTGGACCAATGCGTCAAAAGAAAAGTTGCCGTCCTGCCCGAAGGGAATTTCGCGCAGCAGGAAGTAGCGCAATGCGTCTGTGCCCAAGACCGTGTGAACGGTCTCGGCGCGAACGATGTTGCCGCGCGACTTGGACATCTTGCCCTGGTCGAAGAGCAGCCAGCCATTCGCTTTCACTGAGCGGGGAACCGGCAGACCGGCAGCCATCAGAAAGGCCGGCCAGTAAACGCAGTGGAAACGGCTGATTTCCTTGCCGATCAGATGCAGGTCCGCCGGCCAGAACTTGGCGAAGCGCGCCCGGTCGGCTGGATCATCCGAGCCATAACCCAGAGCCGTCATGTAGTTGGCAAGCGCATCGAACCAGACATAAATTACATGATCTTCATCGCCGGGTACGGGGATACCCCACTTCAGGGCTGTTCGGCTGATTGAAACATCGGCGAGCCCGCTGCGCACAAACGAGATCACTTCGCGGCGCGTGGACTCGGGCTGCATGAATCCGGGATTTTCCTCGTAAAACTCCAGCAGCTTGCTCTCAAAAGCGGAGAGTTTGAAGAAGTAGTTCTCCTCGCTCACGGTTTCGGTAATGCGCCCGCAATCGGGGCACGGCGCGCCCGGAAGCACATCGACCCACGCCTCGTCGGACACGCAATACTGCCCTGTGTAGGAGCCCTTATAGACGAATCCGCGGTCACGCAGGGTCGAAAAGAGTTCTTGTACGCCGCGCTTGTGCCGTTCCTCGGTGGTTCGGATGAAGTCGTCGTAGGTAATGCCCAGCCGGTCCCACAGCCCGCGGAACTCGCTCGCAATAGCGGTTGCGAACTCCTCCGGACTGCGACCTGCCAGTTTGGCGGAGCGTTCTATTTTTTGTCCGTGTTCGTCCGTGCCGGTCAGGAACCACGTGTCGATCCCCAACGCCCGCTTGCGCCGCGCAATGGCGTCGCACACGATGGTCGAATAAGCGTGGCCCAGGTGCGGACGGGCATTCACGTAGTAGATGGGCGTGGTGAGATAAAAACGGGCTGGACTGGGTTCGTTCGCCATGGGTGGGGTGCAGCCTTCCATTCTCGCCCGGAATGCAAGCTATAGGTCAGAAGGCAATCTACTCTTCCTCTTACGGTATCGTATGGAACCCGATCGAACCAAGTCCGCCCCGCTGCAGGTGGTAGAATCACCCTTGAAAATCAAGGATTTTGAGGCATTTCGACGTGGTTCTGGAATTGAAGAAGAGGCTTGAAGCGCATCTTCGCGCGGTGTTGCAAGCGAGATACGGTATTCAGCTTGAGACAATTCCGCTCGAGACTCCGCCGGACCTGAAGTTTGGCGAGTTGTCGACGCCCATTGCCTTTGAACTGGCACGCAAGCTGCGCAAGGCGCCGAAGATCATTGCGCAGGAGATTGTGACGGCGCTCGGCCCGGTCCGCGGGTTTTCCTCTTTTGAGATCGCAGGGGCGGGCTATATCAACGCGCGCCTCGATCGAGCCGAAGGGGTACACACGGTAGTCTCCGGCGAGACTTTGACAACGGCTTCCAACGGCCTGCATTCACTCGTCGAGCACACCAGCATCAATCCCAACAAGGCCGCGCACATTGGGCACCTGCGTAATGCGATTCTGGGCGACACCTTCGTCCGTCTCCTCCGCGCGGCCGGCCAAAAAGTCGACGTGCAGAACTACATCGACAACACTGGTGTGCAGGTGGCGGATGTGGTGGTCGGCTTTCTGCATCTGGAAGGAAAATCTCTTGCGCAGGTGCGTCAGCTTGTGGCCGAGTGCGAGGCCCGCGCCGCGGGCGCAGATGGCCACGCCGCAGGTATTGACTACTACTGCTGGGACCTCTACGCGAAGACCTCCTCCTGGTACGAACAGGGAAGTGAGGAGGAGAAGGCCGCGCGCAAACGCCTGCGCTACCAAACGCTGCACGAGATCGAGCAAGGAGGCAATGAAACTGCCGAAATAGCCGAGCTGATTTCAACCGCAGTCCTTCGCCGTCACCTCGAAACCATGCTCCGCCTGGACATCGAGTACGACTTTCTGCCCCGCGAGAGCGAGATTCTGCACCTGAATTTCTGGTCGCTCGCCTTCGAGCAGTTGAAGCAGAAGGGCGTGCTCTACTTCGAGACCGAGGGCAAGAACAAAGGCTGCTGGGTCATGACCCGGCCCGGTGCTGCCAACAAATCGGTCGAGGATGAAAACGGCCCCGAGGGCACCGACGAGGATGCCAAAGTCATCGTCCGTTCCAATGGCACCGTGACTTATGTCGGCAAAGACATCGCGTATCACCTCTGGAAGTTCGGCCTGCTGGGCCGCGATTTCGGCTACAGGCGCTTCTTCACCTACCCCGATCATGAGTGCTGGATCTCGACCGTGAACGGCGTGGAACCACACCCGCTCTTCGGCGGCGCAAACGCCATCTATAACGTAATTGATGCGCGCCAGTCCGATCCGCAGGCCAACGTGATTCAGGCCCTTCGCGGTATGGGTTATACCGAGCAGGCCGATCACTACACCCATTTCAGCTACGAGATGGTTGCGCTCACGCCGCGCTGTGCGGTCGAACTCGGCTACGATGTTTCGCCTGAGGATCTGGCCCGTCCCTACATTGAAGTCAGCGGGCGCAAGGGGTTCGGCGTCAAGGCCGACGATCTGATCGACAAACTGATCGCCGCCACGCGTGCCGAGGTGGACGCACGCCAGACCGGCCGCGACGAGGCAGAACGCCAGCATATTGCCGAGCAGATCGCGATCGGCGCGTTGCGCTACTTCATGCTCAAGTTCACACGCAATTCTGTCATCGCTTTCGACTTCAAAGATGCGCTCAGCTTCGAAGGCGAGACCGGCCCCTACATCCAGTACGCCGTGGTGCGCGCCCGCAACATCTTCCGCAAAGTGGGAATCGCGCCGGAAACTGCTCTGAGGGAGTTTGCCGGGGTGGATGCAAGCAAGTATCTCAGCGGCGAGGCTGCGGAAGACATCTGGGCGTTGTGGCTGCGCGCCGGGCGCCGCACCCTGGTGCTCGAGCAGTGCATCTCCACCTCAGAGCCTGCTTTTCTGGCCAGGCATGCATTCCAGTTAGCGCAGGAATTCAATAACTTCTACCACAAGCACCACATCCTCACCGAAGTAGACCCGGCGCGGAAAACCTTCCTGCTCGCAACAGCCGCCGTAGTGCTGCGCGAATTGGTGACAGTGCTGGGCTGGCTGGGTATCGAGAGCCCGGAAGCCATGTAGCCGCTGGGCCTCTACCGTGTAGCCTGCGTCACATTGGCCGGGGCTTCCGCGGAGTATATTCCTCAACGGCCAGCATTATGACGAACACACTTTTGATGACCCATACGCTTTTGCCCATTCAAGACGTTGCCCAGAAACTCGGCTTGCAGCCCGAGGAGTACGAAACCATCGGCGCCTACGGCGCCAAGCTCAAGCTGGGTCTGCTCGACAACCCTGCCTTTCCCGTGCGCGGCAAGTTCATCCTGGTCACGGCCACTACGCCCACCACATCCGGTGAAGGTAAGACCGTGGTTTCCATCGGCCTGGCCCAGGGTCTTGAGCACATCGGCTGCAAATCCATCGTCACTTCGCGCGAGCCGTCGCTGGGGCCGGTCTTTGGACTCAAAGGCGGGGCAGCGGGCGGAGGCCTGTCGCAGGTGGAACCGAGCCATCAGATCAATCTGCACTTTCACGGCGACTTTCATGCCATCACGGCCGCGCACAACCTGCTCGCGGCCATAGTCGATTCGCACCTCTTCTTCGGCAATGCCCTGGACCTTGATCCGGCGCAGATCACGTGGCCACGCGCAATGGATATGAACGACCGCGCCCTGCGGCGCGTGATTGTGAGCGCCGGCCAGCAGGATAAGCCGGGCCGCGAAGGCGGCGACCGCGAGACAGGCTTTGTCATCACCGCCG
This sequence comes from uncultured Acidobacteriota bacterium, assembly GCA_963718435.1. Lineage (GTDB taxonomy): Bacteria > Acidobacteriota > Terriglobia > Terriglobales > Acidobacteriaceae > Telmatobacter. The sequence goes on along the minus strand of CAVQZQ010000037.1, from coordinate 35,327 downwards.
CTTCTGAGATCATGGCTATCCTCGGGCTGGCATCGAGCCGCGCCGATCTGCGCCGCAGGCTCGAATCGATCGTGGTAGGCGTTTCACGCGCCGGACACCCCGTGACCGCCGCCGATCTGCACGCTACCGGGGCCATGATGGCCTTGCTCAACGACGCCATCCTGCCCAATCTTGTCCAGACCACAGAGGGAACGCCCGCGCTGGTCCACACCGGCCCCTTTGCCAACATCGCGCATGGGACGAGCAGTGTGTTGTCGCAGCAGATGGCGCTTCGCCTCGCCGACTATGTGGTGAACGAGTGCGGATTTGCCGCCGACCTCGGCGCGGAGAAGTATTTCGACATCGTGATGGGCGCCTCCGGCATCAAGCCCGACGTGGCCGTTCTGGTGGCTACCGTCCAGAGTCTGCGTGCACAAGGCGAGGGCAACCTGGAAGCGGGATTCGCCAACCTCAACCACCACATCAGCGCGCTGCGTGGATACGGCGTGCCCATCGTTGTCGCCATCAACCATTTCCCTGGCGACACGCAAACAGAACTTGAGGCAATTGCCGCCGAGTGCGAACGTGAAGGCGTTGCCTGTGCCATTACGGATGCATTCAGCATGGGCGGCGTGGGCTCAATCGACCTTGCAGAAAAGGTGGTCGCGGCCATCGATGCGAACCTATTTCCCAATGTTCATCCAGTTTATTTGTCTGACGATTTCCTCGAAGACAAAATCAGCAAGGTGACCAAGCTTGTCTACGGAGCGGCCGATGTGACCGTGAGCGAAGCGGCGCGCGAGAAGTTGGCGCGTTATACCGAATGGGGCTTCGGACGCCTGCCGGTTTGCATTGCCAAGACGCAATACTCGCTTACCGACAACCCGAAAGTCATGGGTGCGCCAACCGGCTGGACGTTGAAAGTGACGGATGTCTCCCTTTCCGCCGGAGCGGGGTTCGTGGTGGCTGTTGCTGGCAACATGGTGCTGATGCCGGGGCTGCCCAGCGCTCCTCGCGCGCTGTCAATCGATGTGGATGAAGACGGGAATATCGTCGGCGTGTGAGGCGATAAAAAAGGCTCTGTCACAGGCCTTTTTGCCTGAGTCACCCTTTGTGTCTGAATCGCCGCCGAATCGGACAATATTGTTAGTCCGTCATTCGCCGGTATGAGACTCATCGTCATTCCCCGTAGCTTCGCACCCACTCCAATATCGACCGCACCGCTATCCCGCTCGGCCCCTTCGCAATGTACGGCCGCGAATCTTCAATCCAGGCCATGCCGGCAATGTCGAGGTGAATCCACGGCGTGTCTTCGGCGAAGACCTTCAGGAACTCCGCTGCGGTGATGGCTCCGCCCGCGCGGCCGCCGGTGTTTTTGATATCGCCGATGTCGGACTTGATCATCTCGGCATACTCGTCGCCCAGGGGCAGCCGCCAGAATTTCTCGCCTGAAGTAGCAAGCGCAGCTTCAAACTTTGCGTACGTCTCATCGTCGTTGGAGAAAGCGCCCCCGTTCACCGGTCCCAGCGCGACGACACAGGCTCCCGTGAGTGTTGCCGCATCAATCAGGTGCGTTGCACCCAACTGGCGCGCATAGGCGAGCCCATCAGCCAGCACCAGCCGCCCCTCGGCGTCGGTGTTGATGATCTCAATGGTTTTTCCGGACATGGCCGTCTGCACGTCGCCGGGTTTCTGCGCCTTGCCGTCGGGCATGTTCTCGGCGGCGCACACAATGCCGATGACGCGGACCTTCGGCTTGAGCAGCGCGATGGCGCGCAGGGCTCCGAGCATCGCTGCGCCCCCGGCCATGTCGTACTTCATCAGTTCCATCTTGTCTGCCGGTTTGATGGAGATGCCGCCGGTATCGAACGTAATGCCCTTCCCGACCAGGCCCAGCACGGGACCCTCTGTCACGCCCGCAGGCTGGTAGCCGATCACGATCAACGCGGGCGGCTCCTCTGAACCTTGCGAAACGCTCCAGAAGGCGCCCATCTTTAACTCATGCAATTTTTCGGTCGAATAGACCGCGCAAACGAGTCCGACTTCCTTTGCCATCTGGGCGGCGCGCTGCCCCAGAATCGTCGGCGTCAGCTTGTTCCCCGGCTCGTTCACCAGGACGCGGGCAAAGTTCTGGCTCTCGCCGATGATGACTCCTTCAGCAAAAGCAAACTCAATCGCGGACTGGTCGGCACTCTCAGGTGCGGTCACTGCGAAAGACTGCAGGCTCTGGTCCTTGCGGTCGCTGCGATAGGTGTCCGGGTCGTAATCGGCAACGATCGCGCCCTCGGCGGCGGCCCGTGCTGAAGGGCCGACCGGCAACAACTCAGAATCGGGCAGAGCAAATACCAGTTCCCGGATACCGCGCGGCTTAGTAAACCGAACGGAGGTTCCGGCCGCGCTGCGCACGCTGTGCACAGTCACTTTGGCCATTTTCCCGAGCCCGACAATCAGCAAGCGCTTGGCCATAAGTCCGGCCGGCGCGTGGAGTAGCAATGTCTCGTTGGCCCCGGCCTTGAATTCGCCGCTTGAAAGCACGGCGGCTGCGGCAGAATTGATAGACTTGTCAGCCGTGAGCAGCGTGGGCTGGGGCTTCGCGTCAGGACCTTTGGCGGTTTGCAGGTCGACGGCCAGGGTGACCAGCAGTTCGGTTTCGATCCCGGAGGGATTCGCGAATGACAGTTCAGTGCGCATGGAGTCCATTATTTCACTGGGGCGGGCGGCAGTGGGGTAACGATCGTACAGGCCTGGGGCCCAGGAAGCGAGCAGCAACGGAGCTTCGGGAACCGCCAAGACAGCTCATGACTTCACAACGAATGGGGTAATCCGGTAAAGCGAGGCCAAAGAGCCGTCGTTTCCGCAATAGCGTTGATCGACTTTTATCATCTGCACAGGGTCAAAGAACTGGCGACTCGCCTCTCTGATCTGGTCCGGGACCGGGGACGAGAGCCGAAGCTTCGGCGCCTGCTTGTAGGGAAACCAGAAGGCGTCGGCTTGCTGTGATGAGATTGACTTTTGCTCCAGCCATGTTCGAATCAGATCGTTATAACGGCTCGTCTCGATTAAACTCCTGCTTGGATCAAAGGCGATATTGGAGCTATGAAGCAGTTCCAGAATTCGCGGCCCAACTTCCGAGTCAAAACCGCCCGGCTGCCATTTCTTGATCTCCTCAAGCAAGTCGCTGGTCGGAATGTGCGCAAGACGCTCAGCGTCGTCGTATCGCGCCAGGGTTCTTAGAACAAGTGCGCCTTGGCCCTTAAGGCATCCATGCATTGCTCGGAAAAAATGCCCATACTGCGGGATGGACAGGTTATTAAGTGCCTCGTCGCCTAGAATTGCATCGAAGCCATGATCTCCTTTGAACTCAAGCCAGTTGTCGGTGACTCGCTTGATTTTTCCGGCGAAATCCTGCTTTACCGCCGTTTGATCGACCAAGATCACTTCTTTGACCCGTGGTTCCGCGTTGCAAGCATCGATCAATTGCGGCGTGAGTCCGAGTATTGCAACACGAAGTTCCTGTATTTGCGGTAGGCGCGTCACAGCCATCGTCAACATGTTGTTCGCGTCCTGGTCCGACAAGCCGTGAGGCACTCCGAGACGAGTTGAATGGTTTAACAGACGGTTGTCCCAGAAGCGGGCATTGATAGGTGCATTGAATTCGCGCAGGAACTGTTCACCGGGCATGGCGCTTTGTTTCAGGCTTTCGCTGCAGGCTATGTAGTCGTCGAATGTTTTTGAAATCTCTCTGCGGTCGGTCTGCACATAAACCGTGAGTAAAGGGCTGATTCCGTGCCGGGCTCTTACGGTCATTAAGCAATCCGAATCGAAAAGGCCAAAATCCATTTCGCAGGCTCCGCAGAGTTTTTCAGCCTTTGCCCGCTCCATGGTGAATACCGAAATTTTGTTTTGGATGTGGCGCTCAATCAAATCCACGGTCTCGGCGCTGACATCGTCCCGGTTCTCGACGATAAAAAGTCTGACCAGCTTCCCGGGAGTGCCAATTTCCTGGGCCTTGGAGAACCATGCGTTCAGGTACGCGCGTCCATTTTCGTCACTGTATGCAACCTCTCTTTCGTCGACAATGAACGTTGCGAAGGCATGTGAAGCAACAGATTCGATTGTTTTCACTGAAAGCTTCGGGATGGTCCCCCGCTCGTCGATATACGTATTGCGGTTAAGATTCTTGACGTCGGCTCTGAGCTCGGAAATGATCTGGGTCAAGATGATCTTCATTACGTGATTTTTTCCCGCGGTGCGCGCAGCGCCGGCCATGTCCGGCAGCAGGGCTCTAAACTCGTCAGGCACCCCAATCACTTCAAACGCCAGGCTGAGAAGAGTGAGGAGCAGGCCCGTGCTGATTGCCCAGGTGATTGCCCATTTTTCCCCGACATCAGGCCGGCTATGCAAATAGATTTCCAGAGCCAGCGAGACAACAAGGATGACGAACTCGCGAAAAAGCACGGCTGTTGTTCTTTCACCAAACAAGGCGACCTCCGAAACCTCAAATGTGTTGACGCGAGTGTATAACGAGGAAAATAAGACCGCAAAGTTGCTGAATTAGCTAGCGATCACTTTGACATGCGGTGTTTGCTGGCATTGACGGCGGCGCGGGCCTCGCGGTCGGCTTCGCGGCGGCGCTCGGTCTCTCGCTTGTCCCAGTCCTGCTTGCCCTTGGCGACAGCCAGTTCGGCTTTTACGCGCCCATTGCGAAAGTAAAGTCGCGTGGGGATGAGCGTGTGGCCCTTGATCTGCGTCTTCGACTGTAGCTTGCGAACCTCATCCCGGTGCAACAGCAGTTTACGTGTGCGCAGGGCGTCGTGGTTGGCCATATTTCCGTGCGAATAAGGCCCAATATGAACATTGAGCAAAAACGCCTCGCCATCCTTGATGAGCCCGTAGGAATCCTTGAGGTTGGCTTTGCCTTCGCGGATGGACTTGACCTCTGTTCCGCGCAGCGCGACACCAGCTTCGAACTTCTCCAACAGGAAGTAATTATGGCTGGCGGCACGGTTTTGGGCGGCGTCTCTTTCGCCGGAGGCCACGGGGTCGCGCGGCCGAGCCGGCTTCAGAGGCCCGGAGCGGTCCGGTTGAACAATAACGTGGCTGGTTTGGCGGGCCATCGGCTAACATCCTTGAGTCTTCATCGTAGCATCGGCGTGGATAGCAATGCGCACTCAGGCTGCTTCGTCCCGGTAAACACAGGTAAATTAAGCAGGTTCGCGGATCGCGGCCCTGCGAGGTTTTGCTAGAATGAGGCGACGTGGGATGGGTATCGTCAGCAACAGGAATTGCGTCAAGGGCGGCCAAGGCGGCCTGTGGCGGCCTCGAACGGAAGACAGGCCGGCAAAGACGCGAGGGAGTTCGATGAACCGTCGCGCTGCCGCTTCGGCTGTCTCCAGGTGGACTTTCTGGATCGTGTTCTTCGCTGTGTTGGCTGTGTTCAGCCTTGGCAGCCTCGCATTGCACGCGGAGTCAGCGAAGTCCTTCTTCAAGCGCGGACAGGCCGCCGAGGCGCGTCAGGACTACGACGCTTCCTATGAGAACTACGAAAAAGCCTATGAGTTGGCTCCCAGCGACCTGACTTACCGTACGGCTGTCTACCGGGTTCGCATTTCAGCTTCGTCACTGCACGCGACCAAGGGGCACAAGCTGTTGCAGGCCGGAGACGAGCAGGGTGCTCTCATGGAGTTCTTGCGCGCCATTGAAATCGATCCCGGAAACGAGGCTGCGCAGCAGGAGATCGCCAAAATACGTGAACGACAAGGCCAAAAACCGCACCAGAACGAGGGGGCTCTCCCCGAATCGCCCGGCGAGCGGGAAGAAATCGACTCAATGGCCGCACCCGTCGAGCTTAAGCCCCTCTCCGATCAGCCCCTGACCCTGCACATGGTTGAAGACAGCAAGGTGGTGTATCAGGCTGTCGGCAAAGCGGCCGGCGTTAATGTATTGTTCGATCCCGACTACACCGGCAAGACAATTCACGTGGATCTGAACAATGTGTCGCTGATGGACGCCCTGCGCATTGTCGGCACCCTTTCCAATACATTCTGGCGGCCAATTACAAACAACACGATTTTTGCTGCGGCGAATACGCGCGCCAAGCGCACGGAGCTCGAAGAGCAGGCGATACAGACCTTCTACCTGACCAACGCGTGGCAGCAAAATGATTTGAACGATGTGCAGACCGCCATCCGTAACGTGCTGCCCAACACTCACGTGTACGGTGTCCAAAGCCAGAACGCCATCGTGATGCGCGGATCGCCTGACGAACTGCTGCTTGCGCAAAAACTCATCAACGATCTCGACAAGGCGCGGCCTGAGGTGGTGGTCGACATCGCCGTCCTTGAGGTGAGCAAGAACTGGCAGCGGACGCTCGGAATTGCGTGGCCCAGCAGCGCGGGCGTTCAGATACAGCCTCCCACTTCCACAAGCAGTACGACTTGCCCGGCCGGCAGCACCAATTGCACCCCAACCACCGGCACAACTCCGACGCTTTACAATCTGGCTCATCTCAACTCGTCAGATTTTGCGGTTACCATCGGCTCCGCCACTGCCAACCTGCTGCTGAGCGACTCGAATACAAAGGTTCTTCAGAATCCGCGCATCCGCGCCACCGACCAGCAGAAGGCAACGATGAAGATCGGACAGCGGATCCCGATTGCGACTGGTTCCTATCAGACTGGTGCCGCCACGGCGCTCGTCAGTTCGCTCGTCAACACCCAGTTCCAGTATCAGGATGTTGGCGTGAACATCGAGATGACACCGACCATTCACTTTGATCACCAGGTCACCTTGAAAATGAAAATCGACGTGTCTTCGGTGGCCGGCCAGGACACCATCAGCGGAGTGACCGAACCGGTCTTCGCCCAGCACACCAGTGAACAAGTGATCCGTCTCAACGAAGGAGAGGCCAGCATTCTCGGTGGCATTCTGGAGAAACAGGACCAGGTGAGCTGGACCGGAATTCCGGGGCTCAGTTCAATTCCGCTGGTCAAGTACTTGTTCGGCTCGAAGGATCACCAGATCACCGAAGACGAGATTGTCTTTCTGGTCGTTCCACACATCATGCGCTCACAGGAATTGTCCCCTGCGAATTTGCGGCCGATCGACACGGGCATCGGCCAGGCAATTGAGTTGCGCCATATTTCTCTGGGTGCAACGTCCAACTCCTCTGCGCCCGGAACCCCGGCGCATCCGGCGATGCCGCAGCCAACGGTGGGCACCATTACCGGCCAGAGTGCGCAAGGGGCGGCTCCGGCAGCCATGGCCCAGTTGAATGCAGCGGCTCAAGCCAATGGAAGCACTGGGGCTCCCGGTGCCCAACCAACCCCTCCCACTCTCGGAAGGCTTACTTTTTCGCTTGTTCCACCGCCAGGGCCGGTCGCAGTGGGTACAACCTTCCAGGTTCCTGTTGTCATCACCGGCGGCACAGACATTGCGTCCGTTCCGTTGCAAGTGCAATACGACCCAGCGAAGCTGTCGCTGGTCAATGTGGGAGACGGCGACTTTCTCAACCGCGACGGACAGTCTGTCGCGCTGGTGCATCGTGACGATGGCCCCGGCACCATCGTGGTCAACGCTTCGCGTCCTCCTGGTGCTACCGGAATGAGCGGAGCAGGTGTAGTTTGCGTCTTTACTTTCCAAGCCAAGGCCGCGGGAGAAAGCCCCATTACCATCACTCACCCTGCAGCAACGACCAGCACGCAACAACCGGTGCAGGCGCAGGGGACGCAGACAAACGTTGTGGTCAGGTAAGGGATGCATCGCCGATGAGGGTCAAACCCGCAATCCGAAACCGCACGGAACGCGGCCTTACGCTGGTCGAGCTCATTGTGACTGTCGCCATCCTGGCCATTCTGGCCTCGGCTGCGGTTCCGATTGCCCGCTTCAAGGCAAAGCGGGACAATGAACGCGAGTTGCGGCGCGACTTGTGGCAGATGCGCGACGCCATCGACCACTATAAGGATGCCGCCGACAGGGGCGCTTTCCAGACCAAGGTGGACAGCCAGAACTATCCCCCCGACCTTAGACGCTGGTCAATGGCGTCGATGTGCAGGGCAAAAAAGTGAAGTTTCTGCGGCGCATTCCCATCGACCCCATGACCGGCACGCCTGACTGGGGATTGCGCTCGATGCAGGATGATCCAAAATCGGACTCCTACGGCGGACAAAGCGTTTTTGACGTGTATTCGAAATCCCCAGGCACGGGCCTGGATGGCACCAAGTATTCTGACTGGTAGGAATCGCCATGCGCAGATCGGGAAAACAAGACGCGGGCTTTACGCTGATGGAGCTGATGATCGTGATGGCCATAATCAGTGTGCTGGCCACGCTGGCCATCCCCAGCTTTATCGGTGCCATCAAGTCTGCCAGGGAAGCAGTACTCAAGGAAGATCTGCACGTGATGCGTGCGGCCATCGATTCCTATACCATGGACAAGCAGAAGGCCCCGCAGTCGCTCGACGATTTGATTCAGAATGGATACCTGCGCAACATTCCAGAAGATCCGATGACCCACAGCAGGGAAACCTGGGTGACCGACACGAGCGATTCACTCCATTCGGTCGACGAGACGGATCCCGGGATCGACGACATTCATTCTGGATCGGACGAAACCGGCGCTGATGGGCAACCATACTCCGCCTGGTAGAGGCTAGGAAAGACCATGGTTCGACGAATCTTTCGCACGCTGGTGCTCCTTGTGTCTGTTGCGGGCTTTTGCGGCTATCTGCATGCGCAGGCTGCGAAGACGATCACCCTTCGCATGCTGGACGGAAGAACCGGCCGCATCATTCAGCCAACCGGCATTCTGGTTCGCGCCAACCACAACGCTGCCGACCACGGCGATTGGACGAAGCAAAACGAAGATGGAACATCGGAACTCAAGGTTCCCCAGGACGCTTCGGTCATCTTGATTCACGCCACCTACGAAAACTCGACGGAATATTACATAAACTGTGATGGCCCGAAGCAGACCGACACCCCTGCCGAGCTTTGGTATCCCGTATCAGGGATACTCACCACCGGACTTGTCGCTCCCAACGGTTGCCTCAAGCCCAAAGCCGCCGAAAAACTCAAGGTGACTGCCAAGCCCGGAGAGTTTGTCTTGTTCGTCCGCAAGTTGAACTGGCGGGAACTGACGCAGCAATAGGCTCTGATCCTCAGCGCCCAAAAGTCTACGCCTATTCGGAAAGTGTCTAGAACTGTCCGCATAAATCGTGTTTTGAAAGGGCACGGATTTATCCGTGCCGTGGAAAGGCCCAGGAATCGTGGGCTTTAGAAGCCCCTGAGGGACGATTTGCGGGAACTGAGCGGCATTTATACAACCAGCTCTAGATTGTGGAGAGAATTTTTCTGTGGCTCCCGACCCCCAGCTTCCGATGGCATTCGATTTCATTCGCAAAGTAGAGAGCGCCTACACGGGCCTGATTCAAGCCGCCGACCAGGATTCAGCTTCTGGCCAGGAGCCGACTCTCGGCGGCAAGTTGCTCTACGCAGGCGCGCTTGACGGGGATGGCCGCGCGCTGCTGATTGCCGGCAATATCGCCGGCGCCGCTTCGCTGGCTGCCTCCGCCGATCCTTCGGTACAGAAGCAAGCTGTTCGGGACGGCGTCGTTGATTTCCTCGTCACTTCACTCGACGAAGCCCTGCGCATCCTGAAAAACGAAATCCGCAAGCGCGAAACGGTTGCGGTCTGCGTGGCCGTTGATCCGCCTGCCATCGAACGCGAAATACTGGCGCGCGGCGTCACGCCCGATCTCCTGCGCTCCGCTGTCGTTTTCATTGACTCTGCCCGCTCAGGTTGTCCGGGTCAGCTTGTCGAGGGGGATTCTCTCGAGAGCCCGGCTTGCCTGATGTGGACTGTGGCCTCGGCGCCCGCCCGGTGGCTGCCTAAACTCGACGCGATCGCCCTCGATTGTCTTGACTCGAACAACCTGACGGCGCGCCGCTGGCTTCGGCTGGCGCCCCGTTACCTCGGCCGCCTGGCGAATGAATTGCGTTTGCTCCGCTGTGATCGGGAGTTTGTAGCCGCTTTTATCGCCCGGGTTCGGGAGCAGGTCGCGCGCGGAGCGATTGGAGTCCCCGTGGAAATTTACTCAAGCTACCGCGGCACGCGTGAAGATCACCACTTTGTGCCCCCTGAGAGCCCAGTGCGCGCAAACTGAGACTGGTGAGTCGAGTTCGTTGCAGAGATCAAACGCCCAAACCGCAGGTTCTACGGTTCTACGACTCAGTTTGGCGCAAAAAACGCTCCAAACTGCGCCCAGGATGACAGATCTTTTGTTTAGCGAATTTAAGACTCCCCGCCCGCGGATTCGATCTTGGCCCAGAGTTCATTCACGCCAATCCCAGTTTTGGCTGAAACCGGCAGGACTTCGTCCAGTTCCAAACCTTTCCTCAGCGCTAACAAGTTCCGGGTGCGCTCATTGCCGCTGAGCCGATCGATTTTCGTCGCCACCACGGCAAAATCCCGGCCCGCTGCGCGCAACCAGTCGAGCAATTGGCGGTCACTCTGTTGCGGCGGCACATTCGAGTCCACCAGGCAGACGCACAGCTTGAGTGTCGAGCGAATCGCCAGATACGGCTCGATAAACGCGGGCCAACCCGCCGAAATGGACTTCGAAATCTTGGCGTAGCCGTAACCAGGCAGATCGGCAAAGATCAGTTCGCGCCGCTGCTTCTGATCGAGTAGAGCGAAGAAGTTGATGGCCCGGGTTCGACCCGGAGTCTGCGAAACCTTCGCCGCCTTCTCGCCAACCAGCGCGTTCAGCAAGCTCGATTTGCCCACGTTCGAGCGCCCGAGAAATGCGATCTCCGGTGCGTCAGGAGCGGGAAACTGCGCCGCCGCCAGGGCCGAAAGCAGGAATTGAGTGGTATAACGCATGGTCGTTCGAGCAGCAGCAACGCTACTGCCGAGCCACCTGACCACCTGCGGCTTCGGGTGCCGGCTGAACGGCGGCCATCACTTCGGTCTCTGCCGGAACGAGGGTCGGCAGCGGGCTCTCGAGAGCCAACGCGAGCACCTCGTCCATTGAATCCACGAAGTGGAGCTTGATCGATTTCTTGATGTTGTCGGGCAGTTCGGCCAGGTCCTTCTCATTGGCGCGTGGCAGGATTACCTCGAAAATGCCCGCGCGCAACGCGGCCAGCAGCTTTTCCTTCAGTCCGCCGATGGCCAACACTTTGCCGCGCAGCGTGATTTCGCCGGTCATGGCAATATCGCGCCGAACAGGAATTTTGGCCAGGGCGCTCGCCAAAGCCGTAGCCATGGTGATGCCGGCCGAGGGCCCATCCTTGGGAATCGCGCCTTCGGGCACATGCAGGTGCAGGTCCACGTTGCGATAGAACTCGCGGCTCAACCCCAGTGCCTGCGCCCTGCCGCGGATATAGCTGAGCGCGGCCTGAGCCGACTCCTGCATCACATCGCCAAGCTGGCCGGTGATGGTGAGTTTGCCTTTGCCGTCGAGCACCTGAACTTCAGTCGTGAGAATGCTGCCGCCCACTTCAGTCCAAGCCAGCCCGGTGACCAGGCCCACTTCGCTTTTCTCATGTACTTCGGAGTCGCGGTACCTCACCACGCCCAGGAACTCGTTGACATTTGCCGCTGTGACTTCTTCCTTGTGCTTTGAGCCCTTCTTCACCACGCGCCGCGCTACCTTGCGGCAGATGTTTCCGATCTCGCGCTCCAGGTTGCGGACACCCGCCTCCCGTGTATAAGACCGGGTGATTTCGAGGATGGCTTCATCGGTGAAAGAGATGTTCTTTTCGCTCAGGCCGGTCTGTTGCCTCTGCTTCTTCACAAGGTATTGGCGGGCAATTTCGAGTTTTTCCTGTTCCGTGTACCCCTGCAGGCGCAGCACTTCCATGCGGTCCTGGAGAGCGGCCGGAATGGTGTGCATGACGTTTGCGGTGGCCACGAACAGCACCTGCGAGAGGTCATAGTCCACGTCGAGGTAGTGATCCTGAAACGTGGTGTTCTGTTCCGGGTCCAGCACTTCCAGCAGCGCCGAGGCGGGATCTCCGCGGAAGTCGGACGCCATCTTGTCGACCTCATCCAGCAGGAAGACAGGGTTCTTGGTTCCCGCCCGCTTCATGTGCTGAATGATCTGGCCGGGCAGTGCGCCAATGTAGGTGCGGCGATGGCCGCGAATCTCTGCTTCGTCGCGAATCCCGCCTAGTGAAAGCCGCACGAACTTCCGCCCGGTGGCTTTCGCGATTGACATGCCTAGCGAAGTTTTGCCCACTCCCGGAGGTCCGGCGAAACACAAGATGGAGCCCTTGGGGTTCTTGACGAGCTGGCGTACGGCAAGAAATTCGAGAATGCGTTCCTTGATCTTCTCCAAGCCGTAGTGGTCGGTGTTCAGTACTTTTTCCGCGTAATCGATCGAGCGCGTTTCCTTCGAGCGTTTCTTCCACGGCACGGCCAGCAGCCAATCGATATAGTTGCGGCTCACAGTGGACTCGGCCGACATCGGTGGCATGGCCTCAAGCTTCTTCAGTTCCTGCACGGCCTTCTCGAGCACTTCCTTCGGCATGCCCGCGGCTTCAATCTTCTTACGCAGCTCGTCGAATTCGCTCTTCTCGCCGCGACCCAGTTCTTTCTGGATCGCCTTGATCTTTTCGTTGAGGTAATACTCTTTCTGCGCGCGCTCCATCTGCCGCTTCACGCGCGACTGGATATTGCGATCGAGGTCGAGCTTCTCAATCTCCACATCGAGCACATCGGCGACGCGCGCCAGCCGCACCGCTGGATCGAAGATGCCCAGCAACTCCTGCTTCTCCTCGATGCCGAGCTGAAGATTTGCGGCTATAGTGTCGGAGAGTTTCGCCGGCTCGTCCATGCGCACAGAGGCGATGATGGTTTCGTAGTTCAATGACTGCTGCAGCTTGACGTACTGCTCAAAGAGACCGGTCACGCGCTGCATCAACTGTTCGACTGCCGGAGTCATTTCAAAGTCGGTCTTGCCGGTGCGCACCGTGGCCACAAAAAAGCCGTCACGGTCATTCACATCAACGGATTTGGCGCGCTCCACGCCTTCCACAAGCACTTTGATATTGCCGTCAGGCATTTTGACGCTCTGCACAATGTTGCAGATGGCGCCGACCTGGTAAATCTCTTTCGCCCTTGGGCTCATCGATGGACGCGTCGTGCTGGGTGGCCAGAAAGATCTTGCGGTCGCCGTTGAGCGCTTCCTCAAGGGCGCGCACACTCGACAAGCGGCCCACTACAAACGGCGTCATCATGTAAGGAAAGATCACCATGTCCCGGATGGGCATCATGGGTAGTTTGTGGGGCTCGGTCTTTTCGCGAGACGCGGTCATAAGGACACCTTTAAGATTGGACGCGCTGCCGCACCTCCGGCTGCAAGGAAGTTTGCGCGGCTCCTGTTGGGATTGTATCGCGAAACGGCGAAATAGAGCGGGTAATGGGTGGTTCCACAAGGTAACCTCCGCCGCAGATGATCGATGCTTTCACCTCCCGCCCATACTTCTCATATGAGCGAATGGCAGTGATCGACACAGGTCAGTTCTCTTTCGAAGAATTCATCGCTGACCGGCGAAGTAAGAGCCCATGCTCTTGCTGCTGCGCGTTTCGAAGTTCAGTGACATGAAGTACGGCCAGATAATACCGGGCCAAACCTGTCCTGCAATAGAAAACCCCTGGTTTCGATTTTGCGACCAGGGGTTTTCTATTGGATGAAGTGCAGAGGCCGGGTCGATCAGCCGGCTTTTTCAAGCAGGCACAACGACAGGTCGCGCCGCTCCACCATGTCACTGGTGATTTCAAGATCGCGCACGCGCTTGTTGTTGGGCAGGTGATACATCAGGTCAAGCATTAGCTCTTCGAGGATCATGCGCAAACCACGCGCACCCACCTTGCGAGCCAACGCCTCGCGTGCCACGGCGCAGGTCGCTTCCTGCGTGAAATGCAGGCGAACATTCTCGTACTCGAGCAGCCGCTGATACTGCTTGAGAATCAGTTGCGCGGCTTGGTGAGAATCTCGATCAGTGCCGCTTCATCCAACTCGTCGAGGATGCCCATGACGGGCAGCCGGCCGACAAACTCGGGAATCAGACCGTACTTGATCAGGTCCTGCGGCTCGGTTCTGCGCAACAACTCGGTGTCGCGATGAGAGCGGACAGTCGCAGCATCGGTCTCCGGGTCGGCAGCTTTGAAGCCCAGTGCCTTCTTGCCCACACGGCGACCAACCACGCGTTCCAGGCCCACAAAGGCTCCGCCGCAAATGAATAGGATGTTGGTGGTGTCAACCGCTGTGAATTCCTGGTGCGGATGCTTGCGCCCGCCTTGCGGCGGCACGTTCGCCACGGTGCCCTAGAGAATTCTTGAGAAGGGCTTGCTGCACGCACTCGCCCGATACATCGCGGGTGATGGAGGGGTTCTCGTCCTTGCGGCCGATCTTGTCAATTTCATCGATGTAAATAATGCCCTGCTGCGCCCGGGTCACATCGCCGTCGGCCGCCTGCAGCAGCTTGAGGATTAAACTATCCACATCTTCACCCACGTAGCCGGCCTCAGTGAGCGTGGTAGCGTCCACAATGGCGAACGGCACATCGAGCATCTTGGCCAGCGTATGCGCCAGCAGCGTCTTGCCCGAACCGGTGGGACCAATCAGCAGGATGCTTAACTTGGCCAGCTCAACTTCGTTGTTGCGCATGCGGTTCATCTGGATGCGCTTGTAATGGTTGTAAACCGCGACCGCAAGCTTCTTCTTTGTCTGGTCCTGCCCGATCACGTAGTCGTCGAGGAAGCTCTTCACCTCCTGCGGTTTGGGTAGATGGCCGGCTGCGGTCGCGGGATGCGCTTCGCCGCGATCGTCTAAAAGGGAGCAGGAAAATGAAAACGCGCACGGGACCTGAAGAAGCGCTGCGCTGCTCGTTCTGCCATAAGTCGCAGGACGCGGTAGCCAAGTTGATCTCGTCGCCCAGCGACTATCCTCGGGCATATATTTGCGATGAGTGTGTCGCTGTCTGCAACTCGATCCTCGAAGACGATCGCGGCGAAGCGCATCCCGCGACCGCAGCCGGCCATCTACCCAAACCGCAGGAGGTGAAGAGCTTCCTCGACGACTACGTGATCGGGCAGGACCAGACAAAGAAGAAGCTTGCGGTCGCGGTTTACAACCATTACAAGCGCATCCAGATGAACCGCATGCGCAACAACGAAGTTGAGCTGGCCAAGTCAAACATCCTGCTGATTGGTCCCACCGGTTCGGGCAAGACGCTGCTGGCGCATACGCTGGCCAAGATGCTCGATGTGCCGTTCGCCATTGTGGACGCTACCACGCTCACTGAGGCCGGCTACGTGGGTGAAGATGTGGAGAACATCATCCTCAAGCTGCTGCAGGCGGCCGACGGCGATGTGACCCGGGCGCAGCAGGGCATTATTTACATCGATGAAATTGACAAGATCGGCCGCAAGGACGAGAACCCCTCCATCACCCGCGATGTATCGGGCGAGGGCGTGCAGCAAGCCCTTCTCAAGATTCTCGAGGGCACCGTGGCGAACGTGCCGCCGCAAGGCGGGCGCAAGCATCCGCACCAGGAATTCACAGCGGTTGACACCACCAACATCCTATTCATTTGCGGCGGAGCCTTTGTGGGCCTGGAACGCGTGGTTGGTCGCCGTGTGGGCAAGAAGGCACTGGGCTTCAAAGCTGCCGACCCGGAGACCGATGCTGCGACTGTCCGCTCTCATCGCGACACCGAGTTGTTGCGCAGAACCGAGCCGCAGGACCTGATCAAGTACGGTCTGATTCCCGAGTTTGTCGGCCGGCTGCCCGTCATGGGCATCCTCGACGAGTTGGATGAAGCGGCACTGATCGAGATTCTCACCAAGCCGCGCAACGCGATTCTCAAGCAGTATCAGCGGCTGCTCGAGTACGAGAATGTTCGCCTGCATTTCACGCAGGAAGCGACCTGCGCCGTGGCACGCGAGGCGTTGGCTCGCAAGGTGGGTGCGCGTGGTTTGCGCATGATCCTCGAAGAGCTAATGCTTGACCTGATGTATCACCTGCCCAACAACAAGCGCGTGCGCGATCTTGAAATCACCAGTGACATGGTGGAGCGGCGCGACCTGTCGTTGTGCCTGCTTGAAAAAGCCGGCTGATCGACCCGGCCTCTGCACTTCATCCAATAGAAAACCCCTGGTCGCAAAATCGAAACCAGGGGTTTTCTATTGCAGGACAGGTTTGGCCCGGTATTATCTGGCCGTACTTCATGTCACTGAACTTCGAAACGCGCAGCAGCAAGAGCATGGGCTCTTACTTCGCCGGTCAGCGATGAATTCTTCGAAAGAGAACTGACCTGTGTCGATCACTGCCATTCGCTCATATGAGAAGTATGGGCGGGAGGTGAAAGCATCGATCATCTGCGGCGGAGGTTACCTTGTGGAACCACCCATTACCCGCTCTATTTCGCCGTTTCGCGATACAATCCCAACAGGAGCCGCGCAAACTTCCTTGCAGCCGGAGGTGCGGCAGCGCGTCCAATCTTAAAGGTGTCCTTATGACCGCGTCTCGCGAAAAGACCGAGCCCCACAAACTACCCATGATGCCCATCCGGGACATGGTGATCTTTCCTTACATGATGACGCCGTTTGTAGTGGGCCGCTTGTCGAGTGTGCGCGCCCTTGAGGAAGCGCTCAACGGCGACCGCAAGATCTTTCTGGCCACCCAGCACGACGCGTCCATCGATGAGCCCAAGGCGAAAGAGATTTACCAGGTCGGCGCCATCTGCAACATTGTGCAGAGCGTCAAAATGCCTGACGGCAATATCAAAGTGCTTGTGGAAGGCGTGGAGCGCGCCAAATCCGTTGATGTGAATGACCGTGACGGCTTTTTTGTGGCCACGGTGCGCACCGGCAAGACCGACTTTGAAATGACTCCGGCAGTCGAACAGTTGATGCAGCGCGTGACCGGTCTCTTTGAGCAGTACGTCAAGCTGCAGCAGTCATTGAACTACGAAACCATCATCGCCTCTGTGCGCATGGACGAGCCGGCGAAACTCTCCGACACTATAGCCGCAAATCTTCAGCTCGGCATCGAGGAGAAGCAGGAGTTGCTGGGCATCTTCGATCGAGCGGTCGGCTGGCGCGCATCACCGATGTGCTCGATGTGGAGATTGAGAAGCTCGACCTCGATCGCAATATCCAGTCGCGCGTGAAGCGGCAGATGGAGCGCGCGCAGAAAGAGTATTACCTCAACGAAAAGATCAAGGCGATCCAGAAAGAACTGGGTCGCGGCGAGAAGAGCGAATTCGACGAGCTGCGTAAGAAGATTGAAGCCGCGGGCATGCCGAAGGAAGTGCTCGAGAAGGCCGTGCAGGAACTGAAGAAGCTTGAGGCCATGCCACCGATGTCGACCGAGTCCACTGTGAGCCGCAACTATATCGATTGGCTGCTGGCCGTGCCGTGGAAGAAACGCTCGAAGGAAACGCGCTCGATCGATTACGCGGAAAAAGTATTGAACACCGACCACTACGGCTTGGAGAAGATCAAGGAACGCATTCTCGAATTTCTTGCCGTACGCCAGCTCGTCAAGAACCCCAAGGGCTCCATCTTGTGTTTCGCCGGACCTCCGGGAGTGGGCAAAACTTCGCTAGGCATGTCAATCGCGAAAGCCACCGGGCGGAAGTTCGTGCGGCTTTCACTAGGCGGGATTCGCGACGAAGCAGAGATTCGCGGCCATCGCCGCACCTACATTGGCGCACTGCCCGGCCAGATCATTCAGCACATGAAGCGGGCGGGAACCAAGAACCCTGTCTTCCTGCTGGATGAGGTCGACAAGATGGCGTCCGACTTCCGCGGAGATCCCGCCTCGGCGCTGCTGGAAGTGCTGGACCCGGAACAGAACACCACGTTTCAGGATCACTACCTCGACGTGGACTATGACCTCTCGCAGGTGCTGTTCGTGGCCACCGCAAACGTCATGCACACCATTCCGGCCGCTCTCCAGGACCGCATGGAAGTGCTGCGCCTGCAGGGGTACACGGAACAGGAAAAACTCGAAATTGCCCGCCAATACCTTGTGAAGAAGCAGAGGCAACAGACCGGCCTGAGCGAAAAGAACATCTCTTTCACCGATGAAGCCATCCTCGAAATCACCCGGTCTTATACACGGGAGGCGGGTGTCCGCAACCTGGAGCGCGAGATCGGAAACATCTGCCGCAAGGTAGCGCGGCGCGTGGTGAAGAAGGGCTGAAAGACAAGGAAGAAGTCACAGCGGCAAATGTCAACGAGTTCCTGGGCGTGGTGAGGTACCGCGACTCCGAAGTACATGAGAAAAGCGAAGTGGGCCTGGTCACCGGGCTGGCTTGGACTGAAGTGGGCGGCAGCATTCTCACGACTGAAGTTCAGGTGCTCGACGGCAAAGGCAAACTCACCATCACCGGCCAGCTTGGCGATGTGATGCAGGAGTCGGCTCAGGCCGCGCTCAGCTATATCCGCGGCAGGGCGCAGGCACTGGGGTTGGCCGAGTTCTATCGCAACGTGGACCTGCACCTGCATGTGCCCGAAGGCGCGATTCCCAAGGATGGGCCCTCGGCCGGCATCACCATGGCTACGGCTTTGGCGAGCGCCCTGGCCAAAATTCCTGTTCGGCGCGAATTGCCATGACCGGCGAAATCACGCTGCGCGGCAAAGTGTTGGCCATCGGCGGACTGAAGGAAAAGCTGCTGGCCGCGTTGCGCACCCACAGCGTCGAGGTAATCCTGCCACGCGCCAATGAGAAGGACCTGGCCGAACTGCCCGACAACGTCCAGAACTCGATCAAGCTCCACTTCGTGGATTCAATGGACGAGGTGCTCGCGTTGGCTCTCGAGAGCCCGCTGCCGACCCTCGTTCCGGCCGAGACCGAAGTGATGGCCGCCGTTCAGCCGGCACCCGAAGCCGCAGGTGGTCAGGTGGCTCGGCGGTCGCGTTGCTGCTGCTCGAACGACCATGCGTTATACCACTCAATTCCTGCTTTCGGCCCTGGCGGCGGCGCAGTTGCCCGCTGCCTCGACGCACCGGAGATCGCATTTCTCGGGCGCTCGAACGTGGGCAAATCGAGCTTGCTGAACGCGCTGGTTGGCGAGAAGGCGGCGAAGGTTTCGCAGACTCCGGGTCGAACCCGGGCCATCAACTTCTTCGCTCTACTCGATCAGAAGCAGCGGCGCGAACTGATCTTTGCCGATCTGCCTGGTTACGGCTACGCCAAGATTTCGAAGTCCATTTCGGCGGGTTGGCCCGCGTTTATCGAGCCGTATCTGGCGATTCGCTCGACACTCAAGCTGTGCGTCTGCCTGGTGGACTCGAATGTGCCGCCGCAACAGAGTGACCGCCAATTGCTCGACTGGTTGCGCGCAGCGGGCCGGGATTTTGCCGTGGTGGCGACGAAAATCGATTCGCTCAGCGGCAATGAGCGCACCCGGAACTTGTCAACGCTGAGGAAAGGTTTGGAACTGGACGAAGTCCTGCCGGTTTCAGCCAAAACTGGGATTGGCGTGAATGAACTCTGGGCCAAGATCGAATCCGCGGGCGGGGAGTCTTAAATTCGCTAAACAAAAGATCTGTCATCCTGGGCGCAGTTTGGAGCGTTTTTTGCGCCAAACTGAGTCGTAGAACCGGTCGAACCTGCGGTTTGGGCGTTTGATCTCTGCAACGAACTCGACTCACCAGTCTCAGTTTGCGCGCACTGGGCTCTCAGGGGGCACAAAGTGGTGATCTTCACGCGTGCCGCGGTAGCTTGAGTAAATTTCCACGGGGACTCCAATCGCTCCGCGCGCGACCTGCTCCCGAACCCGGGCGATAAAAGCGGCTACAAACTCCCGATCACAGCGGAGCAAACGCAATTCATTCGCCAGGCGGCCGAGGTAACAGGCGGCCGGAGCCGAAGCCAGCGGCGCGCCGTCAGGTTGTTCGAGTCAAGACAATCGAGGGCGATCGCGTCGAGTTTAGGCGGCCGCCGGGCCAGGCCGCCGAGGCCACAGTCCACATCAGGCAAGCCGGGCTCTCGAGAGAATCCCCCTCGACAAGCTGACCCGGACAACCTGAGCGGGCGGAGTTGAATGAAAACAACGAGGCGCGAAGGAGATCGGGCGTGACGCCGCGCGCCAGTATTTCGCGTTCGATGGCAGGCGGATCAACGGCCACGCAGACCGCAACCGTTTCGCGCTTGCGGATTTCGTTTTTCAGGATGCGCAGGGCTTCGTCGAGTGAAGTGACGAGGAAATCAACGACGCCGTCCCGAACAGCTTGCTTCTGTACCGAAGGATCGGCGGAGGCAGCCAGCGAAGCGGCGCCGGCGATATTGCCGGCAATCAGCAGCGCGCGGCCATCCCCGTCAAGCGCGCCTGCGTAGAGCAACTTGCCGCCGAGAGTCGGCTCCTGGCCAGAAGCTGAATCCTGGTCGGCGGCTTGAATCAGGCCCGTGTAGGCGCTCTCTACTTTGCGAATGAAATCGAATGCCATCGGAAGCTGGGGGTCGGGAGCCGCCAGAAAAATTCTCTCCACAATCTAGAGCTGGTTGTATAAATGCCGCTCAGTTCCCGCAAATCGTCCCTCAGGAGGCTTGTAAAGCCCACGATTCCTTTGGGCCTTTCCACGGCACGGATAAATCCGTGCCCTTTCAAAACACGATTTATGCGGACAGTTCTAGACACTTTCCGAATAGGCGTAGACTTTTGGGCGCTGAGGATCAGAGCCTATTGCTGCGTCAGTTCCCGCCAGTTCAACTTGCGGACGAACAAGACAAACTCTCCGGGCTTGGCAGTCACCTTGAGTTTTTCGGCGGCTTTGGGCTTGAGGCAACCGTTGGGAGCGGCACAAGTCCGGTGGTGAGTATCCCTGATACGGGATACCAAAGCTTGGCGGGGTTCGGTCTGCTTCGGGCCATCACAGTTTATGTAATATTCCGTCGAGTTTTCGTAGGTGGCGTGAATCAAGATGACCGAAGCGTCCTGGGGAACCTTGAGTTCCGATGTTCCATCTTCGTTTTGCTTCGTCCAATCGCCGTGGTCGGCAGCGTTGTGGTTGGCGCGAACCAGAATGCCGGTTGGCTGAATGATGCGGCCGGTTCTTCCGTCCAGCATGCGAAGGGTGATCCGCTTCGCAGCCTGCGCATGCAGATAGCCGCAAAAGCCCGCAACAGACACAAGGAGCACCAGCGTGCGAAAGATTCGTCGAACCATGGTCTTTCCTAGCCTCTACCAGGAGGAATACGGCTGCCCGTCGGAGCCCGCTTCCTGCGAACCGGAATGCACATCGTTAATCCCGGGGTCCGTCTGGTCCAGAGAATGCAGCGTGTCGCTGGTGTCTGTCACCCAGGTATCTCGGCTCCGCGTCATCGGGTCTTCGGAATGCTCTTCAGGTAGCCGTCCTGAATCAGGTCATCCAGCGACTGCGGCGCCTTCTGCTTGTCCATGGTATAGGAGTCGATGGCTGCCCGCATGACATGCAGGTCTTCCTTCAGCACGGCTTCCCGCGCCGCCTTCACGGCCCCGATGAAGCTCGGAATCGCCACCGTAAGCAGTATCCCGATGATCGCCATCACGATCATCAGTTCCATCAGCGTAAAGCCCGCGTCCTGTTTCCCATTCCTGCGCATGTCGATTCCTACCAGCTCGAATACTTGGTTCCGTCCAGGGCCGTGCCCTGCGACTTCGAATACACATCGAACACGCTCTGCCCGCCGTACGAGTCCGACGTCGGATCGTCCTGCATCGAGCGCAATCCCCACTCCGCCTTGCCGGTCATCGGATCCACCGGGAATGTGCCGCAGAAACCGTCACCTTTTTGCCCTGCACATCCACGCCGTTCACCAGCGTCTCCAGGTCGGGCGGATAGTTCTGGCTGTCCACCTTGGTCTGGAATGCGCCTTTGTCGGCCGCATCCTTGTAATGGTCGATCGCGTCGCGCATCTCCCACAGGTCGTAGCGAAGTTCGCGCTCCTTTCCCGCTTCACCTGGAAACGCGCCACGGCACCGCCGCCGAAGCCAGAATCGCCAGGATTGCAACCGTCACGATCAGCTCGACCAGCGTAAGGCCGCGTTCCGCGTTTTCGCATTGGCCGCATTGACCTCTTCATCGGCGTGCATCCCTTACTTGACCACGACGGTGACTGCGTCCCTGCGCTTGGACCGGTTGCTGCGCGCTGTTCATGGCTGCCGGACGGGTAATTTCAATCTGTCGTTTCCCCCGCCGCCTTGGCCTGGAAACTCAAAACGCACACCACGCCCGCACCGTTGATCCCGGGGCTCCCGGCGGACGCGAGGTATTGATCTTGATGTTCGCCGGGGTCATCGTCCGATGCATGAGCGCGACCGTCTGTCCGTCGCGGTTCAGGAAGTCGCCCGCCCACGTTCACCAGCGACAGCTTCGACGGATCGTACTGAATCTCGAACGGGACAGACGAAATTCGTGCCCCGGTGATCACCACCGGCACCTGAATGTCGTACCCGCGCTGCGACCGATCCAGGCGGAGGAACCAGCGAAATACCTTCGCCTCCGGAGCCGGCGCCAGGGGTCGGTCGCGGGACCGGGAGCCGCCTGGGCGGCCATTGGCATTGGCCGCCGAACTCAGCTGTGCCAACGGCTGCCGGAGCCCGGCCGCCTGCGCATCTGCGCCGGGCCCGGGGCCCAGCCTTCGGCTGCGGCACCGTCCGGCATCGCGCCGGGGAACCGGGCGCAGATGCGTTCGCCCCCCGCCCGCCGTAGCGATGTGCCGCAGCTCAATCGCCTGGCCGACGCCGGTATCGATCGTCCGCAGGTTCAGCGGCGTCAGGTCCTGCGAGCGCACGATATGCGGCACCATCAGAAAGACCATTTCGTCATCCGTCTTCGGGTGATCCTTCGAACCAAACAGGTACTTCAGAATCGGGATCGAGCTCAACCCCGGAATCCCGCTCCAGTTCACCTGCTCCTGCTGGTTCAGAATGCCGCTCAGGATGTTGGCCTCGCCCTCGCGCAGCCGCATCACCTGTTCACTGCTTCTTCTGCGCGATGATCGGCTCCGTCACTCCGCTGATCGTCGATGCCGCTCTGCGACGTGACTTCAATCTTCATCTTCAACGTCACGTCATGATCGTAGTGCACCGTCGGCGTGATCTCGATGTTCACGCCGACGTCCTGGTACTGGAACTGGGTGTTGACCAGCGAACTGACCAGCGCCGTGGCCGCGCCGTCTGGTATGAACCGGTGGCGATCGGGATGCGCTCGCCGATCTTCATGGTCGCCTTCTGCGCGTCCGTCGGCGCGGATGCGCGGATTCTGCAGGATCTTGGTGTTGGAATCGGTCAGCAGCAGATTCGCCGTGGCCGCGCCCACCTTCACCGCAAAGTCGTTCGAGTTCAGGTGCGCCAGATTGTAGAGCGTCGGAGTTGTGCCGGTGGTCCCGGGTGCCAATGTGGTGCTGCCGGTCGGGCAGTCGTACTGCTCGCTGGAGTGCGATGTCTGCAGCGCAACGCTGGCGCTCTACGGCCACGCGATGCCCAGCTTGCGCTCCCAGTTCTTGCTCACTTCCATGACGGCGATGTCGACCACCACCTCCGGCCGCGCCTTGTCCAGATCGTTGACCAGCTTCTGCGCCAGCAGCAGTTCATCGGGCGTGCCGCGCACCACCATGCGCGTTCTGGCTTGCCACGCCGTACACCTTGATGTTGGGCAGCACGTTGCGGAATGCCGTCTGCACATCGTTCAGATCGTTCTGCTGCCACGCATTCGTCAGGTAAAACGTCTGCACCGCCTGCTCATCGAGCTCGGCGCGCTTGGCGCGCGTATTCTGCGCGACAAATATGGTGTTCTCCGTCACCGGACGCCAGAACGTGTTCGAAAGCGTGCCCACAATGCGCAGCGCGTCCAGCAGCGACACGTTATTCAGGTCCACCTGGATGCGCTTGCCGATGTAGTCCGGATCGAACAGCACATTGATGCCCGCCGCCTTGCCATTGCCTGGTACACCATCTTCGCGTCTTCCGCTATGTGCAGCGTCAACGGCTCGTTCGAATCGGCTTCAGCTGGACCGGCGCGCCATCGAGTCGAGCTCTTCCGGCTTGCCGGGCGGTTCGGGGAGTATCCCCCTCGTTCTGGTGCGGTTTTTGGCCTTGTCTGCACGCATCCTCACTATTTCCTGCTGCGCCGCCTCGTTGCCGGGATCGATCTCCGTGGCGCGCAGAAACTCCGCCAGCGCGCCTTGTCGTCGCCCGCCCACAACAGCTTGCGGCCCTTGGTCATATGCGCGCCGAGCTGAAACACGCACGCGATAGAAAGCCTTGCGGTAGCTCAGATCCTTGGGAGCCTTCTGCATAGGCCTTCTGGTAGTTCTCATAGGCGGCGTCGTAGTCCTCCCGCGCCTCGGCCGCCTCGCCGCGCTTGAAGAAGGTCTTGGCCGACTGGGCGTGAGCTGCGAGACTGACAAGGCCGAGCACAGCCAGCACAGCGAAGAACACGATGCAGAAAGGCCACGGAGAAAGCCGAAGCGGAAGCGCGAGCGGTTCATTGAACTCCCTGGCGTCTTTGCCGGCCCGTCTTCCGTCCGAGGCCGCCGGCACGCCTTGGCCGCCCGACCGCAATTCCTGTTGCTCGACGATACCCATCCAACGCTGCCTCTTCTAGCAAAGCCCCGCAGGCTGCGATCCGCAAACCTGATTCATTTATTTCTGCTTAACGTGACGAAGCCATTCTAGTAGCGCATTGCGACCCTACGAACCGATGCTACGATCAAGATTCGAGGATGCTTCCCGATGGCACGCCAAACCAGCCACGTCATCGTCAGCCGGACCGCCCGGGCCCCAAGAAGCCGGCGCGGCCGCGCGACCCCGTGGCCTCCGGCGAGCGCGACGCCGCCCACAACCGCGCCGCCAGCCACAACTACTTTCTGCTGGAAAAATTCGAGGCCGGCGTGGCCCTGCGCGGCACCGAGGTCAAATCCATCCGCGAGGGCAAAGCAAACCTCAAAGACGCCTATGGCCTGATCAAAGACGGCGAGGCGTTCCTGCTCAATTTGCATATCGGGCCTTACTCCCACGGAAACATCGCCAACCACGACGAAACCCGCACCCGCAAACTGCTGCTGCACCGCGAAGAAGTCCGCAAGCTACTGTCGAAGACGCAGGTCAAGGGTCACACGCTCATCCCCACCCGCCTCTATTTCCGCAACGGCCGGGTCAAATGCGAACTCGCCGTCGCCAAAGGCAAGCAGGACTGGGACAAGCGCGAAACCGAGCGCCGCCGCGAAGCCGACCGCGAAGCCCGCTCCGCCATCAACGCCAACAAACACCGCATGTCAAAGTGATCGCTAGCTAATTCAGCAACTTTGCGGTCTTATTTTCCTCGTTATACACTCGCGTCAACACATTTGAGGTTTCGGAGGTCGCCTTGTTTGGTGAAAGAACAACAGCCGTGCTTTTTCGCGAGTTCGTCATCCTTGTTGTCTCGCTGGCTCTGGAAATCTATTTGCATAGCCGGCCTGATGTCGGGGAAAAATGGGCAATCACCTGGGCAATCAGCACGGGCCTGCTCCTCACTCTTCTCAGCCTGGCGTTTGAAGTGATTGGGGTGCCTGACGAGTTTAGAGCCCTGCTGCCGGACATGGCCGGCGCTGCGCGCACCGCGGGAAAAAATCACGTAATGAAGATCATCTTGACCCAGATCATTTCCGAGCTCAGAGCCGACGTCAAGAATCTTAACCGCAATACGTATATCGACGAGCGGGGGACCATCCCGAAGCTTTCAGTGAAAACAATCGAATCTGTTGCTTCACATGCCTTCGCAACGTTCATTGTCGACGAAAGAGAGGTTGCATACAGTGACGAAAATGGACGCGCGTACCTGAACGCATGGTTCTCCAAGGCCCAGGAAATTGGCACTCCCGGGAAGCTGGTCAGACTTTTTATCGTCGAGAACCGGGACGATGTCAGCGCCGAGACCGTGGATTTGATTGAGCGCCACATCCAAAACAAAATTTCGGTATTCACCATGGAGCGGGCAAAGGCTGAAAAACTCTGCGGAGCCTGCGAAATGGATTTTGGCCTTTTCGATTCGGATTGCTTAATGACCGTAAGAGCCCGGCACGGAATCAGCCCTTTACTCACGGTTTATGTGCAGACCGACCGCAGAGAGATTTCAAAAACATTCGACGACTACATAGCCTGCAGCGAAAGCCTGAAACAAAGCGCCATGCCCGGTGAACAGTTCCTGCGCGAATTCAATGCACCTATCAATGCCCGCTTCTGGGACAACCGTCTGTTAAACCATTCAACTCGTCTCGGAGTGCCTCACGGCTTGTCGGACCAGGACGCGAACAACATGTTGACGATGGCTGTGACGCGCCTACCGCAAATACAGGAACTTCGTGTTGCAATACTCGGACTCACGCCGCAATTGATCGATGCTTGCAACGCGGAACCACGGGTCAAAGAAGTGATCTTGGTCGATCAAACGGCGGTAAAGCAGGATTTCGCCGGAAAAATCAAGCGAGTCACCGACAACTGGCTTGAGTTCAAAGGAGATCATGGCTTCGATGCAATTCTAGGCGACGAGGCACTTAATAACCTGTCCATCCCGCAGTATGGGCATTTTTTCCGAGCAATGCATGGATGCCTTAAGGGCCAAGGCGCACTTGTTCTAAGAACCCTGGCGCGATACGACGACGCTGAGCGTCTTGCGCACATTCCGACCAGCGACTTGCTTGAGGAGATCAAGAAATGGCAGCCGGGCGGTTTTGACTCGGAAGTTGGGCCGCGAATTCTGGAACTGCTTCATAGCTCCAATATCGCCTTTGATCCAAGCAGGAGTTTAATCGAGACGAGCCGTTATAACGATCTGATTCGAACATGGCTGGAGCAAAAGTCAATCTCATCACAGCAAGCCGACGCCTTCTGGTTTCCCTACAAGCAGGCGCCGAAGCTTCGGCTCTCGTCCCCGGTCCCGGACCAGATCAGAGAGGCGAGTCGCCAGTTCTTTGACCCTGTGCAGATGATAAAAGTCGATCAACGCTATTGCGGAAACGACGGCTCTTTGGCCTCGCTTTACCGGATTACCCCATTCGTTGTGAAGTCATGAGCTGTCTTGGCGGTTCCCGAAGCTCCGTTGCTGCTCGCTTCCTGGGCCCCAGGCCTGTACGATCGTTACCCCACTGCCGCCCGCCCCAGTGAAATAATGGACTCCATGCGCACTGAACTGTCATTCGCGAATCCCTCCGGGATCGAAACTGAACTGCTGGTGTCTCGCCGTCGATACGCAAACCGACAAAGGCCCCGACGCCAAACCCCATACCACGAACTGCTGACCTCCGATGGGGCCGTCAAATCGGCCGCGGCGGCTGTTTTGTCGAGTGGCGAGTACAAGGCCGGCGCGAACGAGACCGTCCTCCTGCACGCTCCAGCGGGGCTGAAGGCAAAACGCCTTCTGATCGTAGGCCTCGGCAAAAAGTCCAAAGCCACGGTGCACTCGGTACGCAGCGCCGCCGGTGCCGCGGTGCGTTTCACTAAGCCACGGGCGATCCGCGAACTAGCCTTCGCGCTTCCTGAAGCCGACTTTCTGCAGTCCGCCCTTCGCCCGGGCGATCGCGGAAGGCGCCTTCATCGGCGATTTCGATGCCGATACCTACCGCAGCGACCGCAAAGACCTCAGCGTGCAGCGGTTTACCCTCTTTGCCTCGCCCCGAGACGCCGACAGGGCGGCGCTGGAGGCTGCGTTCACGGAAGGCATCATTATCGGCGAAAGCCAGAACTTCACCGCACCCTAGTGAACGAGCCGGGCAACAAGCTCACCCCTACCGATTCGGCAAGCGCGCCGCGCCATGGCAGAGGAGGTCGGCCTCCAATGCGAGGTGCACTCCACCGACAAAATCCACGAACTGAAGATGGGCGCCTTCTGGAGCGTCTCCAGGGCTCCGAAGAGCCGCCTGCGCTCATCGTGATGCGCTACGAGCCCGCGGGCGTGAAGGACGGCCCTGTGTTGGGCCTGGTCGGCAAGGGAATTACGTTCGACACCGGCGGCATCTCCATCAAGCCCGCCGACAACATGGAGAAGATGAAGTACGACATGGCGGGCGGCGCGGCGATGGCCGGCGCCATGCGCGCCATCGCGCTGCTCAAGCCGAAGGTGCGCGTAATCGGCATCATCTGCGCCACCGAAAACATGCCCGACGGCAAAGCGCAGAAGCCGGGCGATGTGCAGACCGCCATGTCCGGCAAGACCATCGAGATCATCAACACCGACGCCGAAGGCCGCCTGGTGCTCGCCGACGGTCTCGCCTACGCGCGTCAACTTGGCGCCACGCACCTGATCGATGCCGCCACCCTCACCGGCGCCTGCGTGGTGGCTCTGGGCATGGTCAACGCTGGCGCTTTCTCCAATGACGACGGCACTTTAGCAAAGTTCAATGCCGCGCTCGAAACCTCCGGCGAAAAGTTCTGGCGGCTGCCGCTTGGCGACGAATACGCGGAGATGATCAAGTCCGACATCGGCGATATCAAGAACACCGGCGGACGCTGGGGCGGCGCCGTCACCGCCGCCGAATTCCTGAAGGTGTTCGCGGAAGATACCCCGTGGATTCACCTCGACATCGCCGGCATGGCCTGGATTGAAGAATCCCGTCCGTACATCGCGAAGGGACCGAGCGGCGTTGCTGTCAGGTCCATTCTTGAATGGGTGAGAAGCTACTCGGTTTAACCATTTTGTAACAATCGGCCTTAAAGTCCGCCCTGGTCTCAATCCCTTTCGTATCGAAGGAAAGATGAAGATCAGGCTTTCCTCATGCCGTCTTTTCATGGAAACCGATGTCTGCTCTGTGCTATGAACAGGCAGCGGTACCTTCATCGCGCTACCTTGCGACACTCAAGCGGAGGGCAACAGATGACCTTGCGGACGACACCCCCATCTCCCAGTCAGAATCCCGCTACCGACTCGGCAACCGGACGGAACGTTCAGGACCCCGGAAAGGTTCTTCTTCACGGCCGAATCGCCAAAATTCCCACTACCCAGGAAAAGCAACTGGCAGCCGACCAGATGCGATATCAGCTCTATCTTCTCGATGGCGTCAAACCCCGACGATATTTCCATCCTCATCGACGTCGATGGCCAGCGCGCGGGTGCCCGCGGCAGCCCGGGCATCAGCATCATATTGCCTGCGATCGCGACCACAAAGCCGGCGCCGGCCGAGAGGGAAACGTCGGTGATATTCAACATCCATCCGGCGGGGGCCCCCATGCTTCGGGTCGTCCGTGAGGGAGTATTGGGTCTTTGCGACGCAGACGGCCAGCCGGCGAAACCCCATCCCGCATAGCGCTCCAGCTTGGCGCGCGCCGCCTCGCTGAAGGTGACACCCTCCGCGCCATACACCTGAGTCGCGACCGCGCGAATCTTCTCTTCGAGTGGGTCTTCAGCGCGTAGATCGGCCGACCTGGGCGCGGGATTCGCCTCGATGGTCGCAAACACGGTCGCCGCGACCCCTTTTGCGCCCTCGCCGCCCTTGCCAAACGCCTCTGCCACCGCGCACGGAACGCCTTCCGCCACACTCCCCCGCGATGGCTTCAACTCCTCTTCGCGTGTCCCCAGGGAAACGGTTGATGGCCACGACGATCGGCACCCCGTATCCACGCAAGGCGCAGATGTGGTGCGCGAGGTTGGTGAAGCCCGCACCTAGCGTGCCTTCGCCCTGGGCCCGCAGGCTCTGCACGGTCGCCACCAGCACCGCTACGGCAGGCGGGATTCCCGACGTGTGCATGACGATGTCGAAGTACTTCTCCGCGCCGAGATCGGCCGCGAAACCGCATTCATTCACCACGTAATCCGCCAGCCGCAGGCCCATCTGCTGCGAGAGCACGCTGCTGGTTCCGTGCGCGATATTGCCGAACGGTCCCGTATGCACCAGGGCGGGAGTGCCTTCCGTAGTCTGCACCAGGTTGGGAAGGATGGCATCGTACGCCATCATCGCTCCGGTCGCGCCCCGTCGGTAGCCGTAACGGGCGGCCCCGCGCGCGAGCACCCACCACGATTGTTCAGCCTACGCCGAAGATCGTCACGGCTCGACGCCAGCGCGACGATCGCCATGATCTCCGATGCTGCCGTGATCACGAAGCCAGTCTCGCGGTTCGGCGCCGTCTCCTTTTCCTCTGGATCTGCACTCACTATCACCCGGCGCAACGCACGATCGTTCATGTCGAGGGCGCGCGGCCAGGTGATCCGCTCAGGATCGAGGTCCAGCGCATTGCCATGAACAGGTGCGTGTCGACGATTGCGGCCAGCAGGTTGTGCGCCGATGTAATGGCGTGGAGGTCCCGTGAAAATGCAGGTTGATCTGCTGGCTTGGTTCAACCTGCGCGTCCTCCGCCGGCCGCGCCGCCCTTGAGCCCGAACACCGGTCCCAGCGACGGCTCACGCGATGTGACAATCGCTTTCCCCCGATTTTGGCTCGGTCCCTCCGCCAGGCCGATGGAAACCACCGTCTTCCCTTCGCCAGAAGTCGTTGGCGTGGTAGCGGTGACCAGGATGAACTTGCCGCGAACGGGAACCGCAGGATCTTCGAGCAGTCCAAGTTTAATCTTGGCGCCATAAGTTCCGATCGTTTCGTACTGGTCAGGGGATTTAAACCGAGTTTCTTGTCAATTTCCTGAATGGACAGAGGAGTCGAGGTCATCAGGTCCGAATGGAAAGATAAGATAACGGGCGCGCCTGTGAGTGTGATGCCGCTCATAGCATTCGGTCACGCAGACGCTGTTTGTCCGATCAAAACCCGGCCCCCGTGACGGATGCTTTCAAGCCATATACCCAGCCACTACATGGCTTCAGGGCTCTGGATCCCCAGCCAGTTCAGCACCGTGGTAAGTTCGCGCAGCGCCACGGCGTCTGTGGCCAGCAGAAACGTCTTCCGCGCCGGATTCTTCTTCGGTGAGGATATGGTGCTTGTGATCGAGGTTCTTGAACTCCTGGGCCAACTGGAACGCGTGCTTGGCAAGATAGGCAGGCTCCGACGTGGTGATGCACTGATCGAGCACCAGCGATCGCCGCGCGCACCGCAGCCACAACGCCCAGATATCCTCCGCGTCCTCCCCTGCCAGAAATGCAGCAGATTACTTCCTCTTTATCCCGGCTAACGCCGATACCTCCGCGATTATCCGGCGCCGTATCCCCCTTTGCGAAAGATATTCCTGATCCGCACCACCGCATATTGAATATAGGGCCCAGTCTCGCCCTCAAAGCTCAGTGCATCTTTGAAATCGAAGGCGATCACCGTTTGCGCGTGAACTTGAGCATGAAGTAGCGCAGCGCGCCGATGGCGATCTGCTTGGCTATTTGGCGGCGTTCCGCTTCGCCGCGCCCGGCCTGGCGCGCATCCACCTCGGCTCGCGTGGCCGCGATGAGCTTGTCGATCAGGTCATCTGCCTTCACGCCGAAGCCCTTGCGGCCGCTGACTTCGATGTATGGCCGGCCGAGGTCCTCTTCCGACACCGCGTAGCCGACCTCACTGCGCAGCGCGGCGTCAGCGCCACCATCTCGTAGCTGAAATGCGTGTAGCGATCCGCCTGCTCCGTGTAGCCCATGCCGCGCAGCGCCTGGATCACGTTGGCCTGCGGATCGGACTGGCGGGCGTCAATCACGTTGTATATTGCCTGCGCGCCGCCGAAATGGGGATGCGGCTCGACTCCCTTGCTCGGCCGAGATCCAGCACTCATGATCCGGATATTTGAAAAACGGCTTGTAACCGAAGTCGCGCCCCAGCAGGCCAAACTTCCACAAGTGATAGGCGATGTCTTTGCCGACATAGGTCACGGTGCCATTGGAACGGACGATAACCTTGGCGTCTTCATCGGTCCCTCGGGCCGTCTTCGTCTCGACGGTACGTTGTCTGCCCGGCCCGCGCATCACCCAGCAGCCCTTGTTCTTGCCGTCGGTCTCGAAGTAGAGGACGCCCGTCTGCTTCATCTGTTCGAAAGCCGCATCCCAGAACTGAGGTGCAGAATCTCGCTCTCGCGGGGCAGAAAGTCGTACTCGATGTCCAGGCGCAGCATGGTTTCGAGATGCCGGCGCAGGACCGCAGTCGAGATCAGTTCGGCAACCTCGGCAGTTTCGTTGCCGCCATGCTCAATCTCGTGCAGCGTGTCGTAGCCTAAGTTTCTTGCGCGCCGCTTTCTCTTCCTCTGTTCCGCTCATACCACTGCGAATCGTGCGCGTAGAGATCCCAGCAGTAGTAGTCGATGGCCACCTCGTGGCCTCTATGCCTGCGCAGCCTCGCAGTCCGCGACCAGCTGCGCACGTCGGCCAGCGACTTGCCCTCCAGATGCAGGAAGCCGACCACCACGTCGGCCACCTGCACGCCGGTGTTGTCGATGTAGTTCTGTACATCGACCTTCTGGCCCGCGGCCCGCAGCAGCCGCACAAACGTGTCGCCCAGAATTGCGTTGCGCAGATGACCGATATGTGCCGCCTTGTTGGGATTGATGCTGGTGTGCTCCACCAGCACGTGCAGCGCCACCTGCGGTGGGGCCGACTAGCCATCTCCGCGACTACACGGGCCCCGCCGGCCGCCCGGTCGAAGCGGGCGTTGATATATCCCGCCCCCGCCACATCGAACGAGGCGAACCCCTTGAGACCGGCCCAGGCCGTCACGATCTCCTGGGCAATGATCTTCGGCGCTTTGCGCAGCTTGCGCGCCAGCTCGAACGCAATGGGCGTCGCCAGTTCGCCAAATTTCAGATCCGGCGGAATCTCCAGCGGAATTTTCTCAAGCTCGATCTCGTACCTCGTCTGCAACACCGCGCGAAGGTGCGCTTCCAGCCGCTTCTGCATTTCCAGATACACGTCGAAATGCCTCAAAATCCTTGATTTGCAAGGGTGATTCTACCACCTGCAGCGGGCTGACTGGGTCGAGCGGGTGCCATCGATACCGTAAGATGCAGAGAGGCATGCCTATCGGAACACAGATTGCTCGCATTCGGTAGCCATGAACTGCACCCTCGATTCGAATGACGAATCCGACCCCCAGCGCAGCACTTTCTATCTCACCACGCCGATCTACTACGTGAATGCGCGGCCGCACCTTGGCCACGCCTACTCGACCATCGTGTGCGATGCGATTGCCCGGCGCAAGCGCGCCCTGGGCATCGACACATGGTTTCTGACCGGCACCGATGAGCATGGACAAAAGATCGAGCGCTCCGCCAAGCTCGCCGGCCGCACGCCCATGGAGTTTGCGACGGCAATTTCAGGGGAATTTCGGAGTCTCTGGGATCGGCTCGGACTCAGCTACGACGACTTTATTCGCACCACGGAACGGCACATTCGCGGCGCGCAGGATTCTTCGCCACCCTGCGCGACCGCTGCTTTGTCCACAATAGCACCTACACCGGCCAGTACTGCGTCTCCGATGAGGCGTACGTCGATGGCCCTCCCGGCTCGTTTGCCCGACATGCGGCCGTCTGACTGAAACCGTCAGCGAAGAAAACTACTTCTTCAAGCTTTCCGCCTTCGAACGCCGGCTGCTCGAATTCTACGAGCAATCCCGGCTTCATGCAGCCCGAGTCGACCCGCCGCGAAGTGATCTCCGTTTGTGCGCAGCGGACCAAAGATCTTTCCGTCAGCCGTACCAGCTTTCTCCTGGGGTATCCCTGTGCCCGGCATGAAGACACGTCATTTACGTCTGGCTCGACGCGCTGGCCAACTACATCACCGCCCTCGGGTACGGCTCCGAAGATCCCGCCGACCAGGCGCGCTTCGAGAAATTCTGGCCCGCCGACATGCACCTCATCGGCAAGGAGATCAGCCGCTTCCACTGTGTCTACTGGCCGGCGTTCCTGATGGCCGCCGGTATTGCGCCCCCACTATCTGTGAAGGCCAACGGCTGGCTGCTCTTCGACGATACCAAGATGTCCAAGTCGCTGGGCAACATTGTGCGCGCGGAGACGGTGGATGCGGTGCTTGGCGCCGACGCTCTGCGCTACTTCCTGCTGCGCGAAATACCCTTCGGACAGGACGGCAGCTTCAGCTTTGACGCTCTCGTGCGCCGCTACAATGGCGATCTCGCCAATGGCTACGGCAACCTGGTCAGCCGCGTGGTCAACATGGTGCACAATACTTCGGCGGGGTGCTGCCCGATCCCGGCCCGGAGTCACCGTGCCGAGTTGGCTTTGCGCGCTTCGGGCGGAGCGCGCCATTACCGAATTCGGCCCCGCTTTTC
Organism: uncultured Acidobacteriota bacterium; assembly: GCA_963718435.1. Lineage (GTDB taxonomy): Bacteria > Acidobacteriota > Terriglobia > Terriglobales > Acidobacteriaceae > Telmatobacter. The sequence continues at coordinate 1,177 of CAVQZQ010000037.1, read as the reverse complement.
GAGGAACTGAACTCTCGAAGCGTTGAAGGGCCTTTGGCTCCTGGTCGCCGAAACCGACGGCTACCTGACTGCCAGCGCGCCCTGGAAGAAGCCGGCCGACCGCTCGGACGCCGACCACGCCGCCCTGCAGGCACGCGTCTTGGCAACGGCTGCCGAAGCCATCCGCATCATCACCGCCCTGGTTTACCCTATTCTTCCGGCTTCAGCCGCCAAGGTTTGGCAGCAGCTTGGCCTCGGTTCGCTCTACGACGCGGCGAAGCAGTCCTTTTCTCCTCAACTCGCGTGGGGCGGACTGAAGGCAGGAACCCGCTTCAGCGACCCCGCACCGCTGTTCCCCCGCGCAGAAAAGGACGCGACCGAACGTATGCAAAGCACTCCAGCAAGAAACCCTTCATGTCGGAGACGTATGGTGATTTCACGAGCAGTTTGGAGACGTATGTGGGCGGGGCGTTTGCGTTTGCGCAGGAGGCGCTGAAGATGTTCTTTGAGCACCATGGCGAGGCTTCGCTGTCCGAGAGCGGCGGGCAAAAAAAGGGGACGTTGATCTTCACCGGGACGCTAGGGGCGCTGCGAGCTAACGCTGAGTATGGGGCTTATGGGGCGGGGAGAGCCGGGGTTAGGCAGTTGGCGCAGAGCTTGGCGAGGGAGATGAGCGTTAAGGGTATTCATGTCGTGCATGCTATTGCGAATGGGGGCATTGCGGATGAGGATGGCGAGGAGCAGAGGGTGGGGAAGAGGATGAGTGCTGATGCGGTGGGGAAGACTTATTTGTGGTTGGCGCAGCAGGAGCCGGAGTTGTGGACGCATGAGTTGGATATGAGGCCTGCGCAGGAGAAGTTTTAGGGAATATGAAAAGTTTGAATTGATACGTTATGTGAGTGTTGGCTTGACTAGCTTTAGGGTCCGCTCAATTGCCATGATGTCTTCGTCTAGTGACTCCAAGTTCAATCCCTTCAAGCGGCGTGCTCTCTCAGCTTTAAGCTCTTCTAGCTTTGCCTCTAACGCGTGCGCTTCCAATGACTCAGGCCAAGCAACTTTGGCCGTTTCTTCTATAAAGGCATCTCCATCCTGACCGTTCTTCGTGAAGTCATGAATTGTTTTGCTTCCAATGGCCGAAACGGGTGTGGAATAGCAGTAATCTTGCGATATCCCAGTCCAGTCCAGGCAGTCTCTCGGA
>CAVQZQ010000036.1:0-28270 GCA_963718435.1 uncultured Acidobacteriota bacterium | reverse complement strand
TAGAGCGGTTCGATTCGAGAAAGCTTGGGCCGGACGAAGAGGCCTACGACAACATGGTCGTCGATCAGGAAGCGCCGGACGACACCCCTTTTTGCTTCCGGGTCCTCGTGCCAGAGGTGGCCAAGCCATCCTATCTATTGGCAAAAGGCAGAGTCGGTTCATGGAATCCGGTATCCTTCGGGCTGCTCATATCGAATTCTCTCTTCTGCGCTACCTCCACATTCTTGTTACTGCTGGTTGGTTTTCGCGTGCTGCGAGATTACCTCTCGCACTTCTCGGTTGCACTCTTTACTTGCTCAACTTCGTCATTCCCAACCTGTGGCTTGCGGGCACGGTGGATTCCTCGGAAGCATGTCTCATGATGGCGATCACATGGGCCTTGTTCTCTGGCAGATGGTGGTTGCTTCCTCTAATCGGCGTTTCGGGCGGATTGGCCAAGCAGACCTTTCTGCCGTTCTCAACGCTGTTTGCGGCGACGTGGTGGTTTGCGGCCAAGAGATCGACCAGGACATACGGACAGCTCCTGTGGGTAGCTGCTCTTGGAGCCGCCAGCGCGGCGTCAGTAGTACTCGCATACCGATTCGTTTCGGGGTCCTACATGTCACCCGTGGGAATGGCAACTCAGTGGGGTTCATGGGCGAATTTTTGGCAGAACATCCTGAAGGGTTTCCTGGACCAGGAATTCTGGTATGCATTTGTTTGGCTTCTACCTCTAGGAGCCTGGTACTTGCCTCGGTTACCGAAGCCCTGGGTGATGGCATCGATCGTAACCGCCCTTCTCGCAGTGGGGCTTGGTGGTTATTCCGAGCTTCTTGGAACCGTTTGTCGGCCTCTGTTCAGCATCATAGGCCCGGTTCTCACGCTCTCAGTCGCCACCCTGATTGGAGGCGGCTCCACTAAGAATCTGAGCGAAACCTATTGAGGTCTGAAATTGAGGTCTGAAAATCGCCGCTAGTACAGTGTCGATAGTTCACATTGCAAAGGGAAACCACTACGTCAATGCAGCCCAATCATAAGCGCAACGCTTCCTGGGTTGTTCTTTTCGTTCTTTCGGCTTCTTCGTTGGTGCTTCCGCTCCTCGTTGTTAGTGAACCACCGCTACTCGACTATCCGGACCACCTCGCGCGGACGTTCATTCTCGATCACCTGCACGATCCCGCATTCCACTTCTCAGAGTATTACCGTGCCGATTGGAAGCCGTACCCTTACATTCTTTGGGATATTTTGATGGTCGCACTTCAGCAGGTTTTGGCCGCAGAATCTGCCGGCAAACTATTACTCATGCTGACCACAGTGCTGGTGCCGGTCGCGGTTTCATGGTTTCTTTGGCAGGCCAATCCCACCGAGATCAAACTCTCACTGCTTGCGTGCGCGCTCTCCTATTACTCGCTATTCCTCTTGGGGTTTACTGCCTATCACCTGAGTGTTGGCCTCTGTTTCTTAACGATTGGGACGTGGCTATGGTACCGCCGCAAGCCTTCAGTCGCCCGAGCAGTTCTCTTTTTCGTGCTCAGCTTTGTCACATATTTCGCACACTTGCTGGGGTTCGCTTCGGCTGCGTTCATTCTCGTGCTATATGAGGTTACTCGCTTTGACTGGCGTGGATGGCTCCGGCTTTTCTGCTTCCTTGCTCCACCATCGTTGCTTGCTCTGTGGGCGCGCCCTGGTCTCAGAGAGCAAAGCGATGTGGTGTGGAGGCCCATCCTGTGGAAATTGCGTTTGCCGTTGAGCTTGTTATTGCGCGGTTACGACACGAGGCTCGATGTATTGTTCGCGAGCGGGCTTGTACTCTGCCTTTTGGTCGCGGTGGTACGCAACCGTGAATTGCGCGTGAACATGCGCTGGCTTGCGATTGCGCTTAGCTTCTATGGAGTGTTTCTGCTGTTCCCAATGGAATGGGGATCGAGCACCGAAGTAGACTCGCGCCTCGTGCCGCCTCTCTGCCTTTTGACGCTTGCCGTGTTTCGCGTCGGCCGACGCGCAAACTGGATTGTCATGCTTGCCGTGGCATTGACCGCTTTGCGAGTGTTCAATATCACCGCGGGATTCCATAGAGAGACTCAGAAGTGCACTGCCATGAATCACGGAATTGAACAGATCGCTCGTAATGCAAGAGTCTTCCCGCTCGTGGATGTGCGCAAGACTAATGGCATTTTCGACCAATACGAAATGCATTACTGGGCTTACGCGGTTATAAGGCGCGGCGCTACATCCTGCGGCCTGTTCGATACCCCAGGGCAAACTCCCATGCGCACCACCTATGAGCCCTGTATTCCCAACTTCGAAGACCAAGAAATCAACTGGAAGTCTGTCTCCATGCATTACGACTACATCTGGAGCTATGGTGATGAATTCGAACAGGGCAGCATTAACGAAATCGCAGACAAAGTCTTTGAAGAGAGTCCCCTTATCCTCTATCGGGTGAAAAAACAAGCTGCTGTATCGGTCGGTTCAACTCGCAATGCTCTTGATCACGCTGGGGCATTTGAATCGTCGTCCTTCGTGGAAACTTCTTGCATGGCTGAAGTCGCGCATCAAAGATGCCTCGGGATCGCAATCGACTTGGGTGTAATGAACTTCCCGGACCACCCCGCTGGTTTTCCGCCACCGCCCATCTCACGTTGGCTTGCCACCGACCTGAGCCGCCCTCCTGCCGTCGTGATCATCGGGGCGTGTGCCGCCGAGCTCTTGATCACGATGGGGTCAGGCACGACCGCGCAAGGTGCCGAACACTGGCCCGGTTCGCAGCCCCGCAGCGTGAGCCGCGGAAAGGGGATGCGGGGAACAGCCCGAAGCTGCGCTTGGCAACAGTGTGGATGTAGACTATCCGCAGCGGGTAGCGCAGCGCGCGGCCATCACGTTGAAGTTCACAGGATTTGCGCCCGCATCTTTGCATCCGTCACATGCCTAGCTGGGGTCGAAACGTTCGTAAAACGTGCCTGCAGAATACAATGACCGGTGTGCGGCACGATGCTACGCCGCCCGAGGGCGTTCAGATCATTACCTCGCGTCAAGGGTAAAGTTGTGGCCGTTCTTACAGGACCTGATGCTCTTAGAAGGTATTGGCGGCGATCTGGAAGCACCGGGACTTCAAGGCGTTTCGCGTTGAACAAGCGGCTGCATTCAAGAGGCATCTTGCCGACCAAAAGGGGCGCAGTCCGGGGAGATTGGAAGTCGTATTATTTGCCTATGCAGAAGGTGGAGAAGATCAAATTGAGGATGTCGTCAGGAGTGGTCTGGCCGGTGAGAGAGTCCAAGGCCCATAGTCCGCGGTAAAGATCGATCAGAATCATCTCGTGTGGAATCCGGTTTGCGTTGGCCTGGGCGGCGTCGGCCAATGCGGAGCGGGCGGCGGCGATGGCCCGCTGATGGCGCAGGCTGGTCAACAGCCCGGGCTCGGATGCGGCCCCCCCGGTTACCAGCGCCAGAATGCGCCCGCGCAACGCGCCAATGCCCTCGCCGGTGAGCGCCGACGTGGGCAGCGCGGCAACACCTGCCGATTGGGCCTCTGACAGATCGCAATTGACTTCACCTGTTTTGGCGAGGTCGCTCTTGTTGATCGCGACAATTGCCGGACGACCTTCCACGGCCACAAGCAGACTGCGCTCCTCGTCGTTCAGCGGCTGGGTCGCGTCCAGCACCACCAGCACCAACGCAGCATCGGCTAATGCCTCGCGGCTGCGGGCAATGCCCAGCTGCTCCACTTCCTCGAACGACTCGCGCAGGCCTGCTGTATCCACCAACTCCAGAGGAATGCCGTCCAGCGAAATCCGCTCCGTCACCAGGTCACGCGTGGTGCCGGGGATCGCCGTCACAATGGCCCGCTCTCGTTCCACCAGTCGGTTAAAGAGTGAGCTCTTGCCGGCATTGGGTCTGCCGACAATAGCCAGTGTCAAGCCGTCGTGGACAATGCGGCCGCGGGCAAACGAGGCCTCGAGAGCGGCGAGTGGCCGTTCAAGCTCGCCAATGCGGTGGGCAATCTCGGCTTGCGGAGTTACATCCACATCGTCCTCTGCAAAGTCGATCCCCGCTTCAAGCAGCGCGATCAGTTCCACCAAGGCTTGTTTCAGCGGCTGTACGCGGCGGCTAAGCGCGCCTCCCATCTGGCTGGCGGCTTGCCGTGCCTGTGTGAGCGTTTGTGCTTCGATCAAATCGCGAACCGCCTCGGCCTGGGTCAGGTCGAGCTTGCCGGCCAGAAATGCGTGCTCGGTAAACTCACCAGGCTCTGCCAGCCGTGCGCCGAGATCGAGTGCACGGCGCAACAGGAGTTCCAAAACCACCGGCGATCCGTGCGCCGCTATCTCTACCACGTCCTCGGCGGTATAGGAATTGGGCGCGGCAAACCACGTGACGACGGCTTCATCGATGCGCTCCGCACCCCCTTCAGGCGTATCCAGCACGTCGGCCAACCGTGCGCGCGCATGTTCCAGCGGCTGGCGAAGCAGCACAAGTTGCGCCGCGATAGAGGGAGCCTCAGGACCGCTCAAGCGCACAATGCCGATGCCGCCCCGGCCCGGCGGTGTTGAGATGGCCGCAATCGTGTCCGAGGACGGAGAGGGTTCTGTCATCGCTTGGAACAGTTTAGTGGTTGCGCAAGAGTCGCGCCGAGTCGACCGCCCGAAATCCTTCTGCAAAAGCCTTTTAGTACGCGCAAACAGGTATAATTTTGGCAATCACGCCGCAAGAAATCTATTCCGCCGTGAACCTCGCGGGCGGAGGCGCGTACCGTTCAGGATGAAGGCCTCATTCCATTGATTACTACATGGCGGAACAAATGCTCTGAAGGCAGCCGAAGATTGAGAAGTATCCATAGGGGATTCTGGGCTCTGACGCTTGGTACGTCGCTGGCATGCGTAGCGGCAACAGCACGAACGGCTGGGCAGGCGGAGTGGCAGGGCGTACTTCACAACACTGCAGGCGCTCCTATTTCTGGAGCTGAGATTAAACTGGCCGCTAAAGACGCGACGGCCAAAGCCGTTACCAGTGAGAACGGGCAGTTTCGCTTGGCTACTTTACCCGCCGGGCAATACCATCTCACAGTCCAAACCGACGGCAGGGAGGTCGGGTTTGCTGCACCCATCGTGCTTGCGCCAGCCGCCTCCGCTGTGGTCCTCACCTTGTCCGGTCGCGGAGAAATCACCGTTTCCGAGCAGCTCAAGCAAAAGGAGCAGACCGCGACCGGCGGCGAAGAGCTTTCCAGCCAGGCCGTGAGCGAATTGCCGTTGAACAAGCGCGACTTCAGTTCGCTGCTGCTGCTGGCCGCCGGCACCATGACCGATTCCAACGGGGCCACCAACTTTACCGCGCAATTCGCCATCAACGGGCAGCGGGGCGTCGAGGCCACCTTTGCCATGGACGGCGCCGACATCAGCGATCCTGAAATGGGCGGATCGACGTTCTCGAACTTCAACGTGGACGCTGTCGAAGGGATCGATTCCAGCTCGGGTTGGATGCCGGCCGAGATTGGCCGCGGCGCTGCGGGATTCACCAATATTCGCACTCGCTCGGGCGCCAGCGGTTTCCACGGATCTTTCTTTGAATTCGTGCGGAACTCCGCCTTCGATGCGCGCAACTACTTTGATCACGCCACCATTGCCTATCCAGGGCGGATCCCGCCTTTCCGCCGTAATGAGTTTGGCTTCACCAACGGCGGCCCTGTTTACATTCCCCGTGTCTACGATGGCCGCAAGCGCACCTTCTACTTCACTGAGTACCAGGGCTTTCGCCAGGTGCTGGGCACTACGCAGGTCATGCCGGTGCCCACAGCTGCTGAACGCCCCGCCAGCGGCAGCTCGCTTGTTTACGATAGCGTGACCTATCCCGACAAGTCCGTCGATACCCTGGCCGTTCCCGTCGATCCTGGAATTGCCGCGGTGCTGGCGCGCTATCCGATGCCCAATTTGCCCACCGGCTCCTTCGGCGCGAACACTTACGCGACTGCGTCGAAGGTGGTCACCAACGCCGACCAATTTTCTGTGCGCATCGACCACAATTTCTCGCCCAAAGACCGATTTTTTGCGCGTTTCACCATGGACAACCTGACCGGCCCTACCACCAACCCCGACCAGACGGCCATCGATCCCTCGTTTGGCGTGCAATACCTCGACAGGCAACGCAACGTGGTTGGCACCTATGCGCGCACTGTGTCGCCCCGGCTCATTCTCGAGTCGATGATCAGCATCACACGCTCCACGCCGGGGTTCCCCACCACCAACTACACCGACCCCGCCGTCAAATTCAACGATGGATTATTTGAGGCTTTCAACGGACCAGCCGGAACGGTCATGCAGGCGTACGGAAACCTTTTCCAAGGTAGGCAAACCGTTGAGTACACCGCCGGACGCCATGCCTTCAAGGCCGGCTTTGAGGCGCGCGTGAATCGCGACACAACCTACTTCGGCGTAAGCCCGGATGGCGAATACGACTTCGGCGGTGGTTCCGCCTTCTCCACTGAAGCCATTTCATCTGCGAGCGGCGCGCACAACATCGCTGTCGGCGATCCATTGCCTGACACCTTGTCGGGTTTCCTGTCCGGAAGTCCCTTCGCCTACACCGTGGCCATCGCGCCCAGTTTCGTCTCCAGCGGCGCACACATCGGCCCCGCGGCGATCAATCGCAATGATTTCAACATCTGGGTGCAGGATACGTGGAAAATCACTCCGCGCCTTACCCTCGACTACGGTCTACGCTGGGAGCTTTATACGCCCATCACCGAGCGCGCTCGCCGCACCGGAGGTTTCCTCACGGTCGACGGCACCGAGGAGTATGTCATCAATCCGCAGCCCGGCTACCAGACAAACAAGAATGGCTGGGGCCCGCGTGTTCAGGCTGCATGGCAGGTGACCAACAACCTGACCGCACATGCCGGCGGCGGTATCACCGCGATTGAGCCAAATATCTGGCAGGATAACTTCCTCACTGGATCAACACCGTTTGCCATCTATCCACGCCGCATCTCTGCTTCGTCTGCGCCCCTTAACTACGGATACACGATCACGCCCTCACAGCTTCCGCGGGCCTACACCCCTGCTGGCGTGGATATCTTTGCTTCGGGACGCACCAACACCGTTGCCCCCAATACCGTGATGGATGTGGATCGCTACGAGAAGGACATGGCCCAACTAACTGACAGCGGGGCGGTCAGCGCCCTGAATCTCAGCGGCATCGACCGTGCATTTGGCAACGGAACCCTCTACACCTGGACGGCAGGGCTGGAGCGCAAATTCGGCAATCTCACCGCGGACGCGAGTTATGTGGGCACCGCCGCCGAAAAGCTGCCGCGTTATGGCTTCCCCAATGCCTTTCCGGGCGCCAGCCCCGGCTTTGCGCCTCACACGCAATTTGATAACGTGGGCAATGTCATCGGCGGCTTCGGCGTTGAGAATGTAATTTTCTCTGACGCCCACTCCACCTATCATGCGCTGCAAACTTCACTCTCGGGAACAGTAGGTCACGGCGGCCCGGGCGTGCAGGCTAGTTACACCTGGAGCAAGTCGCTTGACGACACAAGCCTTGTCATCGGCGGCACCGGTTCAACGGGCGCCGTAAGTTCAGGATTCTCACAGGATCCATACAACACACATCCGGATAAAGGCCCGTCGGGTTTCGATGTGACACATGGATTCGGCCTCAGCCTGGCCCAGGACCTGCACCTGCAGGATGTGGACTTTCTGCATTCCATTTCCAGAAAGGCAACGGGTGGCTGGGAGTTGCTTAGCATTTCGAGCATCAGCTCGGGCTCGCCATTCACTGTGTATTCCGGCATTCAGCAGACTGGCTACGGCAATAACGGTACTGACCGTCCCGACCTGATAGCTAAGCCAAAACTCTCCACCGCGCGCAAAGACCGCCAGGATTACTTTGGCGAAGGCACTGATAATGCCGCCGCGTTCTTCTCGATTCCCATCCATGTGGCCGGAGGCACCGGGCCTAACCAGGGCCGTTTTGGTACACTCGGTCGCAACAGTTTCCGCGGCCCGGCCTTCTACAACTTCGACTTTGCACTCATCAAAGACACGCCTTTCGGGCGCCGCGAAAGCGGAGCCGAGCGCGTCGACCTGCAGTTCCGCTCGGAGTTCTTCAATCTCTTCAACATCGTCACCATGGGCCTGCCGTCCAACATTGTCAACGGCTCCGGCTTTGGCGAAATCAGCAAAACCGCCGGCAATTCGCGGCAAATTCAGTTCTCCCTGAAGCTGATCTACTGATCACCGCTACACGCCTACGCAGTCCGCACTCTTTTGATATAAAGGGTGCGGCATTCCGGCCCTCTTCTCTGCGGCGCACAAACTTCGCCAGGAAGTTTGTGCGGCTGGTTGTGTGGCCGGGTTCTGCTGTGGAGGGGAAATCAATGAAGCTTAAATCTGCACTTGTTGCGCGCCTCGCACTCGCGTCGGTCGCGATTGCTATGGGTGTTGCTCCATCTCTTGCGCAGCAGGCGCACGCGCCGCAATCGGCCCGCCACGCGATCGACCTCACCCCAGTCAAGCCGGAAGCCGTCGGCTTTTCTTCCGAACGCCTAGAACACCTGCACGCCATCATGCAGCAGGTCGTCGATCAGAAGCAGATTGCCGGCATCGTCACCATCCTTGCGCGTCACGGCAGAGTGGTGGATTACCGCACCTACGGCCAGCGCGACATGGCCGCCGGCGCGCCCATGGCCAAGGATGTGATCTTCCGCGACTTCTCCATGACCAAGCCCGTCACCGGCGTAGCCATGATGATCCTGTATGAGGAAGGCAAGTGGCTGCCCTCCGATCCCATCGCCAAATACATCCCCGAATTCGCGCACCTCAAGGTTTATAAAGGCACCGACGCCGACGGCAAAATGATCCTCGTCGATCCTGACCATGCGCCCACGATGCGCGAACTCATGTCGCACAGCGCCGGTTTCACCTATGGATTCTTTGGTGACACGCCCGTCGATAAGATGTACCGAGACCAGAACCTCCTGGCCTCAAAAAACCTCCAGGAATTCATCGACAAGCTCGCGAAAATCCCATTGCTCTATCAGCCCGGCAAAGGCTGGACCTACAGCATGTCCATGGACGTCGAGGGCTACATCGTAGAGAAGCTCTCCGGCCAGTCGCTGCCGCACTTCATGCATGATCATATTTTCAGCCCGCTCGGTATGCGTGATGCAGGCTTCTACGTTCCCGCCGACAAGCGCAGCCGCTTCACGGTCCTGTATCGCACTGGACCCAACGGCGAACTCGTCGCTGATCCCGGCGCCAGCCGCAGGTCCGGTGACTATGACGTGCAGCCCACCATGCCATCGGGCGGCGGCGGCATGGTCTCCACGGCCGAGGACTACTACCGTTTCGCGCAGATGCTTGCGGATGGTGGCGAGCTTGACGGCAAGCGCATTCTCGCCCCGCCTACAGTCAGGCTTATGACCTCAAATCACCTGCCTCCCGAGTTGCTCACTGGGCAGTTCGGCATCGGCATCCAGGTCATGCGGCCGGGCCTAGGCTACGGCTACAACTGCGCCGTCGAATTCGACCCGCCCGAGGCCAATCTCTCCGACGGCAAGGGTACCTTTTTCTGGGATGGTGCAGCCGGCACCTGGTTCTGGGTCGATCCCACCAACGACGTGGTCTTCATCGGCATGATCCAGCGCATGCTTGGTCCTGCCAGCCCCAACCTTGAATACGAGAGCCGCTCCGCTGTGTACGGTGCCCTCGTCGATGCGTCCAAATGACCATTTAGCCGCTCGAATAGCTGGCGTGTCTTCGCGCCCCACGCTCCCTATTGCATTCCCATAGAAGCTTGTGTATGCTCCTCCTATTGGTTGGCAAGAGGAGACAGCAATGGGCGGAAAGACCGATGTATGGCAAGGAACGCTGGCCTTGATGGCGCTGCGCACGCTTGAGACCATGGGTCCGCAGCACGGCTATGGACTTGCACGGCGCATTGAGCAAACCAGTGGCGATCTGCTGGAACTAAACTACGGCACCCTCTATCCCGGCGCTGCTCCGTCTGGAGCAGGAGGGCTACATTCGCTCGCACTGGGGCACGTCTGAAAACAATCGCCGCGCCAAGTTCTATGAACTCACCAAGGCCGGTCACCGCCAGGTGCGTAAAGCTGCCGCCGAGTGGGAACAGACCACCGAAATCCTTGCGCGCTTTCTCTTCCCCGCCGAAGGCGCCTGACAGGAGCCAACATGCAGACCGGGAACACGATTCGGAATAAGATCCGAAAGCTCCGAGCATTCGGCCTACGCCTCATCCGACTCATACACGGCGTCCGCGCCGAAGACGATTTTCGCGCCGAGCTCGAATCGCACGTTGCCCTGCACACGGATGAAGGCGTCCGTTCCGGCCTCACCCCCGAAGATGCGCGCCGCCAGGCCCTTATCCGCCTCGGCGGCACAGAACAAACTCAACAGGCGCACCGCGAGCGCCGCGGCCTTCCCTGGCTTGAGTCACTTCTGCGCGACATTGCATACGGCGTTCGCACCCTCCGCAAACATCCTGCTGCCACGGCCATTGCCGTACTTTCCATCGGCCTCGGCATCGGCGCCAACGCCACCATCTTTTCCATGGTCAGCCGTTTCATTCTTCGCCCCGCGCCGGTCGGCAATCCTTCCACGCTGCTGGACCTCTCAACGAGGCGCAAAGGGGACCGCTGCTGTAACCATTTCCCCTATCCGGTCTATCAGGATGTGCGCGATCAGGCGAAATCTTTCTCGGGGGTCGCCGCCTATGATGAATTGATTCCCGCATCAATCAACGGCAATGGCGAGCCCGAACGCGTCTGGGGCCAGTCGGTCACGACCAATTTCTTTGATGTCCTCGAACTTCCCATGGTCATCGGCAGAGGGTTCGTCCCCAGTGACGATACGACTCCGGTCATCATACTGGGGCAGAATCTTTGGCAGCACCGCTTTAACGGCGACAAGTCGATTCTCGGCAAGCCCATTCTGCTCTCGGGGCGCAACTACACAATCGTGGGCATCGCGCCGGCTGCGTTTCACAGCGTCGACCAGATTCTCGATACCCAGTTCTGGGTGCCTCTCGAAGCGACCTATCGAACTGGTGCCAAACTCGCCACCGAAGGATTTGCGGGAGTTTCATTGGCTCTCAGTCGTTGCCCGTATGCGAGGCGGAGTTTCCCGAGCCGAGGTTGATGCGGAACTCAACACTCTCGCGGATCGCTATGCCCGAGTGTTCCCGGCTACCGACAAAGACAGCGGTTTTCATGTCGAAATGGCGGGTTCTCTCCCCCCGAACCTGAAAAGCACGGTCGTTCTCTTCCTCTCATCGCTCCTGGTGATCGTACTGCTGGTTCTTTCTATCGCGTGCGCGAATGTGGCCAACCTTCTATTCGCGCAGGCCGAAGTGCGACGGCGCGAAATGGCGGTCCGTCTCGCCCTCGGAGCGACAAGGGGACGACTACAGCGTCAAATGCTGCTCGAAAGCGTAATGATGGCGTTAGGCGGAGGAGTCCTCGGCGTGGTGTTCTCGCTATGGTCCACGCAGGCGCTATCCACGCTTCGCTTGCCGGCACCGGTTCCACTCGACTTGAACGTCGGCGTGGATTGGCGCGTTCTCTTGTTCGCATTCTCTCTAAGCTTAGTCAGCGGAGTCTTGCTCGGGGCCGCCCCGGCCTGGACCGCTTCCCGGCCATTGCTCACCAACGCCCTCAAGGGAGAGGACGCACTCACTCGTCCGGGACGCCGCTTGACCATGCGGAATGTGCTCGTCATTGCGCAGATCGCCATGTCGGTGGTGCTGCTTTCTGTCACAATGCTTTTCCTCCGCAGTCTTGAAAGTGCAGCCGCCATCAACATCGGTTTTCATCCCCATGGCCTGCTTCTGGTCTCCATCGATCCCCGCGTGCATGGCTATTCGCCGCAGCGAACCGCTGCATTTCTCGGGCAACTGCGAGAACGTGTAGCCGCGCTGCCCGGAGTTGACTCCGCGGTGTGTACCGACGTTCCACCGCTATCCGGCGGCAATCGAAGCGACGGCTTCACGGTCGCGGGTCAATCCAGTAAGAACCAGGCCCCCACGTTTGCCGATCTGTACATGGTCACGCCGGGCTACTTCGCGACCCTCGGAATCGCGCAGTTCGTGGGCCGAGACTTCAGCAACCAAACCGCCGACGGTCCGAAGACAGCGATCATTAATCGAGCTTTTGCCGATCGCCTTTTTGCCGGCGTCAATCCCATCGGCCAACATGTCAATGGCGGCAATTTCACCTACCAGATCATCGGTGTCGTTGATAACGTCAAATCGCGCACACTGGGCGAGGATGCTCGACCCTTATTGTTCCGCCGGCTCGAGCAAAGCATCGCCGATGATCCCTCATTGATGGGCTATACGCTCATCGTTCACACGCAGGGCCGTGCCGGAGCACTGGCTGAGGCGGTTCGTCGCCAGGTACACGCCCTCGATCCGGCCATGGCAGCTTACAACGTGGAAACGATGGACGAGCACGTCCGCACCGCGTACGTTCTGCCTCGCCTTGCGGCTGCTCTCTTTGGCATCTTTGGCGTGATCGGAGTGGTGCTCGCCGCCGTCGGCCTCTATGGCGTCATGAGTTTCGCGGTGAGCCGCCGCACACGCGAAATCGGCATTCGCATGGCTATGGGCGCGCGGCCCGCCGCAGTCGAGCGCCTCGTTTTGCGCCAGGGCTTCGTACTAACCGTGATTGCCGTCGCACTCGGCTGGCCTGCCGCATGGATGCTATCAAAGCTGGCGGCGAGTTTTCTCTACGGCGTTCAACCGCACGATGCGCTCACCTTCGCGATCGTGCCGCCGTTTCTGATCGCAATTGCGCTGGCTGCCTGCTGGATTCCCGCTCGTCGAGCCGCCAGGGTCGATCCCATGCAGGCCCTGCGCACGGATTAGGAGATTACGATGCGAAAAATGAGAGCACTATGGATGCGGATGTCTGGCCTGCTCAACCGATCGAACGTAGGGAGCGAAATCTCTGCCGAACTTGAAAGCCACGTCGCGATGGACATTGAAGAAGGAGTGCGCGCTGGTCTCTCAGCCGAAGAAGCCCGCCGCCAGGCGCTCATCCGTCTCGGCGGAGCAGAGCAAACGCGTCAGGCCTACCGCGACCGCGCCACCGTGCCGCCGGCCGAGAGCGTAATGCAGGATGTTCACTTCGCGGTTCGCCAGATGCGCAAGGCGCCGGGCTTCACGCTGACCGCTGTGCTCACGCTGGCCCTGGGTATCGGCGCCAACGCCATCATCTACATCCTCGTCGATTCCATTCTGCTGCGCCCCTTGCCTTACGCACATCAGGACCGCCTGACGCGTATCACCGGCACCACCTCACCTGTCTTTCCCAAGGGTTGGATCCGCGCGCTCGGCGCGGAGTCCAAAGCTTTTTCGTCCATCGCCGGTTACGGCGACGATGCCGAATCGAATCTCTCTGACTCCGACACGCCCGATCGCGTTTTCGGTGCTTCGGTCACGGTCAATGCACTCGACACCCTCGGCATCCAACCCGCCCTCGGCGATTTCTTCTCGCCCGAAGACGCCGTTGCTGGGCAGGATCGCGACGTCGTGCTCAGCTACGGGTATTGGCGCCAGCATTACAGCGCGCCAGCCCGCGGTCCTCGGCCGCACCCTGCGCATCGATGGCGTGTCGCGTCGCATCATCGGCATCATGCCCGCCGGCGTGCACTTTCCCTATGCCGATACGCAGTTCGTGATTCCGGTCTCCTATCATCCAAACGATCCGCTCGATCCATGGACAACACTGGACCTGCAGGCGTTTGGCCGTCTCGCCGATGGAGTAACTCCGGCGCAAGCGCAATCCGATTTGCGCCGCCTGCACGGCATTCTGCTGCCGCAGTTTCCCTGGCGCATGCCTGACGTGTGGGCCTCCGACATGACCGTCACGCCGCTGCTTGAATCGCAAACCGGCGCCATGCGTCCGCGTCTGCTGCTCCTGTTCGGTGCGGTCGGACTCATCCTGCTCATCGCCTGTGCCAACGTGGCCAACCTCATGCTCGCACGCGCCACCGCCCGTGAACGCGAGCTTGCCGTTCGCAGCGCACTGGGCGCCTCGGGCCGCCGTCTCGTTCAACAACTGCTTTCTGAAAGCGTGGTGCTCGGTCTCACCGCCGGCGCGGTCGGACTCGCTGCGGCCTGGGCCGGCCTGCGAGTCTTTGTGCGCCTGCTTCCCGCCGATACTCCCCGCATCCACGATGTATCCCTCCACGGCGGCGACATTCTCTTCACAATCGCCGCATCCGTCCTCGCCGGCCTGCTATTCGGGTTGATTCCGTCCATGAGGATGGCCTCTATCAGCTTGTTCGCAACCCTCAGTCTCGGCAGCCGCGCACTAAGTGGCAAAGGCTCGCGCTTCGGACTCTCCATGGCCCTGGTCGTGGCGCAGATCAGCCTCTCCGTCATGGTGATCACCGCCGCAGGCCTCGTGCTGCACAGCCTCTACAAGCTTTCCCAAATCGATCCCGGATTCCGCATCGACCACACTGTCACCGCTGAAGTCGCGCTGGATGCAGCCGCCTGCAGGGACAAGGGCCGTTGCCAGTCCTTCTTTGAAACGTTGCTCGACCGCGCGCAGAGTATCGCCGGAGTACAGACCGCAGCTTTCACTGACTCGCTGCCGCTCAGCGGCCGCAACAACAATTACGTCTACGACGCTGAGGGTCATCCGCGCGATGCGCGCCAGGGTGCGCTGCTCGCCACCGGGCGCACCGTATCTCCGAGCTACTTCGACGTCCTCGGCCTGCACCTTGTACGCGGCCGGTTGCTGACTCAGGAAGATGCTTCCGGCGCTACCCGCGGCGTCGTTGTAAATGAGCGCATCGCGCAGCGCCTCTGGCCCAACCAGGACCCCCTGGGCAAGCATCTCCTGGACGTCAATGATGCACCCGCGCCCGCCGTATGGGACGCAGCCAAGGCTTCCATTGTCGTCGGCGTGGTGCGCAATGCGCGTGAGGGCAGCCTTGAAGGCGGATTCAACGACGAAGTCTACCTGCCCATGACGCCCACGCGCGAGAAGCCAGTGATGTATGTTCTGCTCCGCACCCACACCACTCCTCCCGAAACAGCGGCGGCGCTACGCCGCGCCGTCGCCAGCATTGACTCGCTCGTTCCCGTCATCCGCGTGCGCACGCTCGGCGAGGTTGTCGCCTCTTCGGTGGCCGCGCCTCGCGCACTTGCCGTGCTGCTTCTCGGCTTCGGCGGACTGGCCGTCTTGATCGGAGCCGTGGGCGTGTATAGCCTCATCGCCTACATCGTCAGTTGGCGCACGCACGAAATCGGCCTGCGTCTCGCGCTCGGTGCGCAGCGCTGGCAGATCGTCCTCGCCGTTGTGCGCCAGAGCCTGTTGCTTGCAGGCGGAGGCTGTGCGGTCGGCCTCATCGGAGCTCTGGCGCTCAGCCGCCTGCTGCACAGTTTTCTCTTCGAGGTCAGCGAGCTTGACCTCGCCACTTTCTGCGCGGTGCCGTTGCTCATGCTCGTCGTCGCGCTCATCGCCGCCTGGATCCCGGCTCGCCGCGCGGCCGCCGTCGATCCCATGCACGCCCTGCGCGCGGATTAGGAGTTACATGATGCGCAAACTCAGAGCCTTATGGATACGGTTCGCCGGAGTGCTCAGCGCACAGCGAGTGAAAGATGACTTTGAAGATGAGCTCGCAAACCACATCGAACTGCACACCCGCCATAGGCAGCGAGCATGTTTCCCGACGAAGATCCAATCGGCAAGCGCATACAAGCAGGTCGCGACGTGCGTTGGCACACGGTTATAGGTGTGGCCGAGAACGTGAAAAATGGAGGACTCGTTGAGCCGGACAATCCGGAGATCTATTTTCTCAGGAGCAGCATCGCCAGCAATTGGAGCGGGCGGGTGCCGCTGATGATTGTCGATTCGGTTCTTTGCCTAAGGCAACAGTTCCGTGGGCGGTCGCAGATCGCCCAGCTCGATCCTACCGTTCCTGTAGGGATTGAGACCCTGAATGAACAAGTCAGCAAGATGGCCGATCGCACTCGCTTCGAGACCGCGCTGCTCGGCTTTTTCGCCTTCACCGGCCTGCTCATGGCCGTCATCGGACTCTACTGTATTATCGCCTTCATGGGCGTCAGCGGACCCAGGAAATCGGCGTGCGCATGGCCCTCGGCACCAGCCGTCGCAACATCCTGCAACTCATCTTTCCGCATCAGTCCGCATGATCCAGCCAGCTACATCGCCGTCACTCTGCTGCTGGCCCTCGTAGCTGTCGCAGCCACCCTCATTCCCGCGCGCTCCGCCATGAAGACTGACCCCATGGGAGCCCTGGGCTGGGAGTAGGTATTGTCTGTATTTTGTAACGGGGCGCGAAACCTCAGGCTGCGGAAATACTGATGCCTTGTAACAGGCCACGACCTTGGTCGTGCCGCAAACGCTTCGAAATTGACCGTGGCTTCAGTGTTTGAGGCACGCTCTTCGGGGAGATTACCGCATCTCTCCGATTCGTCAGACGGTGCCTTCATCCGCCGCGCATAGTGGTAAACTCCCTCGTGCGGGAGCAGTGAATGAGGGCGACAGAATTGGAGTTTCAACTGCGGATGGCCATCAACGCGGCCATCATCATTTTAGGATTTTGGGCGCCTTGGATCGACGCGTGGGGATTCGGCAAGCGAATCTCCCTGCAGGAGTGGCTGCCGCTCGAGCTAAGCCGACTCGGTCTCTTCAGCTTTACCGTTGCCTCACCCGTCGTCATCATCACCGCTGCACTCATCGCCGCCGTGGGCGCGGCTTTGCGGGTCTGGGGAACGGCCTACCTTGGGCCCGCTACGGTACAGAACATTGACATGAAAGCCGGCCCAGTCATGGCCGGCGACCCTTATCGCTACGTGCGCAATCCGCTGTACCTCGGCTTGTGGTTCATGGTGGCGGCCATGGCCTTCCTTATGCCACCGACCGGCGCGCTGTGTGCAATGGCACTACTCACTGTTTTTCTGCTACGACTCATCCTTGGCGAAGAGGCCTTTCTTTCTGCCCAGCTCGGCGAGCCTTACCAAGCCTATTTGCGCGTCGTTCCGCGCCTCATCCCCCGCCTGCGCACTGGCCTGCAAAGCAGTAGCGTAGATCACCACTGGCTTCGCGCTCTCCTCGCCGAGATCACACCGATTGGTGTTTTCGTCTCGTTGGCGTTTCTTTCCTGGAGTTACAACAACCGGCTTATGGTGCGGGCCATCCTGATCAGTTTCGGAATTTCCCTGGTGGCACGGGCCTTCATGCCCGGCGTCCTCGCCGCTCCTAAGCCGGCGGAATAGCCTTGCGCATCCCGGGATTGTTCAGATGCGTCCACCTGAATCCGTCTGAGTACTTGAGCCCGTAGCCCAGAAGTCGGTCCACCCCAATGTGGTTCGCCCAGATCAACGCAAATGGCAACAGCCCATTTGTGTGCAGCAGGAGCGCACACAACCCCAGCGCCGCCGGAGCCACGTATGCATGCACTGCATTGTAGATGCGCGCGCCCCGGCACGAGCCAAAAACATAGCCCAACATCGAGAGGTCCGGCGCCAGCCATAGCCCGGCAAACAGCCACCAGTTCGCCCCCGTGCGACCGTAAAGAGCCGCCGTTACGGCCGCTACCGCCAGCCCTTCAAGTCGCAGGATCATGACAATCGAAGCGGGAGTCGCCGCGGAGATGAATGCATTGTGGACCGATGCTGAAGTTGTCATGCTCATTCGATGTGGGACAGTTCATGCAGACTCCACAAAAATCACCGTCCCACCGTGCTCAAAGGAAAAAGGGAAGAAGCACGTGGGCTCCTCCCCTTTGGTCCGCCGTCCGAAAAGTTACTTCTTTACGGGAGCGATCACGTCTTTGGCAGCTTTGGCCACGCGGAATTTGACCACTGTCTTGGCCTTGATCTTGATGGCCGCGCCGGTCTGCGGATTACGGCCGATGCGGGCTTTGCGCTCCGCCTTCACCAGGCGGCCGATGCCGGGGATTACGAATACGCCATTCTTCTTGGTTTCCTTGATGGCGGTCTCTGCCAGCAGGTCCAGGAAGGCCGCCGATTGTTTGTTGGTCAGTTCGAGTTTCTCCGCCAGATGCCGTGTAAGAGCAGTCTTGGTCAGTCCAGTTGCCATGTGATGATTCTCCTTCTGGGCATGCCCTCAGGGCAGCCGGTGTTGCCTGGGCTTCCGTCGCTTGATTGCGTTCCGCATGGAGGGAGTGCGACTGAGGCAACGTTTGCACGAAACCCCTGTATTCATGCGGGTTCTCAGAACCCCGTCGTTCGTAACCATGCAGCCTGGAACCCTGCAAAGTCAATGGGAAAACAGCCGATTTCCACAATTTTTGCTGGTATTTTTCCCTTTTTCGCCTATTTTTACCGATATTTGCCCGGTTTCAGCGGATTTGGGCCACATTTGAAGCACGAGACCGGCGCGCGATGCGCTTCTTCCCGGCTCTGCTCAACGTAGCCCGAAAAGCACCTTTTTCTTCGGTCCCAGTGCTGCTGCAATCGGAGTATTCAAGGCATCCACCACCGGCGCTGCCAGCTTGAAATGGCGAATCAGGGTCGCCGCCAGCTTCGGATCGAGCGCGGTATCAGCGGGCAGCGTTGCGTGAAGTCCCCACTGACGGCATTGGATCAGATCCAGCGCCGGATGCTCCTTTGGAAACCCCTTCGGCGGCCGCGTCAGCGCGTTCCCTTCAAATTCTGAAAAGACCTTCCGAAGAGTTGCGCTTCGCAGGAGTTTTCTGAATTCAACATGATTGTCAAGAAGCCAATGCCGAATCGCGGCCAGTTGGTCTTTCTCGGGCATGTACGATCCCGCCGCAATCACCATTTCTTTCGCGCTCACGTGGAAGTAGTAGCCCGCACCCGAAGTTTTCTCGAGGCCCTGACGCGACCACCACGCCGCCACATGCGTCTTGTAGGGTCGCTTGTCGCTGCTAAAGCGTGTATCGCGATAGATGCGGAACAGGCTCTTCTCCGCCGGCCGCACGTGGCTGGGTGCGAACTCCGCCATCGCATCCGTCACCTTACGGATGGTGGCCAGCATCGGGTCCTTCAACTCCGCCTCATACTCAGCCTTGCGTGGAGTGAACCACTCGCGATCATTATGCTTGGCCAGGTTGCGCAGAAACGTAAGAGCGGCGGGATGAAAATAAGGAAGCGTTGCGGCAGGAGCGGGTGTTCTCTTCGTGGCCATCGCAACCAGTCTAACCAATCAGCTCCGATTCTTTGTGGAAAGCAGCGTTTTTCAGCGCCCACCTGAAGAGGCTGAGAACTGACGGCTGAAGGCTGCCATCTACCGGATCACCTTCAAAGCCCCGCGGAATAGCCCATCGAAATCTCCGGCCAGCGCCTTGTCTTTCGCCACCGCCTGCTCGATCGCCTTCTCCGCCGCAGGCCGCTGATAGCCAAGATTTGTCAGCGCAGACAGCACATCGTCAACCGCTGGTCCCGCCACGGCCGACTGCACCGGTGCCACGGCAAAGTCGTCCAGCTTGTCTTTCAACTCCACCACAAGCCGCTCCGCCAGCTTCTTCCCAACACCGGGAATCCGCGTCAACTGCGCGTGATCCTGCGCACGAATGGCCTGCACCGTCCGGTCGCTGGAGAGCCCGCTGAGCATCTTGATGGCTAACTTCGGCCCCACGCCACTCACCGTAATCAGCCGCTCGAACAGCCGCTTCTCAACGGCCTCAAGAAAGCCGAACAGCGCGATCTGATCGTCGCTGACCTGGGTATGAATGTGCAGCGAGGCCTCTGCGCCCAGCGAAGGCAGCGCCGTAAACGTCGGCACCGAGATGGCCACGTCATACCCGACCCCGCCCGCCTCAACAATGGCCTGGCCGGGCTGCTTGTAAATCAGCTTGCCGCGCAAATGAGCGATCATTGCTTGTTATTGTACGAGCGGTTTCTGACCCTCGTCCGTGTTCCCCCGCACCCGCGACCCGCCATTCAGAGAGGCCAGCGGCAATACGTGAGGAATTAAGCTAAAGAATCTGTTGCCGCTTCGCCACTCGCTCCAGCGTTTCCAGCGCCCGGTCCAATTGCACCTTGGAGTGTTCGCTGGTCAGGATTAGCCGAATCCGCGCCTTGCCCTCCGGCACGGTCGGAAACGCGATCCCAGTTCCCATCACGCCCTCGTCAAACAGCGCCCGCGAGAAATCCATCGCTGCGCGGCCCTCGCCAACAATCACCGGCGTAATTGGCGTCTCTGTCGCCGGAGTGGTCACGCCGCCAATGTTGAACCCCAGCCGCTTCAGTTCGCCTTGAAAATACTCCGTGTTCTTCCACAGCCGCTCGATACGCTCCGGCTCCGTCTCCAGAATGCCGAATGCCGCAATGCACGTTGCCGCCACCGACGGCGGATGCGAAGTCGAAAACAGAAACGGCCGCGCGCGGTGATACAGATAATCAATCAAATCCTTCGACCCGCACACGTAACCACCCAGCGCGCCAATCGCCTTCGATAACGTCCCCACCTGCACATCCACGCGCCCATGCACTCCAAAGTGATCGATGGACCCGCGTCCATTGCGCCCCAGCACGCCCGACGCATGTGCGTCGTCCACCATCATGATCGCGCCATACTTTTCAGCCACCGCGGCCAGCTTGTCCACCGGCCCAATGTCTCCGTCCATTGAGAACACGCCGTCCGTAATTACCAGCTTGTGTCCTGGGTCGTGGGCAATCTCGTTGAGCAACTCCTCGCAGTGCGCTGCGTCCTTATGCCGGAAGACTTTGATCTTCGCCCGTGACAGCCGCGCCCCATCAATAATGCTGGCGTGGTTCAACTCGTCCGACAAGATAAAGTCTTCCTTGCCCAGGATCGCGCTCACCGTCCCCGCGTTGGCCGCGAACCCGCTCTGGAACACCACGCATGCCTCTACATTCTTGAAGCGCGCAATCTTCTCTTCCAATTCCATGTGGATGCGCATCGTTCCCGCGATGGTTCGCACCGCGCCCGACCCCACGCCGAACTGTCGCGTCGCTGCCAGCGCCGCCTCAATCAGCTTGGGATGGTTGGCCAGCCCCAGGTAGTTGTTGCTGGCCAGGTTGATCACCTCGCGCCCGTCGTAGTGACACACGGGGGCTTGTTGGTCATCCAGGACGCGCAACTTGAAATGGGTCCCCTTGGCCCTCAGCTCATCCAGAACAGCTGTCAGGTACGCAAGCTGTGTACGCGTAGGTGTCTCCGCCATGGCATTTCACCTCAACCCAAAAGGATAATGCAGAGAGCAGGGACTAGGGACTAGGGACTAGGGAATAGGGGCCTAGGGAACAGGGAGCAACCACGGTCATCAATGCCTTCGATCTGATTTCTGATCTCTGACCCTGATTTCTGACCTAGTCCCTACGTCCCCAGTCCCTGTGTATCTCGCCCCCTTGACATCCATAGCTCTCTATGCCTAGACTTCTCCATACCAAGGGAACTAGGGGTAACCACATGGCCAAAAACGATCTCCAGGGAACTCTGGATTTGCTGGTTCTCAAAACTCTCGCCCAAAACGGCACTTTGCACGGATACGGCATCGTCCTTCATATCCAGAACGCCTCCGGAGAAATGCTCCGCGTGGAAGAAGGCTCGCTCTATCCCGCCCTTCATCGCATGGAGCAAAGCGGCTGGATCGCCTCGGAATGGGCAATGACTGATACCAACCGTCGCGCCAAGTTCTACAAGCTCACCGCCCAGGGCCGTCGCCAACTCGACATTGCCCAGGAAAGCTTTGACCAGCTCGTCAAGGGCGTTCGCGCTGTTTTGCGGTATGCCTGAATCCCCGCGTTTCGCTTGAGGTAGAAACCCCATGGCCATCTTCCGCCGCTTCGCCAATCTCTTCCATCGCTCTCACATCGACCGCGAAATCGACGCCGAGCTGCAGTCCCACATTGCCTTGCGGATCGACGACAATCTCGCCACGGGCATGTCGCCCGCAGAAGCCCGCCGCGATGCGCTGCTCCGCTTCGGCAACCCCGCGTCCACCAAAGAGCGCGTCACCGCCGCCGACACCAGCCTCAGCCTCGAGAATCTTGTCCGCGACATCCGCATCGCAATCCGCCAGTTGCGCCGTTCCCCCGGTTTCGCGTTCACTGCTATCCTCACTCTCGCCCTCGGCATTGGAGCGAATGCCGTTGTCTTCAGCCTTCTGAACGGGCTCATTCTCCATCCCGTCAATCTGCCGCGTGCACAGAGACTCTACTTCATCGAACGCGGACGCGACCTCTCTCCAACAAATTCCTATCCCGACTACCTCGATCTGCGCGACCGGACCCGCGCGTTCGACGGCGTCGTCGCCACCGATATCGACAAGGCCGGCCTTGATATCAATGGCGTCACCTTCCCCGTCTGGCTCTATGCGGCAAGCGGAAATTACTTCGACGTATTGGGCGTTCGACCCTACCTCGGGCGCTTCTTCCATGCATCCGACGAGCATGGTCCCAACAGCGCTCCCTATATTGTGCTGAGTTATGGCTACTGGCAGAGCCACTTCAACGGAGATCACACCGCGGTGGGACGCGTGGTTCGACTGAACAAATTCTCATTCACGATTCTCGGCGTGCGCCCCCGGCATTTCGGGGTACGGAGCTCTTTTTTGCACCCGATATTTGGGCGCCAATGGTCAATGATAGCCAGCTTGATTACTCGGATATCTTGACGAAGCGCGGTGCCCGAGGCATGTGGCTGGCCGGACTCCTCAAGCCGGGCGTCACTCCCGCGCAGGCTTCCCTGGACCTGAACTCCATCGCCGCTTATCAATCCCAGGCATATCCCGAAGACGACGACGGAATCAGCTTTACCGTGACGCGTCCAGGGCTGCTGGGAAATATGCTCGGAGGGCCGGTGCGTGCGTTCCTCGCCGGACTCATGCTGCTCTCCGGCCTGATTCTGCTGGCCGCTTGCGCCAACCTGGGCAGCCTGTTTTCCGCTCGCGCCGCCGACCGCTCGCGTGAGGTTGCGCTGCGGCTGGCCCTCGGTTCAACCCGCGCCCGGATTCTGCGCCAGCTTCTCACGGAAGCAATTCTGGTCTCGCTTGCCGGCGGCGCCTTCGGTTTGGCCGGAGGCGTGGCCTTGCTGCATGCCATCAGCGCATGGCGCCCGGTGCCGAACCTCCCCATCAATGTGCCCGTCAATCCCGACGCCCGCACCTACGTGGTCGCGCTGCTGTTGGCTCTATCCAGTGGTCTTCTCTTCGGAATCGTCCCTTTACGTCAAGTCCTCAAGGCCGATCCCTATCAGGGCATCAAAGCGGGCACCGCCGGGTTTGCTGGAACGCGGCGTATCACGCTGCGTGACGTGTTGCTGGCATTGCAGATCGCCGTCTGCGCCGTTCTCGTCACCTCGTCGCTGGTCGCCGTGCGCGGCATGGTGCGGTCGCTTCACAGCAACTTCGGTTTCGTTCCCGATCATGCCATGCAAGTCAACACTGATCTCGAAATGGGCGGATATATCTCCGATCAGATCCCGGCGATGCAACGACGCATGCTGGACGCCGTTGCGAAGATTCCGGGCGTCACTGCCGCGGGCTACGCCAACCGTGTCCCCCTCAATATCGGCTGGAGCGACGACACTGTCTTTACCGACAGCACCACGGACTACAGGCCCTCAAACGCCGCGGCGGATGCGATGCGGTATGGCGTCTCGCCGGGATACTTCCAGGCCGCTCAAACGACGGTGCTGTGGGGAAGAACATTCACCTGGAACGACGGCAAAGACTCGCCCAAAGTGGCCGTCATCAATCATGAGTTCGCGCGCGTGCTCTTCGGATCGGACGAGAAAGCGCTGGGCGGCCACTTCAAAAACTGGGGAGGCACACGCATCCAGGTCGTCGGCGTGGTCGAGGACGGCAAGTACATGACGCTCAGCGAAGATCCAAAGCCCGCCATGTTCCTCCCCATCCTGCAATCCCCATCCAGCGATACCTGGCTGCTGGTGCGCTCCAATCGCGATCCCCAGGACCTGGCGGCCGCGCTGCAACAAACCTTGCGCGGCCTGGATAACGGCCTCCCTTTCACCATCGACACCTGGTCAAGAGAGTTGGACACGGCTCTGTTTGCGGCTAGAGCAGCCTCTTTGGCTTTGGGCGTGCTCGGCGCGCTCGGCGCCATGCTGGCCATCACCGGCATCTTCGGAATGGCTGCCTACTCGGTGAGCAAGCGCATGCGGGAACTCGGCATTCGCATCGCTCTTGGTGCGCAGCGCAATGAGGTTCTGCGGGTTGCACTGGGACGCGTCGTCCGCTTGCTTGTGGCCGGTTCGGCGGTAGGCTTGCTGCTCGGCCTCGCGGCCACCAGGCTGCTCTCCTACATCGTGTATCAGGCGACACCTCGCGATCCCGTGGTGCTCGGGGGCGTCCTTCTCACCATGCTCTTGCTGGGCTTGCTGGCTGCCTGGATTCCGGCGCAACGCGCCCTTGCCGCCGATCCCCTATCCTGTTGCGCGAGGAGTAAATAAACCAGCACTGAACCCTGCGGGCTCTGCGATCCGAATCAAGGAGGGGGCAATGGGAATGATGCGGCGTTTCAAAAACATGATGCGGCGTGCTGATATCGATCACGAGATCGCCACCGAGTTGCAATCGCACATTGCTCTTCGTATCGACGACAATCTCGCCGCCGGCATGTCGCCCACAGAAGCCAGTCGTGATGCGCTCCTCCGCTTCGGCAACCCCGCATCCACCAAAGAACGCGTCACCGCTGCCGACGCAACCCTGAGCCTCGAAGGCCTCTTCCGTGATATCCGCTATGCAGCCCGCCTGTTGCGCCGCTCGCCCGGCTTCGCGCTCACCGCGATTCTCACGTTGGCTCTCGGCATCGGAGCCAACATGGTTGTCTTCGGCGTGCTCAACGCGCTCATCTTGCGCCCCCTCAACCTGCCCGGCGCTGAGCACCTCTTTCAAGTAGCGCAGCTCCAGCAGGGCGACACCAACCAGTCCTATCCCGACTTTATCGACTTCCGCAACCGCAACATGTCCTTCAGCGACATGGCCTCTTACCGGCTCGCCCTTGCCGGCTTGAGTACCGGCGGCTCGGCCCGCAAGTCGTGGGAGTACGCGGTTTCCGGCAATTACTTTGATATGCTCGGCATCCAGCCTCAACTCGGCCGTTTTTTTCACGCGAACGATGAACACGGCCCCAACTCCGCGCCCTACATCGTTCTCAGTGACGCGCTCTGGCGCACCCGCTTCAATGCCAGCCCCAACGTTGTCGGCATGACGGTCGATCTCAACAAGCACGATTTCACCATCATCGGGGTCGCCCCCAAAAGCTTCAATGGCACGGAGCTTCTCTTCTGGCCGGATTTCTGGATTCCCATGGTCAATGCAGAACAGATTGAGGGTTACAGCTTCCTCAACAAGCGAGGCAACCACAGCCTTTATGTCATCGGGATGCTCAAGCCCGGTATGACTATTCAACAAGCAACGGATAATCTCACCGCGGTTGCACACCAGCTCGCCCGCGAATATCCGGCCACGAACGACGGCATGGGAGCGCGGCTGGTCAAGCCGGGTCTCCTCGGTGACACGCTGGGCGGACCAGCGCGGCCTTTCTTGGCTGTCATCATGTTGTTGGCCCTGCTGGTGCTGGCCGCTGCCGGCGCCAACCTTGCCGGCATCTTTGCAGCCCGGGCCGCCGACCGGAGCCGAGAGCTGGCCATCCGGCTCTCCATTGGATCGACAAGATGGCGGATCCTGCGCCAAGTCCTTACTGAGGCCGTGCTCATCTCCATCGCCGGTGGCATTGTCGGAACGTTTCTCGCCTCAGCCTTGCTGAGTATCCTCAGCCGCTGGCAACCCATTGCTCAGTTCCCCATCCATGTCACCGTCGTTCCCGATATGCGCGTGTACTTGATCGCGCTTCTGCTCACATTCGCAAGTGGCATCCTTCCTGGCCTGCTACCGGCGCGGCAAGTCTGGCAGACCGATGCCATGCAGGCCATGAAGAGCGTTGGACCCGGCACAGGTCTGCTCCGCCGGCCCACCCTGCGCGACCTGCTCCTCGTCATCCAGATCACCCTCTGCGCCCTGCTGGTAACCGCTTCGTTGGTTGCCTTGCGCGGTATGATCCATTCCCTTCGCGCGCCCTTCGGCTTCGTGCCTGAAGGGCGCGCGGAAAAGGAAATAGATCATACCGCGCAAGGCAACCAACGAAGCGTACCCAGCAGGGCGCAGAGGGTGATCTGGATAACGAGAGCGTCGCGGGTGGGCCGGCGGAGCCTGCCGGGTCCAACGCTCTTCATGGCCTGCATCGGCGTCGGTTCTCAGACTTGCCGCGCGGTTGGCCGGAAGGATCCAGCTTGCGAAGTGTGGCACTCACGATCAAGTACACGCGCATATCGGGAACGACGGGTGACATCGAATAGACGGCTGGATACTCAGCAAGGCTGAGGCGAGAAACGTTCCGACAGTGCCACCGGCGATGGAGGTGGCAGCTGGCGCAGAATGCGCCTGTTGTTTCGATCCAATGGAGAGCCGGATGGCCAGCTCTCGGGCTCCAGTGTCGGCGGCCGGGCTTGCAGAAGGATCCCCAGGTTAGGCGCCCGGCAGCGGCCAGGGCCGACAACATGATGACCAAGAAAGGCCGTCCTCGCCCAGCGTGTCACCGAGGAGACCCGGCTTGACCAGCCGCGCTCCATGCATCGTTGGTGGGCCAGGATATTCGCGGGCTGGCAACCGCGGTGAGATTTATCCGTTGCTTGTTAATAGTCATACCGGGCTTGACGTCCCAATAACATAAAGGCTGTCGTTGTTCGCTTGTTGAGGAAGCTGTAACCCTAAATCTGTTCTGCATTGACCATGGGAACCCGAAACCCGGCCAGAAGGACGCTCCGTGCCATTCGAATTTTTTTGGGGGCGGCCCGATGATGGTGGAGATCCGTACTTGTAGATCGACCGTGGTGCCCCCGACGACGTTTCTGGCGTTGAAGCGGGTGCGCCAGGGCGCGTCACTGAGAACGATGTAGGCGCGGAGTTGGGGCCGTGTTCATCGTTCCCGCGGAAAAAAACGGCCGATTAACTGGTGGGCCGAGTATCAAAGTAATTCCCGTCTCCCACGACTTGCGGGGCGGAGCCGCGTCTCCAAGCCGGCAAGGGCGAGCCGGTAAGGGGCTATGTCGCTGAAGGACATGTTCGTTTCGGAAGTCGATAAAGTCGGATAGGACTGGTTGGTGTCGCCCTGCTGGAGCTGCGCTACTTGAAAGAAGTCACGCGTGGGGGGGCACAAGATGACGCGTTGAGCACGCCGAAGACAACCATGTTGGCTCCGATGCCGAGAGCCAACGTGAGATCGCGGTGAGCGCGAAGCCGGGCGAGCGCGACGGGCGGTTGGGTAGGCGGATATCACGGAAGAGGCCTTCGAGGCTCAGGGTTGCGTCGGCAGCGGTGCTGACGCTTGGTGGATGCGGGGTTGCCGAAGCGGAGGAGCGCATCACGACTGGCTTCTGTGGGCGACATGCCGGCGGCGAGATCTGTAGTCGATACGAAGAGCAATGTGCGATTGCAACTCGGTGGCGATCTTCGTGATCGATATCAGCACGCCGCATCATGTTTTTGAAACGCCGCATCATTCCCATTGCCCCCTCCTTGATTCGGATCGCAGGACCCGCGGGTTCGTGCTCGTTTATTTACTCCTCGCGAAACCGGATGAGGGGGATGTGGCGGCGAGCGCGTTTGCGCCGGAATCCAGCAGCCAAGCAAGACATGGTAGAGGACGCCCCGAGCACCACGGGATCGCGAGGTGTCGCCTGATACACGATGTAGGAGAGCAGCGAGGCCGAGCAGCAAGCCTACCGCCGAACCGCCGCGGGACGACGCGTCCGTGCGACCGCAGGACCTGATTGCGCTGCGCACCAAGCGATGCGAATGCCGAGTTCCCGCATGCGCTTGCTCACCGTAGGCAGCCGAGTCCGAAGATGCCGGTGATGGCCAGCATGGCGCCGAGCACCCGGGCGCAGCACCCAAAGCCAAAGAGGCTGCTCTAGCCGCAAACAGAGCCGTATACTCTCTTGACCAGGTGTCGATGGTGAGGAGGCCGTTATCCAGGCCGCGCAAGGTTTGTTGCAGCGCGGCCGCCAGGGTCCTGGGGATCACGATAGCGCCAGCAGCCAGTTATCGCTGGATGAGGGGACTGCAGGATAGGAAGGAGCGTGGCGGGCTTTGGATCTTGGCTGAGCGTCATGTACTTGCCGTCTTCGACACGCCGACGACCTGGATGCGTGTGCCCCTCCCCGTTTTGAAGTGGCCGCCCAGCACTTCTTGCGTCCGATGCGAAGAGCCCGCGCGCGAACTAATGATTGATGACGGCCCACTTTGGGCGAGTCTTCCAGGTTCAGGTG
>CAVQZQ010000035.1:0-9792 GCA_963718435.1 uncultured Acidobacteriota bacterium | reverse complement strand
GCGGTCACTCGCCAAAGATCGGGACAACGATTCGAGAGCCGAAATGCAAATCAGCCCTCCACACAAGAAACAGAATCATCGCAGACAGTCCCATGACGACTCATTGTTCGCTGTAATAGAGGGTTCTTGTGCGCACCGTTCGATTTGTTTGATCGACCTTCACCGCAATCGAGTGGTATTCCCCATATCGGGCAGCAGGCGGAGAATCGAAGCTGAGCACGTAGTAGGACTCAGATTCTGCTGCACAGCGGGATATTTGTGCGGCAATGTCCTTGCCGCTCGCCAAGACCAGGCCGCCGCTTTGGTAGGCGAGGGCCTGCAGTGCCAAACTGGCCGCGCTTGCGTGGCTTTCATCGGGGACGCCTCGGACGAAAACACTCTCGCGGATTCGACGCGGATTGACGGGAAGAACTCGGGAAGAGGCGATTGAATCCAACGTCACCTGAGACTCGCCTAAGGCATTCGATACTTCCACAAGATTGTGGAAGAAATGCTCCTGAATGTCTGGCGTGTCCGGGACGAACCGTTTGTCGTCAAGGAGAGGCCATCCCGGACCGACCCAAACGATAATGCTCCTACGATGCGCGTTCAGCTGCTTTTCGGCCAGACTCAAGAGGGCCGGAACCGATGCATTGAACTGGTGATTGAGGCATTCGAGGCGAGGGTTAGGGTCGCAAGGCTGACCGCCCGGCATTTGTGGCACGCTGCACTCCAATTCGACTGTCGTATCTGAGCAAGTGATGCCGTGAAGATTTCCGGCCAGCTCATTCAATTCTTCGATGAGCACTGTGCGATCCCGCGAGAAGGCACCTGACCTCATACCAGAATCAGAGAGTACGGCGATTGACATCGGATGAGCGAGAACGCCGTCCCCTTGTCTGAGGTACTTCTCAATCTCTTTGCGGAAGTGGGCTAATTTTCCCGAAGAGTTATTCACAGCATCCAGGACGAGAATGCTTTCAGCTGGATCGGTTGCCGAGTCGCCCTGTACCGCTCGAAATTCTGCAATCTGTACGGGCTGATTGTCCCGGAAAACGGTGAAGTCCGTCTGCTTCAACGCGACTTCAGGTTTGCCCGACGGGTCAAACACTTGCACATCGAAGACGATCCGATGCAAGTTCTGGTAGCTGTGTTCTCTCTCCTCCGCAGTTCGCGGAGTGAGATGCGGAGATTGCGATTCGGGAGACTGTGTTGTCGGTGCCAGTTGCGCAGCCGCCCTGAATAATACGAGTGAAAGAGCAGCCTCGACAAGAACTGCACCAAACATTCTCGGAAACGTCATTGGTCCTTTACCCGGTTATCGGATGCGCGAATCGGTTGACCATCATGCTACATGGCATATGGCGGGTCCAGACCCACATAAAGAATTCGGGAGGGCCTGACTCCCTAAGCTCGCCATCCCGAGTGGATCGTGGCCGATCCGGAAATAACCCGAAAGGCAACCACAGATCTTTCGTCGCTGCGCTCCTCAGGATGACAGCACGCAGGAGAAGGCAGTGCAGGGAATTCGGCCCCATGGCGGCCCAGTCGGAAGACTTCGGGGTAAACAGAATCGCGGCTGACGGCTCACACAGAATTAGCAC
This sequence comes from uncultured Acidobacteriota bacterium, assembly GCA_963718435.1. Taxonomy (GTDB): domain Bacteria; phylum Acidobacteriota; class Terriglobia; order Terriglobales; family Acidobacteriaceae; genus Telmatobacter. Next base: position 8,209 of record CAVQZQ010000035.1, on the reverse strand, counting down.
AAAAACCTAGGCCTATCTCTCGGAGCGTTCATCTTACTGAACTTGATCGCGTCCGAGACCTGGAGCACCCGAGCTGGGAGGCACATTGAAGTATGGGCTACCCGGCTCCTGTGCCTTCCCAGGTCTCAAACGCGAGACCTGGGGCACCCAGTTTGTCTGGCGAACAAATTATTTCCAGGCGCCGCCGCGGGCTTGACGGCGCAGATAATTGCCGCGGCCTGGCTTGCCGATGAATTGGCCCTTGGAAACGATGAGTTCGCCGCGCGAGTAGACGTCGCGCGCATTGCCTCGCACCTTGAACCCCTCAAACATGGAGTAGTCGACGCGCATGTGGTGGGTTGCTGCAGAGATGGTGTGACTCGCGAAGGGATCCCAGAGAACAATGTCAGCGTCGCTGCCGACGGCGAGGACTCCCTTCTTTGGATACATGCCGAAGATGCGCGCAGGCGCTGTGGAAACGAGTTCGACGAAACGATTGATGGAGAAATTGCCTTTGCCCACGCCGTGATGATGAAGTAACTGCAAGCGATTTTCGATGCCAGGGCCCCCGTTTGGAATCTTGGAGAAGTCGTTCTTGCCGAGGGCTTTCTGGTCTTCGAAGCAAAAGGGACAATGATCGGTGGAGACGACTTGCAGATTGTCTTTGCGCAGACCTTCCCAGAGTTTCGGTTGATTGCGGCGCTCGCGCAAGGGAGGGGTGAAGACGTACTTCGCGCCTTCCCAACCTTTGTCGGCAACGTCCTCGAGGGAGAGGAGCAGGTATTGCGGACAGGTCTCCGCAAACGCGGGCAGGCCGCGGTCGCGCGCTTCGCGGACCTGGTTGAGCGCGTCTTCGCTGGAGAGATGCACGATGTAGACGGGCACGCCGGCCATCTCCGCCATGGCGATGGCGCGATGCACGGCTTCAGCTTCGGCCTGCGTGGGGCGCGTAAGCGCGTGGTAGATGGGCGCCGTCTTGCCCTCGGCCAGCGCCTGCTGCACGATGACGTCGATGACGGAGCCATTCTCAGCATGCATGCAAATCAGCGCGCCGTTTTTGGCGGTTTGTTGCATGGCCTTGAAGATGGTGGCGTCGTCGACCATGAGCGCATTGGGATAGGCCATGAAGAGCTTGAAGCTGGCCACACCTTCGCGGACGAGATCGTCCATATCTTCGAGCCCGGCGTCGGGCAGGTCGGTGACGATCATGTGCAGGCCGTAGTCGATACAGGCTTTGCCCTCGGCCTTTTTCCACCACGTATCGAGGGCTGTGCGCATTTTGGTTCCGCGGGCCTGGATGGCGAAGTCGACGATGGCGGTGGTCCCGCCGATGGCCGCGGCGCGCGTGCCGGTTTCGAAGTCATCAGATGATGTTGTGCCGCCAAAGGGCATATCGAGGTGCGTATGCGCGTCGATGCCGCCGGGCAGAATCAGCAGGCCAGTGGCGTCGACGATGGTTTGCGCGGAGTTGGGTGGAATGGCGAGGCGAATGTCCTTAATGATGCCGCCGTCGATGAGGATGTCGGCACGCACGGTGGAGTCGGCGTTGACGATGGTTCCGTTTTGGATGAGGAGTGTCGGCATGCACGAATTCTATTCGATCAGTTGAGAAGCCCTGGGCGGTCTCGCAGATGTCAGAATAGCGGCAACTCAAGCGCCATTATGTTGAACCAAAGAAGGCCCGAAAAGCAACCGCAGATCCTTCGACTCCGCTGCGCTTTGGTCAGGATGACAGAGCAGCGTGGTTATGGACACCGAGCGTCTCACGATCGTTGTGGTTCCGTTGTGCAGGCGGCGCCGCGGGTGCGCTCTTCCCACGTTTCCGAAGCGAGACCGGTATCAACGCGGACCATGGTGATGCATTGGTCAACGGGACAGACAAGAGAGCAGAGATTGCAGCCAACGCATTCGGTTTCGTCGACGCGGGGAATGCGCGCCAAGGGTGTGGGATACGGGCCTTGCGGCGATAAGGCCGCAGCGCGCTCTTTGCGCGAAACCGGCGTGACGGTAATGGCGGCGTGGCTGCGGGCCTCAATCTCGGCCGGAGTGGAATGCAACTTGACGTGGCCATCGACGGGGCCGGAGACGCGGTCAAGATGAATGCACTGATGGGCGCCATCCCAGCACGCGATGTGGCAAAGATCGCAGCCGATGCATTTCTGCTCGTCGATGCGCGCGACGATTTTGTAATTCAGGTTGAGATGTTTCCATTCCGTGACGCCGGGGAATTGAAAGCCCGCGAAAGTCTTCGATGGCGTCGAAGCCCTTTGTGCGCATCCAGCTTTCAAGGCCTTCGGCCATGTCTTCGACAATGCGGTAACCGAAGTGCATCACTGCCGTGCATACCTGCACGGTGCCGCAACCGAGGAGGATGAACTCCGCGGCATCGCGCCAGGTTTCGATGCCGCCGATGCCGGAGAGGGGGAGCGCGGATTCGGGATCGGCCATGACCTGCTGGACCATATTGAGCGCGATAGGCTTAACAGCGGGCCCGCAGTAGCCGCCATGCGAACTTCTGCCATCGACGTCGGGTCGCGGCGTAAACGCATCAAGATCGATGCCGGTGATGGAGTTGATGGTGTTAATGGCAGAGAGACCATCGGCTCCGCCACGTTTGGCCGCGCGTGCCACGGTGCGAATGTCGGTGATGTTGGGTGTGAGCTTGACCAGCACGGGAGTGCGCGCTTTTTCCTTGACCCACGCAGTGATCATTTCGGTGTATTCGGGAACCTGGCCAACGGCTGAACCCATGCCGCGCTCGCTCATGCCGTGCGGGCAGCCGAAGTTCAGTTCGAGGCCATCTGCGCCCGCATCTTCGGCGCGCGCGACAATCTCATGCCACGCCTCGCGCGTGGATGCGACCATCAGTGAAGCAATGACGGCGTGATGCGGATAGCGTTTCTTTACTTCGGCCATTTCGCGCAGGTTGTCTTCGACGCTGCGGTCGCTGATGAGCTCGATATTATTGAAGCCCATCATGCGCCGGCCTTGCCAATCAATAGAGGAATAGCGGGAACTGACGTTGGTAACGGGCTCGCCGATGGTCTTCCACACGGCCCCGCCCCAGCCGGTATCGAAGGCGCGCATGATTTGTTCGCCGCAGTTGGTGGGGGGCGCGGAAGCCAGCCAGAAAGGGTTCGGCGAGTCAATGCCGCCGGCGAACGAACGGATGCGGAGGTCAGGCATAGGCCGCCTCCGCGATTTTGAGCATGGCGAGTGCGGAGCGTTTGCCGTCGGCCACGGCATCCACCACTTCGCGGCCTCCGTTGACGCAATCGCCGCCGGCAAAGTAGCGTGGATTCTGCGTGCGTCCGGTGCCTCGATCAATGACGATTTTTCCGTCCTGCACTGCGATCTGGCGGAACTCGCTCATGAGCTTTGTCAGTGGAGACTGGCCAATGGCAGGCACCACGAGATGGCAAGCGATGGTGAATTCCGAGCCCGGAATGGGCAACAGCGAGTGGTCGATTTCGCGCACCTGGATGGTGTCGAGCAGCAGTTGTCCGTGCGCATCGGAGCGGATGGCAAGGGGCTGGCGACGCCACAGGAATTGCACACCTTCCTGCTTGGCGTGTTCGTATTCGAAGTCGAATGCCGCGATGTCGCTCTCGCCGCGGCGATAGAGGAGATAGACGATCTCCGCGCCAAGGCGGCGGGCGGCGTTGGCGGCGTCGATGGCGGTGTTGCCGGCGCCGACGACGACGACGGTTCCCGTGATTTCGCGGATACGGCCGGTCTTGTATGCGGCAATCAATTCGAGTGCATTCATCACGCCGTTGGAGTCTTCGCCGGGGATGTTTAATTGCTGCATGGCGCCGAGGCCAACGCCGAGAAAGATGAAGTCGAATTCGGATTCGAGCGCTAGAAGCGAGGCGGCAGATTCAACACCCGCGCCGAAACGAAACTCAACGCCCATGCGGCGAATCATCTCGACTTCACGCAGACTTTCTGCCGCGCGCAGCTTGTACTCGGCAACGCCATAGGTATTGAGGCCACCGGGCAAAGGACTGCGCTCAAGGATGGTCGCGCTTGCGCCCTGGCGGCACAACTCTGCCGCGCAGGCGAGCGATGCGGGGCCGCTGCCGATGCAAGCTACGCGCAGATTGCGTGAGGCACGAGGAGCGGTGGGCAGATCCGCGCCCGCGACGTGAAAGGCATCTACGGCGTGCCGTTGCAGCCGCGCAATTTGAATGGGATCGCGGTTATAACGATGCATCACGCAAGCGCCCTCGCACAGCACGTCGACGGGACAGGCGCGCGCGCAACTGCCACCCAGTATATTGGCGTCGAGAATGCGCAGGGCCGAGCCGCGGAGGTTGCCAGAGGCGATGCGCTTGATGAATCCCGGAACATCGATGTGGGTGGGACAGGCAACGGTGCACGGCGCATCGAAACAGTAGAGACAGCGGTCGGCCTCAAGCGCCGCAGCCTGGGGAGCAAGGGGCGGGTTGAGTTCGCTGAAGCGCTCGCGCAGTCGAGGATCGTCGGGTAAAGTTGAGTTACTCATGCAGACCTCAGGGAAACGATCCGGTTGGCCCCGCACCTCAAATGCGTTGGGTAAACCCCCATATCATCCAGTGTAAGACCGTTCACGACGCGACAAGGGGACCGTATAGGTCGGGCCTGCGGTCGCGGAAAAATTGCCATGTGCGGCGGACTTCGGCGATTTCGTCCAGGTTCAAATCGGCGGTGAGGACTTCGTCCTTGTCGCGCGATGCCTGGGCGAAGATCTGTCCGCGCGGATTGGCGAAATAACTTGACCCATAGAATTCGCCGATGTTCCAGGGCGGCTCAGTGCCGACGCGATTGATGGCGGCGATGAAGTAACCGTTGGCCGCGGCGTGGGCGGGCTGCTCGAGCTTCCACAGATATTCGCTGAGGCCGGCCACGGTGGCGGATGGGTTGAAGACGATCTCCGCGCCGTTCAAACCGAGGCAACGTGCACCCTCAGGGAAATGACGGTCGTAGCAGATGTAGACGCCGATTTTCGCGAAGCCGAGGTCGAAGACTGGATAGCCGAGGTTGCCGGGGCGGAAGTAGAACTTCTCCCAAAAGCCGGGCGCGACGTGGGGAATGTGGGTCTTACGATACTTGCCCAGATAGGTGCCATCGTTGGTAATGACCGCGGCGGTGTTATAGAAGATGCCTTCCTGCTCGATTTCATAAACGGGCACGATCATGGCGATGTGGAGTTCTTTGGCCAGCGATTGCATGAGACCAACGGTTGGCCCATCGGGAACGCGCTCGGTGGCCTCGTACCACTTGACGGACTGCTCGGCGCAGAAGTAAGGGCCGTTGAAGATTTCCTGAAGGCAAACGATTTGCGCGCCGTCGGCGGCAGCCTGGCGGATGAGGCCGAGGTGCTTCTCGATCATGGCCTTCTTTTGGACAGCCAGCGCCTCGGTGGCGGGCACGGCGTTGGAGGCCTGGATGAGGGAACATCGAACCACTCGGGGCATGTTGCGCTAACTCCCATCGCGACGGTTTGAGTCTTTGACGTTAAAGCAAGAGCGTGGGTTGGGCAATGGGATTGTTTTGCTTAGGGCCTGCTAACACTACTGGGGCGGTGGCGCCAGGGGCCAATTTTTCTCAGTTCCAGGCGTGAGGAGTGACGCATACCGGGGCCCCCGCGGACGGGTCTTGGTCCGTGGGGTGGACACCGGGTGTTTGCTAGCGACGATTGACGACGATATGGGGAAAATTGGCCCTGGCCCGAAGGGTTGCGGCGAAAATCGGGCCATACTTCATTCTCGTCCTCGACGGTGGACCCGCCACGGCCTTCGGACTCGGCTATCGTCTCCACCCCCCGGACGAAGACCTGTCCGCGGGGGCCCCCCGGGTCTGGCCGAATTTTCGCTCGCAACGCCATCCACCCCAGTAGTGTTAACAAGGCCCTATAACAAGATCAGTATTCAACTTTGTTGGGCGAGGCGATCCATGCGGCGAAGCTGGCCCAGGCCTCGTCGCCAAGAAGTTGCGTCGAGGGCAGTGCGCGCTCGGACTGAGCCTTGCAGAATTCGGCATAGAGAAAAGCGTCGTCGAACCCGGCACGGGCGGCGTCGACGGCGCTGCTGCCGTAATAGATGGCATCGAGGCGCGCCCAGTAGGACGCGGCCAGGCACATGGGGCAAGGTTCGCAACTGGTGTAGAGTTCGCAGCCGGCGAGTGTGAAGCTGCCCAGCGCTTTGCAGGCGGCGCGGATGGCGTTGACCTCGCCGTGGGCCGTGGGGTCGTTGGTGGCGGTAACGGAGTTCGCGCCCTCGCCGACGATTTGGCCATCGCGGACGATGAGAGCACCAAAAGGTCCGCCTCTGCCCGACATAACGTTCTCGATAGCGAGCGCGATGGCGCGGCGCAGGAAGTCCGGGTTGGGTTGACGAGGCATTAGAACTTGCTCTTAACCTCCCTGAACGGCGAAAGTAAACACAGTATGGCACAGGCCTTGCGATCAACTCGTGTTCTGACTCCGCAGGGACTGGCGTCGGCGACGCTCGTAGTGGAGCATGGCCGGATTGCATCAGTGCGTGAGTGGAGCGATGTGCCGCCAGATGCCGCGCTGCACGATGTGGGCGGCATGGTGATCCTGCCGGGGCTGGTGGACACGCATGTTCATATTAATGAGCCGGGCCGCACCGAGTGGGAAGGATTCTGGACGGCCACGCGCGCGGCGGCGGCGGGCGGTGTGACCGCGCTGGTTGACATGCCGCTAAACTGTTTGCCGGAAACCATCGACGTTCAGGCATTGGAAGTCAAGCGCGCGGCGGCGCGCGGGAAAACGTGGGTGGACTGGGCCACTTGGGGTGGTGTCGTTCGAGGCAATGCGGCGGAGTTGAAGCCGATGGCTGAGGCGGCTGTTCCAGGCTTCAAGTGCTTCCTGATTCATTCCGGAATCGACGGATTTGCGTGGGTGGATGAGGCGGAGCTGCGGCTGGCGCTGGAAGAATTACGTGGAATCCGCCGCGGTGGACCGCTGCTGGTGCACGCGGAGGTGGCGGGGCCGGTCGACAGGGCTACCGAAACGCTCCATGCGTCAAATGCAGACTGGCGGAAATACTCGACCTACCTTGCTTCGCGGCCGGACGAGGCGGAACTTGAGGCGATCGCGCTTCTGATTCGGCTGGCAGAAGAGTTTGCGGTGCCGGTTCACATCGTTCATCTCGCAAGCGCACAGGCTCTTCCCATGCTCGCAGAAGCGCGCGAACGCGGCGTCCCCATCACGGTGGAAACTTGTACGCATTACCTGTGGTTTGAGGCAAACGAGATTCCCGATGGCGCCACGCAGTACAAATGCGCGCCGCCGATTCGGAGTGCGGAGAATCGCGAACGGTTGTGGAAGGCGCTCGATGATGGCGAGATCGACATGGTAACGACGGATCACTCCCCTTGCCCGCCGGAGATGAAGTACCTGATAGAAGGCCGCTGGGACAAGGCGTGGGGCGGTATCCTCAGTTTGGGGCTTGCGCTGCCGGTCCTATGGACTGGCATGCACCAGCGAGCATTGCCCTTGGAGCGGGCGGGAGAATGGATGAGCGCGGCGCCCGCGCGACTGGCGGGACTGGCGGGTCAGAAGGGATCGCTTGCCGCGGGCTGCGATGCCGACTTTGTTGTCTTCGATCCAGATGCGGAGTGGAGCGTGGGCCCCAAAGATTTGCATTTTCGGCATAAGCTGTCGCCCTATCTGGGTGCGAAGTTGAAGGGACGTGTTTTGGAGACCTGGCTGCGCGGGGAGCGCATTTTCAAACGAGATGAGTTTATCGGCGAGCCTCGCGGTAGAGAACTGGTGCGCCAATGAAGGATCGAGCGCGCCGTGCCATCGAAGAATGCCTCCTGATTGCAGGAATGACTGAGGAGACGGGACGTATCACACGCCGGTTTCTTACGCCCCCGTTTCACGATGTGCACGCCCATTTGCGCGCTCGAATGGAAGCCATGAGCATGTCAGTGCGGGTGGATGCGGCAGGGAACCTGCGGGGGATTTGGCAGCCGCCTGGCGGAAGTGGCAAACGACTGATGCTTGGGTCGCACATCGACACAGTGCCGGATGCGGGTGCATACGATGGTGTGCTGGGCGTGATGCTGGCGCTTGAATTGGTGTCAATCTCGCAGGAGGCTGGATCATATCTCGGCATGGAGGTGATCGCCTTTTCAGAAGAGGAAGGCGTGCGGTTTGGCGTGCCGTTTATTGGCAGCCGGGCGGTCGCAGGACGTCTTGATACCAGCCTGCTGGCGC
>CAVQZQ010000034.1:0-10192 GCA_963718435.1 uncultured Acidobacteriota bacterium | reverse complement strand
GTAGGCTGCTTGCTCTGGCAGCACTCTTGATTATTGCCGGTTGCCACTCCGCGCCGAGAGATCCGCGCACCGTCGTGTTTCTGATCGAGAGCAGCCCGGCCAACCTCGATCCTCGCGTCGGGATCAATGCACAGTCGCAGCGCATCGACGCGCTTCTCTTCGACGGGCTGGTGACGCGCAACGCCAGCTTTCAATTCAGCCCGGCGCTGGCTGAGAGCTGGGACCAGGCTGACCCGCAGACACTTATTTTTCACTTGCGCCGAGGGGTACGATTTCACGATCGGGCGCCCACTTAGCGCACGCGACGTTGTTTGGACGATCAACTCTCTGCGGGACGGAACGGTCATTTCGCCCAAGTCGAACGCCTACGCCTCCATCGATTCCGTCGAAGCCAGGGACGTGCAGACGGTAGCGTTTTGATTTGAAGCATCCGGATAACTTCCTGCTAACCGATCTCTCGACGGGAGCGATGGGCATTGTTCCCCAGGGCAGTGGTCGAGAGTTCTGGCGGCATCCCATCGGCACCGGGCCATTTCAATTTGTGAGTCAGCAAATTGATCAGAATGTGGTAATCGAGCGCAATCCGCTGAGCTGGACGGCCATACCCAGGATTGCGCGCGTACGCTTCGCGGTGGTGCCTGATTCCATTACAGAGTCGCTTGAACTGGAGAAGGGCTTTGGCGATGTCGCCGTCAATTCCCTGCCCATGGATGCGCTTCCTGTTCTGCCAGACGGTCAGGAATCTGCGGGTTGAAGACACAGGCGGAACAGAAATTCAGTATCTCGCTTTCAATCTGCGCGACCCGCTGCTGAAAGACGCACGCGTGCGTCAGGCGATTGCCTGTGCCATCAACCGGCCGATCATCATAAACACGCTGCTGGGCGGCCATGCGCAACTTGCATCGAGTTTGCTGCCCGCCAACCACTGGGCATGGAGCGGCGCAGTGCCGCAGTACGACTACGATCCGGCTAGGGCCGACCACCTTCTTGACCAGGCTGGATATCCGCGTGGCTCGAATGGCGTCCGCATGCACATCACAATGAAGACGAGCACATCAGAAGACGTCCGCCTCCTTGCGGCCGTACTTCAGCAGCAACTGGCCGCGGTTGGCATCGCCCTCGATTTGCGCAGTTACGAGTTCGCCACATTTTACGCGGATGTTACGCGCGGCGCCTTCCAGATGTATTCGCTGCGATGGGTTGGCGGAAATGAGCAGCCCGACATTTTCAGCTATTCGTTCTCGTCAAAGAGTTTCTCTCCCAAGGGCGCAAACCGCGGGCACTATTCGAACCCGCGGATAGACGCTTTGCTGGACGATGCGGCAGCCAGTGCCGACAGTGCGAAGCGTCGCGCGGACTACGCCGAGGCACAGCAGATCCTGGCGCGCGATCTGCCCGCCATCAATCTTTGGTATATCGATACGGTGGTGGTGCACAACCGGCGGCTGACACATGTGGTCCCAACACCGTCCGGGAGCTATCGGTTTCTGGAGAGCGCAGATCTTTCAGAATGAAATCTTAAGATGAATTGAAGATCTCCGCATCTTCTTGAGAATCCGGTCATTCTTCGTCAAATCCCCGCATCTAATGTCGTTGACTGCCACAGTGTGACGAGTCCCTCAACCTTTTGAGCGGTTGTATCGTCTACCGAAATAGGGAAAGTTTGCATTCCCGGAGTCTCGCACTGCGCGTCCGGGAGATAGGAACTATGAAGAAAGAAAGATTGATCGGCGGCCATGTTCGAATCACCCAACTTGCCGTGTTGACCGCATTCGCGCTGGCAACGCCGATGCTGATCGCGCAGACAGTTTCGCGTTTTGTTGGCACCGTCACGGCAATCAACGGCGAAACCATGACCGTGAAGACCGACGACGGCAATGTGCGTCAGGTAACGGTTCCTTCAACCGCGGTTCTGAAACGTGTAGAGCCAGGGCAGAAGGATCTGAGTGCCGCGGCAACCATTCAACTCGGAGACCTGGAAACGGGCGACCGTGTGTTGGTGAAGCTGAATACGGATGCAACCGGCCAGGCGCCTGAAGCCGCACAGATCGTCACCATCAAGCGGGCCGACGTTGCGCAGAAACAGCAGCAGGATCGCGAAGACTGGCAGTCGCACGGCGTCGGCGGACTAGTAAAGAGCATTGACCCTGCGTCCAGCAACATTGTGCTTACAAGCGGCGCTGGACCCACTGCGAAAACAGTGACCGTGCATGTGGATAAGGCCACGGTACTCAAGCGCTATGCTCCGGCGTCAGTTCGGTTCGATTTGGCCCAACCCGCACCAATCAGTGCAATCCAGGCGGGCGACCAGTTGCGCGCGCGCGGCACAAAGAACGCGGACGGTACAGCGATCGATGCAGCCGAGGTGATTCCAGGCAGCTTTCGCAATATTGCCGGAACGGTGACTTCGCTCGACGCCGCGAATTCGACCGTCGTGGTCAAAGATCTGACGACGAAGAAGCAGGTCACCATCCGCATCACTCCCGACGCTCAGATGCACACTCTTCCTGAGATGATGGCCCGCATGCTGGCGGCGCGGCTCAAGGGCACCATCCCAGCGTCGCCCGGGGGCGCGTCTGGCCCCGGCGCGGAGCAGCGCAACGGAAACGGGCCACAGGGCGCGCCCCATCGGGTGCTCCGGCAGGCGGTAGCGGACGTTGGGCGGGGGCAGGTCGCGGTCAGGGAGGTGGCGATATGCAGCAGGTTCTGAACCGTGCCCCCTCGATTCAATTCTCCGACCTCAAAAAGGGCGAGGCAGTCATGCTGGTGTCTACCGCGGACTCTGCGGAGGTCACAGCCATCACATTGCTCACAGGCGTGGAGCCCTTGCTCGAGGCCCCCGAGGCCAGCAAGAACCTGCTTTCCAACTGGAGCATGGGATCGGGCGGCGGAGCGGAAGCGGAAGCGCAGTAGCGCGCGTACGACACGAGTAGAAAATAAGTGAGGAATAAGTGTATTTGCGATTTCATTGCTTTGTTTATTTTGTAATTGCGTCGATGCTTGGGCTGGCGACAATCGCCGCGCATGCTCAAACTGAAGCGCAGCCGGCGACGGCTACGTTGCACGGACACGTAACTGACCCGTCGGGTGCGCTGATTCCGGGCGCCAAGATCACCGTCGCAACTCCAGCGGGCAACGCCGTCACCAGCACCACCGCCGACCCAAGCGGTACCTTTCAAGTGCATGGTCTGGCGCCCGGCGACTATATCGTGACGGTTGATTATGCCGGATTCGCTCCGTTTCAATCGCAAACCCTCACCCTCGCGGCCGGTCAGGTGAAGCGAGTCGATGTCGCCATGGCCATCCAGGTTGAGCAGCAGAATGTCGTGGTCACCGATGAGTCGCCCACCGTAAATATTGAAGCCGCTGGAAACTCCAATGCAGTTGTGATCAAAGGCAAGGACCTGGATGCGCTTTCCGACGATCCAGATGAATTGTCCAATGAACTCACCGCGCTGGCAGGACCCTCTGCAGGTCCCAACGGCGGGCAGATTTATATTGACGGGTTCACGGGCGGCCAACTTCCTCCGAAGTCCGCTATTCGCGAAATTCGCATTAATCAGAATCCGTTCTCCGCAGAATATGACCGGCTGGGTTACGGGCGTATCGAGATCCTGACCAAGCCAGGCACCGACAAGCTTCACGGCCAGGTCTTCGCCATGGGTAACGACAGCGCCTTCAACACAGGCGATCCATTCGTGAAAAGTATTCCGCCCTACAACCGTTTTCAATACAACGCTACGGTCAGCGGAGCGTTGAGCAAGAAGGCTTCCTTCTTTCTCAGTGTCGAGCAGCGTGACAACCATGACGAACAGGTTTACGACTTTCAACCCGCGTTCGCACCCAACTGCGACTTCGGGTTTGGCTTGTATTCCAGTGCAACGGGACAATGCTCGGGCTCAGAGGCCAATCCTCACAACCACATCAATGTTTCGCCCCGAATCGATCTGCAACTTGGACAATCGAACACGCTCACGCTTCGATATCAGTTCTATTACGACGCGGAGTCCGGAGACATCCTCGCCACCGATTTGCCCTCGCAGTCGGTGAGTTCGCGCTCCACGGAGCACACCATCCAATTGAGCGATGCGCAGATCATCAACGACCACATGGTGAATGAGACGCGCCTGGAGTACCGCCGTGCCCTCAGCTCCGATACGCCGACGAGCACCCTGCCTACCATTTCCGTAAGCGGCAATTTCACCGGCGGTGGAACGGCAAGCCAGACTTCGCTCGATCATCAGGACCACCTCGAGTTGCAGAACTTTACCACCGTGAGCATTCGCACCCACGCACTCAAGTTTGGCGCATGGCTCCGCGATAATCGCGACGCGAACACGTCCTACACAAACCGCAATGGTTCGCTGATCTTCACCCAGAGCGGCTATAAGGACGCCCTGACGAAACTTGCCAATGGCCAGAACTTGAACACGGTTGGAAGCAGCAGCGACCCGCAGGGCGGCGACCTTGTCAAGTTGACAGTCTCCGCGGGACAGGCCGCCTATGTTGCCAACGTATTTGACGGCGCATTGTTCGTTCAGGATGACTGGAAGGTGAATCCGCGCCTTACCCTTTCAGGCGGCGTTCGTTGGGAGACGCAGAATCATATTGCCGATCACAACGACTGGGCGCCGCGCGTAGCGATGGCCTACGCATTGGATGGACACGGGAACAAGCCGGCAAAGACCGTACTCCGTGCTGGCTACGGCATCTTCTACGATCGGGTTCAAATTGCCAACGTTCTTGCGGCTACAGAGCAAAATGCAAACTCCGGTCAGGTCCAGGTGACCACTTCATCGCCGTCTTGCCTGAGCGCGACCAGCTTTACCAACATTGATTTTTCAGGATGTCTCCCACCGCAGCCTTTCAAGGCTGGCCCTTTGAGCACAACGGTACAGATCGCGCCCCATTTTCATGCGCCCTATACGCACCAACTTGGCGCCAGCCTGGAACGCCAGTTGACCAAGACCACGACCGCCACCCTGACCTATCTGCACTCGTATGGTGTCCATCAAGTGGTAACGCGCGACGCGAACGCCTACCTGCCGGGAACATATTTGTATGGCAGCCCCACTCTGACCGGCGTGCGACCGAATCCGTCCCTGGGCATCGTGAATGAGTACTATCCCGAGGCGGTTTACAAGCAAAATCAAATGATCGCGAACGTCAACTCGCGCGTCTCGCCCAAGCTCAGCATATTCGGGTTCTACACTCTCTCCTTTGCGAACACCGATGGCGCGGGCGGAACGGTCTCCAATGCTTATAACTTGAACCAGGACTATGGCCGCGCCAGCTTCGTTTCACGCCACCAGGTCTTCCTGATGGGCAACTACACTGGGCCATGGGCTCTGCGGTTCAACCCTTTCATCGTTGCTCGCTCAGGACGGCCCTACAACGTGGTTTCGGGCAAAGATCTGACCGGTGATAACTTCCTGAACGACCGGCCGGCCTTAGCCGATTCATCGCTGTGCGGCGCCGATACGCCGCGATATGTGCAAACCAGCGAGTTCGGCTGTCTTGATGTGCAACCTGTCGACGGCGAGAATCTTTTGCCCATCAACATTGGCAACAGTCCGGCATCGGTCGCTGTGAATCTGCGACTGAGCCGCTCCTTTGGCCTTGGCCCAAGACTTGAGGGCACGGCCCAGGGTGGGCCGCCCGATGGCGGCGGTGGTGGACCCGGCGGCGGTCGTCGAGGCGGTGGACCCGGCGGTGGGTTTGGCCCTGGCGGATTCGGCGGAGGCGGAGGCGGAGGCGGACCTCGTGGCATGTTTGGCCCCCAGGGTAGCGGCCGTAAGTACAGCTTGACGTTCAGCGCACAGGCACTCAACTTGTTCAACAACATCAACTACGGCATGCCCACCGGGACGATTCAGTCTTCGCCGATCTTCGACTCTACGGGCACGAATGTAGTCGGATACGGGCCGGGTGCGCTCTTCGGCCACTCAAGAGCTCTCGCAGGCCAGATGTTTTCGCAAGGCGCCGCCTCACGTCGCGTATTTTTCCAGGCTGTCTTCTCGTTCTAAATGGATAAAGACCAGGAAGGCCGGGACAAACATTCCGGTCTTCCTGGTCTCTTTAAACCCTCATCTGGCGGCTGAAACAATTGCCGTCTGGGAGGCAACACCAAATGCATCCGTAAGTGAAATGACGCGCATCTGCGCTTTGACCCTATCTAGAGCGGCCGTTCCCTTCGCAGTAATCTCGCGCGTTTCCCCGGGGAGCAGGTTGAAATAGTTGTCCGATACCTGCATCTCCAGGTCGCCGAAGGAGAGATACACGCTCCGTGCAAGTACCGGCGATGTGATATGGATCTTGTAGCTCCCACTTCCTCCGGTAGTTTCGACAATAAGATTGGCCGGCTTCAGATGAACTTCTTTTGTCGGCGCCAGGTAGGTCAGATTACGCGAAATCTCTGTTCCCCCATCGGTCAATTCGGCAACGACGAATACACGTGATGCGTCTGCCGCGCCTGCCTGCGTCAGCTTCACAAGTGGCCAATCGAGATAGACCTTGCTGGCCAAAGGATCCACGGTCACCCGTTGCGAGTCTTCGAGCAGCACCTTCCCGTCGAAGTCCATGAGTCGTACACTCAGTGTCGCCTCCCTCGCGACCGTATTGTCCGAGACGATGTAGACCTTGAGAGAACCCTCTTCGACGTGCGGCGAAACGAGAATGGGAGCATAGAAGCGGCGCGCATAATATTGCAGCGCCTTCCATCGTCCGTAGTAGTCGATCGATGACCACGACGCAACAGGCCAGCAGTCATTCAACTGCCAGAAGATCGACCCCATGGTCTCAGGTCGGCTGCGGCGGAAATGCTCCGCGCCGATCTTGATGCCTTCCGCCTGCAACACCTGGCTCACATAAAGAAAGCTCGCGAAGTCTTTCGGCTCGGGATAATCCTTCAGCAAGGTAATCGTGAATGATCGAGTTGCCTTCGTTGTTTTTCTGATGCGCCAGCATCACTGGCGTGAAGATGCCTGCGCGGTCTTCGGGCTGGGTGAAGCTCTCAATGGTCTCCATCTCGGGAAACGACTGGAACCCGTACTCGGTAACAAAGCGCGAGTGATGCGACTCGTAAGTGGAAAATGGCACTCGTCCGTGCCACACATCCCAGATGTGTGCATCGCCGCTCTGGTAGTGATCGCTGAGTTCCTCATAGTCGGCGCTGGGCGAACTCGGCCAATAGGGAGTCTCCGGATTCAAGCCGCGCGACAACCCGATTCAGAATGCCGCTGAACTCGGTGAGATAGTCCTGCCACATCTGAGACCTCACATCCGGCGGCAGCTTGTCCCGGCCACCCCAGTTGAACGCCGCCTCTGTTTCGTTGTTGCCGCACCACATGACGATGCTCGGATGATTGCGCAATCGCCGCACCTGGTCTTCGGCTTCGGCTTCAATGTCCTGCTTAAAGGCGTAAGTTCCCGGTTGCCAGTCGTTGCCGAACATGAAGTCCTGCCAGACCATGATGCCCAGTTCATCGCAAATCTGGTAGAACTCATCCGTCTCGTAGTAGCCGCCGCCCCAATGGCGAATCATGTTCATGTTCGCGTCCTTGCAGATTCCAGAATGCGGCGATAGTCGCCGGTCGTCACGCGATTCGGGAAGCTGTCAAAGGGATTACGTCCGCTCCCTTGGCAAATACCGGATATGCCGTTCACGACTAGTTCAAAAGTGCGGCCCCATTGGTCGAGTTCGCGACGAAGAAAATGGAGCGCAGTCCGGCTTTGATCTTGCGCTCG
This sequence comes from uncultured Acidobacteriota bacterium, assembly GCA_963718435.1. Classification (GTDB taxonomy): domain Bacteria; phylum Acidobacteriota; class Terriglobia; order Terriglobales; family Acidobacteriaceae; genus Telmatobacter. The sequence goes on along the minus strand of CAVQZQ010000034.1, from coordinate 2,446 downwards.
TCGCTGTCCCCTGCGTCCGGTCCGGCTTGCGCGTAAATTCGTAAATTGGCTGATCACCGTATCCTGCCGGATACCAGAGTTTGGGCTGACGAATCTCGACAGGCATTTCGATGACATTGCTGCCGGCATGGACAATCGCGTTAGTCGACAAGGTCACAGGTTTGCTGTTATCGAGGTACTTCACCTTCAGTTGTGCCGGACCTGGGCTCGAAGCTTCTACTTCAACCTCTGCATCGAGATGCGCGACTTCCCTGCTCACGTCGCGCTGTCGAATCGCGAAGCCCGCAATTCGCACCTTGTCCCATGCTTCAATTTGCACCGGCCGCCAGATGCCGCTGGTGACAAACTTCGGTCCCCAATCCCATCCGTACTCATATGCTGCTTTGCGGATATAGGTCTTTTCGGCAGTCTTCGTTCGCAGCTGCCATGGGTCGGCGGCCGCAACCTTTTCCGCAGCCTTGATCGGAGACGGAAAGATGACACGCAGCTGATTCGTACCCGCATGCAGATTGGCTTTCACGGGCACACGCCAGGTGCGAAAACCGTTGTCCGCATTCAGCACCTGCGCGTCATTCACATACACTTGCGCGACTGCGTCGAGTCCGTCGAATACCAGATCGACGTTGGCGCGACCGAGCAGCTCCGGAGTCACATCGAAGTCCAGTCGATACTCCCAACTCTCGTTCTCGATCCACTGAAGGCGGGCCTCATTATCGCGATAGAAAGGGTCCGGAATCTGCTTATTGGCCAAGAGGTCCAACTGTACGTCGCCGGGGACGGTTGCAGGGAGCCAACCATTGTCGTCCGGGCCGCCGCCTTTAGGAGCCTGTCGAAACTGCCAGCCGTGATCCAGAACAACCACCGCGTTCTGAGTGCGTCTCGGCTGCGCGTTCGCCTCGATGCTGGCCATACCGCCCGCTGCTCCAACCGCCGCAAAACATACCATGACTCCGGCAATTGCTTTTCGCATTACGCTTCTCCCACCGCTTTCGCGCAGGTCGATTCACCACACGAAGACTTAGTTTGAAAATTTCGCCGATAAGGTTATCACGCGGAAGTTCGGATGGATGGTGAGCATCGGCGTGCGCGCCGCAGTCCCGAAAGTCATCGCGCGAGCAAGGACCGGTAAAAGGCTTCCCATTCATCTGCGCGTGCATCCATGCTGAAGCTGGCTGCAATACGTCGGCGTGCGGCACGCCCTTGCGCGCCGCGCACTTCAACCGGCGTGCGCATCAGGGCCAGCATTCCCTCCGCGAGCGCGGCCGGGGGTTGTGCAGGGATCAGCGCCCCGGTATCGCCTACAAGTTCGCGAACACCTCCAACGTCCGTCGCGACTATGGGCCTTTCCATCGCCATAGCCTCGCCTACAACCAGCGGCATGCCTTCCCACGCCGAGGCAAGAACAAACGCATCGGCAGCGTCGAGCAGGGCGGGCATATCGCGCCGCAGGCCGAGCCATCGAACGTGGTCCATCACGCCGTGCTTTCCCGCGAAGGCAACCTCGCCCATCGGTCTCAAGTGTTCGTCCAGCGCTTTTCCCGCGATCCAAAGCTGCGCTTGCGGAACCACGCGGTACACCTCTGCGAACGCCTGCAGCAGGCTCGGAAAATCCTTGGCTGGCGCGATCCGTCCAGCAGCGAGCCAAATAAAATGGCCCCCCGCATCGAGTTGCATTCGCGTGATCGCACGGCGTTCTGGATTGCTCGCGAATTCAATGATGTCGATTGCGTTGGGCAGTACTGTGCATTTGTGCTGCGGCACAGCTTTCAGTCGAATGTAGCGTCGGGCTGCAACCTCACTCACCGCGGTCGTGTGGATACTTAGGAAATCCGTGAAGCGATAGGTGAGCATCCGAGGCCAACGGCCTTCATACACGTTGTGAATTGTGGAGAGGACTGCAGGCGTTGCGCCGGTCAGCCGAAGCAAGCGCCCAGCCATGTTGGCCGGATAGGTATGGCTATGGACCAGGTCGGGCCGAAAGGCACGAAGAAGATGGCACGCGCGAACGAGACCGGCAAGCACGCTGAATGGCGCCTTGTGCACGTTCAGGTAGATGACGTTGAGCTTCGTCGGCCATTCTTCTTCTGTCGCTCTCGCAATACGAGCAGAAGCACAGAGTGCCCGCGCGCAGCCATGCGCTCGGCCAGCGCAACAACCTGCCTCTCCGCTCCGCCCATCCCTAATGAGGTGAGCATGTAGGCGATTCGCATGACTCCGTTGATCCACCTCAAGAGATTTCGAACGGCAAGGGGTTGAGAGTCTCACTTCCCCACTCATCCCGCGATTCCCCGGACAGGCTGAGGCCCCATCGATGCCGCATCGAACAAGAATGGCGCCTGAGGTCAGTCTCAGCCTTTCGGTTCAATCCACCGCATGATCAGCGTGTCCACCGCGAACAGCCCCGGCCCGAGAATAGTAATCAACAGCGCAGCAAACCAATAGGTAT
>CAVQZQ010000033.1:0-14286 GCA_963718435.1 uncultured Acidobacteriota bacterium | reverse complement strand
AGTTGTTTCTTATCGTGCAGCAGCCCGCGGAACCGGTCGTCCGTGCTCAACTCAAAATCGACATCCATCTTGATAGCCTCAAACGGGCACACCTCGACGCATATCTGGCAACTCATGCATACCGATACATCGATGTCGAATCGCGCTGGATAAATCTGGGGCTTGCCGACAAAATCCGGCTTCTTGTCCTTGCTCTTCTCGATATAAATACACTTCGGCGCAGATCTTTCTCGCAGATCTGGCAGGCCACGCAGCGCAGCCCAGCCTCCCAATCGCTCCCGTCATACAACAGGAACGGAAAGACGCGCGAAGCCTCGATCGCAGGAGCCCTCTCCTCGGGATACTGCACCGTTGTCAGTCGTTCCTTCGAGACAAAGCTGCCGGCAAAATTCTTCGCCGTCTCGGCCAGTCCCTTCAGTATTCCCTCACCCAGCAACGTATGTCCTCCGAACAGTGGTCAGGGTTCAGTGCTCAGAGATCAGTCTCTGGTCTGTGTTTCCCGATCTTCGCCAACATTGCGTAAATCATCTTGCCTACTTCGTGGGAAAGAGCCTCCGCTTCATCAATCATCTTGGCTTCTCCCATGCCGAGCGCACGCGCAACTTCAAGCTGAGTCTGCAACTCGAAATTCGACCCTCGGCAATTCCCAGAAACTGGCGAAATTCGCCAGAACTCAACCTTCCTTGTCCTTCCGCGATATTACTGGACACGGAAACCGCAGCGCGTCTGATTTGGCTCGTCAATCCGTATAGTTCCTCACGCGGGAAATTGCGCGTCATCCTGTAGATTCTGACCGCCAGATCGAGCGATTTCTGCCAAACGATCAAATCGCGAAATGACCGGACCGCTAACTTGCTTTCCATTCCATCCCACTTGCCTGGCCGAGCACTGATCCCTGACCACTGACTACTGATCACTGCTTTTCACCTGTCCACTTCGCCCAGCACAATATCGACACTTCCAAAAATCAACACCACATCCGCCACGTTCTGCCCCAGGCACATATCCTCAAGCACCGTCAGGTTGATCAAACTCGGCGGCCGCACCCGGTAGCGATAGGGATTGGGACTTCCATCGCTGATCAGATAAAAGCCCAACTCACCCTTCGGCGCTTCGATCCGCCCATAGGCTTCGCCCGGCTTGGGCCGGAAGCCGCGAATCTTCGCCTTCGCATCCATCACAGGGCCCGCAGGAATCTCCTTCAGCGCCTGCTCCAGAATCCCGATCGACTCGCGAATCTCCAGCATGCGAATCATGTAGCGGTCGTAAATATCCCAATGGTCGCCCAGCGGTACGCGAAACTTGAAGCGGTCGTAGATCCCGTAGTGGTCCACCTTGCGAATGTCATAGTTCACGCCCGACGCCCGCAGCATCGGCCCGGTCACACCCGCATTGATTGCCAACTCCGGTCGCAACACGCCCACTCCCTGGGTACGCGCCATCAGAATCTCGTTCGTGCGCAGGAAGTTTTCGAACTCATCCACAAACGCGGGCAGCGCCGCCACCACTTTGCGCGTTGCATCCAACCACGCCGTCGTCGCGTCCACACGGCAGCCGCCAAAGCGCATGTAATTGCACATCATGCGCGAACCCGTCAGCGCCTCAAAGAGGTCCAGAATCTTCTCCCGCTCGCGGAAGGCGTACATCAGTGGCGTGCCGCTTGCGCCCATCTCCTGCAGAAGAAACCCGATCGACGAGGCGTGATTCTGCACCCGCGTCAGCTCCGCCAAAATCACCCGCAAATACTCGGCACGCTCCGGAACCGCCTGCCCCGCCAGCTTCTCCACCGCGAGCGCATACGCCCAGTTGTTGGTCAGCGAACAGATGTAATCCAGCCGATCGGTGTATGGCATCGACGACAGATAACTCTGCCGTTCCCCAAGCTGTTCATGATTGCGGTGCAAATATCCAAAGACCGGCTTCAGCCGGATCACGCGCTCGCCGTCTAAAGCTAGGTCCATGCGGAAGACACCGTGCGTCGACGGGTGATGGGGACCCATGGCCAGCTCCAGCAGTTCGCCCTCGCCCTCCGGCTCAATCACCGGCGGCCGATTCCAGCCCTCCACCTTCTCCGTCCTGGTTTCCGATATGCTCATTCGGCCCTAGATCCCTGATCCCTGACCCCTGTTCCCTGTTCCGTCGCCTGGTGTTCCCTCGCCCGCGCCAGCACCTCGTCGTGCGCCGTCGGCTCATAGTCAAAATCGTCCGGCTCCACGTAATCCCGCCGCATCGGGTAGTCCTTGAATCCATCCCACATCAGAATCCGCCGCAGGTCCGGGTGTCCTTTGAACACCACCCCATACAAATCGAAAACCTCGCGCTCCTGAAACTCCGCCGACCGCCAGATGGGTGTGAACGACGGCAGCTCCACCTTGTCGTTCCGGTTCTCCGTCCGCATCCGCAGCACGACCGGCCCATGCTTCTTCGCGACCGAAAACAGGTGATAGACCACTTCGAGGTATCCCGGCTCAACCCGCTTCCGGGTCTCCTCAACCGTTTCTTCGACCATCTGTTCCATACCATCCACGGTTTTTGGGACTTTATGTGTCACTTTAACTTTCTCGGCTATCTCTTTGTCTAAATAGTCCACTCCAGTCACATTGGACAGAAAATCAAGCGCCAATTCCGAATCATCGCGTAGGAACTGCGCCACCTCGGTCGCGCTCTCTGGCCAAAGCCGCAGCGAGTGCTGCGCTGCCGGCCCGGGGTTCGGAACAATCTTCACCCGTGCCCCCGGCACCGCCGCCTCAATCGCCGCCTTGATCTCCTCAACCGTCTTCAATTCCTACTCCGTCGTCGAACGATCCCCTGATCCCTGCCCCCGATCCCTGTCTCTCTCACGGAATCACGACCGGCACCGTCCACACATTCTTGTTCGCCGACGGCTCCAGATCATGCTCTCCCTGCGCCGGCACGGGAAACTCGCCGGGCGCGTTTTCATCCAGATGCCGTGGCCTTCCCTCGCCGGTCAGTGGTTGGGCGTCAATCTTCTTCTGCAAAGTGATAAAGGCCTGCAGCAGCGCTTCGGGCCGCGGCGGGCATCCCGGAATGTGCACGTCCACGGGAATATAGCGGTCAATCCCCTTCAGCACGTTGTAGCCCTGCTTGAACGGACCACCGGAAATGGCGCACGCCCCCATCGCGATCACGTACCGCGGCTCGGCCATCTGGTTATAGAGCCGCACCACTTGCGGCGCCATCTTCTTGGTCACGGTGCCGGAGATGATCATCATGTCGGCCTGTCGCGGCGAGGGGCGAAACACCTCTGCCCCAAACCGGGCCAAGTCGTACCGCGCCATCGTGGTCGCAATCATCTCGATTGCGCAGCACGCCAACCCGAATTGCATGGGCCACACCGAGCTCCTCCGGCCCCAGTTATAGAGCTCCTGGAGCGTCGTAACGAAGACGCCTTGCTTGCCCAGTTCGATCTTCAACCCCTCATCCACAGCCATAACTCGTTTCGCTCCCAGTGATCAGTGTTCAATGATCCGTTTTTCCGTGCTCGCTCCAACAGATCTAGCTTTCAACAGACTCTCGGGTGCCCCAGGTCTCGATTCTGGGACCTGGGAAAACTGACCCTGATCCCTGACCCCTGAACTCTGCCCCCTGCCCTTCACGCCCACGTCAGCACACCCTTGGCCCAGGCCCATGCCAGGCCCTCGATCAGCAGCAGCACAAACACCAGCATCGCCAGGCAGGCGGCCACTCCCAGCCCGGTAAACGCCACGGCAAAGGGCAGCAGAAACACCGCTTCCACATCGAAAATCAGGAAAATGATGGCATATAGATAATAGGCCGAACGGAACTGAACCCATGCATCGCCCTTGGATTCCAGTCCACATTCGTAAATGGCATTCTTCAGCGCGTTCGGCTTGGCCGGTGAATACACCTTTCCCCAAAGCCACGCCAGTGCCAGTGGAGTTAAGCCAAAGCCCAGAGCGAAAACAAAAAGAACCGCGAGTGAAAAATAAGGATTTGAGGCCATCTGTTCAGCGGAACCTACCAGACCAAAGTACCAGTTTCAGCCTCGCTTTGGCTAAGTGGATGTGCGCTCGAACACACGGGTCAGCCTTGTTTTCTCCCCGTTCATCCCACCCTATGAACCGCTGGCTGCAATTCCAACGCCCCGCCCCCGAAACCGACGCCAAGCCCCTTGCCGGCTGCTGACTCGCCGGCCATCCGTCCTCTCCATCTTTCGATGGAGGACAATTCATCCCTGGCCCCTGCTATCGTTCTAGTGTTGCGCGGCCTTTCTCGGTTCAGCGCCGCGGTCTTGCAGCCTTCCAATCTGGAGATCACCCGGTCGTGTTCACGTCCCCGATACGCCGCTGGCTATTCACCCTCGTGCTCGTGACGTCGACGCTTACTGCCACCTGGGTGGTCCGCGCCGCCACAGAGCCGGCTGCGCCGTCAACAACTCCGACCCCGCCGTCAACATCCCCTGCTCCGGCGGCATCACCAGCCCCGTCAAACTCCGCGTCCGCCCCCGACCAGCCGCTCGCCGATTACGCGACCCATATTCCCATCACCGGGGCGCTTTCCCCATTCCATGAGTCGGTCGCCTCCCGCTACAACTACGCCTTTGGCAATGACACGCCATTCCTTCCCTCCAACGCCACCTCCTCCAACGGCCAGTTCCTCAGCCCGCGCAGTTTTTACACCGCCAAATACTGCGGCCACTGCCATCAGGAGGCATACCATCAGTGGCGCGAGTCGGTTCATTCAAACAGCTTCCGCCAACCCTGGTATCTCAAAAACGTCAACATGCTCATCGACGAAAAGGGCGTGCAGTTCTCGCGTCACTGCGAAGGCTGCCACAACCCTGTCGCACTGCTCTCCGGCGATCTCACCCAGGGAATGCCGAAGAAGCGCCCCTTTGAAGACGAGGGCATCACCTGCTCCACCTGCCACTCCATCCAGTCCACTGACACCACCGGCACCGGCAGCTACGTCATGGGTACACCCGCCGTCCTGGTCGATGAAAGCGGTGCCCCCATCATCGGCCCTGTCTCCGACGCCGACATCCTCGCGCATCTCGATCGCCACTCCAAAGCCGTCATGCGCCCGCTTTACAAGACGGCCGAATTCTGCGCCGCCTGCCACAAAGCCGCCATCCCGCGCACCCTCGACGATTACAAATGGCTCCGCGCCTTCACGGTCTACGATGAGTGGCAGGGCGCCAGCTTTACCAAGCAGTCTCCGCTCCCCTTCTACCGCAAGGACGCCATCTCCACCTGCCAGACATGCCACATGCCCCGCGAACCTCTTGCGTCCGGCGCTCAGGATCCCGGCGCCAAAAACGATCAGCTCGCCAGTCATCGCTGGCTTGGCGGCAACAGTCTCAACGCCGCTTACTACAAGTTCGATGAACAGGCGGCCAAACTCGTCGACTTCCTCAAGAACAGCGCCGATGGCAAAGGCGTTCTCAACGTCGACATCTTTGCCCTCGAAGGTGACTTCGCCCTCGACAGAGAAGCCGCATCAAACGACAACGCCCCTGGCGCATCGGAGATCGCTCCGCTCGGCCTCACCAGCTTCTCCCTCTCCCCCGGCGCAACTCTCATCGCCGACGTCGTCATTCAGAACAAGGGCATCGCCCATTCCTTCATCCCCGAGCAGCGCGACTTCTACGAGGCCTGGGTCGACTTCACCGTGAAAGACGGTTCGGGCAAAGTCCTCACCGAAAGCGGATTCCTCAAGCCCGACGGCCAACTGGACCCCTCCGCGCACTCCTTCACCAATCGCCTCATCAACACAAAAGGCGAACTCAACGATATTCACCAGATTTGGCACAACCGCGTTCTCGCCTACAACAACGCGCTCCAGTCCGGTCGTTCTCAGCTTGTCCGCTATCGCTTCCGTCTGCCCAAGGAAATCACCGGCCAGTTCAGCATCACGGCCACCGTCCGCTACCGCCGCTTCGATCAGCACTTCATCGACTTTGCCATGGCCGCGAAGCAAGTACCCTGAGCCCATCATCGACATTGCCGGCGACACCCGTACCCTGCACATCGGCGCGAACACTCCAGACCCTTCATCCCCGCAGGATAAAACCAAGCCATCGCCGGGCGCGCCAACCTGGATGAGGTGGAACAACTACGGCATCGCCCTCCTCGACGCCCTGCAATACCAGGACGCAGTCAAAGCCTTCGAGCACGTCGCTGCCCTTCGCCCCGACTACGCCGATGCCTACACCAATATGGCCATCGTTGAGATTGCGTGGGAGCGCTACAACGACGCGAAGCCGCATCTCGAAAAAGCGCTGAGCCTGCTCCCCGGCGACCCGCGCGCCCTTTACTATCGTGCGCTCGTTGAGCGAAATGCGGGCCAGGTCAAAGAAGCCATCGCCGACTTTGAAGCCATGCTTGAGCGGTATCCCCGCTCCAAAGATGGTCTTCGTGAGCTCGGCTTTAGCTATTTCCAGGCCCACAACTACGCGGCCGCGCGCGCAGAATACGAAAAGCTTCAGGCCATCGATCCCGACGACCTCGCCGCCCACTACTCGCTAGCCATCATTTATCGCCGTCTAGGTGAGAAAGAGAAATCCGCAATCGAATCCGCCAAGTTCGCGGACCAGAAGGACGATCCGCCGGCCAGCGTCTATGCTCTTCAGTTCCTCGGCAAACATCCTGAAGTCGCGGCTGAAAGCGTGGTCTGGCACACCCACGATCTCACCGGCGACCCCATCAAGCGCCCCACCAAAATCGAATACCACTACATCCCCGGCGCCGGTTTCTAGGCTTCGCATCCATGCTGGCTTCCAATAACTCACCACTCATATCAGCCAAGGCTTTGGACTCGTTGTCATTCGTCTGGACGAGATTTTGAGTCATGTCTCGCGTCAGAACACGAGTTTGCAGCTTGCGGAAACACATATGCTTCGTAACAGGGCACGACTTTTAGTCGTGCCACGAGCGCCTGAAAATATCCTCGGGCTTCAGCCCCTGCAACGCGCACTTCGGGCTTTCTTTCAGCGATTCGCACCGCCCGCGCAGCCCCCAAAAAATCAAGGCTCGCCGAGGTTGCGGCGAGCCTTGATTGTCCAACTTTACTTGGTACTCTCAAATATCCGGTTGGACCGGAAGTCAAACTCTAGTTCACGTTCAGCACCGAGCTTCCCGAAACGCCCTTGTAACTGGCGCTGATATTGCTCTGCCCATGGCTTGCGCTGCTCGCCATGCCGCTCTGGTTCACTACAGCCACGCCCGGAGCAGACGAACTCCACTCCGAGATGGAAGTGATGTCTTCCATCGAACCATCGCTAAACGTGCCGATGGCCATAAACTGCTGCAGCGCGCCGAGAACGACAGTAGGGGATGCCGGGGTTACGGCAATGCTCTGAATCGTGGCATTCGATACCGTCAGCGCCGTGGTTGCAGCGGCAAGGCTTCCATAGGATCCGGAGATCGTGACCGATCCTGTCGCACGTCCCGTCGCAATTCCGGAGCGGTTGATGACCGCATCCATGTAGTTCGAAGTCCCCCACTGCGCCGATTTGCTCAGGTCCACCTTCGTGACGCCGTCACTGAAAGTTCCAATCAGGCTGAATGCCTGCACAGTGCCCACAGCGATGGTTGGATTGGGTGGCGTGAGACTCAACGACGCCACCGACATAGATGTGATGGTGAGCGAAGTCTGACCTGTAATCCCGTTCAGTTTCGCGTAAACCGCCACGCCATTCTTAGTGGCTTTCTTGGTCCGCACCACGCCGCTGCCCGAAACCATTGCATAGCGTGCGGAGGCAGTGTGCCACGAGACACCCGAAAGCTGCGCAGTGGAGCCGTCGCTGAATGTGCCGATCGCCGTCAGTTGGATCTTGGCATGCGGCGGCGCAACCGGGTTGATCGGCGTGATGGCAATGGAGACCAGCGTCGCCGTGGTCACAGTCAGAGTCGCCGATCCGCTCGCACCCTGGTAGCTTGCAGTGATGGTGCTCGTGCCCGTGGTCAGTGCGCTTGCCAGACCGGAGTTGTCGATCAGTGCAACCGTCGCCGTCGATGAACTCCAGGTCGCGAGTGCTGTCAGGTCCTGCGTGCTGCTGTCGCTGAATACACCGGTCGCGGTGAACTGCACGTTGCCGTTCTTACCCACCACCGGCAGCGCCGGTGTCACAACGATCGAGGTCACCGTTGCGGGCGTCACCGCGAGCAGGGCGGTTCCGGAAACCGAACCATAGGTGGCTGTGATCGTGGTCTGGCCGGCTCCGATTCCTGTCGCCAATCCGCTTGCATTCACGCCTGCGGCAGCGGGTGTCGACGAACTCCATGTCAGCCCTGCTGAAAGCGGCTGAATGGTGCCGTCGGTGTAGATGGCATTCACCGCGTATTGCTGCGTAGTGCCTTTCGCGATGGATGCCGTTGTAGGCGTCAGCTGGATGGAATCGATCACCGCGGACGTTACGTACACCGTCGTCGTAGTGGCAAGTCCGCCAGCCACCGCGGTAATCGTCACCGGGTTGCCGTTGCTGTTCGCTACGCCCGTCACGATGCCGGTACTGGGATCCACCGACGCCGTACTCGGATCGGAGGATGACCACGTCGCATTCGCGATGTCCTGGGTAGTGCTGTCGCTGTAGCTGCCTGTCAGTGTCAGTTGATACTCTCCGCCAATTGGAATCGACTGACCATCCGGCGAAATATCAATTGACGAGAGAACTGCAGGGGTCACGATAAGTGACGCCGATCCGGTGATTGCGCCGGAAGTAGCGACGATTGGTGCAGAGCCTGCCGCAACGCCCGTCGCGAGCCCCGTCGCATTGACTGTGGCGAATTTGGTTGCGCTCGAACTCCAGCTCACGCTGTCTGACATATCCGTCGAGCTGCCGTCGGAGAAGACTCCGTTTGCCGTAAATGATTGCGTCTGGCCGATCGCCACGGAAGCGGTCGAAGGTGTCACCGTTATCGAATTCAGCACGATGGCGTTGACGGTGCCGGTAGCCGTGCCGCTGATCGATCCCAACGTAGCCGTGATGGTCGAAGAGCCGGGAGATACCCCAGTCGCCAAACCGCTCGCGTCGACGCTCACAAAGTTAATCGGGTTTGCCGTCCATGCCACCTGGGCGGTCACATCCTGTGTGGTGCCGTCGCTATATGCGCCTTGGGCCGAAAGTTGCTTCGTTTGCCCCGAGGCAACCGTGAAAGCAGAAGGGATAACGCTAATCGAGGAGAGAGTCGGCGAGCCTCCGCCACCTCCCGTACCACCGCCGCCGCTACCTCCACCGCCGCTACCTCCACCACTACCACCTGTCCCGCCGCTACCGCTTGCCGTGGCCACAACGAAGGACATGGTGCCCTGGACTGTTCCAAGGCTGGCCGTCATAACCACGGGACCCGCATTAATGGCGGTCAACAGCCCCGCTGGGCTGATGGTCGCGACCGTGCTGTCGGAGCTTTGCCAGGTCACCTGTGACGTCAACGTCTCGCTGCTGCTGTCGGAAAAGATGCCGTCGGCGGTCAACTGCTCGGTCGTCCCTGCGTCCGGCGCAGTTGACGGGCCGGTCACCGCGATGGAGGTCAACGTCGCTGAACCGACCGTGACCGCCATGGTTCCCGAAATGCCGTTCATGCTGGCCGTGATTGTCACCGGTCCCGCCTTCAGGGCGGTCACCAGGCCCGTGCCATCTACCGTCACAAGCGCGGTCGCTGAGGCATTCCAGGTTGCCTGCGTGCTCAGCGTTGCATGGGTGCCGTCGCTGTACGCTCCAATAGCCGACAATTGCAGCGTCGAACCTGCCGCGACTACGTTCGCTGGACCGGTGACGCTGATTGACACGAGGGTTGGGGTTGAATTGTTCGAAGACGATTGCGATTTCGAACTGCCCCCGCCACACCCTGTGAGAGTGAGGCAAACCACCAATGCCGAACCAATCAGACTTGCGAAATTCTTCATATGCACGCGCTTTCCTTAAAGTCTCTAAAAGTTCTTGAATTTCCCGGGGGCCCGAAGCTAAAGAGGGTGGAGCTGTCGGCGCATCCAGATACAAGGAACCTACTCATGCGGTCGCGAACAGCTGCTTCTAGAGGAACTCCATCCAATTTGAGCTACTGGAGAGTTAGGCTCAATCCCACGATGGAGGGTGCGCGTACCATTTTGGTGTAAGTGCTTTTTTTCGAATCAGTTTGGGAACTACCGCAGTTATGAAAGCACGTGGCTCTCTGAGCGAACTAAACGTATGCATTGATTGGGGATACGCTAGGGGGAGCTTGAAATCGCCCCCTTCTGGCAAGAACAGATTCCTGCCGCTCGGGCGAGAAAAACTGCCTGCTCAGCCTGCACAGAAAAGGCGCGGCCACAGCCGCGCCCATCACTTTAATCCAGCTTCAATATCTATTCTCATCCAGCCCGATACAGAACTCTGCCGGGCAAAGGCCCACCAACAGGAGTCGATTAAGGGGCCTCGTATACGGCGCCTGCTGGAAACCCCGGCAATTGAGCCCAAGCCGCAGAAAACGGTCAATCCCGACCAGGCTTTGAGCGATCAGTGACCATTCCCTTGGTTGCCATTGCTATTGCCGTTGCCATCGCCATTGTCGCTGCCGTTGCCATCGCCGTTGCCATTTTGGTTTCCGTTGCCATTGCCGTTGCCCCCATTGCCGTTGCCCGGGCCATGGGAGTGACCGCTACCCCCGCCACTTCCGCCGCCGCTACCACCGCTACCACCGCTACCGCCGCTTCCACCGTTACCTATACCACCACCGCCGTCGCCGCCGTCGCTTCCACCGCCACCACCCTGGCCACCGCCATTTCCGGCCTGACCGCCACCGGAGTTGCCGCCGTTGCCAGATCCTTGACCGCCACCGCCGATACCGCCGCCGTTTCCGCTTCCGTTGCCCCCGCCGGCGCCGGCGTCACCACCGTTTCCGTGACCACCATTCCCGCCTTGATTACCGCCGCCTCCCGGACCGGCATCTCCACCGCCACCGCCACCGCCACCTTGTCCGCTGGAGCCGCTGCCGGCGCTGCCACCGTCGCCGCCGCCGCCCGACGAGCCTTGGGGGTCCGATTGGGCCAGGGAGATTGTGAGTCGATTGGCTGCATGCACAAACGCCTTGTTCATGCTACTGGCCGCCACGGACATGCCTGAGGTGACACCCAGGGCGATCAAAGCAAAAACCAAGGCAAACTCGACAAGATCGCCACCCGCATCAGACGCGAAGGCCTCCCTGAGCCGGGAGACCTGTCTGAGAATTGGCCGCTTCATGCGACTCCTCTCCGTGTTATGGCTCAATAGAATCCGGATCGGAAACGGAAGAACTGAGTCGAGTCTTTGACTTTGCTGTTTTTGGAAAAGCAGCCCGCGCACGCACTGCGTGCAGCTTAAATAAGTGATGACACGAGAATCGCCTCACCCCGCGAGAACTGCAACATGTCTTCGGTGCCGCCCTGGAGAAACTTTTGTGCATTTCATGAAATCAACAGTAATCGAAAACGGCGTTACCTCCTCAACTCCCGCAATATGTTCCGGCGAGCGCCCCAAGTTTCATCCGCGCTGGGCGGTCATGGTTCGCTCCCGAGTGCAGCAAGCGCCGCGCGCCTAACCCAAATTCTCTGCACCTTCGACAATCGAAGCGGTTCTGCCCGGCCTGACAATCCCATACTTCAAGTCTAGGAACTCCTGCAGGTCTTCCGGCAGCACAGCCGCGAGTTCCTGCCAGGTCAATACCTTCAGCCGCACCCGCATCTCCGCCGGCTTCACTGCCGCCATCACCTGGAACCACGACTCGCGCAGGTCTGGCCGGCGCGCATCATGGATCACACAAAAGCTGCATCCCTGCGCCCAAGCCGCCAGCACGTTGCGGATCAGTTGATAGCTCGCATAGCCTGCCTCCACTTTTTCGGTAGCGAACAGAAGCCCAAGCGGAGGCGGTGGTGCGACTGCATTTGCGATGCCGGTCTCCGTCAGATCGATAAGGCTCTCCCCCTCCTGCGAATAATCCTCGGGAAACTCCACCGCCTCCCGGCGCCGTCCCACGGGGAGAGCGATGCGCGGCAACATCTCCGGGGCAAACACCTCATCAAAATCACGATAGCTCTCGGCCACCGCCGACTTGCTCGTTTGAAAATCCGATTCGGTCAGCTTCGCCTCCACCAGCAGCCCGCCCAGCCGCATATCCACTTCCGTACGGTCAAATCGTCCATTGCGGAGCGGCACCCGGGCTCTCCATCCAAACTCCGGTGCACCGCCCTCCACGCCCAACATTGCCTGCACAGCCCCCGATTCCGCCACACCCGGCGTGCAGAACACGTTCATCAGCAGCGCATCGGAACTCATCGACGAATCCAACTCCCGCCAGCGCCGTCCCGGATCCAGCACCGGCCGGGGCAGCGAACGAGCCCCCTGCGTATGCACCTTATCGAAGCGGCGCATCCATAAGGGTTGCGCCGCAATCGCCTCATAGGAGCGGTAGAAGAAATTCCCGTGCCGCACGCCACTAGCTTGAATCGCGACAGAAAGAGCCTCCTGCGTGGAGTGCTCTGCGGACAGGTCCCCGTCTGTGGGGTGCTCAGGCGGGGTTCCCACAGACAGGTCTGCGTCTGTGGGGTGCTCTGGCGCATACACGATCACCGGCGGATTGCCATAGCTCTCCACATGCGCCCGTCCCCGTGCATAGCGCCGGTTGCGCAGCCCCAATTCGATCCGAAGCTGGCTGGCATAGGGATAGTCGGCACTCGCCATTTCAGCCCAGATTACTCTGCCGTCCCCTCCACTGGAAGATTGAGCCCCACCTCGCCTGGCAATGCGAAAATAAAATCTGTGAATATCTCTATCCGACGCACACTCAGCGCCGCCGCGGCAGTCCTCTTGGTTTCAATCGCAGTTGTTCCCCTGCAGACTCTCGCAGACTCCAACACGAACGCAGATGAAATGGCCGGCGCGACTCTTTATCGCGATAAAGGCTGCGCCCACTGCCATGGAGCCGCAGAGGAAGGTACCAAAAAAGCTCCTCCGCTGGTGGATATCCGCAAGAGCAAGATTTGGACTCAAACCAAGATCACCAACCAGATTCTCAATGGCGGCAAGAAAATGCCGCCCTTCGCCGACTCGCTCACCGATCAGGAAATAGCGCAGATCGTCACCTATCTGCGCGCCAAAATCCTCCCGTTCCACCGCCACCGGCATCCACTGCACCGTAAGGCGCTTCCACAGTCGCTGTACGTCGAAGCGGCGGCTTCGAAATTTTACTTATGAGAATGGACGCCGCACGACGCCGGGTGGGCTTAAACTGCCGAACCGTTCGATAGTTTCGATAACGGCCACGGGTAGCGCGACGGCGGCGCATAGGCAAGCGGCCATTCCGCGCCAGTCAATTGCTCCGAGGCTTTCCATAACCGCGCAGCGACATTGAGATCGAGCGCTTTCTTGCCCACCAGCGCCACTCCCAGCGGCCCCATTAGTTCCAACGCGCCCATGGGACCGTAATGCTCTCCCGATCGCGCCTTCTGCCCCGTGGCCGCATACAGGATCGGCAGCGACCCGGCCGCTGCGGAATGGCTGAGCCAGCTTCCGAAAACCCGGTGGAACTTATGCATCAGGCCCTTGGTATCGGCCCCGTTGGCAAACTTCTCAGTGCGTGCATAACCCGGATGCGCGGCCATGCTTAACAGGCCCCACGACCCGGCGTCGCTTCTACGTTGCAGTTCCAACGCGAAAATCAGCATGGCCAGCTTCGACTGGCTGTAGGCCTTCAGAGGAGTGTAGCCGTGCTCAAGCTGCAGATCGTCCAGGTGGATTGTTCCCATGCGATGCGCAAGGCCGCTCACCTGCACCACGCGCGGATCCATGCCCCGGCGCAACAGCGGCATCAGCCGTGCCGTCAGAACAAAGTGGCTCAGGTAATTGGTTCCGAACTGCATCTCGAAGCCGTCAACCGTAATGCGCCGCCAGCGTTGTGTCGTAACCGCGGCATTGTTGATCAGGATATCTACGGGGCGATCCATGATCGCGAGACGGCCGGCAAAGTCTTCCACCGAGGCAAGGCTCGCCAGGTCAAGCTTTTCAAAGCGCACCAGTGAGCCCGGCGCAGCCGGGCGAATGGCTCCAAGCGCCTCGTGCCCCTTCGCTTCATTGCGGCCGGTCAGGATCACGTCTGCGCCAGCCCTGGCCAGGGCCATGGCGGTTTCAAATCCGACCCCGCTGGATGCACCTGTGACAACCGCCAGCTTTCCCCCTAATGAGGGGATGTCTGATGCGGTCCAGGTGTGTAGGGAAGTTGGGGAAGTATACGTTCGGCTATTTATTGCACTTTCTCCTTATTACTGTCTTCTGTCTGTCTAATGTATAAATGA
>CAVQZQ010000032.1:0-49134 GCA_963718435.1 uncultured Acidobacteriota bacterium | reverse complement strand
GGACACAAACAGGCAATGCGCGATTGGCACAAACGCACGATCGTCATCATGGGGCCGACGCAGCAGATTCCTACGGCGGATGGGCGGGTGATGGTCTATCCACGTTGAAGGACAGCAACGGCTCCGGTTGCCCTTTTAGTCAACGTCCACCGTTGAGATCGCGATGGTGCAGGCCAACGCGCCCGAAGCGTGGCTCCAGGAAGCCGGAGCGATCCACCCAGCATCATGGCCGGCAACCTGAAATGGTATCCGGGGGCAGCACCAGGCGGGGACCTGCCGCATGGGCAACGATCCGCAGAGCTCGGTGGTGAACCGCAACTGCCAGCTTCACGATGTGGACAATGTCTTCGTGATTGACTCGCAGCGTGCATGTGACCAACGGAGGCTTCAATCCGGCGCTCACTATCATGGCCGTCGCCTACTTTGCATGCGACGCCCTGGTACACGACTGGAAGGGCACGCGATTCGGTCATGAAGCGATTTCATCAGTTCGTCGCTGATCGCCTCTGTGTCCATCGCCCTGTCGGTGGCGGACCTACGGCGCTCGGAGTACTACTCGTCGCAGCTATGGCGCCGGATGCGCCGATTGTCACGAGATGGCGACTATGTGAGCGCTGTCCACGTTCGCTCACCGCAACGTCAGCTGCAACGATGCCATACGGCCAGCCTCTCCACCAACTGCGGCACATACGCGTTCACCTGATGGGCAACTGGCCTGAGGTCATTCGGCTGCGCGATGTGGATGTGGCTGAATGATGCCGAACTGCCGGAAATGCCACCAGCACGAATATGCCTCCTGGCATGCGGGACCGCACAGCGCCACCTATCAGCAGATCTTTACGAACGCCGCGCATAACTCAAAGCGGCGTTTGATGGATGACTGCTTCCGCTGTCACGGGATGCACTTCGATGGCTCGGTGCGGGACCTTGTAGTGCCGCCAGAACTTGAAAGGCCCGTGGCACCTGACGCGCGCAGATCTGGCGGATGAGCCCACCATGCCATGCCAGGCATGCCATTGGGTACACCGGGAAGGCGCGCCGGAGACCAAGCCGGCGGATCGCTTTTCGGTGGCGGGCGCGGCGGTCAGCGATTCGCTGGCATTCTATGATCGGCGCGAGAGCATGCACTTTGCCGCAGCCGCGCTTTCAATCCCGCAACTCCATGACGGCGCGCGGCTGGTGAAGATGAACCAGGATGCGCGGCAGGCGCTCTGCTACCAGTGTCATGCTCCGCGACAGCCGGAGGCGGGTTCGTGCCGCGGCGGACCATGCGTGGGGATCCGCAGGTCGGCTCGGGCGACGATCGCACACCCATGGGAGTGCATGAAGGGTTGAGCTGCGTTTCGTGCCACACCGGGCACAACGAAAATGCGCGGGCATCGTGCAGACCTGCCACCCGCAGATGTCGCATTGCGGCCTCGATGTGGAGAAGATGGATACGACCTACGCGAGCGCGGGAAGCCGGCACAACATCCACTGGGTCAAGTGCGCGGATTGCCATCGGAACGGGATTCCGAAGGTGAAGACAAGGGCGCAGGTGGGGCAGTAGGTGGGATGAGCCAAGGTTTCGCCAACGGTCGAGCTAAGCGGCTCTTTTGAGACTGCATGGCCGCAGGCAGCTTGAGTGCAATACGAAGCGGAAAATGCTGACGCTCCCGGCAGATGCGGCATCGCGAAGGATACCTGAGAAGAAACAGGAACAAAACGTCCGTTACACGGAATCGCGATCTTCGCAACTCCCGCAATCCGCAATATGAGCACACCGGGTGAATGTCACTCATGTGAAAATTCCAATCTCTAACCGGCCGGTTGCTGGTTTGGGATCAGCGCGAAAGTCTGAAGATTGGCGATTCTGAAGACAGTTTTCGCGCAAACGAAGGCCCTCGATAAAACTCCAGGGATTGGCCGCGTACATGGCCGCTAAGGCAAGAGCAACAAACAGTCTCGAGGAAGGTGCGCAAACCAGACTTCCTCTATTTGGATTCGGGGGAACCGTAAATCTTTGAGGGGGCCGATAATCGGCGGGAGAAGCCGAGTGCGATCATGTTCCCATAAGGAGGCTGGGAAGGCAACAAGAAAAGGGCAGATCTTTATCAGATACAGGGTCTTGCCCGAAAAGGCTATGGGGTCCTCCCGGAAAAGCCGGAACCCGTCGTTCTGCCCGCCAAGCCAAATTCTCAGACAGAGGCCCGGTCTTGCGCTGCTAAGGCGCTCGACTTTGCAAGTCACCATGGACAGTCTGCACCGAAGCCAATTCCACGAGACGGTAGGTGCTGCCACCTAAAAAATGGTGGAGCGGCTTGCGTCCCGCGCAAACACTGAGGAATACACGTGGGGCCGATTGCGGGACCCGAATCCGCCAGGTCTCGGAATCTGTTTTCTTTCGCTTTATCGGCTGTGTTCCACCACCAGCGCGGCCTGCAGCATGGCCTTCGAGTAGGCAATGTCGTACACGTCGCCGGTATAGCCTCCGCCTCCTGGGTAGCCGAGGATCGGACCACGCGCGCGGTCGTAATCGAGTGCTCGCGGGTGTTCGGGATACAGCTCTCTCGTGTATTTGACTCGTAACAGCTCGCGCATCACAGCGAACATGTTCACGTCGCCTTCGTCAATGAAACCCTCGTCGTATTTCTCGTATGGTTTCATCACATGCGGATTGCGGTAATGGACATGATTGATGCGATCGCGACTGCCGAAGTAGCGGCACACCTCGACCGGATCTTCACCCAACTCTTGTGTAACCCCGCAATCAAAAGTGATCCCATTTGCGGGGCTGTTCACGACTGCGATCAGGTGTTTCCAGCCATCAAGGGTGGCCATGATCTGCTGCGAACGGCGGCTGAAGGGAAACGGCGGGTCGTTGGGATGGAGCGCCAGGCGCACATTCGCTTTCTCCGCCACAGGGACGACAGCCTTCAGAAAATAGGCAATGTTGGCCCACATCTCGTCCAGCGTGTGTGCGCCTTCGTCAGGCAGCGGTGGCAGGCCCTTCATCCGGTCGTAATCGACGCCGGTCAAGCCCGCGCCACCTCTGCCGGTTTCCTCGAAGTAGCCCTCCATGGCGCGGTGCGCATAAAAGTTGTATTCGATCACGGGCAGGCCGACCGCGCCTGCAGCCTGGATCGATTGCTTCACCTTTTCGATCTCCTCGTCGCGTCCTGGGCGGCCGTAGATCGTATGAGGAAATCCGCCGATCATCAGGTTGCCGAGCGTTGCCCCGCCGGACTTCAGTTTCTCTACGATCGGCTGAAGCTGACTCACGGTCCAGGGAATCGGCGGGCCTCCTGCCAGTACGTGGTAGACCCCGAGCTGCACCACGCTCCTGATGGCCTCGTCGGTCACTCCGTTGCCCAGATCGATCGCACAGGCAATCTTTGGGGTGCCGGCGCCCTCCTCTGGCAGGCCGTCACCCAACCACCAGGACCTTGCGCTACTCTGCCCAAATGTCCGAGGCGTTGTCGATAGAGCCGCCGCACCCATGGCCCTTATAAGGGTTCTTCGCGAAAGCATCGCTCTCTCTGAACTCATCGCACCGCATTCTTCCATACACAGGCCCCGGAGTCTATAGCCGACGTCAGGAAGGTAGGTCCCGGATTTATGGCTTGAGATGGGGCCGCTGCAAATTCAATCCCTGGAGGGACCGGTCCCCATGGCCGAAGCCACTCGACGGCGCCCGAATCGCCGAACCGTGCTCCGATCATCGTTCGCCCTGCTCGCGTGCAGCGCGGTCGGGCCGATTGGACATGCTGAGCCCGAGATCAAGGCAACCCAAGCCGCGGCGACGTGCGCCAGATGGTGCGTCCGCTGCTCGAAGATCGTTTTCAGTTCGCCGCTCATATCGAGAAGCGCGAGGCCCCAGGTATACGCACTTGTGGCGGCAAAGCCGAGATTGGGACTAAACCGCACCCCGAAAGTCTCTTCCTGGATTAGCCCTGAAAGCGGCTTGTCGGAGGTGACCTCCCGGCTGGTACCATGCCAGCCATGAACAAGCTTGCGCCGTTCCTCTGGTTCAATGACAACGCCGAAGAAGCCGCCGAGTTTTACCTCAGTGTCTTCCCGCACGCACGCAGGCTCGATGAGCTGCGTTCCAAAGGCGTCGGCCCCTGGCCCGTGGGCAAGATTGCCACTATCACGATCGAGCTCGAAGGTCAGGAGATGGTCTTTCTCAACGGCGGCCCCGCGCATCAACTCAACCCCGCCTTCTCGTTCTTCGTCCGCTGCGACTCGCAGGAAGAGATCGACAACTACTGGGAGAAGTTGATGGAAGGCGGCAAATCCATGGCCTGTGGCTGGCTAACAGACCGGTTCGGCCTATGCTGGCAGATTGTGCCGCGCAATATCGGCGAGTTGATCAGTCACCCCAAAGCAATGGAAGCCATGATGGGGATGATCAAGATGGACCTGCCCTCGCTGGAAGCCGCCGCGCGGGAGAGCTGATCGCCTTCTCTTGCCATTTCGACTCAGATCCTTTGCTGGTTTGAGACTGGTACGGGATGTAGGGGAGCGATTTTCCGCTTCTCAACCGCCCAGACCGGCAACGGGAAGTCGACCTGGCGCCAGTTTTCCTGCGGCGACGGAAGAGACGCTTGCGGAGCGGCGTATCTTCGCTCTCGATGCGAAGAAAGGCGAGGCAATATTACGAACAAATTCGATTTCATGCCTTCGCCCACTGATCTTCTGCACCTGTTCGTTCCCCTCAAAGATCTGCGTGAGATGGTCGGCACGTAGCAGAATTCGTGCTCAGTTGGCGACCCAGGCGCAGACCATGAGCTCGGTTAAGGACACTCAGGCGCATCTGCGGCATTCGCGGGCCGACACGACCGCCAACGAATACATTGCAGTCGCTGCGGGAAAGTGTGCAGGAAATGGTCGGGTCGGTGTATCTGATGCTGGCAACAGGGAAGGAGGAAAAGACGGCGATTTCGAATTTGGCCACAAAATGCCACAAAGTCATCAGGGGAAGTGCTTGTAAGTTATTGATTTTATGGTGGGCGCTGCAGGATTCGAACCTGCGACTTCCACCGTGTGAAGGTGGCACTCTACCGCTGAGTTAAGCGCCCCAGGAAGGGTAGGCGGAAGTCGCGCCGGAGGGGCATCCCATGGGGTAGAGTAACACCAGCAGGGCTTTACGGCCAAGCTGTGCCGCCAACCGCCGGGGCAGGCCAGGACCGTCCGATTCTCGATGATCTGGAAAGCAAGATTGATCCGCGACGAAGGCGAATCCGCCCCTGACGGCGAGGCGCTGGCGCGTTCGGCCAGCGGGCTGGGCGGGATGGTTTCGGGCGGGGCCGGGAACGGGTATGGCGGCCCGGGTTATGGCGCGCCTTATTTTCCGAAGCCGGGGGCTTTCGCCCCTGGTTTGCCGGGGCTGGGGGCTTTAAAGATGAGCGCCCAGCAAAGCGGTCGGGCGGGGGGCGGGGAGACGGGGGGCCATAAGCCGGAGGCGGGTCCACCTCCCAAGGGCGGCGGAGAGCCGGCGGAAAATCCCAAATCTCCCGCGGAAAACCCAGATTTGGCGCAACCTTCCGAGGAAGACGGGGTTCCAGAAGATATGGCAACCCTAGTACTGGACAATCCGGTTCTGGGAGCGCGCCCCGGTTCGCAACCGGACGCCGGGCCAGGCGCTCGGGCGATTCCCAATTACGGTGCGGACGAATCGAGCGATGCCGCCATCATGCTGCGCGTGGCAGCGGGAGACGAATCGGGGTTTACGTTTCTGGTGGAGAAGTATCACCGGGCGATGATTCATTTCCTGTTTCGGATGGTGCGTAACCAGGCGGTTGCCGAAGAGTTGGCGCAGGAAGTGTTTCTGCGGGTTTATCGTTCGCGGGAGAGCTACCGGGCCGAGGCCAAGTTTTCGACGTGGCTTTACCGGATCGCGACGAACCTGGCGGTGAACCACGCACGGGATACGAAGCACGAGCGGGCCGCGCATAATGTTTACCTGGACTCGCCGGACCCGGAGACGGGGACGACTCCGGACGTGGCGGACGACGAGCCTTCAGTGGAGCAGCATTTGCTGCGCGATGAGCGGATGGCGGCCATTCGCAAGCACGTGATGGCCTTGCCCGAGCGGCAGCGGATGGCTGTGTTGATGCACAAGTACCAGGGGATGGATTACCGGCAGATTGGGGACGTGCTGAAACTAAGCGAGTCGGCGACCAAGTCGCTGCTTTTTCGCGCCTACCAGACGCTGCGGGACAAGTTGAAGGAGTTTGTCTAGGGAGAAAAGCCGGATGATACCGGCGGGGATGGGGTGGTTCAGATGGAAAAGGCGATGAACAGATTGAATGGGAACAAGTGCACCGGGATGGACGGGAAGCTGGCAGACGTGCTGCTTGCGCCGGACCTGGTGCCTGCCAAGGTCAAGGCTCATGTTGCGGAGTGCGCATCGTGCAGTGCGGAGTTGGAAGAGCTGCGCAGCACGATCGATCTGCTGGATACGTGGAAGACGCCGGAGCCGAGCCCCTTTTTCATGACCCGCTTTGCTGCGCGCCTCGCTGAAGAGCGCGCAGCGCCCCGGGCGAGCTGGATAGAACGGCTGCGCGCGCGCTTCGTTTATGGTCCGCAAATGCACATTCGTCCGCTGGCAGCGATGGCGTTGACGGTGGTGTTGCTGCTGGGCGGCGGCGCGTATCTTGACATTTCGAACTGGGATCAGCCTCCGGCGGCACCGGGGCAGGCTGCCGTGGTGCATGACCTGCAGACGCTGGACAACAACGCGCAGCTTCTGGACCAGCTTGAAGCGCTTTCAGACAACGATACGAACGCGAACTGACACCCCAGGAACGAGGACCTGTTTCAAGGGGACGGCGTGAACCAATATTGAAACGAACGGCGGGGGGCCGAGAGACAACATGATCGGGGTCAACATCGCGGGAATGCTCCGCCGCGCAGCTCGAGTTGCTGCGACCCTGGTGATGTGTGTGCCGATGGCACTGTCTGGACCGGCGGCGTTGGCGAGCGGACAGCAGCATAGCGCTCCCCCTCCACGCCCGCAGCCGCACTATTCCGCGCCACGGTCTCAGCCTTCGCGGCCCCAGGCGGGAAGACCGCAACAGGGCAGACCGCAAAACTACAACCAGCCCTCCGGGCGATATGGGCAGTCGGGACCGCAGTACCGGCAATACCCAGGCGTGGTGCCGCAGAATCGCGGCATGCAGACGGTGAATCCGCCGATGGGGGGGCGACCGGGGTATCCCGGACCCAGCGCTCGACCTGGCTCCGGCTATTCTGGACCTGCTTCCGGCTACGCAGGACCTGGCTCCGGCTACCCAGGCTCAAACTATGTGGGATCGGGAGGGGTGCGTCCGAACTTCCCGCGCTATATGGAGCCGGGTTATGCGCCTCCGGGGCATCTGGGAGCGTGGCTCAACCAGCACCGTGGGGTTCCGGTACAGGACCAGGAGCGGGCGCTGCGGAACGATCCGAGTTTCAACCGTCTGCCTCAGCCGGACCAGCAGAGGCTGGTGCGCGAGTTGCACCAGGTTGACCAGATGCCCGCCCCCCAGCGCGACCGGCGCCTGGCCAGAGCGGAGGCGCTGGAGCGGCTGTCGCCGCAGGAGCGAGGGCAGGTAAACGACTCGATGCGCCAGTGGAGATCGCTGCCGCCAGATCGCCAGACCATGATGAGGGACGCCTTCAGGAATCTGCGCGAAGTTCCGCCGGATCAGCGCCAGATGGTGTTGAACTCGAGCCGCTACCAAAACGCGTTCAACCCTGAAGAGCGCGGCATTCTCTCAAACCTGTTGCGGGTGGAGCCCTACCAGCCGCAGCGGTAATGCTGCGTGAACTGTCTGAGCCCTTTTGGCGAGAGGGCTTGAGAGAGAGGTCTGCGGCTTCCCACCCATTGTGCAAAGACCGCCCAATGGATGGGGCACGGTACTTTTGTGCAAAGAGCGTCCAATGGATACGGAGGGGAAGTCAGAGGATTGTTTCCCATGACATCCCCAACAGGTTCGATGCGACGATGAGACCTTGCCGTTTTTATTGCGGCGCCGGACCTCGGACCACCTGAACGAAATCACCGGGACGCACATGGCGGGCGAACGCAGCCTTAACGTCGTCTGCATTCAGCTCAAGATAGCGCTTGGCTGCATGGATCGGCTCGTCGAGCGGCAGGCCGATCACAGCCCTTCCGAGGAGTCCGCCTGCCACGCTATCCTCACTCGACTCACTGAGGGGGATCTGCCGCAGAAGAAGAGCCTTGGCCTGCTGAAGCTCGGCGGGAGAGACATCCTGGGTTCGCATCTGATCAAGATCGCGCTGAATCAGCGCTCTCGCTTTCGAGACATTCTCCGGATTGCATCCGTAGGAGACGGAGTAGCCGGCCCTGGTCTTGTCTGCGTTCAAGCTTACGTTGACGGTGTACACGTAGCCTGCTACCTGGCGGAGATCGTGGTATAACCGCGTCGCGTAAAAGCCTCCGCCCAGGACGTGGTTACCCAGTTGCAGCGGATAGTAGTCGGGATCGAAGCGGTTGAGGTTGAGCTGCTCTGAGAGAGTAACTGTGTCCTGCACGGCTTGGCGATCAGCGACGTTGGCTGCGGATGGCTTGTTGAGCGGGACGGGAGCGAGAGTGGTGTCGGGCTGTTTGCCGGTTGCCTTCCACGTGCCAAACCATTTCTGAATGACGGTCTGCGCTTCTTCTGGAGTGATGTCGCCGATGACCACGATGGTAGTGAGGTCGGGACGGAACGTAGCGGCGTGATATTGCTTCACGTCGTTCAGGCCGATTTTGGCGACGGTAGCCGGAGTCGGCTCTCGCAAAGCTGGGTCGCCCGCGGGAAGTAATCCCAGCTCGAGTGCGCGTGATGTTTGATAACCGGGGCTGCTCAGCCGGCCCGCAATCGCCTGCTCCGTCTGCTTTTGGACGACCGCGAAAGCATCTGCGGGCAACGCGGGATGCAGGACGTTGTCGGCCAGCAACTCGACGCCGCGCGCGAAATGATCCTTCAGTACATTTACCGAGAAGCTGAAGCCTGCCGATTCATTGGCGGCGATGTCGTCAAGGGCTTTCTGGAAGGCAAGCCGATCGAGCTTCTCAGTTCCGTACGAGAACATGCCGTCAAGAACTTCGGAGATACCCTCTTGCCCCGGCGGGGTCTCGAGATCGGACTCGTGTTTCACCTCGCCCACGACGGACACCGTGGGGCTGGTTTGATCCGTCTTTACAATCAGGCGAATTCCGTTGGGCAATTTGGTGTCAGAAACCTTGATGAATTCCGCTGGTGCCTTGAGCTGCGCCAGCGGCCCTGCTGCCCAAGCGGGAAGCTCCACCGGCTTGGTGGGAGCAGACGTAACCTCTTCGGCCCCGCCAAAACCCTTTCCAGAGACAGGCTGGCCGGTCGGGACGGGCTTGAGGATCGAGGTGATCGAGTTTTGGTCAACCAGGTATTGTTTGGCCACGCGGTTTACGTCGGCGAGCGTGACGTGCTTGATCGCTTCAATATCTTCGTCGGGCGATGTGCGGCCTTCGGCAGCGAGCGCATTCGACCAGACATTTGCCAGGCCGGGAATGGAGGTGCGCTGAAATTCGGCATTGGCAACCTCGCCGCGGATCGCAGCGGCTACCAGATCTTCAGGCACGCCCTTCTCGGCATACCCCTTCACGATGTTGCGCATTTCCTGGATTGCGGCGGAAGCATCGGCGTCAGGCGGCAGCGCAACCACGCCGTAGCCGACGCTGGCCTTGGGGTAGTTCTCCGCCATGCCGAATTCTGCCGCAAGAGCTTTGCCCGCCGGAACCATTCCGTAGAGATCGGCGCGCTGACTGGCAAGGACATCGGCGAGAACCTGGCTCGCCGCGTAATCGGGAGAACTCGGTGCCCGGGAAACGATAGGCAATAAACCCGAGCAGATAGGGAAGATTGCTGTCGAGCGTGAATGTCTCGGACTTGACCGGCTGCAAATCGACCTCAGGATGCGAGGGCAATGGATGACTGGGAATATCGCCGAAGAGTTGCTTGATCTTCGTCATCGTCGCGGCAGGATCCACATCACCCACGATGACCAGGATCGCGTTGCCCGGGGTGTACCACTTGCTGTAGAAGTCCTTGAGCATCTCTCCGGTGGTGGCGTCAAAGGAATCTTTTGTGCCCAACGGATCGTGAGAGTAGGGAGTTCCCGCGAACAGGTCCTGATTGAGGCGATTGATGAATTTGTAGGTGGGATTGGAGAGGTCGCGTGCAACTTCCTGTTCGATTGCGCCTCGTTCCTGTGACCACTCCTGCTGGGAGTCGTCCACCCCACGCAGGCAAGCGGCTTGTGCCTCGAGGGCCACATCAACGTCCGCGGCGGGCACGGTAGCGAAGTATTGGGTAATGTTCTGCTGCGTGTCGGCGTTGTTACGGCCGCCGAGTTGCGCATAGATGGCAGCCGTCTGATCGGCCGTCATGCCCGTGCAACCGCGGAAAGCCATGTGCTCCTCGGCATGGGCCATGCCGGGGAAGCCGGTGGGCGTCTCGTCTCCTCCAACGAGAAAATTGGTTTCGACTGTGACCACCGGGGCCAGCTTGTTGGGAATAATGACAACTCGCATGCCGTTGGAGAGCGAGTCTCGCACAACTTGAGCCTGTGTTTGTGCGAAGGCTGCGGGGAGACACATTGCAAATACGGCCAGCAAATGTCGAAAAGGAATAATGTGTTTTGATTTCACTTTGACTTTCTCTTGTCTTCTCTGCCAGGGCAGGGAATTTTTAGGGGTTCCGGCCAGGTCGCCACCTGAGGTATTTCGGGACGGGGGTTGGCAGCCAAGATGCTTCTAGATCGCTGTTACAAGGGGGCATATTCGTCCAGGTCGGCCGTAGAACTCAGTCTGGGATTCCCACGGAGGATTAGACTGCCGACCCGGGCCGAAAGTTGCATCCTGCCGAGAACACATAAGCCGAAATCTCTATATTTCCGTTCGGATGGGTTGGATTATGGCTCTCCCCATTCCGCGGTCGGAGGCGAGAGCCGCTACTTCGATACTGATGGGGGGAGATAGCCTTCTGTCGCCAGCCATTGATGAAAGAGCTCAGGCCAGGCGTCGGATGGAAGGTTCAGTTTCCTTATCCCGAAGCCATGGCCTCCCTTCTCGAAGAGATGCAACTCCACCGGAATACCGGCGGCGCGCCATGTGTCGTAGACGCGGACGCTGTTGGATTTCGGAGGGACGAGAGGATCATCCTCCGCACAGGCGAGAAACATCGGAATCCGGTCCGGGCTGGGCTTCACTGTGTTGGGCGCAAGGGCATAGATGGGCGCGACAAAGTCGGGCATGCTGGCGGCATCGTGGTGGAGCGCCACTTCGAGGGTGAGATAGCCCCCGGCGGAAAAGCCGATCATGCCGATGCGATTTGGCGCGAGACCCCATGCATGTGCATGAGAGCGAACGATGCGCATGGCCTGCTGTCCGTCGGCCAGGATCAGGGGAGTCATTTCGTCGAGTACCGGCTGGAGGAGACCGGGCGTCGTGATTTTGTGCATCATGACGGGAAGGAATGCCGCGGTTGTTTTGGTTAGCCGGTATTCGAGAACGAAGGCGGTGATGCCCATCGAGTTGAGGAACCGCGCGACATTCACGCCTTCGCCGTCGATGGTGAGCATGTGAAATCCGCCACCCGGGCAGACGATCATGGCAGTTCCATTGGCCATGCCTGCGGGCGGGAAATATGCCGTCATCGTGGGGTCGACTACGTTGCGGATAAATCGCTCGCCGAGGCGTGCTTCCGATTCCTGCTGGGTCCAATCTTCGGAGCCCGGAGCCTTGCCGGGCCAGAGGCGCATCGGTTGCGGGGCGGTGGAAGTGGAGATTACGCTGTCGGGTTGCTGGAGGGTGACGTTCACCGGAGTGCCGCTGACTTTGAACCATAGGAAGAGGACGCCAATCACGAGCAGCACGAAGGCCGCGATCGAAACGTAACCAACATGGCGAAGCCACCGGTTCTTCACGTTATTGCCTCCGCTCTTGGTCTTTCATTCGGCCGTGGCGTGCGTAGCCGCTGGGGCGGGCATCGGTACCTGTGAATTCGTGCCGAAGGAGTTATGCTCGCTGGATTGTAACTCTTCGCCTCACGTTTTCGAGAGAAGCCACCGAGGCTGTGAAAGCTCTTTGCGAATAGGTCTATGATGGTCCCGGTCGATCGAACAGATAAGCACCATAGCGGAACCGGTCCAATCGAACGGGGCGGCGCAAAAAGTGTGCGTGCGGTAGTTGTGGGGAGAGAGCGAGGAGATCCATGGGAGACCGTCATTGGAAACGGTATTTGGCTGTGGCTGTTGCCGCGGTAACAATCGTGTGGCAAGCAGGCGCCCAAGCTGCAAACGGTACGGCTGCCGACGCCTCGCCGGCGTTGCGCGATTTCGTACCGCTGACGATTTCGCCCCAGGCGCAGGCAATCTACCATCGGTTGTTGCCACTGGTGGAAGCCCTGCGGAAAGGCCAGAAGGTTCCGCAGACGGTGGCCGATTTTGATGCGCGGTACACGCAAACTCTTGCTCGGGCCGAAGCGTCAACAGGGCCGGTGCTCAAGGCGCTGGGCGTGACTGACACCTACCTGCACATGGGCGACGTGGGCGTTCTGGAGACCAAACCGCCGAACTATCAGGATGACGGAACGGTGCTGATTGACGTTCACGGCGGCGGTTTTGTGCTGGACTCGGCACGCTCATCGGCCGGCAATGACGCGATGATGGCCGTGAGCACGGGCAAACGCGTTCTGTCAGTGGATTACACTGTCGCGCCGCATGGCAGGTGGCAGCTTGTGACCGACCAGGTTATCGCAGTGTACAAAGCCGTGCTTGCCGAGGGATATCAGCCGCACAGCATCGGGATGTTCGGCGGCTCAGCGGGTGGCGATATTGTTCCGGCGAGCATTTTGAAGATGCGCGACCAGGGCATCCCGATACCGGGCGCAGTGGTGTTGATGTCTCCCTGCGTGGACCTGCACTTGATTGGTGATACAGAAACAACGCTGGCCGGTGCCGATCCGGCGCTCTCAAACAAAGAAGAGATTTTTGCGGGTTTCAAAGCGTATGCCGATCCAGTGGACTGGAACAATCCTTATGTTTCGCCGATCTTTGGCGATTTCACAAAGGGGTTCCCGCCGGTGCTGATTCAGGTGGGGACAAAGGAGATGATCTTGAGCGACTCGGTGCGGTTTTATCAGGCCATCAAGGCAGCCGGAGGAGAGGCCGAACTTGATGTCTATGAAGGCATGGCGCACGGGTTTCAGTCCTACATGACGGGCACTCCAGAGCAAAAAGCGGCTTTTAGCGAGGTGAAGCGTTTCTGGATGGGCCATTTGAAAGCGACCGCACGCTAGCTGAGCTTATGATCGTCCTGCTTTTCGGAATGAAGCTGAAGTTGTAACCAGGCAAAGTGGGCGAGGGAAAGAGGACATGCGTTTGTGGCTGGGAATCAAGAGTCTACGATGGGCTCCGTGGCTGTTCAGCGTAGCGGCTTGCGCGCTTTGTAGTTCGCTGAGCTACAGTAGTTCCGCATTACCAAGATCCTCCGATCGCGATGCGGCGGCCGCAAGCCAAAGTGCGGGACCGACGGTGCAGATTGAGAGCGGGGCACTGCGCGGAATTTATGTGCGCGGAAACGATGGGGGATCGTTGGCTGTGTTCAGGGGGATTCCGTATGCGCGACCTCCCGTTGGGAAATTGCGCTGGCAGGAGCCGCAGCCGGTGGAGGCGTGGAAAGGTATTAGAGATGCAGCCCTCGCTGGAAGTGCCTGCGTTCAGGATCCGGCTGGCCTCACGCCATTTTTGGCGCCGATGGCGAAGGCTTATGGGTCAAACTATACGGCCGAGCCGGTGGGTTCCTCAGAGGATTGCCTCTATCTGAACGTGTGGACACCGAGTTGGCCGCCGCAGCACAAACTACCAGTGATGGTCTGGCTGCACGGGGGCTCGAACCTTGTGGGCAGCGGGGCGCAGAGTACGTATGACGGTGCTTCGCTGGTTTCGCATGGCGTCATCCTGGTGACCATCAATTATCGGCTGGGCGTGCTGGGGTTTTTCAGTCATCCGGAATTGACGGCGGAGTCTCCGGCACCATAGCTCCGGCAAATATGGCCTGCTTGATCAACTCGCGGCGCTAGGCTGGGTGCGACGAAACATTGCGCAGTTTGGAGGCGATCCAAACAACGTGACACTGTTTGGTGAATCGGCGGGCGCGATCGATGCTGGAGTGCTGATGGCTTCGCCGCTTTCCGCCGGGCTGTTTCGAAGGGTGATTTCAGAGAGCGGCCCGATGATTGGGGGTGGGAAAGGGACGACACTGGCCCAGGCCGAAGCCTTCGGAAAAGCAGTTGGTGTAGCGGCGCCCGGCGATCCGCATTTGAGCGGGCTGGCAAGGCTTCGCCAAATGCCTGCGACGGAGGTGGTCAAGCTGGCGGCGCAGGTGATGAAGACGCGTTCCAACGTCGTCGATACGGCTTCGCCGCTTGCGGACGGATGGGTGAACCCGATACCGCCGCAAGAGGCTTTTGTGAAGGGCACGATTCAGAAGGTCGATTTGCTGGTGGGCCTGAACGGTCGTGAACTGAGCGCGTTCAGAGTAGCAGCGGCAGCGGCGTCGAAGGCTCCGGGAAACCCGGCGCAGGGTGGAGCAATGGGAATCATAAAGAAGTTCTCAGATACGGCCCACCCGTTTTTTGGTCGTTGGACGGATCCGGCGATTGCGCTTTATATCGGAAACATCCTGGTGCATCGTGCAGCAGGGCTCGACCAGGCGGCAAACGATATTGTCGTGGCGTGCCCGGTGGGGGCGATGGCAGCACTGACCACGGCTGCAGGCCAGCGTGTTTACGTCTATCGCTTCGAGCGCACGATCGCAGGCAGTGGAGAAGCGGAACTTGGCGCGTTTCACGGCCTGGAGGTACCTTACGTGTTTGGGGCGTTAAAGGATCGTGCCTGGGGATGGCTCCCGTTTGGCGCACCGGATCAACAACTCTCCGGATCAATTCAGACTTATTGGACGAACTTCGCGAAGACGGGAAATCCGAATTCCGCAGGTCTACCGAATTGGCCTGCATGGACCGATGAGAAAACGGAATTTCTTGAAATTGACAAGAGCGGCGCAATCTCGGCGCAGCGCAAGTTTCCGCCGCTCTTCAGCAGTCTCGATGCGGATGATCTGAGAAAGAGTCTCAGCATCGAATAACGAATTGATCTTTTTGTGGCGAAAGAAGAGGGTACCGATCATGTGGAAGCTTCTTTTGAGAACGATGTGCGGCGTGGTGCTGGTTCTTAACGTGCTGCGGGTGTCGGCGCAGATGCCATGCGAGCAGCTTGTGGCCGTTCATTTGCAGGATGCGAAGATCCTTTCAGCCAAGCTGGTGCCGGCGGGGGAGCTTGCCAGTGTGAAAGCCATCGGCACTGTTCCCGCGCATTGTGACGTGCAGGGCCTGATCACGCCGACCAGCGATTCGGTTATCCATTTTGAGTTATGGCTTCCCTCACCCTCCGACTGGAACGGCAAGTACATGCAGATTGGCAGCGGAGGATGGGGTGGCATCATCCTCGATCGGCAATTTGTAAAGCCGATTGCCCGTGGCTATGCGGTGGCAGCTACAGATGACGGTCACAGCGCAAATGGCGACCAAACGGGAAAATTCACGTTGGGGCATCCGCAGAAACTGATCGACTTCGGATTTCGCGCAGTGCACCTGACCTCATCGGATTCACGTATTGTTCTGGACGCGTTCTATGGACGACAGGAACAACACAGATATTTTGTGGGATGCTCGGACGGCGGCCGCGAGGCGTTGATGGAAGCAGAGCGTTTCCCTGAAGATTTCGACGGCATCGTTGCAGGAGCTCCCGCGAATCACTGGACGCATCATTTCACCGGCTTTATATGGAATGAACGAGCGCTCTTTTCAAATGGCGACAGCGTGCTTCCAGCGGAGAAGTTGCCGCTCATAGAGAAGGCCGCGCTTGCGACGTGCGACAAACTCGACGGTGTTGAAGATGGTCTCATCGAAGATCCGCGCGCCTGCCACTTTGACCCGTCTGTTCTGGAGTGCAAGAACGGCGATGGGGCCGATTGTCTGACTGCTGCGCAGGTGGAGGCGGTGGAGAAGATTTACGCCGGCCCGAAGGACCCGGTCACCGGTGAGCAGATTTATCCGGGATATGCGCCGGGCACCGAGGCTGAGGTTGGCGCGTGGCAAATGTGGCTTCTTGGCCGGGTTCAGGCGCAGTTTGGCAACAGCAATTTTGCCGATGCTACGTATGAGAATGCTAATTGGGATTGGCACACGAGCGATCTGCACAAGGACCTGCTACTGACCGAACAAAAGGTTGGCCCTTACGTCGATTCGTACAATCCCGATCTGCGCAGTTTTCGCGATCGGGGAGGCAAGCTGCTGCAATACCATGGCTGGGGCGATGCGGCGATCGCTCCGCAAGATTCAATCGACTTCTACGGCAAGGTGCAGGCTTTTCTGTCGACGTATCCAGATTCGCGCAAACACGCGTCGGACGATATTCACGATTTTTATCGGCTTTTCATGGTTCCCGGCATGGGACATTGTGGAGGCGGCGCCGGTACGGACTCGTTCGGCAATGAACTGATCACATCCCCCGGGGTACCGCAGGATCCTGACCATGACGTCGTGCTGGCTCTCGATCATTGGGTTGTGGACGGCGTCGCTCCGGAGCGCATTATCGCGACAAGGCCAGCGGGAGGGCCAGCCAGCATTGCAACTCCTGAACCGATGACGAGGCCGTTGTGCGCGTTTCCTGCAGTTGCGCGGTATAAGGGGTCTGGGTCAGTCAAGGACGCGGCAAACTTTGCCTGCGTCGCGCCGCAATCTCATTGACGGCGAGCTGAGTGGGTCAGCATTGATGCATTCGTGCTGGTGATTTCTGCGGCGGGGTCAAGTTCGCTGCAGCTATAGCATTTCTTCTGATGATGGAGTGGGTGAAGAACTCCCGCAGGGGCTAAAGCCAAACTTTCTTCGTTGCGTTTACGGCACCCTTCGGCTCGGCTCAGGGCAGGCTTTGAAGCCGTGCCCTTTCAAAACTGTTTTACGCGAACAGGAGACCTGCTCCCCTCATTTTGCGCGACCGGGAATGCACAAGCGAGCTTTGCGCAATTGTCGAGACCGACAGGTTTCAATACGGATCCTTATTTCGTCCTTATTTTACGGGCATATCGCTATACCAAGAGATAGGTTGTATTCTCGCGGTGCCGCTTTTACTCTCTCCTCATAACGCAGGAAAGTTGTTCGATCCCAAGCAGTGTGAGCGCTTCTTGAGAGTGTTGCGCTCCATACATCGCAGCATAACCCGCCTTTCTCATTAACTGCTTTTGAGCCCAACAGTACCTCGCTACAATCCATGCGCCGGTTCAGGAAGGCTTTGAAACGGAGAATTGGATTCAGATCTCCCGTGTAGAGTCGTGGTCCCCCTCCACCATTACCTCAGGCGCAATGATCGGCCGCACCGGTTTTGTCGGTGACCTGCTCTACTCGCTCGGAGTCTCGGGATTCATCTATCCCATCATCGGCCACTGGGCATGGGGTCCTGACGGATTCCTGGCGACGATGGGTTCCTCGGGTAACTTCCTTCCCAGCCTCGGTCAAAGCTTTCATGACTTTGCCGGTTCCACTGTGGTGCATACGATCGGCGGTTTCATTGCCCTGGCCGGATCCATCGTATTGGGACCTCGTCTTGGCCGGAAATTCAAGCGGGATGGTGGAGCACCCATGTTGCCTCACGATCTGACGATCGCTGCTTCTGGCGGGCTGATTCTGTGGTTCGGATGGTACGGATTCAACCCGGGCTCCACACTTTCGGCTATGGACTTCGCAGGAATCGGCCGCGTCTCAGCGAATACAACCCTGGCGGCTTGCGCGGCTGGCCTCACTGCAATGGTTTACGCCTATTTCCTGAGCAAGAAGTGGGATGTCGGGTTTACAGTCAACGGCTTCCTTGCTGGACTTGTTGCCATCACCTGCCCCTGCTATTGGGTGAGTCCTACCGGCGCCATCATTCTCGGCGGAGTGGCTGGTGTACTAGTCTGCATGGGCGTGGAACTGCTGGAATGGCTGCGCATCGATGATCCGATTGGCGCAGTTCCAGTTCACGGGTTCTGTGGCATCTGGGGCACGTTGTCGCTCGGGCTGTTTGCCTGCGGTAAGTATGGTGCGAGTGGTCCTGCTGGTCCAGACAACTCGGCTGCGTTGAATGGCCTTTTTTATCACGGCGGATTCACGCTGCTGAAGGCCCAATTCATCGGCAGTGCCATCATCACCGTATCTACGTTCTCGGTGGCCATGGCGCTGATGTATTTAGTCAACCTCACGGGCACTCTTCGTGTCTCTGAAGAAGGCGAACTGTTTGGCCTCGACCTTCACGAGCATGGTATCTCTGCCTATCCGGAGTACGTGATCTCCTCGCTGGCTGCGCCCGCCGGCATGCCAAAGGATTTGACCGGCCATGGGCTGGCAGCTGACCCGATCGTCAGGCGCAGCGCAGTTCACTCCACAGGCGATTGATCACAATCCAGAAATCGAGGAACGCATGACAAAAGTCGAAGCAATCATCCGGCCGAACAAATTTGAGAGCGTAAAAACCGCTCTCATCCAACTTGGAGTGGAGGGCATGACGGTTACAGAGGTGCGGGGGCATGGTCGGCAAAAAGGTCATACCGAGGTCTTCAGGGGAAGAGAGTACGACGTCGATCTGCTGCCAAAGATCAAGTTGGAGTTGATCCTCAAAGACGAAAGTGTAGAACCGGCAATCGACGCGATTGTTGAGGCCGCCTTCACGGGAAAAATAGGCGATGGCAAAATCTTCTACTACCAAATTGACCAGGCAATCCGTATCCGCAGCAAGGAACGCGGCATCTTGGCCATTTGACAGCCTCCAATCATTCAATTCGCAGGAGTTTTTCCATGCCGTTTGTTACTGCCGATTTCCCTTCCGACCCGTACAGCAGGAATTGGAGGGCGGAAGGGGAAGGTGGTTTGGTCAAGCAGCTTTTCAAAGCCAGCGAGTTTCTTCGAGGCCTTCGCGTTCAAATGCGCTTTGGCGAACTCACTCGAGCTCCATTGCGGCTCCTTCGATTGCAGATGCTTGGTGAGGCGGTGGAATGCGACTGGTTAGCCCGGTCGCTCGATCCCTGGGATGCAGATTTATCACGAAAGGCTAAGCAACGGCATGCGTCGCTCCAGGCCCTTCGCGATGCGATCGATGTGCGGGCCTTGCTGTTCCACTTGATACCGCATGTGGAGACGGCGTATTTCCGGGTCTTTCGCGAGTCTTCCGACAATGATCGGGAGATCATCATTATCGGTTGGACACAGCGCAACGACAACGCCTCACGCGACGTCCATTCGCTCGTGATGCGAGCCAAAGTTCTGGGCTTTCGCTTCGATTTGGAAGGCGACACATTGCGCAAAGTCTCGGCCAAGGAGCCGGTATGCGTTGAGATTTGATCTTCTGCCAAGGATGCCGACCTTCTCCCCTAAATCAGGCCCAGGTTACTCTCAGAATTCTCCTGGTGCAGCAAGGCAAATCCTTCCGCCGCCTTGCTGCCCTCTTTTTTTGATTGTCGTGGAGTCGAGCCGGATTCTGCGGGGTGATCGATGCTGACGGCTCTGCGAGCGCGTTGTCTGAACAGTTGAACAAGGTGCCTCAAACCGAGTGCTATTCAAAACGAAAGCGCGTCAAACCGGATGAATGACCTTCTTTCCCCTGACGAGGAGATGATTCCTAAACCATCTGGTGATGGGGGCCTCAACAAACTGATGGACGACGCATCCGCCGGCCAGGCCAAGAGATACGCTGCACACAACTGCCAGCCAAGGATTGAGTAGGTGAAGCTTCATGAGAGCGACCGGCACTAGAGGTGCGATGAAGGGATGAA
The DNA here is from genome assembly GCA_963718435.1 of uncultured Acidobacteriota bacterium. Classification (GTDB taxonomy): domain Bacteria; phylum Acidobacteriota; class Terriglobia; order Terriglobales; family Acidobacteriaceae; genus Telmatobacter. The sequence goes on along the minus strand of CAVQZQ010000032.1, from coordinate 29,264 downwards.
ACAGATAAATGACATAAGACGCATCTGCCCCGTAGAGGACAAATCGAGGTACATGAGGGAGAAAGTCTTCCAACGAGGCCATGGAGTACACGATCAAAGCTGCGGCTAATCCATCCTGGAGACCGTGGAGCAAATGCCATGGACCTATCAAACCCAGGAAACCTATGCCCAGGAGTGGTATGGCGAGATATTTGTGAATATGCTTGCCGGACAGACAGAGCTTGGCGATCAACATGCCGTAAAAGAATTGCAGAACGCAGGTATTCAGATAGAAGGACGCCGCAGGCCAATGGCGTTGGCGGATGAATGCGCCGAGGGCGAGAACCGTAAGTATTGCTCCCACAAATTTGTAGACGTTGACTCGAAAGAAGAGAGCGAGAGTAAATAGGAAATAAAAAAACATCTCAAAATTCAGCGTCCATCCAACACCCAGAACCGGAGTAATCGCTCCCGCGCTATTGTATGCGGGCAAAAACAAGTACGATCCGACCGTATTGATTACCCCTGATTGTGTATCAAGAACATAGCCAGTGGTGGCAAATAATACGATCACCTGAAAGGACGTTGCAATCCAATAGATGGGAACGATGCGAACGATGCGCCGCTCGGCGAATATCTTCCATCCGTTAGGGTCGTTGAGGAGCTTCTGTGAGGAATAGATCATCACAAAGCCGCTCAGAACGAAGAATATGTCGACGCCCTTAGCTCCACTTCCCCAAACGCCAAAGTGTTTGTCAAGGCGCAACCATGCATAGTAGGTGGAATGTGTAAGCACTACCATGCACGCCGCAGTTATCCGGAGGATCTGGAGCCCCAGATACTTGCGAACGCCGACCATCTGCTTTGTCGGTTGGGCAATCATGCTCCCAATCCTTTATTCTCAGCCCAAGTTTCTCCGGTAAGCTTGGGAAACATCGATCTGTGGCAATTATTGTTCAGCTCAAGCGCATGCACCGAGTCCGCTCATGTAGAGTACACATTGATCGCGAGAACTTGAATGATTTCAGAGGAGAGCATGTAAGTTGGCGGAAGCGCGTGTGAGTCGAACACACCGTCGCCCGTTAAGGACGACCGCCGGTTTTGAAGACCGGGAGGATCACCGGAGCCTAAGCACTTCCATCGTAAAAACTTTCTTGACCGCCGCAAGGCCTATGTTACACGTCGTGCTGTACGCGTTTCGGAAATGAGGAATATGAACTCGGATGCTCCAGAATTTATTCGCCTGACTCAACAGGTAAAGGCTGGAGGTTGTGCCAGCAAGCTCCCTGCCGGGTCTCTCCGCAAGGTGCTGTCGGCGTTACCGACGCAGAGCCACCCTGATTTACTCGTGGGGTTTGAGACTTCGGACGACGCCGGTATCTTCCGCATCGGTCCCAATCAGGCGTTGGTGCAGACAATCGACTTTTTCACACCGCTGGTCGATGACCCCTTCACCTTTGGTCAGATCGCGGCCACCAACGCTTTGAGCGATGTGTATGCGATGGGGGGCCGACCGCTCACGGCACTCTGTGTTGTGTGTTTCCCGCAGGAGGGCGAACTTGGAATCCTCGAGCAGATCATGCGCGGCGGCCTGGCAAAAATGGCTGAAGCAAAATGTACGGTGGTGGGCGGCCACTCGGTTCGCGATGCGGAGATGAAGTTTGGTTACTCAATCACGGGTCTAATCGATCCGGCGCGTGTTTACACCAACGCCGGAGCGGTGACCGGGGATACTCTCGTTCTTACCAAGCCAATCGGCACGGGCGTTATTACCACCGCCCTCAAGCAAGGCAAGTCAGATCCAGCCTGGGTGGAGCGGGCAATCCTGTCGATGACCACACTGAACAGCGCCGCTTCGGCTGTTGCGACTGCCTGCCTCGGTGTCCACGCTATAACCGATATCACCGGCTTCGGGCTCATGGGCCACGGTCGCGAGATGGCACTGGGAAGCGGTGTCACGCTGGAAATCGACACGGCTCGCGTGCCTCTGATTGAGGGCGCGCTCGATGCGGTTCGCGTCGGGGCAATTCCCGGCGGTCTGGTCGCCAATCGCGAATTTGCGGAGTGTCTGGTCGAGGATTCTCCGGAGAGCCACATCCCGGATGACCTCCGTGCGTTGCTCTATGATCCGCAAACATCGGGTGGGTTGCTGATCTCTGTCGCCCCTGAAAGCGCGCCAGAGTTGCTCGCCTCCCTTCAGGGCGCCGGCGTTCCGGCAGCCATCATTGGACGCGTCTCCGGCTCCTTTGTTGCGGGTGCTGGTGGACCTGCGATCTTTCTGCGATGATGAATCACGCTGAACGCGAGACTACTTCACTATGGCGATACAGGACCTGCAACACGATGACGCAACCCGCAGGCGGCTGTTTCGCGAGCTGCCGTCTGTTAACCAACTGTTGTTGACGCCTGCGTGCCAGGCGCTTCTCAGTACACATCCGCATAGGGCAGTGTTGATTGCGGCCCGCAAATCCCTTGCCGAATTGCGCATGGAGATTTCCGCGGGACAACTAACTGAAACGAGCCTGCAACTGCGAATCGATCAGCTTCCGGACGCGATTGCCAATCACCTTGCATTGGAAAAGCGTTATTCGCTTCGATCGGTAATCAATGCAACGGGTGTCATTCTGCATACCAATCTGGGCCGCGCACCGTTGAGCTACGCTGCTCTTCGTCATTTAGTCGAAGTCGCGAAGGACTACTGCAATCTCGAACTCGATCTTGACACCGGGGTGCGGAGCCGCAGGGATGTGCACGCTGAGTCGCTTGTGTTGCGCGCCCTGAACGGACAGGCCACCGCCCTCGCCGATCAGGGTCGGCATGGAGTCATCATCGTCAACAACTGCGCGGCGGCCACTTTTCTTGCGCTGAACTCCATCGCCGAGAAGTCTGAAGTCATCATCTCGCGCGGAGAGCTTGTGGAGATCGGCGGCCATTTTCGCATCCCCGAAATCCTGGAGAAGTCGGGCGCAATCTTGAAGGAGGTTGGCACCACCAACCGCACTCGCCTGGCCGACTACGAACGCGCGATCAGCCCAGCGACCGGCCTCCTCTTTCGAGTGCATCAGTCGAATTTCAGCATCGAAGGATTCTCCGAAAGGGCTTCGTTGCCGGAACTGGTTACGCTCTCAAAACGTGCAGGCATACCGCTGTTTGAGGATCAAGGCACCGGCCTTCTCTCCTCGCTCGACCGTTTCGGAATCAGCGGAGAGCCGAGCTTGCTCCAGAGTTTTGCGGGCGGTGTCGATCTTATTGCTGCCAGCGGGGATAAATTGCTCGGCGGACCGCAATGCGGCGTCCTCGTGGGCAGAAAGGACCTGATCGAGCGCATCCGCAAGAATCCCCTCCTCAGGGCTTTTCGCGTTGATAAGCTCACCTATGCGGCACTAGAGGCCACGCTGATGGGACACCTTTCAGATCCCACCTCAATTCCCGTAGAACGCATGCTGGCCATTCTTCCCGAAGAACTCATGCGCCGTTGCCGCGAGATCACCAGCCAGATTGAGTCATCCAGTCTTGTTCTCGATGTGGTTCCCGTCGCCAGTCTCGTCGGAGGAGGAACCGCACCCAGGGCCACCCTGGAGAGTTGCGCTATCTCGGTGCGGCATCTCGCGCTTGCGGCTGCGGAGTTGCTTGCCGCAATTCGTAAACTCAATCCACCCATCATCGGTCGCATCGTGGACGACTCGGTTCTGCTGGATCTGCGCACCGTTCCTTCGCGTTTCGATGCCGACCTCGTCTCTCTTCTGAGCAGTTTGTGAGTCCAACGACTGCGCATCACGGGATCTCTTCGATGGCTGACCAGCCCAGATCCATCGTGATTGGAACAGCCGGTCACATCGATCACGGCAAGACGACACTGGTTCGCGCACTGACAGGCATTGACACCGATCGGCTTCCGGAAGAGAAGCGCCGTGGTATCACCATCGACCTCGGCTTCGCGTCCCTCGAGATGCAGGCGATCGACGGATCGCCGCTGCGCATCAGCTTCGTCGACGTGCCGGGTCACAGCCTTTTCATCCGCAACATGCTCGCAGGCACCGGTTGCGTCCCGGCGGTCATGCTCGTTATTGCGGCCGACGAGGGTGTCATGCCGCAGACGGTGGAGCATCTCGCCATCTGCGAACTGCTCGGCATCGCACACGGCATCACCGTCATCACCAAGGCCGACGCTGTCAACGCGACTCAACTCCACGACGTGACGCATTCCATCGAGACATTTCTACAAGGCACGTTCCTTGACGAGGACCATGCTCCCGTCTTGCCAGTAAGTGCCACAACCGGAGAAGGTCTTGAAGCCGTGCGGGCGGAGCTGCTCAAACTCACGATGCGGGCGCGCCTCGCGACCTCGGACACCATACTGCGCATGCCGCTCGATCGCGCCTTTGTCATGAAGGGCTTCGGGACCGTCGTTACCGGAACGCTGCTGTCGGGAACAATCCACGACGGCCAAACACTTCAGCTTGAGCCGAAGAGCCGCGCGGTTCGTGTACGCGGGCTGCAAACCCATGGCAAATCCGAGGAATCCGCGCATTCCGGCTCGCGTGTGGCGGCAAATCTCTCCGGTGTGGATGTAGCCGATGTGCATCGCGGCCAGACGCTGGTTTTACCCAGGACGCTTTCGCCCGTCGACACGATTGACGCAGAGGTGAGGCTTCTTCGGGGTGCGACCGCGCTGAAACACCGCGCCAACGTTCACTTTCACGCATTTACCTCCGAGACCATGGCGAGCATTTCGCTGTACGGCTATGAAACGATGGTGCCGGAAACTGTTCGCCTCATGCGCATCAAGCTTGCCGAGCCGATCGTGCTGATTCCCGGCGATCGGTTCGTTCTCCGCCAACCATTGCCCGCCGGCACCATCGGCGGCGGTCGAGTGCTCGACGCGCATCCTGAACCACGGCAGCGAAAGGGCACAACACTTGCATGGCTTGAGCAGTTGAAGACGTTCTCTCCAGCAGAGCAGCTTTTGGCGCGCGTGGCTCGTCGCAAGACAATTGGAATCTCGCTTCAAGCGCTTTCTGTGGAGACAGGCTTAACAACGGAGGCGATTCGCCGTTACGTCAACCCCGCACATCAATGCGGAGAGCTCCAGTTCATGTCCGAGGATCTGCTTATCAGCCATGAAGCATTGCTCACGGCGGTCGGCGCAGTCACCGACCATCTGCGAACTGGCAAGCAACCACTGAAGTCTTCAGAGCTGCGAAGCCAGACAGGGCTTATTCCCCAAGTCTTCGACTTCGCCATGAATTCTCTTGTGCGCGAGCAAAAGATTCAGCTCCGCGATGAGATGGTCACGCTCCAAAATGCGGAGGGTCAGCCATCGCATGCCGAGAATGAGCGGCTCGCGGTGATCACTCAAGAGTACAAAGCGGCCGGCCTCGCCCCTCCCTCTGTCGTGGAACTTGCGCAGAAGCTCGATCTCAAAGAAGCAGACATGCGTCGCCTCGTCACGGTTCTGCAACGCAACAAGACCATCGTGCGCATGGGCAGCGACAACTTATTCATCCACTCTGAGGCGCTCGAGCAGCTTGCCGCGCTGCTTGTTCCTCTTCGCGGCAGCTTGATAGACGTTGCTCGCTTCAAACAGCTCACGGGGCTTTCCCGCAAGTATGCGATTCCATTGCTCGAGTACCTTGATCGCCAGCGCATCACCCGCAACCAGGGTGATCAGCGGCTTATCCTCTGAGTCTCCGGCTAATCCCACTGGAGGATGCTTTTCGGCCCCGGCTCGTGCTATATTTCCAATACTTTGCAGTGGGAAGTGGCTGGCCATGCCCGACCAGGAAACCAAGATCAAGTTTATCGAAGATCGCGACGCGACCGGAGAAGTAGCCGAGGTCTACGACGTGTGGCGTGCCAAATCAGGCCGCCAGCAGATGCCGGGCATCTTGAAGTGCTTCAGTCATCGCCCGGACTTTCTGCGCCAGGTGATGCAATTCAGCGACACGGTCCATTTTTCCCACGGTCATCTCGACCGCAGGACGAAGGAAGCGATCGCGAGTTGGGTTTCGTGGCTCAACCGTTGCCCCTATTGACTGGACTCGCATGCATACTTCCTGCGTGTTCAGGGAGCCGAAGAAGAAACTGTAAGGGCCATAGCGGACGGCAATCTCGAAGAAGCAGGCCTGAGCCCTGCGGAACGCGCATTGCTTGACTACGTAACCAAGGTTACGGAAGCGGCTTATCGTACCACCGATGAGGATGTGCAGAAGCTGCGGGATCATGGTTGGACGGAGCCGCAGATTGCCGAGGCCGTCTACATCACCGCGATGTTCGCTTTCTTCAATCGCGTTGCGGATGCCTTCGGGATTTCTCCGCAAGGCTATCTTGAGATGAATGGGCTAACGAAGTAGGAGAGTCATGAGCGGCACAAGGAAAAGGCTCATACGCAGATGGGTCGCGAGTATCGCGGTTCTCTGTTTTGCGGGCTGGATTGGCCTGGCTGGGTATGTGAACTGGGCTATGCACCAACCGCCCGAGGTCTTCGGCCACGTGATGGCGAGGATGCCGATGCCGGCCTATTTTGTGCTTCCCTTTGAGACTCTCTGGATGCGGGCGCGGAGCGGGCAATTGAGGGTCGGTGATACCGCTCCGGACCTGGAGGTCAAGAAACTCGAAGACCACAGCCCAACCGATCTTGCGACTCTTTGGACCGACAGGCCTGTGGTCCTGGTCTTCGGCAGCTATACCTGACCGCCCTTTCGGCGGGAGGTTCCCGCCCTGAACAAGCTCGCCGAGCAATACCGCGGCAAGATCGGCTTCTACGCCGTTTACATCCTTGAGGCGCATCCCACCGACGTGTGGACGATGCAGTCCAATGTGCGTGATGGCGTTCTCTTCCGCAGCCCAAGAGACGAGGCCGAGCGCGCTTCTGTTGCGGGAACATGCGTACGCAAGTTGGGCATCAAATTTCCTGCGCTGATCGACAGCTTCGACAATCGCGTCGAGTCTTCGTATACGGGCTGGCCCGACCGGCTCTACCTGATCGGGCAGGGCGGCCGCGTTCTCTACAAAAGCAGGCCCGGCCCGTTCGGCTTTCACCCGCAGGACCTGGCGCAGGCAATCCAAACCTCGATCGGCTCGCACTAAGCTCCCGGTGGACGGCCGGCCGGAGCTTTGTCGAACAGGGCGCCTGCTTCTTTGTTCGCCATTTCTTAAGCAGGCGCTTGGCTCTCCATCTTTCGATTGATTCTTTGGTCATTCGATCGGGCGATGCTTGTGTTCCCTCTAAGTCCGTATCGTCCGCATGAGGCTCACCCCTAAGAATTTTGATCCCCCGAATCGAAATGAAGCCTCATCCTATTGGTCGACTTCACGGAGGTTATCGTGCGTACATCAACACTCGGAAGGGTGGTCTGCGGATCATTCCTTGCAGTCTTTTTGTCTTTCCCCGCGTTAGTGGCTCAGCAATCTGCTACTGGCAGCATCGGTGGAACTGTCACCGATCCATCTGGGGTACCGATCGCAAATACGACCATCACTCTCACCAACACATCGCAAGGAACCGTACGCACCTTTACGACCCAGAACGATGGCGTGTTCTCATTCACGACGCTTGAAGCTGCGAATTATGCGGTCTCTGCCACGGCTTCATCGGGCTTTGCCCCCTGGCGTGAGTCGGTGGGCCTTGAAGTAGGACAGAGCCGGAGTATCCCTATTCGCCTCGTCGTGGCTGGGAGTCGCACAACGGTTGAAGTTACGTCTGACGCGCAGCTCGCTGTTGATACCACCACTTCAGATCTCGGCGGAGTGATCGGATCACGCCAGATCGAAACGCTGCCGCTCAACGGACGCAACTATCTCGAGCTTGCGTACCTTGTCCCCGGCAATGCTCCGGCGCCCAATTTCGATCCGACCAAAGAGAACACCGTAGTGGTTGCCTCGGCGGGACAGGTTGGACGCGGCGGAAATGTCACCATCGATGGCGCAGATAACAATGACGACGCAGTCGGTGGTTCACTCGTCAACATTCCCGAGGACGCCGTACAGGAATTTCAAATTGCCAGCAATCGGTTTTCCGCTGGATTAGGCCGCTCCGGATCTACCGTAATTAACGTCGTGACAAAGCAGGGCAGCAACGCGCTCCACGGCGGAGTTTCGGTCTATGAGCGCGATAGTGCCCTGCAAGGACTGCCCGCCACTTATCAGCCTATTCCTGGATTGACTCCGACCTTTCATCGCCAGCAATATGCCGCGGATGCCGGCGGCCCGCTCCGTCGCAATAAGGCGTGGTGGTTCGTTGCGATGGAAGATCGACAGCAACTCGGCGCAGACCTTGTGGGAGTGCGCGACACAACCCATCAGACCATCACGCGCCAGTTTGCCACGGCTCCGCTGCATGATTTTCTAACCACAGAGAGACTCGACTGGCAGCTAACAGAACGGGATCGAGTGGGTTTCCGCGAATCATTGGAGCTCGAAGACGATCTTAGCCAGAGTTCTCTTGATCGCGCGCTTGGCTCAGCGGCTTACCGTCAGACCGCTGTGAATCATCTTCAGGGGCTCACGACAGATTGGGTGCACATCTTCACACCAAAGGTGATCAACCGCGTCAGCTTTGCCGACAACAATTTCATCAACACCACTTCGCCTACCTCGCTCACTCCGCAGATTACCTATCCCGACCTGGACGACGGCGCCACATACCGCGTCCCGCAGCAGACCCTGCAGTTCCGTCTTCAGGGGGATGACATGCTTTCCTGGTCGGGTCGAAACCACACCATCAGCGTGGGTGGCGAAGTTCAGGCCATTGATGCCGATTTCAATCTCGGTGTCTTTCAGCAGGGCAACATTCAGACCGTAGAGGATTTTCCCGACTTCGATCGCAATGGCGATGGCAAAGTCGATGACAACGACCTACTCTTTGCCGTTGGACTGCGCAGTTCCACCCCCACGCGGGCCCTCGACCTGCCCAACGACGACAACTACCACCTCGCCCTCTTTACCGAAGACGACTGGAAGGCGCTTCCTAAACTCACTCTTAACCTTGGCCTTCGTTGGGAGGCAGATACGAATCTCAACAATCTGAGCTGGTATGGCCAGCGCAATCCGATTGTTCAGTCGTTCTACCAGGGCGAGCGTCACCGCAATCTGAACGATTGGGGTCCGCGCGTCGGTTTCAACTATGCGTTCAATCCGAACTTCACTGTTCATGGCGGATATGGAATCTACTACGATCGCATCACGCTGGAAATCATGTCGCTCGAAAAAGGCTTCGATGGGCGCGCGCTGGCACTGAACGTCACCGCCGGCAACGTCATCACCGATCCAACCGGCGCGCCCGTCTACCTCAACTCAGATGGCACCTTCCGGCCGGGCGCTCCCCAAGTGCTCTCGAGCCCCTTTAGCGGCTTCCTTTTCACCGGCGCGGGCGCCACAGGCATCGACGTCATCAACAACCGACTACGCAGCCCCATGGTGCAGCAATTCAACGTTGGCATCGAAAAGCAGATCGGCTCGGGACTGCTCGTCAAAGTCGATGGCGTACACAATCTCGGCACGCGCTTCATCATCGGCCGACCAGTCGGCTCGGTATTCAATCCTGACACACAGGGGCCGGATGAAGTCACCGACCTCGAGTCCGCCGTCAACACCAAGTACGACGCACTCTGGGTCAGCGTACGTCAGCGCCTTGCAAAATATGGAGAGTTCGCCGCCGCATACACCCTTGCAAAGTCATTCAACTACGCCAACGACGACCAGATTCCGTTTGAATACTCGCCCATCGATCCCAACAATCTGCAGCGTGAGTATGGTCCTCCGCCAAATGATCAGCGACATCGCCTTGTGCTTTCCGGTCTCGGCAATCTGCCATGGAAGCTCCACTTTGCGCCCATTTGGACGATCGCGTCCGGTGTTCCCATGGATATCCTTCTTCCTGACGGCAGCGAGCGCGTACCCACGATGCAACGCAACGCGGGTGGACGCGAGTTTCACAATGCGCAGCAGCTCAATGCTTTCATTGCTCGCACCAACGCCGTCGGAGGCGTCTTCGAAGCCAGCGCGAACAGCTACGTCATTCTGCCCCAGGTCGGCGGCAACGCTCGCTTCAACGACAGCTTCAACGCGCTCGATTTCCGCCTCGACCGCTCCTTCAATTTTGGCGATCACTGCAGTTTCAATCTGATAGGCGAAGCCTTCAACATCTTCAACGTAACGAATATTCTCGGCGTGAGCAATCTCAACTACTCCGGCTTCGCCAACGCACTTTCGCCGGACTCCAACAACCCCAACTTCTCTTCGCGATTTGGAACGCCTGTCTCCACTGCGGGTGGAGTTTTTGGCTCAGGCGGCCCGCGTGCCTTCCAACTGGCCGCAAGACTGACCTTTTAAGCGCAAAAACGGGAATGCGGCCGGTTCTTACGCCGGCCGCAATTCCGCCAAGCTGAGGTTGGACGCTACGATATTGGGGTATGCCCCAGTTTGCTCGTGTGACCGAGTGTGACGGATTGGGCAGCAGAGTGCCTAGCCGCTACGCTTGCTTCCTGGCCTGCCCCCCTGAAGTCCCGGCCTCCACGATTCGCCCTTCCCGCACAATGCCTTGTATATTTTCTCCGCGACCTTGTGTTTATCGCTCGCCTTCTTACGTTCCTGCAAAGCACTGGCGTTCGTTTCCTTTGTAAGCGTACGCCGAGTCCCTACTAGCGAGAGTGATATTGGAGAGCCGAAGATCGGCTCATGTCTGACGCAGTGGGGTTGAGTACGGGTCGTCGTTTTCGCCGTTTCCGGTCGATTTCGGAGAAGCTTCAGATTGTGCAGTTGACGCTGAAGCCTGGCGCCAGCGTAGCCCAAGTGGCGCAGGCCCATGGTGTGAACGCGAACCAGGTATTCAAGTGGCGTCGTGCATTTGATCGTGGCGAACTGAGTGAGCCGAGTGTTGCGCTGGTGCCGGTCACGGTGGGCAGCCCACGAGACGAGAGCAGAGAGACAGAAGAAGCTACGAGGCCGACGGCTGGCGCGATCCACATCGAGCTCCCTGGTCGGGCGACGATCAGCGTAGAGAGCGGCGCTGATTCATCTCTGGTGCGGGCGATCTCAGAATCCGAGTTCCTTGATCTCGAAGGTGTTTTAGCGTTCGCAGGGAAGATCGTAACGAGTCCGGCCCGGCTCTGGTTGGAATCATCACTTGACCAGCGTCAAAGGTTGCAACGGACATTTTTTCCCGATGGCATTGTGTTCAACGGGGACGGATTTGGAACCCCTGCAAGTTCCTCATTTTTCGACTTGTTAAGGGGTTGCTGCGATGAAGAATCTCTATTGGCGTCCCCGACGGGATTTGAACCCGTGTTATCGCCGTGAAAGGGCGGTGTCCTAGGCCGGGCTAGACGACGGGGACGCTGGGAGGCAGGTACGGGTTGAAATGTCCGGATGCGCCCTTATGAAGGCTATCAACTCGCTGGAGGTGTGTCAAAGAAGCCGTGAGGTATAGCGCCAGACCATCGGAGTCATGGGCGCAGGGTTGGGGCGTAGAGTAATGGGCGCGGCCTGGCATGGGCAAGACGTGGTTTATCCTCGAGAGGAATGCGCCGTTTCCGTTATCTCGACTTGATGACCATCGGGTTTGTGGTCGTGTTGCTGATTTCAAACATGGTGGGGCCGAAGATTTGCCGGATCGGACCTCTGCGTCCGAGCGCGGCGGAGTTCCTGTTTCCGCTCACCTATATATGTGGCGACGTGTTTACCGAGGTGTACGGGTACGGCGCCTCTCGGCGTGCAATCTGGCTGGGGTTTTTCGCCATGGCGCTGTTGGCGGCGATGGGGCAACTGGCAGTGGCGCTGCCGCCAGCGCCTGAGTGGAAGGGGCAGGAGGCCTATGCCACCGTCTTCAGCCTGGTGCCGCGGTTTGCGGCGGCCAGCCTTGTGGCCTACTGGGCGGGCGAGTTCACCAACAGCTACACGCTGGCCAAGCTCAAGCTGTTCACGGGTGGCCGCTGGTTGTGGACGCGCACCGTCGGTTCCACGATAACCGGTCAGGCGGTGGATACGGCGGTGATTATCGTGGTGGCGTTTGCCGGCATTCAGCCGCCAGGGATGCTGCTCCGCATGGTTCTTTCCTCCTACTTGATCAAGGTCGCAGTCGAGGTGGTAGCCACCCCGGTTACCTACCTTGTGGTGGCTTGGCTGAAACGGGCCGAGGCGGTAGACGCCTTTGACAAACGGACCAACTTCAACCCTTTCGCGTGGCAGGGCGAGAATGCCCGATGAATCGTTTTTCCAGAGGGGCCTGACGCGGTGCATAGTTTTTTGCGACAATGAGATAACGACGAACGTCAAACAAGGGATCCAGCTTTCAATTTTTGCCGCTTTGGGCGGCATCACTTCGAGCGAGGCTCACCCGCCGGGACGGAAGATACTGCCGGACACAGCGACCGGCGCACGGACATCAACCAAGATGGCGCGGGTGGCCAGGTTGTGCGAGTTCGGGAAGAAGAAGGGGCAAGTGACTACTACTGTTTTGAAACGCATTCTTGGTATAAGTTGTGTGGTTGTTTTGGGGATGGCTGCCAATGGCTGCCAGAAGAAGCCAGCAACGCCGGCTGCAGGGGCCGGAATGCAGGCCATGCCAGTGCAGATTGCGACGGTTTCCCTTGCTCCAGTGCCGCAAAGCAATGAGTATGTGGCGACCATCAAATCACGGCGTTCGGCCACGATGCAGCCGCAGGTTTCGGGCCGCCTGACAGAGATCGAAGTTCGATCGGGCCAACATGTCAATGAAGGCCAGGTGATGATGGAGATCGACTCGCGGCCCCAGTTGGCGACGGTGCAGGCGCAACTCTCGACCGAGCGGCAGAAGAAGGCGCTCTTCGACTACAACACGATCGAATTGGACAGGCAGCACAAGCTGTTTGAATCCGGCGTGACCAGTCGGGACGCTTTCGACCAGGCACAACAGGCCTTCGACAACTCCAGGGCGGACTATGAATCGGCGTCGGCTCTGCGCAAGACCCAGGAAGAGCAGCTGGCCTATTACACAATCCGCGCCCCGTATACGGGAGTTGTGGGGGACGTTCCGGTGCACGTGGGAGACTATGTGTCGTCGAGCACGATCCTGACCACCCTGGACGAGAACAAGGATCTTGAGGCCTACATTTACGTGCCGACTGAGCGTTCGAGCCAGGCGCGGATGGGGTTGGAAGTGGATCTGTCGGACACCGGCGGCAAACTGCTGGAGAAGACAAGGATCGATTTTGTCTCGCCGCAGGTGGATCCCACATTGCAAGGGATATTGGTGAAGGCGCCCGTGCGTCCCACGCCTGATATTGTTCGCAACGCGCAGATGATGAAGGCGCGGGTGGTCTGGAGCACAGCTCCAACAGCGGTCGTCCCCGTATTGGCGGTTACGCGCCTGGGCGGACAGACATTTGTCTACGTGGTCAAGCAGCAGAATGGCCACTTCGCGGCGGTCGAGACGCCAGTCACGCTGGGCGAAACGGTCGGGAACACCTATGCCGTCACGTCGGGGTTGAATCCGGGTGACCGCGTTGTTGTGTCGAGCACCCAATTTCTGGTGAACGGTATGCCCGTTCTCCCAATGGGCGCCTGACCCCACCTGGGCGGAAAACTCCACGGGAACATGCGAGGAGCGCTGTCAGGGTTGTGCCCGCTTGATGCGGAAAGGAAAGGGTTCCAGTGTTTGTCGATTTCTTTATTCACAGGCCAGTATTCGCCACAGTATGCGCACTGTTAATCATTCTGGCTGGAGCCATCTGTATTCCGAGCCTTCCGATCGCCATGTACCCCACGCTTGCGCCTCCGCAGGTCAACGTGGTGTGCAATTACGTTGGGGCAAACGCCGATACCGTTGAGAAAGCGGTCACCATTCCGCTGGAAGAATCGATTAACGGCGTCGAGGGCATGCGTTACATCAGTTCGGCCAGCACCAACAGCGGAACCAGCCAAATTACCGCAACCTTCAATACTGGCTATAACCTGGATATCGCGGCCGTGGACGTACAAAACCGCGTGGCCAGCGTAACGGGCCGCCTGCCCGCCGCGGTCAATTCCACCGGAATCAGCATCAGCAAGGCTAACAACAACTTTGTATTTGCTGCCGGCTTCTTCTCCCGAGACGGCAGATACTCGCACGAATTCGTTTCCAACTACCTTGATGTGTACGTCAAGGACGCACTCAAGCGCGTGCCAGGTGTAGGTGATGTAACGATTTTCGGCGAGCGCAAGTACGCGATGCGCGTCTGGCTTGATCCGTTAAAGCTTTCTGCTCGCGGTTTGACCGCCACGGACGTGGTCAACGCGATGATCGAGCAGAACGTCGAAATTCCCGCGGGCCAGCTTGGTCAGCCTCCTTCCGACTCGAAGCAGACCTTTGAGATCCCAGTGCGCGTGGTCGGCCGCCTGACCAGCCCTGTCGAATTCGAAAACATCATCGTAAAGAACAATGCCAACGGCCTGGTGCTTCTGAAAGATATCGGCCATGCGGAGGTGGGAGCCGAGGACTACAGCTCGTCACTCGAGTACAACGGATTTTCCGCACAAGGCGTCGGCGTACAGCAACTCTCCAACGCGAATGCGCTGGATGTGGATGCGCGCGCCAAAGTGGTGCTGCAGCAACTGGCGAGAAGTTTTCCGCCGGGGCTTGAGTATGTCATCGCATTCGACTCGACAACTGTCATAGGCGATTCCATCAGGGAGGTACTCGTCACTCTCGCCGAGGCGATCTCCATCGTCATTGCGGTGATCTTTCTCTTCCTTCTCGACTGGCGCGCGACCATTATCCCCGCGGTGACCATTCCGGTATCGTTGATTGGCACGTTTGCCTTCATCAGGGTTTTTGGATTCTCGATCAATTCGCTCACGCTCTTCGGGATCACGCTGGCCACGGGACTTGTGGTCGATGACGCGATTGTTGTTATCGAAAACGTTCAGCGGCACATCGCGATGGAGCACTCGGACCCGCACGAGGCTACTTCGCGGGCCATGGGCGAAGTGACCAGCGCGGTGATTGCGACTTCGCTGGTGCTCATCGCTGTCTTTGTGCCCGTCTCGTTTTTCCCCGGCACAACGGGAATCCTCTACCGGCAGTTCTCCCTCACGATCGCATTTTCGATTGCCATCTCGGCATTTAATGCGCTCACCCTTTCGCCGGCGCTTTCGGCGTTGTTTCTGCGCGGCGAAGAAGCGCGTCCCCGCCAGTTGGATTTCCTTCATATCCGCCCGGTGTCGCGGGCGTTTGCCGCCTTTATTCACGGCGCTGACGCTTTCATCACCTGGCTGTCAAGGACCTACGCAAAGGTGATTCATGGAGCCTTGAAACTGCGCTACGTTCTTCTGGTGATCTTTTTTGCGGGCTTGGGCGCGACCGTTTGGATCTATCAAAGAGTTCCCACGGGGTTTATTCCGCAAGAGGACCAGGGATTCCTGTTTGGCATCGTGCAAGCGCCTCCGGGATCTTCACTGGCATACACCACTGCTCTGGCGGATCGCGCGCAGGGCATCATTTACTCCAACAAGGACATCGCGGGAGCGTTTTCCGTGATGGGTTTCAGCTTTAGTGGCGGCGCCGCCAATGCAGGCATCATGTTCATCAGAACGAAGCCCGCCGATCAGCGCCGGGGAAAGGGCCACTCCGCCGCAGATATCGTGGCGGACCTTTCGCCTAAACTGATGAGCTTGATGTTTCAGCCCAACGGCGGCCTGGTCGCTGTCATTCAGCCGCCCGCCGTCAATGGCGTGGGTAGCTATGGCGGCTTCCAGTTCATGCTGCAGGATACAGGCGGAAACACGTTGTCTGACCTGGATCGTATCGCTCACCAGATTGTCAATGGGGGCCGAGCGCGCAAGGACATCACCGGACTGCTGACCACTTTTTCGGCGAACGACCCGCAGGTGCTGGTCACCATCGACCGCGAAAAGGCGAAGGCCATGAATATCCCCCTTTCGCAGATCACCACGACGCTGGGTGTTTTCATGGGATCGGAATACATCAACGACTTCGACTTCAATAACCGCACTTATCGTGTTTTTGTGCAGGCGGACCAGCACTTCCGCATGACGGCCAACGACCTGCATAACTTCTATGTCCGTTCCGACAGCGGACAGATGGTTCCGCTTGACAACCTGGTGAAGGTCTCAGAGAGTGCCGGGCCGCCTGTCATTACGCACTACAATCTTTTCCGCGCGGTGGAGATCGATGGGTCGCCTGCGGCCGGCTACAGTTCAGGACAGGGCATTACGGGCATGGAGGATTTGGCGAAGAAGGTGATGATGCCTGGTATGCAGTATCAATGGACCGGTTTGACCCTCGACGAAATCGAGTCGAGCGGAAGGGCGTTGCTGATCTTTGGTCTAGGCCTTCTCGTTGTCTATCTCACGCTCTCGGCGCAGTACGAAAGCTTCGCTCTGCCTTTCATCATTCTGCTTGCAGTACCCATGGCAGTGTTGGGCGCACTGGGGCTTGTGTCGCTTCGCGGCCTCTCCAACGACGTCTATTGCCAGATCGGCCTGGTGATGCTGATCGGCCTTTCGGCAAAGAACTCGATTTTGATTGTGGAGTTTGCCGAGCAACTTCGCCGCAAAGGGCGCTCCATCGCTGATGCGGCAATTGAAGCGGCTGAACTGCGCCTGCGACCCATTCTGATGACTTCCTTCGCCTTTATTCTCGGAGTGATGCCGCTGGTCTTTGCTACCGGTGCGGGCGCATTGGGGAGGCGTTCTGTGGGAACCACGATCGTCGGTGGCATGCTGCTCTCCACGGTGCTGAACCTGGTGTTCATCCCGGTGCTTTACGTCATCCTCAGCAGGCTGTTGAGGCGCGGTGACGCAAGCGCAAAGCCGGTGGAAGCATAAATAAATCGCTCACTGACTGTCTCGGTGGGCGATCACGTAATCTTTGATTCGGTCGTAGACCTGGCTGGTCACGATGCCGCGATCCAGCAGGTCATTCTTGGCGTGGTAGGGTCTGAAGCGCACGATGCGAGCGGCCCAACTGCGCGTCATTCCTCGTACTTTCAGCAGTTCTTCAACCGGTGCGTGATTGATGTCTATGCGCGCGTCCGGCGCGGGAATGGAGTGCGCTTTGGGGGCTCGAGCGCCCCGCTGGCCGCGACTTCTCTCACGCCCGGCAAAAAAGCGCAGAGCATGGCAGCAGCCATTGCCGCAATTCGCGTTTTGTTTCGCATGAGCCCATTCTCCGCCTGGCGCGCGAGAAACCGCAAGCTTATTGGAACAAGGGTGATACAGACAAAGTTACTTTTTTCATGAGCTAATGAACGCAAGTTCTGTAAAAATGGACCCATGGCAATCCCCCCAATTGCTTCCATCCCCGGCGGTGCAGCCGCGGAGCGGGTCTTCGGCCACGTCAGGCTGATCCTGCTGCTGGTGCTTCTCGCGCTCCTGTTGCTGTGCGTCGTATTTTCCTGGACCACGCGCGACGCCATGGAGAATCTGTCATTCCTCAGGAAACAGGCCGGTGCCGGCGGCAAAACGACGCTCGTTGATTTGCGTCCCTGGCAAACCGCCCAGGCCCTGGCGCCGCTGGCAGTCTCGGCAGAGGAAATTGAGTATGCCCGCGATGCGGAGCGGTTAGCAGATCACGAAGTGGATCAGGCTTTTGCCGCAGCGCTTCGCCAAGCCGGCCTGCAGGCGCAGAATCGGACCCTTTCGGGAGAAGCTCTTGCACTCTCGAAGCAGGTTGCGCAACTGCAGCAGCTTGTGAAGCAAGACCAGGCACAGGTTGCGAGCCTCACTCCGAGCACGCCGGCTGGTCAATCGAAGAACAGTGTGCAACCTGCACCCGACAACGATGATCTCGACGTTGCAAAGGCTCAACTCGGGCTTGACTCCGACGAACTTGCCGATGCCCAGAGGGATCTTGACCGTGCATCGGGCGATGAAAGCTCCGAGATCCAAGAGGAATTGGCCGCACACGAAGCGTCGATGCGCCAGTATGACAGCCAATCGCAGGGCGGCGGACAGGTTGCGGTGCTTTCAGCCCAGCGGCGCGGAACATTGGCAAAGCGGTTGAACGGCTGGTTCAGCCAACGCGATCGCTATCAATCGATTCAACAAGCGTTCCAGCAAAGCCAGGACGATGTGCAACGCCTGACGGCCGCGCACAATGCCCTTGAGGCCAAGGCTAATGCAAACCCGGCTGGCCCTTCCGGCAATGCATCGGACCGGGCGGTCAGACTCGCCATCATCAAAGACCAGAGCGTCGAACGGCAGATATTAACCATCTATGACGACCGAATCCAGACGGAACAACAGCTAGCCACGGTGTACAGCAAGTGGGGCGCGCAGGTGCTGGTGCAGCATCGCATCGTGTTGCACATGATTCTTCAGTCGTTGACGCTGATTGTTTTCATTCTTATCTGCATGCTGATCGGCGATCAGCTCGTGCGACGGCTGATGGACAGTCCTTCGCTGGATCGGCGTCAGTTGCACACCCTGCGCAGCGTTATCGAGCTGGCGATTCAGGTCTTTGGAGTGGTGCTGATTCTTCTGGTCATTTTTGGAACGCCGCAAGAGACGCCCACAATACTGGGTCTTGCCACCGCGGCGCTCACGATCGCTCTGCAGGATTTCATCCTCGCTTTTCTCGGCTGGTTCCTTCTTGTTGGCAAGAACGGAATCCATGTAGGTGACTGGGTTGAGATCAACGGTGTGGGCGGTGAAGTGACTGAGGTTGGCCTTTTCAGCACGAAGCTGCTTGAGACGGGGAACCTTGCCGACAAGGGACACCCGACGGGGCGCCGAATCGCTTTCATGAACAGCTTTGCGATACGCGGCCAGTACTTCAACTTCACCACGACCGGGCAATGGACGTGGGACGAAATCTCTGTCAATATCCCCGCCACCGATGACATCCACACGATTGTCGAACGCATCCACGAGGTGGTGGTCAAAAGAGACGGAAGAGAACTCCCGCATTGCCGAACAGGAGTGGAAGCGTGGAACGCGCGGTGACAGCATGAACCGGTTCAACGCCACTCCCGTGGTGAATCTGCGCCCGTCCGCCTCTGGCATCGAGGTCCAGGTGCGCTATGTTACCCGCGCTTCCGAACGCTTTGATTTGCGCAACCGCTTGTACCAGGATGTAGTTGACTTGCTTCACGAACAGGGCAGCCCCGTACAGGTAGAGGCGCAAACGGTTGGGGATGCATAGGAGGACTCCAGGTGTTTGAAGGGCCGGCAAAAAGCTAAGGTTGACACCGCAAGGGGTTTGCCACTAGCTTCTAAACAGATGCAGAATCGCCGCCATCATGGTCAGCACCACCATCACGGGACCCACATGCCGGCGGACTGCCATGGCCTGAAGTAGACGGCCAGAGAGATCAGGAATCATAAAGCCCGCCGGCGAATCAGCCGACGGGCTTTGTGTTTTTGGGGATGAACTTCAACCGGGAAAAGAAAAGAGCCAGAACAGAAATGAGCGATACTGCCGCAACAATCGACTTCGAAAAAATGGATGGCCTCGTGCCCGGCATCGTGCAAGATGCGCGCACCGGCGAAGTGCTGATGCTGGGTTTTCTGAATCCGGTCAGTTATGCCAAGACGCTGGAGACGCGGCTTTGTTACCTTCTGGAGTCGCACGCGCCAGAAGCTTTGGATGAAGGGCGAAACCAGCGGCAACCGCCTACGCGTCGTTTCAGCCGCGACCGATTGCGACAACGATACATTGTTGTTTCGCGTCGTGGTCGAAGGCGACGGGCTGGTTTGCCACGAGGGCACTGTGAGTTGTTTTACCAAACCACTGATGGCGGAGAAGGAGGTGGATCGTGGCCAATAAACTTCGTCTCGGACTTCCCAAGGGAAGCCTGCAGGATGCGACGATCGCGCTTTTCAAGCGCGCCGGCTGGAACATCTACGCGGACGGGCGGTCCTATTTTCCCTCCGTCGATGATAGTGAGATCGAGTGCATGCTGATACGCGCGCAGGAGATGGCGCGCTACGTCGATCATGGCGTGCTTGACGCGGGACTCACCGGCATCGACTGGGTTGTCGAAAGCGGACTTGAAGTCACCAGCGTCACGACGCTCACCTACGCCAAGCAAAGCCGCCGCAAAGTGCGCTGGGTGCTTGCTGTGCCGGAAGGCAGCGGCTTTGAGAAAGCAGAAGACCTCGAAGGCAAGATCATCGCCACCGAATTGGTCGAAGTGAGCAAGCGCTATTTCGCGGCAAGGGCGTCAACGTCAAGGTGGAATTCAGCTGGGGAGCCACAGAAGTGAAGCCTCCGATGCTGGCCGACGCTATCGTGGAGGTCACCGAAACGGGCAGTTCGCTAAAAGCCAATCACCTCAAGATTATCGATACCGTGATGGAAAGCGAGACGCACCTAATCGCCGGCAAGGCAGCCCTGGCCGATCCGTGGAAGCGCGAAAAAATCGATCAGATTGCATTGATGTTGCGGGGCGCCATCGATGCGCAATCGCAGGTTGGACTCATGCTCAACGTCAAGCGCGCTGACCTTGATGAGGTGCTCGCCGTGTTGCCCGCACTCAACTCGCCGACGGTTTCGCAGCTGAGCAATTCTGAATGGGTGGCGGTGAACACGATTGTCGAAGAGCGCGTGGCGCGCGATGTCATTCCGCGGCTCAAAGCAGCAAGGGCAACGGGAATCGTCGAGTATCCGCTGAATAAAGTCGTGTTGTAGATCTAAGAAACGAGACACAGGAACGATGAAGTTGATCCGAACCAAAGGACGAGGTGCACGGGAAGCGGCCATTGCGATTGCCGCGCTGGAACGGCGTGGAGGTGCGGCACTCGACGCCGTGTTGCCCGACGTGAAGCGAATCGTGGCCGCCGTACGAAGCCGAGGCGATCGTGCCTTGTTGCGCTATGCGGCGCAATTCGACGGCCTGAAAAGCGATGCATTGCTGCGCGTGACGCCGAACGAGATGGTCGCCGCATGGAATGCAATTGATCCGTTGCTCCGAACAGCGCTGATTACGGCAGCCACACAGATTCGTATATTTGCGCACCGTCAGATGCCGGCTTCGTGGAGCGCATCTTCGATTGCCGGCCTTACTACAGGCCAGCTTGTGCGCCCTCTCAGTTCGGTCGCGTGCTATGTCCCGAGCGGCCGCCACCCACTGCCTTCCACTCTGCTCATGACTACAATTCCAGCGCAGGTCGCGGGCGTTCAGCGTATCGTTGTCGTCTCGCCCAAGCCCGCGCTGGAGACTCTTGCCGCTGCGCACCAGGTCGGTATCACTGAGTTTTATCGTCTTGGCGGCGCTCATGCAGTGGCTGCTCTGGCGTATGGAACCGCGAGTGTTGCGCGCGTCGAAAAAATCGTAGGGCCGGGAAACCTCTATGTCACTGCGGCGAAGCGGCTCGTCGCTTTCGATTGCGCGATCGATATGCTCGCAGGACCAACAGAAATTGTCGTTACAAGCGAGCGCGGCAACGCGGGCGATATCGCTTCCGACCTTGTAGCACAGGCGGAGCACGATCCTGAGGCGTTGGCCATTTTTATCACGACGCGCGCCGATCTGGCCAAGGCTGTAGTCGCCGAGACGAGACTGCGCAGCCGGAATAACTCAGTCGCGCGCGAGGCACTCGACCGCAATGGAATGGTGATTGTGGCATCCACCATCGATGAGGCGCATCAAATCACAAATCGTCTCGCACCCGAGCACCTCACGGTGGACTCCGCAAATGATCTTGATTGGGTGCAGAATGCAGGCTCGGTTTTCGTTGGGCGCTGGTCTGCGCAACCTATGGGCGACTACATCTCGGGACCCAATCACACTTTGCCCACAGGCGGTATGGCGCGGGTTCGCGGCGGCCTGAGTGTCAACGACTTCGTAAAGCTTATTACGGTGCAGCAGTACACTTCGCAAGCAATCCGTTCGCTTGGTCCACCTGCGATCTTGCTGGCTGAGGCCGAGGGATTGTCCGGCCATGCCGAAGCCATTCGCGCGCGTTACCGAAAGGAGGCCTCGTGGCTAAGACTGAAATCAACAGCGATCCCAACTCCGCGCGCCCGCGTGCAAGCGATGAAGGAGTATCACCCTCCGTTTGGGAACCGCAATGCGCTCCGCCTTGATTTCAATGAGAACACGCTGGCCTGTTCGCCCAAGGTGCGTGAGGCATTGGGGCAGATCTCTGCGGGAGATCTGACGCGCTACCCGGAGCGCGAACCGGTCGAAGCGATCGTGGCGGCGCATCTCGGTCTCGCGGCGCGGCAGGTGGCGCTGACAAACGGCGTGGATGAAGGCATCCACGTGCTGTTCGAGGCTTTTCTCGGGGCCGGCGATGAATTGTTGCTTCCTGTGCCGACCTACACCATGTACGAGGTCTATGCCTCGGCGACAGACGCACGCTCGTAACCGTGCAGGCTGCGGATGATTTGCGATTTCCGTTTGAGCGTCTCTCGCAGCAATCACGCCGCGGACAAAAATCATCGCCATTGCCAATCCTAACAGCCCTTCGGGGTCGGTAGCCACACGCGAGCAGATTGTCGAGATCACGCGGCGCGCACCTCACTCTGTCGTGCTGGTGGACGAAGCCTACTTCCACTTTCATGGCGAAACCGTGATCGATTTGATCGGCGTGCTGCCTAACCTGGTTGTGGCTCGGACGTTCTCAAAAGCTTACGGCCTCGCCGGCCTGCGACTCGGTGTGCTCGCCGGCCCTGAGGAATTGATGCGCTGGGTTCGACGCGTGCTTTCGCCCTACAGCGTGAACTCACTTGCTCTCGCTTGCTTGCCGGCGGCACTCGAAGACACAACTTATCTGGACTGGTATGTCGGTGAAGTGCTCCAGGCACGCGCTGAGTTCGAGGCCGCTCTGGACGGGCTAAGTGTGCGCCGTTGGCCCAGTCGAGCCAATTTTGTTCTGGTGGAAATCGGAGCGCAGCACGCGGAGTTTATCCGAGCGCATGCGAGCGGCCGGTGTGCTGGTGCGCGATCGCTCCAGTGATCCCGGGTGCGATGGCCGGGTGCGGATCACCATCGGAACGCGAGAACAGATGGTCAAGGCAGTCGCCGCGCTGCAATGAAGCACTGTGGGACCCTGAATCTCGGAGAGAAAGTGCAATGACAATCAGAAAGAAGGCAGCACCCAAAGGCGAAAACAGACTGCGCGAACTTCCATCGTTGAACGCGACACCGCGGAAACCCGTATCGCGATCCAGCTCACCATCGAAGGACAGCGGCCAATACAAGGTCGCCACGGGCATCCGGTTCTTCGACCACATGCTGGAATTGTTTACGCGGCACGGGGCTTTCGATCTGGAACTCAAGTGCGACGGCGATCTGGACGTGGATCAGCATCATACGGTCGAGGACGTGGGCATCGCGCTGGGCGAAGCTTTCGATCGCGCATTGGGCGACAAGCGCGGCATTTTTCGTGCCGGATACTTTCTGATGCCGATGGACGAGACGCTGGCGATCGCCGCCGTCGACTTGAGCGGGCGCGCGGCTTTTGCTGTCGACACCAAGGTGCGCACGCGACTGGTCGGCGATCTGCAGACGGAACTCGTTACCGATTTCTTCGAGGGCTTTGCTCGCGGCGCCCGCGCCAACGTGCATGTGAAGACATGTACGGCCGGTCCAACCACCACAAGATCGAGGCGATCTTCAAGGCCTTTGCGCGAGCGCTGCGCGTGGCCTGCTCGCGCGACAGCAGCTCGGCGAAATGCTGCCGTCCACCAAGGGATTGCTCTGATGCGCGTGACCGTCATCGACTACAAAGCGGGCAATCTGACCTCGGTGCTGAAGGCGCTGCGGCACCTGGGCGCGGAGGTCGAAGTCACCGACGGCGACCTTGCAGCTGTCGAAGCCGCAGAGCGGATCGTGCTTCCCGGAGTGGGCCACTTCGCCGCAACTGAACGGCTCGACAAGCCGGCCTGACGCCAGCGATTCGGGCCGCGATCGCGGCGGCGTGCCGTTTCTTGGGATTTGCGTGGGCATGCAGTGGCTCTACGCGGGATCGAGCGAAGCGCCCGAATCAGCCTGGCCTGGCCACTTCGCTAGAACGCTGTACGCGCTTTCCGGAGTGCGCAGAGAAAGTTCCGCATGTGGGTTGGAATTCGCTTGAGGTGCAGGAGGTTCGAGATTGTTAGCGGGCGTTGAGCCGGGCGAGTTTGTCTACTTCACGCATTCGTATAAAGCCCGGTGACGCCGACACTGCGGCCATTACGCAATACATCGAGCCGTTTGCGGCAGCCGTGGAGCGCGGAAAATGTGATGGGTGTGCAGTTTCATCCGGAAAAATCAGGAGAGACGGGGCTGAAGATTCTGCGGAATTTTCTTCAGTGGAAGCCAGGAGACCATGCTGACCAAGCGCATTATTGCCTGCCTCGATGTGCATGGCGGGCGCGTTGTGAAAGGCGTGCAATTCGTCGACCTTATAGACGCCGGCGATCCCGCCACGCTGGCTGCGCGCCATGCGCGCGAAGGCGCAGACGAAATTGTGCTGCTCGACATTACAGCGACGCACGAGGGGCGCGCAGACGCTGCTCGATACGGTTCGCCGGACAGCGCGCGAGCTCTTTGTGCCGTTTGCGGTGGGGGGCGGCATTCGCATGCGCGGTGATGCGGCGCAGGTATTCGAGGCCGGCGCGGACAAGGTAAGCGTGAACTCCGCCGCGCTCGCCGACCCGACTCTGATCGACGCCATTGGCCGCAGCTTCGGCGCGCAGGCCGTCGTGGTCGCCATTGATGCGCGTCGCGATCCGAACGCAGCAGATCCCGTGCGCGACGCGCAGGTGTTTGTGCAGGGCGGACGCAAGCCTGCCGGCCGCCGAGTGGTGGAGTGGGCGCGCGAGGCGGAAGAGCGCGGCGCGGGCGAGATCCTGCTCACTTCGATGGATTCGGATGGAACGCGCGCCGGCTTTGATTGCGAGTTGACCGCCGCAGTAAGCGAAGCGGTCAGCATTCCCGTGATTGCCTCGGGAGGTGCGGGAACCGTGGCGCATTTTGCCGATGTCTTCGCGCGTGGCAAAGCCGATGCGGCGCTCGCTGCAAGCATCTTTCATTTTGGCGTTTCGAGTGCGCGATCGCTCAAAGAAGAGTTGGCCAAGTCGGGTGTTCCAGTGAGGCTGCCATGCTGATTCCTTCGATTGATTTGTTAGGCGGCCGCATTGTCCAGCTCGTTCAGGGAGAAAAACTGCGTCTGGCTTTCGACGACTTTGAATATTGGATCGGAAAATTCTCGCAGCTTTCCGTTGGTACAGTTGATCGATCTAGACGCGGCGATGCGACAGGGCGAGAACTCGGCGGTGATTGAGCAAATTGCAAGGAGACTGCCCGTGCCAGGTGGGCGGCGGCATCCATTCGATCGAACGCGCGCAGCAGGTGCTCGACGCAGGTGCGAAGCGCGTAATCATCGGCTCTGCGCTATTCAGCGAGCAGGGAGCCGTCAACACTGACTTTGCCGCGAAGCTGGCCGACAGCTATCGGCGCGGAGCAGATAGTGGCTGGGATTGACACGAAGGACGGCCGCATCGCCGTCAAAGGCTGGAAGGCGCAAGTGGAACTGACGCCCGACGATGCCATTCCGCAGCTCGAGGCCTATGCTGACGCATTCCTCTACACGCACGTGGACGGCGAGGGCCTGATGCAAGGCTTTCCCGTGGCTACGGCGGCGCGGTTGCGCAAACTCACAAGTCGCCAATTGATTGTCGCTGGGGGAATTCGCAGCCAGAAGGAAATGGACGAGCTGGATGCCCTTGGCGCCGATGCGGTGGTGGGCATGGCGGTTTACACAGAGCTGCTTGCGGTGTAATGCGCCGACCCTTTCGATGTGGCCGCACGTCCAAAGAGGTCGACATCGGGTATTCTGGAAAAACCACTTCATCCGAAAGGACACCGATCAATGCCGACGAAGCAAAGCGGAATCCGGCTGGCAAAGCGGCTGGACGAAGTAGGGTTCTCTGACATCGTGCAGATTCGCAACAAGGTGATGGGGATGCGCGCCGAGGGTATCCAGGTGCACTCGCTGCATGGCGGCGAGCCGTACTTTGAAACGCCCGAAGGGATCAAGTACGCGGCCATCAAGGCGCTGGTCGAGAACCAGACTCACTATGCGCCATCTTCCGGCCTGCTGCCGCTGCGCAAGGCGCTCGTGGAGAAGCTTGCAGCAAAGAACGGCATAAGAGTGACCACCGATGAGGTGCTCGCCACAGTGGGCGGCATCGCAGGGATTGTATGGAGCGTTTCAATCCGTGCTCGATCCCGGGGAAGACGCGCTGGTATTCTCGCCCTATTGGACGCCGATAGGCGATCTTGTGACCGGGGCGCAGGCACGGCCCCTGCTGGTGCCCACAATCAGCGCACGGCGCAATGGGATTCGCAAGACGCTGGAGCAGTTTTCTACACCGAGAACGCGCGCCATCTACTACAACACTCCGCAAAATCCGAGCGGCCTGGTTTTTACGCGCGCAGAGGCCGAAGAGGTGGCGGCCTTTGCCATTGAGCGCGACCTGATTGTGATCGCCGACGAGGCATATGAAGACCTGGTTTATGACGGCGAACATGTTTCCATCGCATCCCTGCCGGGGATGGCGGAGCGGACGATTACGTGCTTCACCTTTTCGAAGACCTATGCCATGACGGGCTGGCGCGCGGGATATGCGGTTGCCAAGGAGCCCTTCATGACTGCGTTGCGCAAGATCGTGCTCTACTCTACCAATGGCGTGGCCACGCCCGTGCAGTATGCCATGATACAGGCGCTCAAGACGCCCGAGGCAGAGATCACTGTACGCCGTGAGGAGTATCGTAAACGTCGCGACCTGCTGGTCACGGCGCTGAACGACGTGGGCCTCGCGTGCGAGCCGCCCGCCGGGGCCTTTTATGCTTTCCCGAATGTGGAAAAGATTCACAAGAACAGCCGCACTGCAGCGCAAATCCTGCTTGAGAAGGCGCACATCGCCACGATTCCCGGCTCGGTCTTCGGCGCGCAGGGCGAAGGGCATTTGCGCTTTGGATACGCAATTACCGTCAAGGAAATTGAAGGTTGTGTTGAAGCGCTGCGGAAGTTTCTTGCATAGCGTAAATTCATTGCTGGGCTTCGCCGATGGCGCGGCTTGTCTCAACTCTCGAAGCACGCAGCAGCCGCGCGATCTGCTTCAAGTGCAATTGCACTGCATAGGCGCGCAAAATCTCAGCTTGTGAAAATTGGAATCCTGTGTGACGGACCGCCGCCATGCGAGCTTCCAGTTGTGCGATGTCTTCCTCGAGGTTCAATCCCGAAGGAGGTACGTGAAAACGCCAGCCGTGGATGCAGCCGGCCAGGTAGTGGAAACCGGAATGAATATCCACGGCGAGTCGGTCCAGCGCAGGCTCAAGCTGTAGCGCATACGCGTCTTCGTGGCTGTCTTTCACAGCCAGTTCCAGCGCCACAAGAGAATCAAAAATGGAACGGCCAAACTGCGCCAGCATGCCCAAACCCTCGCGCCAGCCTGGTCCGCCGGAGGGCTCATTGCGTGCTGCATCCAGGAGCTGGTTGTTGCCTCGCAGGGCAGCGAGAGCATCTTCGTGAAGCGTCGCCAGGTTTTCTGCGGGCTCACCGCGAAAGCCTTGCAAGATGGCCTCGAAAAATGCGCCCAGCACGAGGAACTCCTGCGCAAGTCCATCGCGAAGGCGCAGCCGCGCACGATCAGGAAAAACGAACGTTGATACTGCAAGAGCCACGACGATGCCAAGGATGACCTCGCCCACACGGTCCAGCGCCACGGTCCAATGCGATCCTGTTTGTGGAACGAGCATGACAATGGTGATGGTGACTCCGGCCAGTCGCGAGCTGCTGCGGAATCCCAATAGCCCGCAGACGCTTACGGCCGCCAATATGGCCAGCAGGTAGTTCCACGGAAGGGTGCCGAACAGGGAGAATGAGAATCCGAACAATGCGCCGATCAGAGTCCCCAGCAGTCGGTCACGAGATGCGGTGATGGTGGAACCAAAGTTGGATTGCAACACAATGATCGCGCTGATCGCTCCCCAATAGCCGTCAGGCAGGCCGAAGCGCATCGCCAGCCACCAGCACAACGCCGCGGCGAGCGCGGTCTTCGCGGCCAGAATCACCAATCGCCGGTGTTCCCAGTTAATGAGGCCCTGGTAACCGCTTACGCTCAGCTTGGCGGCAAGCTGCTGTTGCGACCAGGTTTTGTTCGTCTTCAGCCGCATGAGTGGATTCGCCGTTCTGAATACAGGATCCCTTAAGACGCAATTTGCCGACGGTGACGACTCTCACTCTAGGGCTGCGACCAGCTAATCGAGGACTTGGGCCCAGACGAGAAAGAGCCAGAACCATACGTGTAGGATAAAGGCGAGACGCCCGAGCTGCGGGTCATCTGAGGCCTATGTTACGAGTTGGATATCCAGCAGCAATTGCTGCGGAGCTTTTTGCCGGTTTTCCTGAAGAAGCTGAACTGATTGCCCTATCGGAGCATCTCGACCATGACGTCGAGATAGATGTGTGGATCCCTGACCCGTATCCTACGCGAGCCCAGCGCATTGTGCCGAGGCTGCATGGAGTGCGGCTGGTGCTGTCGCTCATGGCGGGAACCGAATGGATTCCCGGCGCGATGGGGCCTCATGTCACCATTTGCAATGCCCACGGAGCGCATAACATTGCAACGGCCGAGTGGACCTTGTCTGCGATCCTTGCCATGTTGAAGTATTTTCCGCTCTTCCTCGATGTGCAGCGATCAGGGGTCTGGAAACGGCGCTTCGAGGCCAGCGCACACTATGCCGCAATCACCGGCGATCCGCGGCCGCATTATCCGCCGGTAATGCAAGAGGAACTCACCGGGAAAACCGTGCTGCTGGTGGGCTACGGTTCCATTGGGAAAGAGATTGAGCGGTTTCTTTTCCCGTTCAACGTCAATTTGGTCCGGGTCGCTCGACGTCAGCGCACCGAGCCCGCTTGTTTATTCCGTGAACGACCTGGAACGCCTGCTGCCGCAAGCCGAAGTGGTGATCCTGATTCTGCCATTGACGGAGGAGTCGCGTGGGTTAATCGGTGGTAAGCAATTCGGCTTGATGCGGCAAGGCGCTTTGCTGGTGAATGCCGCGCGTGGCCCCGTGGTGCAAACCGACGCGCTGGTAGAGGCGCTGAATGCGAAGAAAATCCGCGCTGCGCTCGATGTCACAGATCCTGAGCCGCTGCCGGCGGGACACCCATTGTGGAGCTGTCCGAACCTGCTCCTCACACCGCACGTGGGCGGGTCGAGTCCCCAGTTTGCGCCCGCGCGATCAAAACTGCGGCCGATGAGTTGCGCCGTTATATGGCGGGGGAGCCATTGCTCAACGTAGTACAGGCGGCAGTCTAAACGGCGACTTCTGCGCGGCGCCAATCGCGGAGGCCCAAAGCGGCGAGCG
>CAVQZQ010000031.1:0-26311 GCA_963718435.1 uncultured Acidobacteriota bacterium | reverse complement strand
CTGGCCAAAGGCCGATTCCGCCGGGTCGTTCGCCGTCTGCGCCCCTGCCTGCACACGGACCGATCCTGTCGAAGCCGCCAGAAAGATCAGAATAAGCGTGGTACCGGGCAGAAGTGTCAGGCATCGCCTCGTCTGGCCCAGCGGGATTTGTTGCCTCATATTCACTGTCAGCATACGATTGGAACCTTAATTTCACATGAGTCCCAAGTCGCTGCCTTCATCGGGCCTCATGCGAATCCTACAGTGCTCGCGCCCCTCGGCAGGCGTGCTTATTATAGGTGTGCATGGAAACGACAACAGTTGCTGACGTGAAGGTCTCCCGAATCGGGCTGGGTACATGGGCGATCGGCGGGTTGGAGTGGGGCCCGGTGCCCGATGAAGCGGCCATTGCCACCTGTCTCAGCGCCATCGAGCAGGGCATCAACCTGTTCGACACTGCTCCCATTTATGGTCACGGGCATGCCGAGGAGATCGTCGGCAAGGCAATTCGTGCCCATGGGAAGCGAGAGGCGTTTTTCATCGCCACCAAGGCTGGCCTGGAGTGGCTCGATCGCGGAGTCTTCGCCAACTCCACTGCGCCACGGCTGCGCCGGGAACTCGAAGACAGCCTGCGTCGCCTTGGTACGGACTATATCGACCTCTATCAGGTGCATTGGCCAGATACGCGCGTACCCATTGCTGAGGTGGCAGGGCTTTTCTTGGAGTTCCTGCGTGAAGGCAAGGTGCGCGCCCTCGGGGTAAGCAACTTTAGCGCGGCCCAGATGGAGGAGTTTCGCCGCGTGGCTCCGCTGGCGTCCGATCAGCCGCCCTATAACCTCTTCGAGCGCCAGATCGATGACACGATCCTGCCCTGGTGCGCGGCGAATGGGGTGGCCGTGCTGAGCTATAGTTCGCTCTGTCGCAGCATGCTGGGCGGTCGTGTACGGCGTGGCATGCGCTTCAACGCGGGCGATATTCGCAGCGCCGACCCCAAGTTTCAGGAGCCGCGTTTCAGCCAATACATCACCGCCACCGAGCGCCTAGCGGACTTTGCCCGTGCCCGGTTTGGCAAGAGCATTGTGGAGTTGGCCGCACGTTGGGTGCTGGACCGGCCCGGCGTTTCGGTGGCCTTGTGGGGCGCCAAGCGGCCCGACCAACTGGATGCGACGACAGGGGTGATGGGCTGGAAACTGGACGCAGGCGCGATGTCCGAGATCGATCGCATCGTGGCTGAGTCGGTCACTGATTCCGTGGGACCGGAGTATCTGACGCCGTTGGTTCGGGAGAACTAGATCACCGGCCTCAATTCACCATTGATCAAAGATGCATGGCTTCTGGCGGGTTCTTGACGGCAGACTCTTGAGCGTGACCCGCGATTTCCGGGAAGAGGATCAAAAGCGCGCCCGCAATCCATAAGATGTGGCCAATCAGCGGGACGAAATGGGCGGCGGCAAAGAATATCCAGGTTGCGATCATGCACACCAGGATTGCCACGGCCAGAACCCGCCGAGCCGTGACGAACTTATTGGTTGCAGCGAGAACCAAATAGAGAACGATAAGGGGGTTGACCCACCCGCTCATAAATGCCAGGAAGAATGGAGATAGCAAGGCGCCCTCGTCCATCACGACCAAAAGAGCAGATCTGGCACATTGCCAACCTAGCATTGTGCCAGCTGAGAACATTTCAGTCGACTTATCCCGACATGCGGGCAGGAAGAAGGCCACGACAAACACGGTAATCCCAAGAATCCGGCTGGCCAGAATGTGACGTGGGCTGATCGGATTTCGGCCGCGCAGCGACATCGATTCCTCACTTTCCAGGCTCGCTCAGTGCCCATTGAAATCTCATCTGCGGAACAAAGAATCATAGCTCACAATTTGCCGTATGCCTGATTAAATGCAACAATCAACCTGTCCAATTTCTACCAAAACAGCTTCGGATTTCTCTCCGATGTAAGTTCCCGGGCCGAGCCTGTTCTGCGATACTGGTTGGTTATGCCAATTGCCGACCTGCAGCAAGCAGCCCAAAAAATTGCCGGATTTCTCGCCACCCTGAACAAGCTGGGCGGCATGCGCCTCAAGTACCGCATCACCGCCGGCGACGGGGCCCGCGATCCTGCAAGGCCTTGAAGCCCGCATGATCTACGTGGAACTGGGCGGCCCCGATGTTCCGCTGGTGACCCAGCACAACGGCGAACTGCTGCGCGCCCTCGAGACCATTGCCGCGCAAATGTTGCGCCTTGATCAGCGCGAGAATGACCTGGTCAGCTTCGATGCCGGCAACTTCAAGGCACTGCGCGCGCAGGAACTGCGCATGGCCGCCGAGACCGCCGCAGAAAAGGTGCGCAAATCCGGCGTCCCCTACGCATTTCCACCCATGAACAGCCGCGAGCGCCGCCTGCTGCACCTGGCGTTTCGCAGCTTGGATGGCGTGGAGACCGCCAGCTCCGGCGAAGGGCAGGACCGCTTCCTTGCCGTCTTTCCCGCCGGCAAAACGAACTCCCGGTGACCCCTCCGGTCAAGCCAAGAAGTTTCGGTCGCAGATAGCGGTGAGATAGGCGCGAGATCAGCTTGGCCGCTCGCCGCTAAGGTATGCCGCGACAGGCTATGCCACAATACCCAGAATGAGAACCACAGCTTTTCTGTTTCTGCTTGGGGCTTGCGCGCGCAGGTGTGCCCCGCGCAAAAGCGCCTCGTGCTCATCGACCAGGACGGCTCCGGCCCCGGCGGCTCGAACCAGATGGCCATGCTGGCGTTGCTGCAGTCGCCGCAGGTTGAAGTCCTCGGCATCACCATGGTTACCGGCAACGCCTGGCGCGACGAAGAAACTCTCCACACCCTGCGCATGCTGGAACTGACCGGCCACGCCAATATACCGGTCGCGAAGGGCGCCGTCTTTCCCCTCGTCCGCACAGAGAATGAGACGCGGCTGGCTGCTGCGATCGATGGCAAGGTCGCATGGCTGGGCGCCTGGGGACAGGGCCCGACCACGCTGGTCGAGACCGCAGGCGGCGTCACGCCGGTCACTCCCGCGAAGCTGAAGTTGCATGGCCCCTATGAGATTCCGCCGATGCCTGAGGGACAGCCCAGCCTCAAGCCGATCGATGAGGACGCCGCGCACTTTCTCATCCGACAGGTGCGCGCGCATCCGCACCAGGTCACGATTTACGCGGCCGGACCGATGACAAATATAGCGCTGGCTGTCTCAATCGATCCCGAATTCGCCGCGCTTACGAAGGGTATTGTGCTGATGGGCGGCAGCCTGAACCCGCAGACTGACGATCCCGAGTTTGCCACGAGCCCGCGCCACGAGTTCAATTTCTGGTTCGATCCCGAGGCGGCGCACATCGTGCTCCGGGCCGACTGGCCGCGCGTGGACGTGACCACCGTCGACGTTTCCATCAAGGCGCCGTTCACCAAAAAAATGCTGAATGAAATTGCAAAATCCTCTTCGCCCACAGCCCTCTATATCGCCGCATGGAGCCAGGAGCGCTACTACCTGTGGGATGAACTCGCGGCCTGCGCATGGCTCGATCCCACGCTGATCAGGCGGGAGAAGCTGCTCTACATGGACGTGGACCTGAGCCAGGGGCCGAGTTACGGCGACACCCTCACCTGGACCGAAGACTTCAAGCCCGCCACCGGCGTCCGCCTTGTCCATGCGCAGGTCGATCTCGATCTGCCGCGCTTTCAAGAGATGTTCGTGGAGCTGATGACGGGCGCGGGCGCACAATAGAGCGGTTGGAACAGGGACCATCGCGGAGGCGCGTAATGACAAAGGATTCCATTCTCGGTGCGGCCAAACTGGTAGCATTTGTCCCCACCATCGACCCAGCGAAAGCGCGCGCGTTTTATGAAGTCGTTCTCGGTCTCCGTCTGGTCGAAGATGCGAAGCCCTTCGCCCTGGTCTTCGACGCCCATGGAACCATGCTGCGCGTGGCAACCGTCCGCGAGCTCCATCCCGACCCGTTCACCGTGCTGGGCTGGGGCGTCGCCTCCATCGAGGGCACAGTCACGCAGCTCACCGCGGCTGGAGTGGAGTTTCTGCGCTTTCCCGGCATGAACGACACTGATCCCCTCGGCATCTGGACCGCCCCCAGCGGTGCGCGGATTGCGTGGTTCAAAGATCCCGATGGAAACGTGCTCAGTGTGACGGAGTTCTAAGAACACGATGGGGGAAAAGAAGAAGCCCACGCCGAAGGATCGAGGCGTGGGCTGATTTTCTGGCATGCGCGCGCCAAAGGCAGTTGGCCAGCTGCAAGTGGCTAGCCGTTGAGCATTTCCTGCAGCTTGTTCAGCGTGCGATGCAGGTCCTTGTCGGTGCGGCGCAGCTCGTCGATCTTGCTGATGGAGTGCATCACCGTGGTGTGGTGCTTGTTGCCGAACTGGCGGCCGATTTCAGGCAGGCTGGCCTCGGTCATCTGCTTGGCGAGATACATCGCGATCTGCCGCGGCACTACCACGTTGCGGGAATTGTTCTTCTGCTTCAGGTCGGCTCACCTTCATGCCAAACTGCTCCGCGACGGCGCGCTGAATCGGCTTCGATCGTAACCTTGCGCACCTGCATGTCGATGAACTGCTTGAGGCACTGTTGGGTTGTGCGCCAGCGTGATCTCCATGCGGTTCAGCTGGCACCATGCGATGAGCCGCACCAATGCACCCTCTAGTTCGCGCACGTTGGTGCGCACGTTCGAAGCGATAAACAGCGCGACGTCTGTCGGCAGCGTGACCTGTTCGCTCTCGGCCTTCTTCTGCAGAATGGCGACTTTGGTCTCAAGATCGGGCGGCTGAATGTCGGCGATCAGGCCCCACTCGAAGCGCGAGCGCAGGCGATCCTCAATCTCCGCCAGTTCCTTGGGTGGCCGGTCAGAGGCAATGACGATCTGGCTTCATGCTCTCGTGCAGCGCGTTGAAGGTGTGGAAGAACTCCTCCTGCGTGCGTTCCTTCTGCGCGATGAACTGAATGTCGTCAATGAGCAGCACGTCGACAGAGCGGAAGCGATCGCGGAAGCTGGTCATGCGATCGTTGCGCAGCGAGGTGATCATCTCGTTGGTAAATTTTTCCGCGGAGACATAACAGATGCTCGACGTCGGCTGGCGGCGCTTCACTTCATGGCCGATGGCATGCATCAGGTGGGTCTTGCCCATCCCGACGCCGCCATAGAGAAACAGCGGATTGTACGCTCGTGAGGGGCGTTCGGCGACGGCTAAGGAGGCAGCGCGCGCAAACTGGTTGCCGTTCCCGATGACGAAGTTGTCGAAGGTGTAGCGCGAATTGAGCTGCGCCGCGGTGGACCAGTCGAACCGCCCTTGCTCCGGAGCGCGCTGGTGCTGTGACGGTGGGGGAGCCGTGGGGGCATGCGCCGGCACAGGACCAAAGCCGCCGTCCCTTCGCTGCGGGGGAATGGACGGATCGTCGATCGTGGTCACGAAACATACGTCGTCGAATTCCAGCGATTGCAAGTCGATGGCTTCCTGAATCAGGTCGCCATACTTGTCGCCGATGTGCTGGAACTCCGGAGAAGGCACGCGCACATAAAGCGTTCGGCCTGCTGCATGACTGTAGCGAGTGGGCTTGAGCCAGGTCTCATAGGACTGGCGAATTACTTTCTTCTCCAGGGCTGAGAGAATCTGAACCCAGGGATTGAGAGCCGAAGCCGGCGAGATTGCGAATGCCATCGAGCGAATCCTTGCCTGCGTCGCCTATATACTGCCGTCGTAGTTTATCCGTCCGGTTTTGGCAACAACTCTCTCTTCCAGCGTAGCCGAAGCGCGCTGTCCGATAGTGTCATGACTGCCTGAACGCCGTTGGTCTGTCCCTGATGTACACGTCGGGACATCGGATGAAACTAGTTCCGTGGGACGCTGGGAAACTTTCTTGAACGGTCCCGATAGTAGCACATTCGGAGATTGTTGCAATCCCTCTTTCACATTACTTTGCTCAATCTTCCGCAGGTTGCACCATCGATGGTGAAAGCTGCCAAAAAAGTTACCGGAGTCATCGCGAAGCGTCGGGCAAGTCTTCAATTTCACCCCCAGACTTGAGCGTATTCGGCGAGAATAACGGGCGCTCCTTTGCAAAAAAAGAAGTGCTGCTTTCAAGAGCCCAAACTCGCCGACTGGATTCCTTGCCCAACCTGCGATACACTTAAAGCTTGCCGTCAAGGCACAGATTTTTCAATAGGAAGCAGGAGCGCATTCCATGCCCAAGCGCACATTTCAACCCAACCGCCGCAGCCGCGTGAAGACGCATGGCTTTCGCGCGCGCATGAAGACCAAAAGCGGCGCTGCCGTGTTGAGCCGCCGTCGCGCCATCGGACGCAAGCGCGTGTCGGTCAGCGCTGGATTTCGCGACTAATTTCGCTCTTGCCGATTCGCTTTCGCCGGAATGGACTGCGGCTTTTGCACTTCCGGCTCAATGGCTATCCGGCATTGCCATGACTACACCCCTCAACGCTGACCCTCGATGGACTGCACCCGGCTCTGAGTTTCGCCGCCAGTCCCTGGTGGGGGCGCGTCTTTGCAAGCATGCCGACTATCAGCGTGCTTATGCGTCTGCCCGCAAACGCCAGTCGGCTTCCATGAGCTGGTTTCTGGCACCGCAAACCGGACCTTCAGCAGGCCCCCGAGTCGGCCTTACTGCCGGTAAAGTGCTGGGCAAGTCGCATGAGCGCAACCGAATCAAGCGCCGTATGCGCGATATCCTTCGTCGTCATCTGGATCTGTTGCCCCAGGGCTTCGACATGATCCTGCATCCGCGCCGCGTCGTGCTCACGGCGGAATTCACGAAACTAGAAGCCGAGGTTGTGCGTATTCTTCGACAGGCGAACGCAGAGGCAATCCGAATGACGCAGCCCGCCCCGGCGAAGCCGATTGTATGACCCGCATTTTGCTCGCGCTTCTGGCCTTTTATCGCCGCTGGCTCTCGCCGGCGCTGCATACCTTGAGCCGCGGCGGCTGCCGTTTTGTGCCAACCTGTTCAGAGTATGCCGAGGTGGCAATCGCTACCCACGGACCCGTGCGCGGCGTCGCTCTGGCCACTTGGCGCTTGCTGCGATGCCATCCATTCAGCCGCGGGGGGCTTGACCAGGTTCCACCCCGACGTCGCAAGCCGGGTCAGCAAGCCATTTTCCCCCATGAACCGTTACCATAGAAAGAGCAGCGGCCTCGATTGGCCGAATTTTCGCTCACAACGCCATCCGCCTGCGTAGTGTTAACAGGCCCACAAACGACAGGAAGTTTCCTTTGCCCGAAATTCGCAATCCAAATCTTGAGTCGCAGGGTTCCGGCGGCGGTGGAGCCAGCGGCGGCGACTTCCGCAGCCTGATCACCTTCACGTTCCTTGCGCTTGCTGTTTTGTTGGGCTACCAGTACTTCAAGCCCAAGCAGGAAACGCCCCCGCCTGAGGCTCAGACTCAGCAGCAGGTGCAGCAGCAGGCCCAGCAGCCGGCGCCCTCCGCCGTTTCCGGTCAGCCGGGATCCAATGTTGCGCTCCCAGCAATCTCGAATGCTCAGTCGGCTACTCCAGCTATTGCCGCCACAGCCGAGACTGAGACGACGCTCGAGAACGAGATGTACAAGATTGTCTTCACCAATCGTGGCGCGCAGGTGAAGCATTGGTACCTGAAGAAATACACCGACACCTCCGGCAAGCCGTTGGACATGGTGCAGCCTCAGCTTGAAACACGTTTCGGGTATCTGCTTTCGTTCTTCACCTACGACTCGTCTCTCACCTCGCAGTTGAATCAGGCGCTCTACCAGGTCACGACCTCGGGTACACAGACCTCCGCTGGCCAGCTGCTGGCGCCCGCCACGCTGACCTTCCACTACGCGCAGAACGGCGTGGAGGCGGTGAAGACATTCCATTTTGATACGAGCTACGTGATCGATATTGACGCACGCATCCAGCACAACGGACAGCCGGTGCGCGCGCTGATTGCGTGGCCAGCTGGCCTGGGTGATATGGAGGAGTTCCTTCCTTCATCGCAGACCCGCAGCCCGCTCCCCACTCCTTCACAAATTGTCTGGGCCGTTGACGGCAAGCAGGAGACAGTGGCCGCTGCCAAGGTGAGCGGCAATGCCACGCTCGAACAGCCGTTCCAATACGCGGCCCTCACCGACCTGTATTTTGCCGCCGCCTTCCTGCCCGACAATCCTGCAGACGCTACGCTGGTTACGTTGCATCACAGCGTCGATCTGGCCAGCGACCTCAGCAATCCGAGTAGCCAGAAAAAGGCGGACAGTGTCCTTGGCCTGGCCATGGGCGGTGTCAGCGGCGCGACCCGGCTGCGCCTGTATGCAGGCCCGAAGCAGTTGGAAGTGCTGAAGACCATTCACGCCATGGGCCCTGACGGTAAACCGGATGGCCCTACGCTCGAGCCGTTGATTCAATACGGCATGTGGACTGTCATTGCGAAGCCGCTCTATCTCGCGCTGCGTTTCCTGCGCAATGCACTCGGCGCAGGTGGATACAACTGGGGCTGGGCCATCATCATCATCACCGTGATCTTCAACCTGGTGCTGTTGCCCACCCGGTTCATGATGATGAAATCCTCGCTGAAGATGATGCGCATTCAGCCCAAGGTGGAAGCGCTCAAAAAGCGCTATGCCCATCTCAAGGTGAACGACCCCAAAAAGGCCGAGATGAACACCGAGATGATGCAGCTTTACAAGACCGAGGGCGTGAACATGTACGGCGGTTGCCTGCCGATGCTTCTGCAGATGCCGCTGTTCTTCGCATACTACAAGGTCCTGCTCAACGCCGTCGAATTGCGCCAGGCGCACTGGTTCTGGCTTACCGACCTCTCGGCCCCCGACCCCTTGCATATTCTGCCGGCCCTGATTATCGTCACCATGTTCCTGGTGCAGTTCATTACCCCGTCACCCGGCATGGACCCCACCCAGCGGCGCATGATGGCTTTCATGATGCCGGTCTTCATGGGCTTCATTCTGTGGCACTATGCGTCCGGACTGGCGCTCTACTGGATCACCGGCAACATCATCAACCTGGCCATCCAGGTTGGGATCAATCAGTCCAGTATCGGTAAGGAGATGCACGCCATCGCAGCCCGGCGCGCGCAAAAAAAAAGTAGTAATAGCAACCCCCGTGTAGTTCAGGGCCGTCGGTAACCGAACTCTCTAACCCAATGCGGCGGCAAGAGCCTGATTGACCATGGGGTGCGTGAACCGGAAACCAGCGGATATAAGCTTTTGTGGGAAGGCCCGGGCGCTGGATAACAGTGCTTCATCGGCCATCTGTCCAAAGGCCAGCCGCAAGGCCACCGCCGGCACCGGCAAGATGGTCGGTCGCCTGAGCAGTCGTCCCAGCGCCTGCGTGAACTCAGCATTCCGCACCGGATTAGGCGCGGTCAGGTTCACTGGCCCTGCCAGCCCCGGCGTTTCCAGCAAAAACAGAATGGCGTCGATGGCGTCCGCCAGGCTGATCCAGCTCATCCATTGGCGTCCCGAGCCAAGTCTGCCGCCGAGGCCGAGACGAAAGACCGGCAACATTGGCGCCAACGCCCCTTCGCCTCGGCCGAGCACCACGCCAAAGCGCAGGTGGACAACGCGTATTCCTGCTTCTGTGGCGGGCTTCGCGGCGGCCTCCCATTCCGTGCACAACTGGGCCAGAAACCCTGCTCCGGCAGGCGACGATTCATCCAGCAATTCCTCGCCGCGATCTCCATACAATCCAACAGCTGAGGCCACCAGCAGCGTCGGTGGCGGTCGGCGCAAACCGGCCAGCAGGCGTGCGAGCGCATGGGTCGACTGCACCCGGCTGGATGCCAGTTGGCGCTTGTAGGCTGCGGTCCAGCGCCGCCCGGCCACGCTGGCCCCGGAAAGATGAACCGCGGCGGCGAAGACCTTCCAGCGGAGTGGAGTCTGCCACGGCTGGTTCAGCCGCGGGACTCCACGCAAGCTGACTGTTCGAGGCAGGCTTCCCGCGCACCAGTTGCAGGTTCGGAATCTGGCGCGCCGTAAGTTCGCCGCGCAAAGCCGTGCCCCAGCATTCCCGATGCGCCGCTCAACACAACCTTGAAGCGTTCTTCACTCATCTGCGTATATGCCAGTGGTGGAATCGTCTTAGTTTTCGATGAATCTGGCACGGTTTGCTCAGTGTAGGGGAGTTTAGTACCATGGGAATAGCTTTTGATTGGGGCAACATTTGCCCTGCGCAGACACCGAGGGGAGGCCGATGACGGAACTCGCTGCAGTTCATAGCGAACAGACCCAGAAATCGCAGGTCGATTCTGAGACCACCGAGCGAGTTCATTGCGGAAAAACACATCGGCGAGCGGATCAAGCGTCTCCGGCTCAAGAAGTCGATGGGCCTTGTGGAGTTGGGGAAACACACCGGGCTCTCCGCCAGCTTCCTGTCGCAGCTTGAAACCGGCAGAGTGGTGCCCACACTGCGTAACCTGGCGCGCATCGCCATGGTCTTCTCCAAAGATCTTTCCTACTTCTTCGAGGCCGAGCCGCAGTCCATGTTCCGCGTGCATCGCCGCAAGGAACGGGTGCGCCTGCCGCAGACCGGCGTCGAGGACCCTACCTACTTCTTTGAGAGCCTCGGCTACATGGTGCCCGACCGGCACATGGATCCTTATTTTGCCGAGTTCATCCCTCTCGAAAGAGCGCATCAGGAGCCCAGCGCCGCACATGCACCCCGGCTACGAGTTCCTCTACATGCTCGACGGTGAGCTCGACCTGCACCATGGCGACCATCACTGCACGCTTGAGCCGGGCGACGCGGTCTACTTCGACGCCAGCACGCCACACTCGTATGTTTGCGCCGGCAATACGCCCGGCCGACGCCCTGATTGTGACCATGCATCAGGCTCCGCCCGCGCAACCGGTCATGTTGCTTCGGCCTTCAGCTCCGCGTGCAATTCCCGGCGGCTCAGGGTCAGCTTCATCGAGCGGCCGATAAGAGAGAAATGCGACCCCGGCACGACGGAACTCCGCGGCCCTTTTCCGATCGAAACCGATTGTTTGACGATGTTTTCGGCGCGACGATGCGTTTATTCCCCTGTGCCGTCACAATTGGATTTTTCCCGAAAACAGCCACAAACCAACCTGCACAGCTTGCCGATCCGCAACTGGCCATTTTGACCCACTCGTGTCTATTCCATTGGCCGCGTTGGATTTTCGCGGAAATTCGCGTGTGAATAAGATTGACGAACCGTTACGGGTCAGCCTAGACTGCAAGCCCAATGTGGGTTTGTCCCACGTGGACGTCGAAGTTCCGCGTCATCTCAATCCTGGAATTTGGGCCCTTGTGCGGCATTCGCCGTGCGCAGAGCTAAACATGCATCCAAAACCTTTCCTCCGTGTTGTTTTAATGGGGTGCCTCTGCATGCCCATCGCGATTCTGTGCGCACAGGACGCGAAGCACGCATTGACCAACGACGATATCAGGACCATGGCCGGCAAGGGCTTCTCTGACGAAATCATTGTGGGAGCCATTGAGGCCAATGAAGCGCACTTCGACGTGTCGGTCAACGGATTGATGTCGTTGAAGGATGGAGGAGTGAGCGACAAGGTAATTGCCGCGATGTTGAAGGCCGAATCCCAGCGGCGTGAAGACGCACGCAATGGGAAGAGCACGGAAATGCAAACACCCGTCAGCGAGAAGGTTCCCGCTGAAAACCCTGCAAGTTCCGCTATGATGCCCCCCAATATGTCTGGAAATCCGATGGGCATGGCGCAACAGATCATGTCATCGATGGGCATGGCGGGAATGGGCGGCATGATGGGAAGCGGAGCCTTTGCCTTCGATCCGAAGCAGTTGCCGGTGGTGACACTCGACGCGGGAGAAGCAAAACAATCGATGCGAGCGTCGTTTTCTCAAATGGCGCAAACAGAAACAAAAGGGAACGACATATCCGGAAGCGGTGCGAATGCGACACGCGCTCTTTCTGGCCTGGCATCGCAGGCGCTCAGTTTTGCGGCAATTGGCGGTGCCGGAATGATGGCGGGTCCTGCTATGGGCATGGCCATGGGCATGATGGAAGGAATGGGCGGACACCACGGTCCGCCCAAGATCACCCATGTCTGGGCGCTTGCAGGGCACGTCTCTGAAAACACCGTGAACCAGCAAATGCCCAGATTTGAGGTCACGTACGGGAATCTGCTGGGAATCGATCCGGACAGCTACGAACCCGTGATTGTGAAACTGGTGCAGACCCGAGACAACTGGAGGCTGGTGGGCGCGACAAAGCGCAGATGGGCAAGGAAAGTTCGGAAGCGTTGGAGAAGATTACTGAAGTCCGAGTGCCGACAAAGCTGACGCGGATGGGACGGGGAGACCTGCTGATCGAACCAGAAAAGGCGCTGGATTCAGGGGAGTATGGATTGGTGCTACGGCCGCTGCACCCCGGCCGGCGCTCGAAAGGGAGCCTGGGAGGACCCGCGGAAACAAACGCGTTCTTTTCCGTTGGGATTTTTCGATACTGGAGGAGGCGAGTGCCGCTCTTCCGCAAAGAGATAATTCCGTGAGCCGAATTCAGCGAGCGATCCAACCACGAGTCAGCCCGTCTTGCGTCATCGTTCTCGTGTCTTCCGTTGGGCTTTGGTATCCCGGCGGCGCAAGCGCAAAGTGCGGGAAGTTGCCAATGCGACGACATTCCAATGA
Source organism: uncultured Acidobacteriota bacterium (assembly GCA_963718435.1). GTDB lineage: Bacteria > Acidobacteriota > Terriglobia > Terriglobales > Acidobacteriaceae > Telmatobacter. The sequence continues at coordinate 13,701 of CAVQZQ010000031.1, read as the reverse complement.
TCCAGTACCGCATTGAAGAGGCCACCCGCGCTCGCGACGATTTCAAATCGTATTGGAACTCGGTGGACCCGAACGAACAAATTGATGAGCCAAGATTCAATGCCATCACCGATGCAGTGGACAAAGACTTGAAGTCGATGTCCCACCACTTTCCGGCAACGCCCGATAACGCCAGCGTGTCAAAGACCACGCCGCGAACTCAGTACTTTCTATGCAAGACCAAGATCACGACCCCTTCGCAACGCGTGGAGACATACTGGACGCTCACGAGAGTGTTCATCGCGCCGCGTGCTCTGACGATCCGTTGTCGATGGGGTGATCGACGCGCAAACGGTGTTGAGCTGATTCTTGAGGGGGTCAATTCCTATCAGGCCGAAATCGACTACATGACGAAGCTGCTTCAAGACCTCGCCTGCAAGTGCCGGCGTTTTGGATTGCTGCTCGAATCATTCGACGTCGGTGACCCTCTTGGCGGGCGGTGCGAGCACGGACTTGCACCGATTCTTGACCAGCACCGACGATACCGGCCAAGGGCTGTTTGGAGCGAAGATTCCCGTCTTCGTTTCAGACGACGGGCGGGTAGAAGGAGATGCCGCGGGGCACGAAACCGGTTGGGCGACCCTTCTGGCGCCTCGCGTACCAGCCTCGGGCAAGTCGAACTTCGATGCGGAGTTGACGATCCAGGCGCAGGGAACGATCAGTCCGGCCACGGGCTGTACTTCTGTAGGTTGCCGATCGGACGACATGCTGCCGACATCGTGTTGACGGGTAGTCAGGGTAATAACAGCGGGCAATCGCACGTTCAGGTGGGCGGATTCGGCAAAACAAAAGCATTGACCGGCGGTGGCGGCCAAGGCCAGATCGAGTTCGATCTGCCGGCATATGTGGGGGAGTCCGCCGAGCAAGAAATTGAAGTTCCTGGGACCGGTGTACAGGCGAAAGTCAGTGTGAAGATCATTTCTCTGGACCATTTTGAGCCAGTCATCTCCGATGGGCGTGGAACTTCACTCCTTTTCACAGCGAAAGAGTGCAAGGAAAAGCCATAGCCGACGTGCGGCTGCCCGCCTATCCAACCAGCGATTTGCGTCCGCTGGAGTCCAATGAGAGTCCAAGGCAATCTGGTTGCCCGGGAGAGTTCTGCATCCAACAAAATATGGTTGATGAACTTACATGAACTCCAAAGAGATTACACGTCGCGAGTTACTGAAATCGGAGCCGTTGCTGGGGCAGGAGGCCTGACCGCGCGACTACTGTCCGGGTGTGGCTCAGGCGGCGGCATGTTACCCACGACTCCCCCCTCATCCGCTTGCGCAAAGACGACTGACATCGATCACGTCGTCATCCTCATCCAGGAAAACCGCTCATTCGACCACTATTTCGGAAGCTACCGCGGAGTTCACGGATTCTCCGATCAGAGTGTGGCGTTCCAGCAGCCCTACCCTGCCAACACCACCAACGCTCCGGCCGGTGTGTTGTTGCCCTTTCACCTGGACACCACCAAGACCAATGCGGCCTGCACTCACGACATTACGCACGATTGGGTTCCGCAGCATCAGAGCTGGGATAACGGCGCGATGGATGGCTTTGTGACTTCGCGCCTTTCGATCAATGCCAACGATGCCGTCCTCGCCATGGGCTATTACACGCGCGCCGATCTGCCCTACTACTACGCCGCGGCCGACGGTTTCACCCTCTGTGACAACTATTTCTGCTCCGTGATCGGCCCCACTGATCCCAATCGGCTCTACACAATGGCGGCTTCCATTGATCCGGATGGAAAGAATGGTGGACCGCTGCTTCAAACGCTTGTCACAAACCGCTCCTCGTTCTTCGGCAAACTCACCTTTACCACCATGCCGGAGCAACTTGAGGCTCGCGGGATCTCGTGGAAGGTCTACTCGTCGCCGGACCAGAACATCCTGAACGGCATCTTCTCTGACAATGTGCTATCGTACTTCCAAAATTTCCAGGATCCCACATCCCCGCTGTACAAGAACGCATTCGGACCGCAGTTCCCGGTCGACTTTCTGGCCGATGCGGTGTCGGGCAACTTGCCTCAGGTTAGCTGGGTCATTGCCTCGGTCCTTGACTCCGACCATCCACCTGCGCCTTCGCTCTTCGGTGAAAACACCTTGTCGGGGATCGTCACCGCCTTGACCGCGAATCCTGTGCAATGGGCGAAGACCGTCCTTTTTGCCACCTACGACGAAAACGGCGGTTTCTTCGATCATGTGCCGCCCATGACCGCGCCTCCCGGAACTCCCGGAGAATACGTGACGGCGCCCGCAGTTCCAGACCCCGCGGCGATCGGCAATCCGGCCATCTCCGGCCCCATCGGGCTCGGATTCCGCGTGCCCATGCTCATCATCTCGCCCTTCAGCCGCGGCGGTTTTGTTTCGTCGGATCTCTTTGACCACACCTCGGTCCTTCGCTTCCTTGAAACGCGCTTCGGCGCGGAAGTGCCGAACCTGTCCGCGTGGCGTCGGGGCGCGGTAGGGGACATGACCAGCGCCTTTAACTTCAGCAAGGCCGATCACTCGATTCCAGCCTTGCCTTCCACAGCCGCGGCCATCCCTGGAATTCTCACCGAGTGTGCCAGCGATCTAGCTGGCGCGACGCCCTATCCGCTCCCGAGCCCACAGGTTGCGCCCACACAGGAGGCAGGCACGGCAGCCCGGCCGAGCGGTGCGTGCTAGAGCTTGTTAATAAAATGGCGAATCGCAAGCCGTTTCCTCTACCCCATGACGTTCGCGAAGTACACTGCCACTTCCCGCCAGCTGTTGACGCGGGCGAATCCGGTCGCCGCCAGGTTGTGGGGAGCGGTATAGAGCAGGCCCTGGCCCTCAAAACGGAGCAGGTTCCGCGGCAGGTCGTCGATCAGGTAGTCGGCGCGCAGAATGCGCTTGTCGCCGCAAAAGACATAATGGGTGGGCGGAATGAACGGAAAGTGCCGCTGCAGCCAGCGATACTTTGGCCCCAGCGAGTTGGGCACGGTCATGGCCTGGGTGGCGATGAAGATTTCAAAGCGCGCCGAGAGCTGCCGGAGCACGTCCTGTGCGTCGGGCATCAGTGCCAGGTCTTCAAAGAAATCTTCCGCGTCGAGGAAAGCGCGCAACTGTGCCTGGCGGTCGGCGGGCGTCACTTCCCACAGGCCCTTGCCGGCCAGATCGTTCACCGTCACCAACTCGTCGAATTCCTGGTTGTAGCGGCGCAGGTGTTCAGCCAGCGTATCCGCCATCACCTCATCCATGTCCACACAAATACGCCGCACAGCCCGCTCCTCAATGGGGAAGGGAATAGATTTCCTCGTCTCGAGTTATTCGAAACCCAGTTGTCTGATTAACAGGTTAGCAGGAGAGAAACTCCGTGCCTCAAGCTTCGGCTTGATGATGCGGCTTTCGAATGGCGCGGCCGGTGCCGGGCGCCGCTTCGGGTAGCGGGGATTTGGGCGCGGGCGCAAACGCGGGGTCCCAGTAGAGGAGTCGTCCGCAGCTGTCGCACGTCAGCAATTCGCCTTCCCGCAACTGGTTCCAGACCTGGGGACGCACGCCCATGCGGCATCCGATGCACTGCTGATTCTCGGCCCGAGCGATGCCTGTTCCGCGGCTGACGGCGATACGGTCATAGCGAGTCAGCCACTCCGGTTCAATAGACTGGCGCAAAACATCGCGCTCGGCCTGCAGCGCTACCAGTTCGCGGCTGAATTCCTGCTGGCGTTGCGCAACGCGCTCGCGTGTTTTGTCCAGCGCCATAGCCAACTGTTCCACCTGGGCTCGAGCCGCAGCCAACAATATTTCCTGCGCCTCAGTGCGTTCCAGGCTGGCATACTCTTCGTTCTCCAGGTGTTCGATCTCCTGCTCGGCGAAGCGCACCTCGTGCTCAATAGCATCCGCCTGCGCGGGAGTCGTCACTGAGTCCAGTTGTGCGCGGACGTGGGCCGCTTTCTTGCGGTGCCCGTCAACTTCACGATCCATGCGCGTGCGCAGTGAATCTTCGCGACTTAACGCGGCTGAGGCGTCTGCGGCCTGGCGCTGGGCTGCGGCTAGTTCGGCCTCGGCCTGGGTAATCTCGGCAGGCAGCGCCTTCGCCTCTTTTGCCAGGCGCGCCCTTTCAAGATCCACACTTTGCAGCTTTACGAGATTTTCAATGTGCGCTTGCATCCGTATATAGGAGTTTATGCCCATGGACCGCTTGTTGCGAAATGAGGACGGTGCGCTTCTATTGCCGATGCATCCAATGAAGAGAAGGTTTTATCCATGCCCACATCTTTTTGGCAACGCCACAAGGCACTCAAATGGACGACCGGGATCGTGCTGACCGTCCTGTTAGTGCTGTTTGTTGTCGTCGCAGTCCTGGTTCACCGCACCGAACCGTTCCTGCGCGCCCAGATTGTTCAGGCGCTTTCGGCGCGCTTTCGTTCCCACGTCGAGTTGGACAGTTTCCACCTCCGCTTCGGCAACAGCTTGCGCGGGGAGTGGGGTGTCTGGGCCGATGGGCGCGGACTGCGCATCTGGCCCTCGGAGAACGTAGCCGGGTCCGGCGACCCCATCATCCAACTTGGTGAATTTCGGTTTCATGCGCCGTTGCGCTACAAGCCCGGCGTTCCTGTCCACATCCGCGAGGTGCAACTCAAGGGGCTCGACATTCACTTTCCGCCCAGATCGCACTCTGTTCATCTCCCATCCGGGAACAAGAATTCGTCTGCGGCCGACGCAACCTCGTCGAACCTCACCTTTCGCGTCGACGAGGTTGTCTGTACCAATACGCACTTCGTGCATGAACCCGGCTCGCCCGGCAAGTTGCCGCTCGAATTCTTTGTTTCGTATCTGAAACTGACCGAGTTAACGACGAACGATGGGATTACACCTCAACAAGGGATGCATTTCGACGCGGAGCTGACGAATCCGCGTCCCGTCGGCACGATCCATAGCAAGGGCACCTTTGGCCCCTGGCAGGTGGACGATCCCGGCAATTCACTGGTCGCGGGCGAGTACCGCTTCGACAATGCCAACCTTGCCACCTTCAAGGGGATAGCGGGGACGCTGAACTCGACGGGCCGCTACCAGGGCACGTTGCGCGACATTAAAGTGGAAGGCGACGCCGATGTGCCGGACTTCAGCCTCTCCAACTTCGGCAATACGATGGCCCTGCACACGCACTTTAACGCTACGGTGGACGGCACCAATGGGGACACTTGGCTTCAGCCCGTCGAAGCGAAATTGGGCCGTTCGCAGTTCACGGTGCAGGGGAAAATCGTGCGCGTTCTCGAAGAGATGCCCGGGAAGCAGCCCCACAGCCTCGGCCACAAGATTGAGCTCACGGTCAACATTCCCCAGGGCCGCATCGAGGACTTCACGCGTCTTGCCAGCCGCGACCCCACGCCGCTGCTCACCGGCACCTTGGCGTTGAATGCCTCCTTGCTGATTCCGCCCGGAACCACTCCGGCGCATAAACGGATGTCGATGAAGGGCCGTTTTGTGTTGGATTCTGCGCAGTTCACAAACTCCGGCGTCAAGGGTCGGATGAGAGAACTGAGCCTTCGCGGACAAGGCAGGCTCGCCGATCTCAAGTCCAACGACCCAGACGATGTCCAGGCTCACATTCAGAGCGATTTTGAGGTCGCTCATGCGGTCATTGCATTTCCTGCACTCGATTTCTTCGTCCCTGGCGCCGATATCCAACTGAGAGGCACCTATGGCCTCGACGGCGGCGCGCTGGATTTTCTCGGGCATGCCAGAATGCAGGCTACGATCTCGAAGATGGTGGGCGGATGGAAGGGATTCCTGCTCAAGGCAGCCGACCCCTTCTTCAAGAAGGATGGAGCGGGTGCGGATATCCCTATCCACATTGGCGGTACCGACAGGAGCCCGAAGATCGGCCTCGACTTCCATGCCAGAGGCGCCACCAGGCCCGAGTCTCCAGATCAATCGAAATCGAAATAGAACGTACGCGAATAGGCGACAAAGCTGGGAAGAACCACAAGGCGGCTGTCATCTTTCGACTGCGTTTTCTTCGCTCCCGATGACAGCCCGTTCGTAGCTCTGGTCGCAGGTGACGGCATTCACCGAAACCGGAAGTTGTGCATTTCCAGCCGTAATCTCCATACGATCGGCGATCCTGTACAATTCGCTGTTGCCCAGCCGCACGGGCGGCGGAGGACGCAAATGGATCTACTGCTCCTGATTCCCATCGGCATTCTTGCCCTTGTTCTTCTCTCTTTTGTCCTTGGTAGTTTCTTCACCGTCAACACCGCCCAGGTCGCCGTCATTACTCGCTTCGGCAAGTTCCTTCGGGTCGCGGAGGCCGGGCTGAACTGGAAGACTCCGTATTTTGATTCGGTCTCCGGCATGGTCAGTCTGCGGGTCAACCAGATCACGTTGACCATGGAGACCAAGACCAAGGACAACGTCTTCGTCACAATTCCAATCTCAGTGCAGAATCGCGTTCGCCCCGAAAAAGTCTACGATGCGTTTTACAAGCTTTCTGATCCCGTCGCGCAGATCAAGTCCTATGTCGAGCAGGTCATTCTCGGTCACGTTCCCGGCATGACACTGGATGAAGTGTTTGCTTCGCAATCCTCGATCGCCGCGGCGGTAAAGCAGGAACTGGACGCGGATATGGCGGCATTCGGCTACGAGATCGTCAATGTGCTGGTCACCGATATCGTCCCCGATGCCAAGGTGAAATCGGCGATGAACGACATCAACGCCGCTCAGCGCGAACAGGTGGCCGCAAGTGCGCGAGGCGAAGCGGACAAGATCCTGGTGGTCAAGAAAGCCGAAGCGGAAGCAGAGAGCAAGGCGCTCCAGGGGCAGGGCATTGCCAATCAGCGAAAGGCCATCATCGAAGGTCTGCAGACCTCAGTCGAACAATTCCAGAAGGCGGTGGAAGGGGCAACCTCAAAAGAGGTTATGCAGTTGGTCCTGGTCACGCAGTATTTTGACACGCTGAAGTCTATCGGCGAGAGCGACAAGACGAACACCTTGTTTCTTACGCATTCGCCCGCCGCTGTCAAGGAAGTCTCGGATCAGATTCTCGAGTCAATGCTGGTTGCGGAGAGAGCCTCGCTCTGATGAGTAGCGGATTCCCATGAGGGAATCGAGCTGACGTACGAAACTGCTATTAGGCGCCCGCAAAGATAGCTTCCTTCAAATCCGCCCGCGCCGTGGTAGTCCCTCTCAACTTCGTCGCTGATCCGCTGACGGTCAGCCTGACGTTACCCGGCACGCTCGCCGGTTCAGGCAAGCTCAAGACTCCAGGGGACGCAGAATCCAGCCTCGCTGCAGGCCATCGAGCTGGGTCCTTTCGGGGCCTACTGTTCGTCGGGATCGTCTTCCGTGCTACTGAACTCTGGGTTCGGTGCCTCATTCTCAGCTTGACGAAGCCTGCTGAGGGTTTTGCGGTAGTACCAGGCGGCAGCCATTCCGCCGGCCAGCGCCGATCCAGCAGCAAAGACCCCCACCTTTAGCCAACTCGATGGGCGCGCGGTTCCCGTCGGATTTGATTCAGAAGTTCCAGTTTCTAAAGGGTTTGTCATGAGGCGAGTGTCGTTCTCCGTTCGATTCCGGGGCTTGCACCTAGTTTGAAGCCGGGTCTCTTCTTCGATGCAGAGAAACTCCAAAAGGGTCAAAATCCCACATTGTAAGAAACTTTCAATTTTGGTATTTGCTTTCGTCCGAATCTATAGTAAGGTGTAGATATTCCAGTGATGGAGGCGGTCGGGTTACCGCACCGGATCTGGAAGTAGTTTGCGTCACTGGCCTCCCGGCACGAACAGCAAAACGTTCGTGCCGTCTTTTTTTGCCCTCCAAAACCCGCCGATTAACAATCTGCGAATTCCACCACGATTCCGAAATTTCCGCGAGGTACAGTTCCAGGCCGCAACGCGCAGGTCTAAAATGGCTTCGAGAGAGCATCCGACAATGAACTGGACAAAATACCGGTGGGCCTCTGGTTTTGCCGTATTTGCGCTGACCGCGGCCAGCTACGCGCAGTGGTCGAACCCGGCCGAAGATGTACCTGCCTACCACCCCTCGGCTCCCCTCAAGGTGAGCGCTCTGCCTCCGATCCTCTCGGGTACCAAGCTGACCGGTGAAAACTTCCGCTATCCATGGCAGGTTCATGTTTACCAGCAGGCGGCCAAGGTGGGGAATGTGATCTACCAGCTCCCTTGCAACTGCCGCTGCGACCGCGCCCTGGGCCACACCAGCCTGCGCAGCTGCTTTGAGGGGCTGCACGGCACCGAGTGCTCCACCTGTGCCAAGGAAGCTCTCTTCGCCTACCAGCAGACCAAGGTGGGTAAGTCGCCCACCAAGATTCGCGCCGCCATCAGCCGCCACGAGTACGAGGCCATCGATCTCGAGAGGCAGTAGCCGCAGCCGCCAACGCCCAATTGGGCGTAGGAAATAGGGGATATGCAGCACGAGCCAGTTGGCCCGGCTCGCACCCAACCTCCGCCGACCTGAATAGGGTTCGGCTCCGAGGTTCTCATCGAATTCTTCGTCGATGAGGCGAAATGTGGGGGCGTCACGGTTTCGACGGGATCGCTTGCGGCAAGGAGGCATGCCGGGGTGTGGGCACCCGTAATCGCCTGCAAAACAAAAGTTGCCAACGATAATCTGGCACTTGCAGCTTAATTAACTAAGCTGCCGTCTTTCGCGACCTTGCCTATGGGCTGCGAGTAAGACGTCATTCAGTAGGCTGGTGGTTGCGGCTCGGTCCGTGTTGTAACCACAAGATCATCGGACTAGCTTCTGGCGTATTTTGTCCGTTCTGAGCGCCAGCAGTGAAACCTCCGGAACTGGACTGAGCATGGATTCTCCTGGCTGACATCGATTTCGGACGCGGGTTCGACTCCCGCCGCCTCCACCATTATAACGCGTTTAGAATCAACTGTCTACAGATTTTAGTTGCTTCGCGTGTGTAATACGCGTGATACTCTTTCACATGCTCACGATCTTCCGTCGGCATTTTACGTCGTGCAAGTTCGCCCCGAAAGGGCGAAAACATCGCCATTGCAATTGCCCTATTTCGGTCGAGGGACGTTTGCATGGGGAGATGATCCGGCGCTCTCTTGATGTGCGGAGCTGGGAAGCTGCGCAGAAAATCGTCCGGGAATGGGAATCCGGCCAGCGGGTTTCCCCCACCGTCGAGGAAGCCGCGGAACGGTTCATTGATGATTTGCAGTCCCGTGGGCTGTCAGGCGATACCGTTAAGAAGTTTGAATTATTGACCGCCGAGCTTTCTCATGAGTTCCCGAAATGGACGGTGAGTAGGTTCCGGGCTGATGACCTGGGAAAGTTCCGGGAACAGTGGGCAGTGAAGGCAAGTACCTCGATCAAAAAATTGGAGCGCTTGCGGTCGTTCTTCAAGTTCTGCATGGATCGGAAATGGTGCGAGGACAATCCAGCGAAAGCGCTCCGCCCTCCAAAGGAAACCTCGATTGAGAAAAAGCCCTACGACACTCATGAGTTGGAAAAAATCGCCTGGGCGATTCCGCTCTTTCCGATCAAGGGGATTTACGGGGAAGGGAACCGGCAAAGGATTAAAGCTTTTGTGGCAGTCCTCCAGTGGACGGGGCTCCGCATCCGAGATGTGGTTCAGTTGAAGCGGAGCGCGGTGAGTGGCGGATTTATTACCGTCCGCACCCATAAGAACGGCAAGCCCGTTCAATTGCCCGTCCATCCGGAAATTCAGTGGCCCGAAGGAATTGGCGAATATTTTTTCTGGAACGGAGAAAGCAATCCAAAGAGTTGCGTGGGAGACTGGCAGCGTACGTTCAGGCGATTGGGCGTCTTAGCCGGCGTCCATATTCACGCGCACCGATGGAGGCATACGTTCGCCACTTCGTTGCTTTCGCGAGGTGTTCCAGTGTCAGAGGTCGCGGCGATTTTAGGAAACAGTCCACGGATTATCGAAAAACATTATTCGCAATGGATTCAATCGCGCCAAGATTCAATCAATAAAGCGGTTGAGATGATCTGGAAATAACTAGACAGGCTTGTGAAGATCGGTATAGTGTGATGTGAATTTCGCGAAAAGAATAGCGGAATCAGAGACCCTCTTTGCTCCCGCCGGCCTTGTCTTCCGGCGGGGTTTTTTATTGAGGTCGGGAGTTGCTAAAAGTAAATGTGGACCGCCCAATATGCACCGCCGAGCCACAATACCATTGACGCAAGTGTTAGAGGCCAACGTAACGCGGAGCGTTGGAGTATCGTCTCGGCGATTCCGTAAAGGATCATCCCGCACCCTACGGAGATCCAGGCAGCTGCGCGGGATAGCTCATGAGTTCTCGTTTCGGTTATGGCCGCCGCGACCAAGAAGACGATGCCGCCGGCGAGAAGCGGCCATTTTGACGAAGGATTGAGATACTCTCTCCGCTGGCTTCTCTCGAAATGATCGGTAATCGAAGACACAGCCACCTCCTGCTGATTCACTTATCGTCTACAGAGTGTACTCCGTTCTAAAGAAATCAGTGGATTCGTTCTCTGTATAAAATTGACCAGACTGGATCTTTGGGAGATCGGTATCGTTTCATGCGATCTCGCAGACGATCATCGCGAAATCGTACGTTCAATAATTAGGCACCCGCCGGCGTTGGAACCCGGCGGGATTTTTTGACTGCTCGGTGCAAGGATTGATTGGATGTAATTGAGCGCGCATACATTAACCATCTCTGAAATTGAACAATAGACTGTCTCGTTGTGGCGTGGTAGAGTGCGAATTAATCTTCGCACAACGATGCGAAGTCAGAACCCACATATGCACCCGCCGGGGGTAACACCGGCGGGATTTTTTATTGGATGGCAACTGCTGTTCATTCGGAATGCATCTTAATTGACTGGGCCTTGATGTTGACCCAAAAACTTCGCAGCCGCCGGCCTTATAAGCCGGCGGTTTTTTTCAGTTAAGCAATTCTTACTTTGTTCACCGCGACAACTCTATTCAAATAATCTAAGCACTCTCGCACGATCCATTCGATCGGCTCGCCAGTTTTTACCTGGTTCTGAAGCCGTAGGAGCATGGTGCTGTACTCTCCCAACTCATCTCCGTCGAGATTCAATTTCTCGATTTCCGTGGCGTATTTATCTACGAGCATGTAACGCGTGTAGAGGGATGTCATGCCTTATCTTTACACTCACTCGATGTGGAATAGGCGGTACGGAATTCGGTGGTATAAAGACGATCATGTTACTTTGGTTCGACATCGCCGCCGATTTTCTGGCACTCCGGCCCATTTCTAATTTTCATCCACTCTTTCTTCTTTCCTTTTATGTTCGGGTTGGTAAGCGACTTCCCCGCCGGTCATTTTGGTAGCGCGGCGCATGAGTGCAGCTATGAACGCTTTGTCTGGCAAGACTGCATTAAGTTTGGGCGCTGGCTTATAGGTGATGAGCGCGACGTGGTCCGTTTGATTTTCTGGGTGTCCTGGCTGGACTGGAAACATAAATCCCCAGTCGGCCGGGATCTCGTCCATATCTCTTACGATGCTCGCATCCGAAACGACGAGATACCACCTGTCACAAAATTGTTTTATCGGATCTGCCTTCCAGGGCTGTTTTCGTTCGCGCAACCAATCGCCGCGCGAAATTTTTAATTCAAAGCCAACGAGCTCCAATCCTCTACTCGGCCAACAGTGCATCGCAATAGCGTCGGCCCGGGACTCGCGAGACCATCCAGTGCCCCCGCGAAATTCTGGAATAAAGGCACAATCCGGCGAAGACCATTCCGCTGCGAGGTGGGCTAATAATTCTTTACTGCTCATTCCTATAAAGTTTTAGTTTTCTTACTTATTCAACTTAGATTTTGGATACAGCCCCCCTCCCCCAGATTCTTTTTCGAAAAATCGGTGGAGAGGAGCCGCGACTGCTTACTCATCAACTTGAGTTTTGCCGATCATTTTGCTTGATCGGAAGCGGTCAGCGGAACGGGTCTGGTTATCGCGCCCCGTATTATCCCCTTACGCGTCGTTGTAAAACGAAAATGCTTTCGACTCAGTATGAGTGGAACTCCCTTGCGAGAAGCGCTCACACTGATGCGAAAGCATGCAAGGGAGTCCTCATATTGAGACCCTTCAATGAAAGCACAATGAGGAAATTGCGCAAGCTGCCCTGTGGACAACTCATTTCACGAAAAGGTGGATGAGGTCGTAGATCGCCCGGAGAATGCCAGCGGTGGCGACCAAGATTTTTGCAGTTTGGGATTTGTCGGACACATAGATCTCCTCTCCCCTGGCGGAGAAGGGTCCAAGAGGACCTGCTCGATCGTGGTTTAATCGAGCTCAGAACGCCCTACCAGGTGGGCTCTATATATTGCCGTCATCCGGAACGGCGCGGACCACCGTACACAAGCCACCGCGACTTCCCAGCAATAATGGGGGTCGAAGGCTTGACCGAGATGATGATAGCAAGTTGCGAGGGGCAAAATTATTAGCTAATGGGTAACTACTTTGGTTCCCTACTTCGGAGCATCCTCGTCATTCGCCTGGTACCATGGCTTCTTCGCGCTCGGGAAGATCGATTCGTATTTTGAAATAAGCGTCGTCATCACGCGGCTCGCGACGTTGGCGGCGAAGTGGATCTCATCGGTGAGCTCCTGGCCGCTCAAGGCGTCGTCCGAGCGCGCCGGCCATTTTGCCGTTCTGATCGCCACAATGAGGCAGGTGGCAATGAGGAGCGACGGCCCCATCTTCGGCCAGTCCGGGCGATCGTGAAAGCCTCCGACATCCAAGCCCATGTGGAGATTATAGGCGAACAAAAGGCGAAATAAGTTTTCCACAAACTTTTGGTACTTTTCCGTGGATAAATTGTCCTCAGTCCGGGCAACGTCTGGATATGAAAGGGCATCAATGTTTGACGAGTCGCCGATATTCCATCGAAACTGGAGCGATAACCATGCCAACAATTGCTGATTTTGTCCCCCGTCCGAATTCGTCGGTGGATTCCAATTTGCCTCCCTCCCTTAAGACCATCGAAAAGGGGTCGAGCCTTTTGCACCCCCTGAAGAGCGCCGATGAGCATTTGAGAGAATCGGCGGAGGAATTGGAGCGGCGCTATATCGACTCTCAACGCGGCACCTTTTAGATCCGCAATTCGCCTTAGGTTTTGACTGTTGAATCTCGTCCGCGCATCCAATTCCCGAAATTGAGGACCCTATGTCGGACAAAAAAGCCCGCAAAGATTGTCGGAGTCGATCGCATGGACGGAGATGCGGTGGTTGTGGAGTATTCGGATCATACGACTGCGGTCTATACAGAGGATCAGCTCGCCACAATCAAGCCTAAACACGTTGTCGTGACCCAGGACGAGCGGAAAGAGGACGAGCGGGGCTGGGGGTAAGTTCCCGATTAAAGGCGTCTCGGGCGGTCGGCTTCCTTGGTCTTGGCGAGAAATATTTGCAGTTCACGCGCAGCCATCCGCAACTCCTTCACTACGCTGGAGTAACGGCGAATCGCCAGTTGTTTTCGTGTTGGAGTCGTATAGGAAGACGCGATTTCGTTCGCAAGGGCGGATTTTTCCACTCGGCAGGCCGCGAGTACTGCGCGGAGATGGGCAAGACGGATTCTGCTGAAAGGATCCACACATCACCCGGACAGCACACGGAAGATCCAGCGAATGACCTGGCGCGAGAACAGTATACGACGCAGCGGATTATGGTGCGGTCAGAGGGAGACAGTATTTCGGTTCTTTGTAATCTTTTGGC
>CAVQZQ010000030.1:0-10950 GCA_963718435.1 uncultured Acidobacteriota bacterium | reverse complement strand
TGCCCCAGGCGTTCGTGCACGCGCTGCTGCTGGAGTGCGCGCAACGCCTCTAGACGATCAGCAAGCCCGCCAACGCGGGCCGAAGCGGAACACCAGCCAGGCGGCGTAGTCGCCGATGTGACCGGAGTGCAGCTGGTGCAGGCCGGACAGCGCGGGCCGCACCCAGGCTGGCGGGTGGCCGTACAGACCGGCCAACGCGACCAGCACCGCCAGCGCGGCGGCCACGAACCCCAGCCCCCCCCAGGTACTCCAGCCCACCGACAGCGACGGTGCGCGCTCCGCCGCCCCGGTGAGCGCCTGCCGCCACGTAACCGTGCTGATCCACGAAGGCGCTCGCCACACGACCGGCCTCCCGTGCCGAACGACGAGCCGACGCCGGCGGCGAGGCCACCGGCGAGCAGGATGGCGATGGCGGCGACCATGCTGACCGGGGTGCGGGCCTGGTGCGGCGGGCGAGCGTCTGGCTGTTTTCGCCATGGCCCGGCATGTGGTAGTGGATTTGTCACAGATTCTTTCGCTCACTCCCGTCAACGATGCTCCGGACCGGCTTCCCCCCGAGCGCTACGAACAGCTCTATAGTCTGCTCTGCCAGAGCGGCGTTAGCGTATGCCGGGATGGCCAGTCCATTGAGCGGCTTCGCGACATGCGGAACCTCTACGAGGGCTACGCGGAGGCGCTTAGCCGTTATCTCCGGATGCCTTTGCCACCCTGGATTGCCGACCAGCCGCACAAAGACAACTGGTTAGCCGTGGCCAAACTGCGCGCCAAGACCGAGGCCGCGAACTCGCCCCAGGACGAAGGGGCCGATCCTCCTATTGAGCCTCCGAGCATCCTTGGCCTCGTCGACCATCATCATGACTTTTAAAGCCAATTGGTATGCCACACATTCATTTGAGCGTGGCTCGCACGGTCATCACCTGATCAGTTGAATGGGGCAGAGAACTCCCGGTATATTGGACAAGCACACAACGGCCAACTAACAACGTTCAGAATCAGGATCGAGGACGGTACGATGCCGGCAATTCAAGCTCAAATCTGGAAGGGTTCTACTTTCACCATCGAACGCAGCGAAGGCAAAGCATCCGGTACGGTGATCTTCCGTCTCTCTGGACCCTTCACAGCGCGCGACATGTTTAGCTCCCTCACACCGGTTGCCCTGCGCAACATCTTCGAGTTCGAGCCAGCCGATAACCCACCATCCTTGAATATTTTTGACCTGCCCTTGTTCCCGATATGGACTCAGCGGGCATTGGCATGATCGTCAGCCATTATGTTCGGTGCCAGGGCAAAGAGATCCGGATGATTGCGGCTGGAGTGAGCCCACGCGTCCTCCAACTGTTCAAGATCACTAAAGTCGACACCATCATTCCCATGGCTGTCACAGTTGAAGAGGCAGATGTCGATTAAGCTCGACATTCGTCGGGCTCGCCGTCGAAATTCCCTTGGAGCAGGATTCTCTTGCCGAATTCTGCGGAATCACGTCAGGAGAGGACGAAGATTGTCGATTTACGCGGTTTTATGCCTGAGCTATCGGGGACGGCTCGCTCCGCTTCCTCGAGATACAGTTGCGCTCAAGGAGCATTGAATCGAATTCGGCCGGCACAGAGGTCATAGCCAGCAGAATCTACTGAGTTCGCGGATTAAAGTGGCCGCATTGGCCATTAAGAGCAACCGCCCGTCACGGCCTCGATTCTCCCTCATCGGTTCCCTTCGCCCGAATCAGTTATCGCGTAATGCAATGATCGGATCAACACGTGTTGCTCAACGCGCAGGCAATACGCATGCAATGCCCGAGGCGAACAGGAACACGATGGAAATAATGCCCAGCACGGAGGCATCGCGCATACTGCTCTCTGTCCACCGCTGCACAGAATTGCTGAGGCCCACACTCAAGAGGATCCCAGGATCAAGCCGGCTGCGGTCGTGCGCGCCGTCGAAGTCAGGGTGAGGAGCACAACGTTCCATTGAGGAGCTCCGAGCGCCATGCGGATACCGAATTCGCGAGTCCGCTGCTCAACCGAGTAGGCCACTACGCTCGAAATTCCAATGGCTGCCAGGCCAAGTGCAACGAAGGAGAAGACGCCGGACAAAGCCGCGATGAAGCGCTCGTGCGACCAGACGAACATCGAGAAAAACTCGTCAAAGCTGGTGGCCCTATAAATTGCCTGGTTCTGATTGAGGGCGCGGACGTTCACGCTGATAGCATGAACGAGCGAAGCCGGGTTACCCGACGTACGAGCGAGGATTATAGCTTCTGGTTCGGTGACCGCCGACGACGGAATATACACTTCGGGCAGAGTGGGACGGTGCAGGCCATCGTTGCGCACATCGCCAACAACGCCGATGATCTGGAACGGATCCTTCAGATTTGGAGCCGTAATGAGATCGCTGGGCAGCTCAGACAGTCGGGTGGGCAGAATCATTCTTCCAATAGGATTGCCACCGGCAAAGAACGATCCGCAAAGGTCTTGCTGACACATGCGAAATGAGCCCCGCGATTGACCTCTTCACGTGCGAGGGCGCGTCCTTCAAGCACCGGAATGCGGAGAACGGAAGTAGTCTGCGCTGATTAATGCGACATTGCTCTGCAGGCCTTTATCGAGATTGCCGCCTACGACCGCGACGGGCTGCAACCAGCGGCCATTCGGCGGAGTCCCAGTGAGGGAACTCGCGACAGACAGGACACCTGGGGTTGCTTTGACTGTTTCGAGCAGGGCATCGTGATAGGTCACACCAGCCTGCCACGTGGTGAATGTCTTTTCAGGAAACGCTAGATCGAGCATCAGGATATTGTGGGTTTCAAATCCCAGTTGGGAGCTATAGGCCTCCAGGAAGTTGCGCATGGCCGCACCTGCGCCGGCCAACGTTAGCACGGTCAGCGCGATTTGCCCCATAATCAGCGCCGCCCGGGTGCGCGCACCATAAGACGTGGTGCTGCGTGTTCCTGAAGATTGCACCATCTGGCTGATATGTGGGCTCGAGAATTGCAGCGCAGGTGAGAAGTCCTGCGAGATCCCGATCGAGCAGAGACCGCCGTGCTGAAGAGAAGCACAGGAACGTTAGGTGGATGACCACCTCGTGCGGTATGGAGTATTCCGGCAACAGGCCAACAATAAAATGGATCGCAACATAGGCCAGGGTGATACCCAGCCGCACCACCCGTTAATGGCCAACATCACTGCTTCAGTCAGGAGTTGGCGAATGATGCGCAGGCGGGCAGCGCCCATCGCAAGGCGGGTTGCCAGCTCCTGCAACCGTGCCGTGCCGCGAGCCAGCATCAGAATGGAAACATTGCCGCAACCGATGAGAAGCAAGAGCGCCACCGCGGCAAAGAGGACTAACAGGGTGCCTTTGAACTGGCCGAGCAGCCAGTCATTCAGTGTCTCGACTCGGACTGTGTAGCCATCCTTCGGCAGCTGCTGGGGTTCCACGTGGCGAATTTGTTCAACGATACCGGTCAGCTCGCTTGCCGCCGCGGCGGTGGCGACTCCAGGTCTAAGCCGCACAAGCGTCTCGAATCGCCGCTTGGGATCCATGCCGGTCGGCATCGGCAAATAGACCTCGGAGTCATGCCACGTAAACCGGGGGCCGAGGACGCCGATTACCGTGTATTTGTGCTGATTGAGCTGGAGTATTTTGCCGAGCACATTGGGATCGGACGCGAAGTGCGACCTCCAGAACAGGTAGCTAATTACGGCAACTGGAGGGGGGGCGACACCCTCTCGCGCTTCGGAGGCGGTGAAAACCCGGCCAATGAGCGGCGGCGCACCGAGTAATTGAAAGCCACCGCCAGAGATTTCGAGCACCTTCACCGATTGCGGAATCTCGCCGTCGGTAGCCACCATGCTCTCATCATTTTGACCAAGGGCGTCCTCGACGGACTTGGTTTGACGGAGTTGGTCGAGTTCAGAAAGGGTGAACGGGATTTCACCACGGCCCTGCTTGCTCTGAATGGTAATAAAGGCGAGTCTTTCGGCGTCATGATAGGGGTACGGATCGATCAGAACGCCATAGAGAACGCTGTAGACAGCAGCAGTAGCGCCGATACCAAGTGCCATCGACAAGATCGCCGTCAGCGCGTAGACACGGTGCCTGAAGAGCTGTCGGAGAGCAAAGGAGAGATCCTGATAGAGCATCACAGGGTAGGCCTCCAGCGCGGAGATTGTCGACTCTGATACAGCAATTCCAGTTCCGATCCTTCTTGTCCTAGATCCCTTCAGAATCAGTCTCTTATAGGAGCAAGAATACGGGAAACTGTGCAAAATCGGATGCGAGCGTTCAAAAACGGACAATGTGCGGAAATCTTTTGACTCGAGTTCTGCCGAGCCCAAGTCTCCAAATTCGCGGACATCCGATTTGGGAGCCTGAGCCGAACTTCCTCCCGAACGCGAACCGTCCGATGTGCTGATGCAGTGTTGGAAGGGTTCGCTTGCCTGATCAATATGGTCGACAGTTTTTACGGTTTTGGTGTAATACTTTGGCATCGTGGCGCAATTTGTGATTGAACGCGAAATCGCCGGTGCCGGATTGCTCTCTGAAATGGAGATTCGGGAGATCGCGATGCGCTCGTTGGATACGCTCAAGGCAATGGGACCGCAAATTCAATGGCTCCATAGCTATGTCACCGAAGATAAGGTCTATTGCGTTTACCTTGCCCCTGACGAGGAAAGCATTCGTGAACACGCCCGTCGAACTGGAATTCCAGCCGATCGGATCTCGGCGGTGCGTCGCCTCATTGACCCAGTAAACCTGAACTGACAGGCCCTTGCTCCTCTAGCGCATACTGCATCGCTTCTTCAATGCTCATTATGGAACCAGTTGCCCAGGCGTGTTTGGCCTCCGGCTCGCCGAGTGATTCCCACGCCACTTGCAGAGTCTTATCAAGCTGAGACTGTTCCGCCGGTGACAGAGGGATGCTAATCAGCTTTCGCGAATGGGCAGCGGCTGCGACCAGTTTCAGGGCGCGTGCAAGTTGTCCTTCATCAAGGGCCAGGCACGCGCAGCCTTCCAGGACTCGAGCCATACCTCGGCGATGTCCCAGATCTGCAAAGATTTGTAGTGCTTCGCAGAACGCAGCGCGGGCAGATGAATGGTTCCCCTGTTCAAGGTCCAGGTAACCTAAATCAGCCAGGGAACGGGCCGATCCCCAAGGGTCTCCGGCTTCGCGAAAAATTGAGAGCGCCCGCTGGTAAAAATGACGAGCGCCAGCCTTGTCGCCAGTCGCACGCGAGACGTCGCCGAGCTGGTTGATGGACCAGGCGGCTCCGTTGCGATCCCCAAGTTCCTCGAAGATTTCCGTGGCCTCCCCCAATGCCCATCGGGCGCGGGGATAATCGCCGCGCGCCTTCACCACGTTGGCAAGGTTATGGAGACAACGGGCAATCGCAGATCTGTCCGACAGCAAGCGCCAACATGCGAGGCTGCGCTCAAAATTGGTTTGCGCGGTGGAAATATCTCCTCCGTCGCGAGCGGCTATCGCCAGGGCATTCAACGACGCTGCTATGCCCGGCTCGTCATCCAGTTCCTCGTAGAGCCAGAGGCCCTGTTTCAGAAAGCGCTCGGCAGCCTGATAGTCTCCTTGGGCGCTGGCCAAGGCACTAGAAAAAGTGAAACGCGGGCCCGTTCCCTCGGGCGTTCAGAACCGGCTACGGTCAGAACTGTTTCGAGCCGAGCGCGGCCTTCGGCCAGATGTTCCCGCATATCCCAGAATCGAAACAGTGCCACGCAAAGACGCAAACTCCAGTCCACATCCCGAGATTCAAAGAGCCAATCAAGGGCGGAACGAAAGTTTTCGATCTCATGGTCGCATTGGGTGAGCCAGCGTGTCCGTTCCGAGGAACTCAATTCCGGGTTCCCCTCCTCCGCCAGAACGAGACAATACGCCGCCTGCGCGCGTCGCGTTGCAGATCGCTCCCCGCTTTCAATCAGCCGTTCAACGGCATATTCACGGATTGTCTCAAGCATCGCAAAGCGCGGTTCTGCCTGAGCCCGGTCGACACAGTGAACCAGATTCTTGTCTACCAAGGACGACAAGCCGTCGAAGAGCTCGATCTCCAGGTCCCGCCTGGTATTGCAGATGGCCTCCGCCCCTTCGAGCGTGCACCCTCCAACGAACACTGAGAGCCGTCGGAAGAGCTTCTGTTCAGCCTCGTTCAAAAGACTGTGACTCCAGTCGATGGCCTTGCGCAGTGTTTGTTGGCGCTCCGGAAGATCGAGCGGACCGCCGGTGAGCAATTGCAGCGGACTTTCCAGCCGATCCAGAATCGCACTGGGAGGCAGTACCCTGGTTCGCGCGGCAGCCAGTTCGATCGCCAGTGGCAGTCCGTCCAGCCGAGTGCAAATCTCCTCGATCGCCGGCTCATTCTCCGGTGTAATGGCAAATTCGGGCCAGACAGCCGCTGCGCGCTGTGCAAATAATTCAATTGCCGATCTTTGCGCCAGCGACGTTACCGGGAATTCCTGTTCGCCATAGATGCGCAGGCGGGATCGGCTCGTCACCAAGACCTTCAGGGAAGGGCAAGCTTCCAGCGTTTCAGAAACCAGGGTCGCGGCCGGAAGAACCTGTTCGAAGTTGTCCAGCAAGAGCAGGAAGGGGCCGGAGTTCTTCAACTGATCGCCGATCAGCTGTGGAATGGTGTGGTTGGCCACTAGCTGAATCTCGAGCGCATCGGCGAGAGCGGTTGCCACTTGGTCCGGCTGCGTGATTGACGCCAGGTTTACAAATAGGACGCCGGCAGGAAAATTGCCGGCAACCGCGGCACCGACGGCGATACCGAGACGAGTCTTTCCCGCGCCTCCAGGACCGGTGAGACTCAACAACCTCACATCTTTGCGGAGCAGCAACTCGCTGGCTTCCGACACTTGTTGTTCTCTTCCTACCAGGGACGTGCGCGGGACTGGAAGACCGTGGCGCTTACTGGCGATCTTTGCCGTGGATATCGAACGATCCTCTCCTGAATCAAAGAGACCTGGGGCTGGGGAGGTTTCGGGCTTCTTCAAGTGCTCTACCACTTCGGCGGTGAAAAGATACCCGCGACGAGGCACGGTCTTCAGCAATCGCTGACTGCGGTCATCCAGAGCTCGGCGCAACTCGATCGCGCACTGTACCAGTGAATCGTCTGTAACAAATGCGTCAGGCCAAACAGCCTGCATCAGTTCCTGCTTGCCGATGAGTCGTCCCGGATTCTCCGCCAGATATTTGAGCGTTTCATAGACTTTGGGACGCAACTTGATTTCGACGCCCGCTCTCAGAAGACAGCCTTTGGCGATGTCCAGCGTAAATGCGCCGAATTCATATGTGACAGGACTCATCTCCAAGGGTGATCCCGTTTCTGTAAAAGCCAGACGGTTGCAATTCCGGATTTTGGCTTTTCTTTGGCATTGTTTCGTTACTTCTCGCACTCAACATGGGTACCGTCGACTTGTCGAACGGCAAACCTTCCCCAGAAACAACGCACAACGAGACGCGTAACAGAGCCGATTCTAGCAAAACTTCTTTGCCGCTACGGCCACAAGCAACAGGGGTCGCGGCGACGGGCAAAGACAAAAGAAGGAGAAAGCCCATGAGCGCAACACAGGTTCCTGTGATTGACATGAACAAACTCAACGCCTTTATCGGTCAATTCGTGACGGATCTCGGCGCCGCAGTCCACACCGGTATGGTGGTCATTGGAGAGAAGTTAGGTCTCTACAAGGCCCTTGCCGGAAACGCCCTTACTTCGGCGGAACTTGCCGCCAAGACGAAGACCGATGAGCGCTACCTGCGCGAATGGCTCGCGTCCCAGGCCGCGGGGGGCTACGTCTCCTACGATGAAAAAGCCGACAAATTCAGCCTGAGTGAAGAACAGGCCTTCACCCTCGCATCGGAAGACAGTCCCGCATATCTGCCAGGGGCATTCGAGTTGGCACTAGGCTCACTTGCGGCGGTCCCAAGGATTGCGGAGTCTTTCCGCACCGGCGCCGGCATGGGCTGGCACGAGCACGTGGACGGCGTCTTCCATGGATGCGAAAAGTTCTTCCGCCCCGGTTATGCCGCCAATCTTGTCGCCTCTTGGATCCCTGCTCTGGAAGGTGTCGAAGAGATGCTGGAGGCGGGCGCAAAAGTAGCGGACGTCGGCTGCGGAAAGGGCGCGTCCACGATCCTGATGGCAAAAGCCTTTCCCAATTCCCGTTTCTTTGGATTCGACTATCACGACAAGTCGATCCAGGCAGCCCGTGAAGCTGCCGTTCGCAGCGGTGTATCCGACCGCGTCCATTTCGATATTGCAAACGCAAAATCGTTCCCTGGAAAAAATTACGATTTCGTCGCGGTCTTTGATTGCCTGCACGACATGGGCGACCCCATCGGAGCTGCCGCGCATGTTCGCCAGTCCCTGGCAAAAGATGGCACTTGGATGATCGTTGAGCCCTTTGCGAATGATCAACTCAAGGACAATCTGAATCCCATCGGCCGGGTCTACTACTCGTTTTCGACGCTGCTGTGCACGCCGTGCTCACGATCGCAGGAAGTCGGACTCTGCCTCGGTGCCCAAGCCGGCGAAACGCGAATCCGCGACGTCGTGACTACGGCCGGTTTCAATCGGTTTCGTCGCGCGACAGAGACTCCCTTCAACATCGTTTACGAAGCTCGGCCTTGATCGGCCCGACCATCCAAAAAGAACTATTCGATGTTGCACGCAGAGGAATACAGTGGCAGGAATATAGCCCGGACAGGGAGGACGCAATGCAACAACAAGCAATCGATGACTTCAAAAGTCAACTTCGCGGTCAAGTGATTCAGCCAGGCGACGACGGTTACGAAAGCGAACGCAAGGTCTATAACGCTATGATCAGCCGCAAACCGCGCTTGATCGCCAAGTGTGCCGACGTCGCCGACGTCATCACCGCCGTCAATTTCGGCCGGATGCAAGATCTCAAGGTTTCCATTCGTGGCGGAGGCCATAACGCCGGCGGGCTGGGAATTTGCGACGACGGACTGGTTATCGACCTTTCCCCCATCAAGTACGTCCACGTCGACCCCTCGACGCAGAAGGTGCGCGTGGGCGGCGGCTCGACTTGGGGCGACGTCGATCACGCAACACACGCCTTCGGACTCGCCGTCCCGTCCGGAATCATCTCGACCACGGGTGTAGGCGGCCTCACTTTGGGGGGCGGCATCGGCTACCTGACCCGGCAGTTCGGCCTCACCATCGATAACCTTCTCGCGGCAGACGTCGTGAGGGCCGACGGAACCTTCGTGACCGCCAGCGCCGAAAAGAACAGCGACCTATACTGGGCCATTCGAGGAGGTGGCGGAAATTTCGGCGTGGTCACGTCCTTTTTGTTCCAGGCGCACCCGGTTTCAATTGTGTGCGCCGGACCGATGCTATGGGAAATGGACCAGGCCTCCGACATCATGAAGTGGTATCGCGAATTCATTGTGCAGGCGCCCAAGGAGATCAACGGGTTCTTCGCGTTTCTAACCGTGCCACCCGGGCCGCCCTTTCCGGAGCAACTGCACTTCAAGAAGATGTGCGGAATCGTCTGGTGCTACAACGGCACGATGGAACAGGCAAATAAGATTCTCGAGCCTTTGCGTCACTTCAAGTCTCCGGCCTTTGAGTTTTTTGTTCCCATGCCGTTTCCGATGCTTCAAGGGATGTTCGATGGCCTCTATCCACCTGGCTTGCAGTGGTATTGGAAAGCTGATTTCGTTAACGAGCTTGGTGACGAAGCGATCGCTCTCCATGTCAAGCACGGCTCGGAGCTGCCGACCTTACATTCCACGATGCATCTTTACCCAATCAATGGCGCAGCGCACAAACCAGGGAACCAGGACACGCCCTGGAGCTATCGCGACGCGAAGTGGAGCGAGGTCATCGTCGGGGTGGATCCGGATCCGGCCAACAACGAACGCATCATCTCCTGGGCAAGAAGCTACTGGGAAGCATTGCATCCATTTGGCGCAGGCGGTGCATATAGCAACTTCATGATGGAGGACGAAGGAGAAGAGCGCATCCGCGCCACCTATCGCGGAAATTACGAGAAGCTGGCTCAACTGAAGACGAAATACGATCCAGAAAACTTCTTTCGCGTGAACCAGAACATCCAGCCGCACACGAACGAGAGGGGGGCGTCCGATGCCTGAAACGATGGAAGTTCAAGAACGAATTATCCTGTCCCGCTCTCACATTCTCAGGATGACGATGCTGTCGCAGCAATCGGTCGACTGTGCAATCAAGGCGTACGCGCTGAACAGCCCTGAGCTTTGCCGGCAGGTTCGCAACGCAGAGCGCGAACTGCGTAAGCTTCAACTCTGCATTGGAGATCGAGGTCGCACGCTTCTTGCGGCGGGAACGCCTGTCGATTCGCATTCGCCTGTCGCATGCTGTTCCCTGAGAATCTACAGCTCTCTCCGAGTTATGTTCACAGCCGCAACGGAGATTACTCAAAACGTCATGGTCGTCGTAGAGCGCGGGCGAGAAGTTGAATCCCCGCAGACAGCGGAAGTTGGAAAGTTCGTCAATGGCCTGGTCCGACTTTGCTCTGTCGCCATCTTTGAAGAAGAAATGTCGCATGCAAAGGCAGCTCTTCGCTTAGAAGGAGGTCGAAGAAGATTCAACCTGGCGCTAAATCGCGCGCAGCATGATCTGCTTCGAAATTCCGGCGCGGGCTACAGGTGTGAGTGGGCAATTGCGAACTGCATTGGCCAAATCGCCGAACAATCCTACGAGCTCGCCGAATCCATCATTCTGTGGCTGGAGGGCACAACTTGCATCTCTTCTGCGCGCGTGCGCGCAGCGGCGCACGTCGTGTGACGAGCGCTTGGTGTGTCCCATTTTTTTACAGGACGCGTTTTGAGGTTAAGATCAAGGAAAAGAGGCAATCCAAAGCGTCCACACCATGGCGTGGTGGTTGAAGCTTGCAACGTCTTAAACCAGAAGGGCCAGCTTTTGCGGGTCTCCTTCGGCT
>CAVQZQ010000029.1:0-111944 GCA_963718435.1 uncultured Acidobacteriota bacterium | reverse complement strand
GCCGAGCCGGATGGCTCTTACGTACGCAGCCTGGGAACGATTGCCAACCGCGAAGATTCGATCCGCAAGTTAATCAGGAAGCTTGGGCCGCCCCAACATCTGCGTGCCTGCTATGAAGCGGGGCCGACAGGATTCGTACTGTACTGGCAGCTGACCCAGTTAGGAGTCGAGTGCGCAGTGGTGGCGGACGCTGGTTCCGAAGAAGCCTGGAGTCCATGCCAAGGCCGAACGGCGGATGCTTTGAAACTGGCGCAGTCGCCGCTCCGACAATCTGACCGCGGTGTGTGTTCCGGATGAAGGCTTAGAAGCATTGCGCGATCTTGTCCGTCAGGGGAAGCAGCCAAGCAGGATCAGTTGCGCGCACGGCATCGGCTGACCAAGTTCCTGCTTCGATCGGGCCGTCGTGCTCCGCTGGGAGTGAAGGCATGGACCGAGCGTTTCTGGGAGTGGGTCCAGCAGGTTCATTACACGCGGCCGGCACGGGAAGCCACATTCCTGGATTGTCTGAACGAAGTGCACCATATGGCAGAACGGGTCAAGCGCCTGGAACAGGCGATCGTGGATGCCGTGAAGCTGGCCCCCGCGCCGGTGCAGGAAGTGATCCGGGCGTGCAGGCGTCGCGCGGCGTGGCTTATATCCCGGCGGTCACGATTGCTGTCGAGTTGGGTAACATCACTTCGCGCTTCGACAGTGCGCGGAAGTTGATGGGATATTGCGGCGTATTTCCGAGCGAAGACTCCAGTGGCAAGCGCATTCGAAAAGGCGGCATCACCAAGACCGGCAACGCGCACCTCAGGCAGATCGTGGTCGAATCGGCCTGGAGCTATCGACACCGGCCATGCCTCGGGGCCAAGCATTTCACCCTTGCCCATCCAGACACGTGCAAAGACAGCGTCGAATCCCTCGGACCGCTGGCAAACGCAGAAGTCGAACATCTTCATTTCCGGCGCGGCAAACACGACATGTTTGCTCCATCCGGTGCGCCCGTCCTCACTCTCAGCATAGCCGTGAACCAAATAATTTTCGTGATTGGACCCGGCGACGTACCGCATTTTCCATTTGCCGTCGTGATAGAGGAGAGTTGGGTTCGTAGACGCTTCCGTGCTCCCAACCTTCGTTGGCGACGAACGCCGGTTCGGGCTGATCGATCCACTGTTGACCGTCCTATTCCAGATAACCGATCGTGTACTGGTCCCCAAAGGTTCTCGGCGGCACCCGCAGTAGAGATTCGCTTTATCGATGCCGCACCCTCGGGGTCCCAACTCCACGTAGGAAGGGCATGCCGTCCGCCTTTGCCGTCCCATGGTTCACTACGGTCTCGCCGTGCTAAGGGCACCAATTGCCCGCCAGCATTGCGAAGCGATCCCACCCTGTGGCAGACAGCCTCGAGCCTTCTGGCAGGTTCGCGCTGAAAAGGTTGGTCGGCGCCATGCCCATTTGGTTGGCCCGCCAAAACCATCCACCAGTCATTGCCTCTCCGAGCAACGCTGCAATCAAGTAGTTCGCAACCGTATGGGGTGTTGAGGCGTCGCGCGGATCGAAGACTTTCGACTCTCTGCTAACAGACGGAATGGACATTGTTGCGATTCTGTACGTCGGGAAAGCTTTGGTAACCCTATACTAGCGTGATGGCTTGTCCTCGACGTGTTCTGCTTATAGGCCTAGACGGCTTCGATGCGGTTCTCGCACAGCATTTCGCGGAAGAGGGTGTGCTCCCGAACTTCGTGCGTCTGCAGAACCAAGGCGCTTCTTTCAACCTGGATCACGGCAGAGACAAATATTCCGGTCTCGCTTGGGAACATCTCAGCTCCGGCATTCGCCCGCGTGACGGCGGCCGCTGGTCTGCCGTCACCTTCAATAAACGCACTTACCAGGCCACCCAGGACTATACGGTGGTTTGTCCTTCTCGCAGACCTTTCGGGCGTTCGCTCGGTTATCTTCGACTTTCCGTATTTCGACCTATCCAAGGCACCAAATGTTCGGGGCATTACTTCCTGGGGAGCTCACGACCCTGGCGTCGCTTCGGCTTCGCGCCCCGATGGTCTACGCCAAGAAATGACCAATCTCTTCGGCCCGTATCCCGCCCCCGAATGGATTTATGGATTTTGCTGGCCCAGCGCGCAGAAGGCGCATGCTGCTGGCGAGGCCCTCGCACAAGCGGCGAAGGTACGTTCGCAAGCGTCCCGCTGGCTATTACAACAGTGTTTACCCGACTGGGACCTCGGTGTCGTCGTTATCAGTGAATCCCACTCTGCGATTGAGCCGCTATGGCATGGGGTTGATCCAAACCATCCGCTCCACGCTTTGCATTCCGCTCCGCCCGCTGCTGCTGCCTTACGAAAGGTTTATTCTGCAATCGACGATTTGATCGGCGATCTCTACCGGGCTTTTCCTAACGTTGTTCTCGTTCTCGTCGCAATGCATGGCATGGGACAGAATGACAGCGACGTTCCTGCCATGGCATTACTGCCGGAATTGCTCTACCGTTTAGCCTTCGGCTCCGCTTACATGCGCCCCGTCGAGTTCCCCGAGTTTTTGCCCGATGGTACTCCGCTAATCGCCGAAGACACTCACTGGGGCGGCCTGCTTTCTCAAGCCATCCCGAAAGCCCGACTGAAGTTCCACCAGCGTGTGGCGAGGCGAATCAATCGTATCGTTGCCAACGTGAATCCCAGCGGCGACCTCAGTTGGATGCCCGCGGCCCGCTATTCTCCATTCTGGCCGAAAATGTCCGCGTTTGCTCTGCCATCGTTTTACGACGGACGTGTACGAATCAACGTCGTCGGGCGCGAAGCTCACGGTAAGATTCGAGCCTCCGAATATGCGGAGACCTGTCAGCAGATCCGTGAAGTTGTCTCCGAGTGCCGCAATCTCTTGAACGGAAAACCCGTGGTTTCCGAAGTCTACTGTCCAAAGCAGAATCCTCATGAGGTTGGTCCCAGTGAAGCGGACGTCTACATCGTTTGGGAAGGCGCGCCCCTCGGTCTTTCTCATCCACGTCTGGGCAACATCGGTCCGCTCCCCTATTTGCGAACGGGAGGTCACACCGGCAAATATGGCTTCCTCAATATCGTCGGTGACGACATTCCCGCCGGCCAACATGGTGTTGCTAGTTCGTTCGACGTTGTGCATACGATCATCGAACTCCTCGGTCAGCCCCGCTTGCCCCGGGTCAGTGGCGATTCACTCCTGCGGCGCGTCGTCCCAGTTCCCTCCAGAAGGGTTGAGATGTCTGATTAGACCGGAGGTAATGGGAAACTTGAATCATTCCGGCGGGTCTTTCGAGCCGGGAAGATCCGCAGCAAGAGCGGCGATTCTCAACGCCACCATAGGCGAGAAAAGTGCGAGAGTTCGTTTGGACATGGTCGTGCCTCCCAAGATCCGCAACAGTCTATACCCCAGGTGCCGCAACAGCCCTGGACTTCTTTTGCTGAGCTGCACAGATCTGCGGGGTTGGTGCCGCGTACACCAGGCCGTCACGTCAGTCTGGGGGGGGCGCAGGCATCGGCAAGAGCGCGATCCACTTCTATAGTCCTGGCGTGCTCATTCCCGCTCCGCACCAACCATCGGGAGAATCAAGGTGAACGCTGTTCCACTTGATCCCGGTGTAGTCTTGCTGCGCAGATGCATGCTGCCGCGGTGTCGCGCCAGAATACCCGCTGTTACCCAAAGCCCTAAACCGGTCCCCGACGTTCCTTTCGTTGTAAAGAACGGATCGTAAATTCGCCTTCGCGTTTCCGGGGACATGCCGAATCCGGTATCCGCAACCGTGATACGCACGCCCGATTCGCCCCGTCGCCAGTCTGTCGACGGTCGCACACTAACTCGCAATCTTCCACCCGACGGCATGGCCTCCAATGCGTTCCCAATCAGGTTCGCAAGCACCTGCCGGATCTCGCCGGCAAAGCAAATTAGTTCAGGCTTGCCCCTTGGCTCAACTTCCACAGCCACCTTTGCCGCGGCAAGCTTCCCCTTGAATAGAACTAGAACTGATTCCACCAACTGCACCATATTGGTGGATGCAGGTCTCATCTGCTGTTTATGGAACTTGAGTGTGTTGCTGGCGATCTGCGCAGCGCGCTGGATCTCCTCTTCCGCCTGCGCAGCAAGTGCGTGTACTTCATCTAGACTCTCCGACTCTCTGATGAGATAAAGCAGATTCAACACAGCTTCGAGTGGGTTGTTGATCTCATGCGCAATGGATGTCGCAAGCTGGCCCACGAGCGCCAGTTTTTCATGTTCCACGAGCAGTCGTTCAGCTCGCCGGCGTTCCGTAATGTCGTTGCAGATCAGGATGATGTGGGAAGGGTGTCCGTGCGCATCTTTCAACAATGCAAAGGAATTCCGTACCCACACTGAGCTTTCGTCGGGGCGCACGTAACGCTTTTCCAGAACAAAGCTGGGGGTCTCACCAGATAAAAGTTTATCCAAATGATAGCGACAATTCTCGCGATCATCATCGTGCGTAATGGATAGAATCGATTCTTCCTGCAGATCCCCGTGGGTTCGCCCCACAATCTCCCTGTAGGCAGGATTGGTTTCCTGAAAGCGGCCATCCAAATCCGTGATCGCCATCCCGGACGCAGCATATTCGAATGCTTCCCGGATTCGATCTTCGCCAATTTCCGATGCGAGTCTGACTTGTTCCTGCATCTTTGGTCCCGTCGCGGGAACAGTTACTTTCACAGTTCACCGATAGGGACTTAGATGCAAGCAGTCACCAGACCGCTAGCTGACCGCAAGTTGATCGATCGTATCCAGAAGGAGTCTAGGCCCATCAAGGCCCCGCACAATTCGATCAGCGGCCTCGGAGCAGCCCCCCTGTTCGGCGGAAAGGGCCACGATCTTTGCTCCTGGCCACCGAACCCGAACGGTCTGCGCGGACAAGTCGCACTCTTCAACCGAAAGCGTATGGCAGAGCACAATCACATCAAACTCCTCGTCGGTGGCGAGCGCCATGATCTCTTCGATACTGCCGACCGTTACGGCCTCATATCGAGTGGCAAGAATCTGCCGCCGGGTTTCAAGCAAACGCGGATCACGGCTGAAGCAGAGGACGCGTGGGGATCGGTTGGAAAAGGCCATGATGAACGCCTCTCCGCTAAGAGTAAGGTCCCGAGAAAAAGGCTGTCTGTCCGATGTCTTACAGACTCAGACCCTACGAAAACGCCTCTGTTGATCCGATTGAACGATCTCGCTGCAGTTTTCGACGTGACTGTCGAGCATGCACATCCAATTCTCGTTCTCTGAGCATGGGGCGGCGGCGTTCCCCAGTTCCTGGTGAACGGACAAGATGAAACAAGCTGGCCTACGTCACATCTCTGCAATTTACCCTCTGCTATAAACAAGACTTGGCGCTTCGCACACATTTCCGCTCTTGCCACGCGGGGCCCTTCCTGCCCTTGGTCCTGCTCATTATGTTCTCACCCTTCCGGCTTGCGGGTTCCGCGCCGCCAAGCGTCCCAGACGCACCCGCACCCTCTGGGCCGGGCCGAACTGTCCCTGTCTCAGCTTCCGAGACCACCCCCTATCCCAACACGAACGCCTCTGAGCTCGGCTTCTCCCTTACACCCGGCCACATTATCATCCCCCGGCTTGATGCCGCTCCCAAATTGGCCGATTTCACTGCTGCCCAACCCTCTGCGCTGGCCCGCCGCATGCTTCGCATTGGCACATTCACCCAGCGCTACCCCAACGACGGCGATCCAGCCATCGAGCCCACCCAGGCCTACCTGGCCTACACCCACGACGCTCTCTTCGTGGCTTTCGTCTGTACCGACAAGGATCCCTTGCTCATCCGCGCCCACAAGCTCGGCCGGGACTCCCTTGCCGACGACGACTCTGTGCAGTTCATGCTCGACACCTTTCACGACCAGCGACGCGCTTTCGTCTTCGCAGCCAACCCCCTCGGCATCCAGGCCGACGCCCTCTTCAGCGAGCAGAATGGCTTCGACTTTTCATTCGACACGGTCTGGGACACCTGGGGCCAGCGCACACCGACTGGCTATACCGTTCTTTTCCGCGTCCCCTTCGCCAGCCTCTATTTCAAGAAAGCCGATCCTGCAGAACTCCGCACCTGGGGCATCATCCTTCAACGCAACGTTGCCCACACCAGCGAGAGCGACTTTTGGCCGCGCAACAGCCACGACATCGCCGGCCGCCTCACCCAGGACATGCTCATCGAAGGTTTCCGCGACATCGAACGTGGTCAGAACCTGCAATTCGAGCCCTACGTCATGGCTCGCAACCTTCGCCAGCTCAATTCCATCGACCCCGTCGATCCTTATTTCGAAGACAAGCACCTGCAGGGTTACGCCGGCCTTGACGCCAAGTTCATCCTCCACAACTCTCTGGTCCTCGACACCACCATTAATCCCGACTTCTCCCAGGTCGGCATCGATAATCCGGCCGTTCCCAACCAGCGCTTTCCCGCCTACTTCGCCGAGGTCCGCCCATTCTTCATCGAGAACCGCAGCTACTTCGCCACCCCCCTGTCCCTTTATTACACTGACAACATCATCAAACCTCAGTATGGCGCGCGCCTTACCGGCAAGCTCAGCCGATGGGCCCTCGGACTGCTTGGCGTCGACGACCGCTCGCCCGGCGAGGCCGTCCCGCCGGGAGATCCCCAATTCAACGATCGCGCCAAGTTCTACGTCGGGCGCCTCAACCGGGACCTCGGCTCCCTATCCAACATTGGCCTGATTTACGCCGACCGCGAATACCGCGACACATCCAACCGCGCCGGCGGCCTCGACTACCGCTTCCGCCTCCACGACCGCTGGACCGTGACTGGACAGGGCCTCACCTCCCAAACGCGCAACGTTTCGAACTCCACTCAGGGTGAGCAAGGCTGCGAGACGTATGCCCTCACCTGCAGCGGCCAAGCGTGGCGTCAGGAGCTCACCTACTCCGATCTCCACTGGAACTGGTGGACCGGTTATAGCGACACCTCGGCGGGCTTCTTAACAGACACCGGCTTCTTCCAGCGACCGGACGTCCGCGAGCCGAACGGCCACCTCGCTTACGTTTTTCGCCCTGCCAGCGCCCCCATCCTCTCTCATGGCCCCAGTTTCTATACGGAACGCATCTGGGACCATAACGGATTGCCGCTCGATTTCTACTTCATTCCTTCGTACAACATAGATTTTCGAGGCAGCACGTCGCTCTCCGCGACCTTCGACCTCGGCCAGGACCGCCTCCGTCCCATCGACTATGGCGCCCTCACTTCGAACAGTGAGTACCAGAGCCATGTGGGCAACGTCAGCTTCTATTCGGCGCCCGTCTCTTACCTGGCAATGAGTCTCGGCTATTCTGCCGGCAACGTGATCAACTACAACCCTCCGAGCAATCAGGGCCCCGGCCCCGTAGACGTAAACGCAGTTGGCGGAAGCCTGGAGGTGAAACCCCTCCGCGCCGTCGACCTTCGCAACAACTATGTCTACACGCACTTCACAAAACCCGCGACAGGTGCGCTTGTCTACGACAACGTCGAGCTCATCTCACGCTGGAACTACCAGGTCACCCGCGCCGCGTCTTTCAACCTCATCGGCCAATATATTTCCACCCTTCCAAGACCGGATCTGACCAGCCTCTCCAATACGAAAACTCTCTTCGCCGATGCTCTTTTCACCTATATGCCGCACCCGGGCACCGCGATCTACGTCGGATACATCGGCAACTTCGCGAATTTGGATCGCGTCCTCTGCGCCCGCCAGCCGGACGGCCTATGCAACACCAGCGATCCCATCCTTCCCACTGCGACCGGCCCCCTGATGAACGACGGCAAAACCATCTACCTCAAGCTCAACTATCTCTTCCGCTTCTAACCACCATTCTCGAATGCTCTAGATGCCCTATCAAGGCGCTCTGCCCTAGGGGCGCCAGGGAGGCAGGATAGTTCCCATGTCCCCCAATCCTTGTCATTGGTTCCACTGGCCACGTCGGCAGCCAGGTTGTCGCCCAATTGAGCGACAAGGGGCGACACTACCAGGTTTGGGGGCTCGGTCGGAGAGTCACAGCGAAATGCAGTCTAGAATCGGAACTTTGGCATTCCTACCCTTCTTCTTCTTCGTCTCTGCGTCAGTCAGAACGATGTCACCGTGCTTGCTGGCATTGAGACGGCGCTCCACGATGCCGATGGCGTCGGTAATGTCCTTGGATGACATATTGGCTGCCGTAATTCCCCTGCGGCCTGCGTCATCGAGGACCTTGAGAATCGTGGGACGCAAGCGAATGCCGTTCTCGCGGTAGTCGAGGTGGTAGGAACCAGCATGACGATTCACATTGGCTTCAAGGTCATCGATTGTTTTGGTTGTCTCGACTCGGCCGTCACCGGTTTGGAATGAAAAGGCGGGAAGTTTCACCCGCCCCAGGTTGTACCTCCCCATGGTGTCCACTTCCCTTGTTCGGGGCAAGTTTGGCAGTGTTGAGGGGCACGTCAGTTTTGGACATCAAATGGAAACATGCAGGTAAGTTAAGTGTAATCAATAGGACTGCTATATAGCGAACAAAAAGCGAATTGCAACACCTCTTTTTTTCCCATTTTCTGTCGTTTACGACGAGCCATGAACCCTTTTCGGCAACCTCAGGCTGTCCGCTTGACGATTCTCTGGCCTCTCCCGTTTTGGAACGACCGCTTTCGATTCCATTTGCGGAATCGAATCTTCTTCTATTTCCCCGCGCACCTTGAGTTCCTTTCCCTAAGAAAGCATTGTGGAGAAGTACGGCGGGTTAGCGCGCTTTAAGCATTGGCCCGCAAACCGGATTGGCGGCCAATCGCATGTCGAGAAACGCCGCGGAGAAGGACGTTATGAGGTTATTGATTGCCGAAGACGACAAGGCGCTGGGGCTGTTTTTGAAGCGCGGGTTGGAGGCCGATGGACACATTGTCCGACTGGCCTGCGATGGCGCCGCGGCAGTGGAAGCATTTCGCGAGGAGATGCCCGACCTTACCATCCTTGATTTGAATATGCCCATCAAGGATGGCGAGCAGGTGCTCGACGAGGTACGTCTGGTCGACGGCGATCTGCCGGTTCTGGTGCTGACCGGCCGGCAGGAAGTCGAGACGCGGGTGCGGTGCCTCGATCACGGCGCCGATGACTTCATGCTCAAGCCCTTCAGCCTTCATGAACTGCGCGCCCGTTGCCGGGCGCTGCTACGCCGCAAACGGGATGTCCGGCTAGTATTGCGGGCCGGCGATCTTGAAGTAAGCCGGCTTGACCACACGGCCGTCCGAGCCGGCAGTCCGATCGACCTGACCAACAAGGAGTTCGCTCTGCTCGAGCACCTGATGCTCAACCGGGGTCACTGTGTTTCACGGGTCGAGTTGCTCGATTCGGTTTGGAAGATGGAGCCGGCGCAGACCACCAACATCGTGGATGTGTATGTAAATTACCTGCGTCGGAAACTTAAAGATCCCGCCGCCGGGCAGACTCATCCGGACGGTGCGGGGACGCGGGTATGTGGTGCCGTCGGTAAGCGAGATCGTGTGTGAAAGCACGCCTTTGCTGACGCAACCCGAAGTTACAGCACTCTCCATGGAATCCGCAGTGGAAGCCTGGTAATCGCCGGGCCGCAATCGACATGTTAAAGGAGTTTCAAAATGCAGCCTTTCGCAGTCCCAGTTCTTCCCAGCACGGGACGGGTTCGTCCGCGCACCGCACTGGTGGCCAGTGCCGATCGCAACTTCCGTCAGCGACTCAACGAAATTCTCACTGGCCTGCGTTGGCAGGTGCGTGAGGCCGCAAGCGGTGCGGCAGTGTGGACCGAAGCAGAATCAGCAGTTCCTGAAGCAGTCATCGTCGATTCCTGGCTGCCCGATCTCGATCGCGGCGAATTTCTTAAAGATTTTCGATCGCTCTTTCCCGATGTGGACTTGGTCACGGCGGGCGGAAGCTCGTCGCTGGAGAGCCCGCGTGGTCCACATCGGCAGGAACTCCTCTACGCCCTGCGCCGGAGCCAGGATACTGATTCCGCTTCGTGGAACACCGCACCCATCCTGGAAAAGGAAGTCTATGCGACCGCGGGCGTGATTACGGAAAAGGGCCCCGTTCTCATTCAGGCTTTGCCCTCTCCGATGCGGCGAAGTTTCGTGCCGGAAAGAGGCAGCGCAAAGGAACCGGAATCGAACGAGCGCCTGCCAGAGCTGATCGGCAACGCCCCCTGCATGCTCGAGGTGAGCCGGCGCATCCGCCTGGTTGCGCCGCGCTCGACCCCGGTACTGATCGAGGGACCAACCGGGTCAGGCAAGGAACTCGTCGCCGAAGCGTTGCACCGGCTCTCCACGCGCAGCCGCAAGCCGTTCGTGGCGATCAACTGCGCCGCCATCCCGGAGGCGCTGCTCGAAGCGGAGCTCTTCGGCCACACCCGCGGAGCCTTTACCGGCGCCGTGAAGGGCCGCATTGGACGGATCGAATCCGCGGACGGGGGCACGCTCTTTCTGGATGAGATCGGAGAGATGCCGCTGGCGTTGCAGTCCAAACTGCTCCGCTTTGTAGAGAGCGGTGAATTGCAGCGGGTGGGAGACAACGAAAACGTGAAAGTGAACGTAAGGCTCATCGCTGCCACGCACCAGCCGCTGGCCGAGCACACGCAGGCGGGAATTTCCGCGCTGATCTCGTACTACCGTCTCGCCGTTTTCCTTATCCGCACTCCGTCGCTCGCCGAACATGCGGCCGATCTGCCTCCGCTGGTGGAGCATTTTCTCGAGAAGATGGGACGGGATGCGCCGGTGAAGCGAATTGATACCGCGGCTTTGGCCAAGCTCGCAGCCCATTGCTGGCCGGGCAATGTGCGCGAGCTGGAGCATGTGCTGGAGAGGGCGGCAATTCTGGCCGGTGACAAGCCTTTGCTGACATCGCAGGAGATCGACTTCGGTTTGGCGATTCACTAATTGGAATCGCGGCTGGGCGAGCGCGACGTTAAACTTTTGCAAGCGCATTCAAACAGAGGCCCAAAGAAAAGCAGGGAGGCAATCCATATGGAGTTCGAAACCCGGTTGAGCGACCAGGTCGCCCGCTTCATGGATCTTGCCGCGAGCGAGGTGAAGCTGACCGCGGCCAACATGGCGAACATTGACACTCCCGGCTACCAGGCTCTGGGCATGAACTTCGAAGCCGAGATGCGCGATGCGCTGGGAGGGGTCGATAACGGGCATGGGGCGCGACCAGTGCGTGTGAAAATCGTGGAAGGGCTGATTGCGCGGCCGGATGGCAACGATGTCTCCATGGATCGCGAGAGCCTGAATCTGGCCGAGGCGCAATTGAAGTTCAAGACTGGCATAGCTCTTCTTCGCGCGGAGTATCAGCGTGTGATGGACGCCATTCACGTCGACAAGTGATACGGATCGAGTCAACAGAAGGAGCGGCAATGAATCTCTTTGGATTGATGGAGACTTCCGGTTCGGCAATGCAAGCCGAACGGATGCGTGCCGAAGTCGTAGCAACCAATATGGCCAATGCGGAGACGACCCGTACCGAATCCGGCGGACCCTATCGGCGGCACATGGTGGTGTTTGCCGCCAACCATGACGATCCCGGATTTCTCAACTCGCTGAACGACGCTTCGAACCAATACCTTGCACCGCTCCAGCCCCTGGGTTCGCAAACCAGTGCGGCCGCGGGCGTCCACATCGCACAGGTTGTCGAAGACTCCGCTCCTCCGCTCAAACGCTACGATCCGGGCCATCCCGATGCCGGCGAGGACGGCTTCGTTTCCTATCCCGACATTAATCCGCTCACAGAGATGGTCGACCTGATGGGGGCGACGCGTGCATATGGTCTGAATGGCTCTGCCGTGCAGGCCGAGAAGAGCATGATCTCGTCGGCACTCGAGATTGTCAAGGCGTAGTATTGGGCAGTCCGGAACTTTCAGCAGATCTCTGGCAGCGCGAAGGCTCGTGGTCTGACACGCGCGACTGAGCGCCAGGAGGACCAATGCAAATAGCAATGAACGCGATGACGGCTGTGACTTCGTCGATTTCGTATCCCGATAACCTCTTACAAGGGTTGACCTCCAATGGCGGTGCGAATGCGGCCTCGCGCCTTTCAGCAGCCTGTTGACCGATGCCGTAGGCCAGGTCAGTTCGCTCGAAAATCAGGCGGCACGACCGTGGACGGACTGATGACAGGTTCCGGCGTCGATGTGCACCAGGCGATGATTGCCACGCAGAAAGCGAATATGGCCTTTGAGTTGGCGCTGGCAGTACGCAACAAGGCGGTGCAGGCCTATCAGTCGGTAATGGGGATGCAATTTTAAGGCACGGGGCAGGATGCGGAGATCATGGCCACAGCAGGGACACAGTTGGCGAGGAGCAGGATGCCAGAGAGCGGACAACTGGCTTCCGGAGTCTCTGCCCTGTGGACCCGCGTTCGCGTGCAGTGGGCCTCCATGCGCAGGCGGTCAGCGAAACGGGTTGCTCGTAGCCGCGGCACTGTTGGCCTCATGGTAGGCGTACTGCTCTGGTACGCACTTCGCACCGACTGGCGCACGTCTTTACGCCGATCTCGACACGGACGATGCGCGGCAGATCGGCCCGACTCTGACCCAGGCGCAGATTCCCTTTGATGTCTCGGCCAACGGCGTACCGCGCTTCGTGTTCCCGCGCCGCAACTCGACAAGGCGCGTCTGGCCACGGCGGCCAAAGGAGATCAGCAGCGGGCGTCTGGGCTTCGAACTCTTCGACAAGCCCAACTGGGTCGGATCCGAGTTCGACGAGCAGGTCAATTATCAGCGCGCTCTCGAAGGCGAGCTCGAACATACGGTCGGCTCGCTGAGCCGATGTGGAGTCGGCGCGCGTGCACCTGGTCATGCCGCACGATTCGCTCTTTCGCGAACAGGAGCGTCCGGCCAAGGCCTCCGTGGTGCTGAAGCTGCGGCATCGGTCCCTGGCCGACGGCGAGCCGATGCGATTCGTAACCTGGTCGCCTCGGCGGTCGATGGATCTGACCCCCGACCGGGTGGTGCTGGTGGACGCAGCGGGCATCTGCCGCTGGGCCCCAAGACGCCGGAGCTCTGCGCTGAGCGCGGAGCAGGCTCTCGAAGAGAAGCTGATCTCCACGCTCGAGCCGGTCACCGGCGCCGGGCAATGTGCGCGCATCCGTCACCCTGGACTACGACGCAGGCCAGCACCGAGGAGACCGCAGGAGACCTACGATCCCGACCAGACCGGCCACCCTGTCGATGCAGCGCACCGAGCAACATCCGGCAGCCAGCCCATCGCAGCGGGGGTTCCTGGCACGGCATCCAATGCACCCAACGCGCAGGCCCTGCCTGTCTACCCGCAACAGACCACGCCGCCGCAAACCGCCAAGACCGAGTCGGGAACCTACGGCGTATCGAAGACGGTGCGCCACGTGATTCGAGAACCCCGGCCGCGTGCGGCGAATGACGGCCGCCATCGTGGTGAATGACCGCATGATGCAGGCGGCCAGCCAAGGCAAGCGGCGGCCTGGCAGCCGCGGTCGGCCGAAGAGCTGCACAATCTGACCGCGCTGGCGCAAGCGGCTGTGGGTTTCGATGCTACGCGCGGGGACGTGTTGACGGTCGAAGACCTTGCTTTCGAGAAATCGCCGCACCGTCTGCTCACTCCATCGCCGGCGCATTGTTATCGACCGCGGAGAACTCCCCGGTCTGGTCAAGTACATGCGCGCTGCTGGCGGGCCTGC
Source organism: uncultured Acidobacteriota bacterium (assembly GCA_963718435.1). Classification (GTDB taxonomy): domain Bacteria; phylum Acidobacteriota; class Terriglobia; order Terriglobales; family Acidobacteriaceae; genus Telmatobacter. The sequence goes on along the minus strand of CAVQZQ010000029.1, from coordinate 98,277 downwards.
TGGTGGTGCTGGCCTTTGGTGTGCGTCCGGCACTGCAAGATTGCGCGGGCGCAGCTGAGTCGCCGGGCCCGGGATTCCGGCAAAAGGAGCGACTGCGCGAATTGGCAGCCCAAGCAGCCGCTCCCGCGCTCAATCCGCCGGAGCCCGCCGGCTCGACCCCGGAACGCACCCGAGCGCAGGAGATCTTCGAACAGGTTTGCGGTCACCTGAAACGTGAGCCGGCGCAGAGTTCGCGGCTGTTGCAGAGCTGGATTCATTCCGATTGAAGGGCATTCCTCTGAGTTCAGGACATACCAGGAGCGAACGAGCAGGACACTGAATGCATGCCGAGGATTGAACGAGCAGAGCACTATGGGGCACCGGAATTGAAAGGAGCAGATCTTGGCCGAGTTGGAAACAGAAATCGAGGAGACGCGACATCGACAGGCATCGTCGATGAGCGGGGTGCGCAAGGCCGCTATGCTGCTGGTGGCTGTAGGAGAGGAACTGGCCAAAGAGATTCTGCGCGCTCTGCCGGAGGCGGATGTACAGCGGCTGACCGAAGAACTCGCCGATCTGCGCGGGATCACGCCGGAACTCTCTTCCGCAGGTTCTCGAGGAGTTCTGGGAGGTGCTCGAGACACAGAATTTCATGGTCCACGGCGGACTCGATTACGCCAGTCGCCTGCTGGTTGGGACATTCGGCAAAGAGCGCGCCGATGATCTGCTGACGCTGGTGCGCCGCTCGCAGGAAGAGGCGCACGGCAACCTGGCCAAGCTACAGCGTACCGACCCGCAGCAGCTGGGCAAGCTGCTTGACAGCGAACATCCGCAGACCATCGCCCTGGTGCTGGCGCACCTCGATCCCCAGCGTGCGTCGATGGTGCTGGACAATCTGAGCGAGAGCACAAGGTTGTGTCCATCCAGCGGCTTGCCGAGATGCGCCAGTTCTCGCCGGAGATGGCGCAGAAGGTCGCCCACATTCTGCACCGGCGCCTGGAGAGCGTGGGAGACACGGCGCGGCAAGAGCTATTCGGGGTTCAAGGCGGTGGCCGACCTGCTCAATCGGCTTAACGCCGAAGAATCGAAGAAGATTCTCGAGACCATCGAGGAAAGCCAGCCGGAACTGGCCCTGAGCATCCGCAACCTGATGTTCACGTTCGAAGATCTGGTTACGGTGCCGCCGGCGACCATTCGCGAGATTGTTTCCGGGGTCGACAAGCGGCAACTCGCGCTGGCCCTGCGCGGGGCCAACGAAGAGCTGCGAGCGCAGATCTTCAAGGCCATGAGTTCGCGCGCCGTGGAGATGTTGAAGGAAGACATGGAAGTCCTGGGCCCGGTGCGTTCGCGCGAGGTGGCGCAGGCGCAGCAGGAGATTCTCAACCTTGCCCGGCGGCTTGAAGCCGAGGGCAAAGTGATTCTGAAGCTTGAAACCGGCGACGAAATGCTGGCCTGAGGGACGTTTGCCTGAGGGTGGGCTGCGGCAGTAAACAAAGAATTTTCGGCCGGGGACGGATACTTTCCCCGTCATTGAATTTTGTCTATGGAAAGGAACGGCGATGCAAGGAACAGCCCAGCAACTGGTCGAGATGTTCGAATACCCTGCCAGCCCTGAGCCGCATTGCGCCGTGCTGGGATGGCGTGGCTTCGATATCCTCGGCGACAGTCGCGAAATTTCCACAGCGGCCACCGTCGCGCCCTCGGGCCAACGGGACCCTCGAGCTGAAATCCACGCGAGGGAGATCGAAGAATCGAGGCGAGTCTTCGCAGCCGGGCGAGAACGTGGTCTCGAGGAAGGCCGACAGGCTGAGCGCGAGTGGCATGCAGCAACTTTCGCGGCGGGAGAAAAACGGCGCACCGAGCAAGTTGCCGAGCGGATTGCTGCCTTCACTCTGGAGCGCGATCGCTATTTGCAGGCGGTGGAACATGAAGTCGTGGAGTTGGCTCTCGCCGTGGCGGCGCGCATTCTGCGGCGGGAGGCGAATATGGATCCGCTGCTCCTGACTGGGGCGGTTCGCGTGGCGCTGGGACAGCTTTCCGATTCGACCGAAGTCCACTTGCACGTTCCGGCGCAGGAACTGGATATGTGGACCGAGTCCATCGCGCACGTTCCCAATCTCTCCGTGAAACCCACGGTAGTGGCCGGTGAGGGAATGCGGCTGGGTGATTGCGCGCTTGAGACGAAATTGGGCTCAGTGGATCTGGGCATTCGCGCACAACTGGGCGAGATCGAACGCGGTTTCTTTGACCGAGCCCGCAGAAGCAGCGAGGCGGCTGAGGCTTCAGAAAACGCAACCGCAGGCACGCTCGAGACGCGGCGATGACCGCGCTACTGGGCCCCTACCGTGCCAAACTGCGCCGAGGTCAGCCGTGGCGTTGGCGCGGGCAGGTGGTCGAGTCAGTCGGCCAGACCATCGAATCAGCCGGTCCGCTGGCCTCCGTGGGAGAGTGCTGCGAGATCATGGACCAGTTCGGCCGGGCGCATCTGGCTGAAGTAATCGGGTTTCGCGGGTCCAACGTGCTGTCGATGCCGGTCGAAAGCACTGAAGGCGTTCGCTACGGAGATGCCGTCTCTGCGCTTGGCGTTCGTCCTGAAATCAACGTTGGCTCTTCGCTGATGGGCAGAGTGTTCAACGCGATGGGAGAGCCGATTGACGGCGGGCCTCCACTGTCGGCAACGCAGTCTCTGCCTCTCGATGGAGCGGTTCGCTCACCACTCGACCGGGTCGCCATTCGCACGCCGCTCGGCACCGGGATTCGTGTTCTGGATGCGATGCTGACCGTAGGCCGGGGCCAGCGTGTGGGCATCTTCGGCGGATCGGGCGTGGGCAAAAGCACGTTGATCGGCATGATGACCCGCAACACCGAGGCCGATGTGACCATTGTCGGCCTGGTCGGGGAGCGCGGGCGCGAAGTGGGCGAGTTTCTTGACGATTCGCTGGGCGAGGAGGGCCGTGCGCGCTCGGTGGTGATCGTCTCCACGTCTGACCAGTCGCCACTGATGCGCATGCGCGCTGCGCTTGCCGCCACCACGATGGCCGAATACTTTGCTGCCCAGGGCAAGCATGTGCTGCTGGTCCTGGATTCGCTGACCCGCTTCGCCATGGCCGCGCGTGAGATTGGCCTGGCCGCCGGAGAGCCGCCTACCGCAAAGGGATATACACCTTCGGTTTTCACGCGTCTAGCCAAATTGGTTGAACGCGCGGGACAGTTTCAGACCGGCTCGATCACCGCCTTCTACACGGTTCTGATGGAGGGCGATGACCAGCAGGATCCCCTGGTGGATGCGGTGCGTTCGCTCCTTGACGGCCACGTGGTCCTTTCGCGTGCCCTGGCTGCTGAAGGCTGGTACCCGCCCGTCGAGGTGCTGGATTCGATCAGCCGGCTGATGCCGTCCGTGACAGAGCCGCAGCATCGCGAACAGGCTGCTCTGCTGCGCCGCCTGATGGCCGTTTACGCCCGCTCAGAGGATCTAGTCCGCATCGGCGCCTACAAACCAGGCTCGGATCCGGATCTGGACAGGGCCTTGCGCGCCCGCTCCGCGATGCGCGCCTTCCTGACTCAGAGTTCCGTAGAGCATGTCACCTTTGCGGATTGCCGAATGAGATTAGCGGCTCTGGCTGCGGAGATTTGAGCCATGGCCGTCTCGCGCGCCTTGCAGCGCCTGCTCTCGATTCGCAAGCTGCAGGAAGAACAGAGCCGTCTGGCCCTAGAATCCGCCTTGGGGGAGTTGAATCGTCTCAGGAGTGCATTGACCGCCGCTGCCGCACGCGATCGCCGTGGCCGGCTACTCGTTTCGGCCAGCGCTCTCACGGGAGAATTGCCGGATCGGCTTGCCGGTCTGGAAGAGAGGAGCGCCGCTGTTCGCCAAGCCGCAGTCATCTCGGTGCGGATTGAGCATGCCGAACTCGCTGTTGCGCAAGTGCATCAAAAGTTTCTCTTACAGCGCGTGGAGCGCAGCCAGGCCGAGACCCTGATTCAGGAAACCCAGGTGCAGGATGACGTCAAATCCAGCCGTCGTCGCCAGCAGGAACTAGACAACTGGCATCAGTCGCGCTTCTTCCGCGCGAAAGAGAAGGTGGGAGAAACGAAGGATTCCCCAATCGAATCCGCAATCGTCCGAACCGCTTCCTCCCAAGACGAAATCGATCGGGATATACCTTGAGAGAAATTCGGGCATGAGACTGGTACGTTTTCCCGAACAGGGACAACCAGCCATCCTGACAAGGTTCTAACCTCGTTTGGCGCCCATTGGCATTTGATCTGCTCTCACTTCCTGCATGACGACAGGGGCAGGACTCGAGATCGTGGTCGGGGGAGTAATTCCCTGGCAAGGATCCCTGTCGCGAGCAGAGATCGTGCAGCGGAAGGAGGGCGAAATGTCGCTGAGTGGACAGGAGATTGCGCCGAAATCCGGATCCAGTTGGAACGCGGTACTCGTTTCAGCCGGAATCTTCGCTGTGAAACCTGGTGAGGAGAAGACTGATCCGCAAACAGCATCTGTCCTGAACTCAGCGACCGAGGCATCTTCTATTGCAGCAAGTTTGGCTCTCGCTCACAGATCCCCGCGACTCCAACCTTTGACTACGGCTCAATCGAGTCCGAGCACGACGCAGGTCATGACGCCACCCCTGGATAGGGCGAGTATCGTTTTGCCGGCGATTTCGAAAATGCCTCGATCAATTTCGATGCTTCAGGAACAGAAGTCGAGCAATCCCCCAGAAACCAGCCACGCGGCGCATGCTGACCATATCGGGAAGGATGTGAATTCCCAATTGGCCGGTAAGCCCGCGGCGGCCGCGATTCTTGAGCCTGCGGACACTGCTCTACCCGCAATGGCATCAGCGGCCGTGATGCCGGAGCCCGCAAAGATTTCAACACAGGATCAATTCGTCACCTCACCCCTCGCCGAGCCTGGGACTGCCGGAACATTCTCTCCTGCGACCCTGCATCCAATCGCCTCTGAAAGCAACGCCTGGAAGAACGCCGTAAACGGCACGGCCGGAATCAAGGCAGCCGATGGAATGAAAAGCGAGCCGCTGCAATCGCCGCCGCTTTCCACTTCTGTTCAGTCAGTCGATGCATCTGCGGACATCGTCTCGGCGAAAGAGATACACTCCAGTGCGTCGCTCAAGAGCGCAGCGCCGCTTCTCACAGCGCTGGCCACCCTCGCCGAACCGGCACATCCGGAATCGCCCCGGCGGATTGCCGAGATAATTCCCGACCCACGCAATGCACCGCGCCAATTCGCAACGTTCGCGCCTGCATCAGCGGAACCCCGCGGAACCTCCACCACCGGGGATCCCGAAAGACAAACCGCGCCCCCGGGAGGACGAACCAACGCACTTTCCGCGGTGGCAAAAAATGCGACACATTCTGAGAGTCAAGCCAGCCTGTCGATGCTGGGAGCAATCCGCCCTCTCGCCGATCAGGGATGCGGGTGGCATCCAGGCCGCGCCAGGTGCAGTCGGAAAGATCGGTTCCGCATCCGGCTCGCCGCCGGCCAACACCGCTGCATCGAGCGTGCACGAAACTTTCGTCTCTCTCGATGGAGCGACCCGGGAAACTGCACCCAATTGGATTCATGCAGGCGCGCGCGCGGCCGAGGCGGGGTATCAGGATCCGGCGCTTGGATGGGTCGGAGTCCGTGCCCAGGTCGACATCAATGGCGTGCACGCCTCACTGGTGCCCGGGTCCGCATATGCGGCGCAAACACTCGGCGGCCACCTCGACGGCTTGAACGCCTATCTCGCGGAACATCACACCACGGTTCAGACACTGACCCTGTCAGCCCCGGAGAGCCGCTCGAATGGGCATGGTTCGGAGCAGGGAAGCAGCCAGAGTGCAGGACAGGGAAGCAGTATGGGCGAACACTCTGGTCAACCCACGGATTCAAACCGTGATCGGGGATCGGTGGCGACAGCCACGCACCCGATCGTCGCCGCCGGTTCTGAAAACTCGGCGGTGGGAGCGCCACCCGGAGGCGTCTACGTCTCGGTGATGGCCTGAAGCAGAGTGGGATTGCAAAACCGGCCAATGTCAAAGGCAAAGCGAGTGAATACAGGGAGGGCAAATGGCAGCAACGGCAACAGGAATCTGGAATCACTTATCAACGGCGGGTCAGGGCCTTCCTGGCGTGACCCCAATGGACAGTCCGACGAGCGGCACCGGCAATAGCTCCGGCACAGACTCGGCAACAATCTCGGCCAATGATTTTCTCAGCCTGCTGGTGACCGAGATGCAAAATCAGGATCCGACGGCGAACACCGATCCCAACGAATACATCAACCAGCTAGTCAACGTGAACAGCCTCGAGCAATTGATCAACATCAACCAGACACTCTCCTCTGCGGTGGGTACCACGACGCCGACAGGGCACGTATCCGGGGCCGGTGCAATCGCTACCGCCGAAAGCGGCAAGGTGGCGAAATTGAATCTGCCGGCAATACCGGCCGAAAGCAGCGTCCAAAATGTTGTCGCACCGGGCGGCAAGACGATGAATGCAATTGGCCTGCACCGTGCACCCGGCAATCTCAGAATCCCCGCGGCCAATCCGGCGGCGCAGCGTGTAGCCGAGTCCTTGAGCGGGCGGCATCTTGCGCGTTGATCCACGCGATGGCTCGCGACCCACAGGACTTTCATTCACCGCAGGCTCAGACGGCCAGCGCTAACTGAACATGAACGAGGAGTAATTCGATGGCTAGTTTCTCCATTCCACTGACCGGGCTCAACGCCGATTCGACCGCGCTGAATACCATTGCCAACGATCTGTCCAACATGAACACCACGGCCTTCAAGTCTCAATCGACCAACTTTTCCGATCTCTTCTATCAGCAGATCGGCTCCACGGGTTCCGGCGACCCGATCCAGGTAGGTGCAGGCACGAAGGTCTCTGCGAACGAAACCGACTACGCCCAGGGGTCCATCAATTCCACCAGCAACCCCACCGACGTGGCTTTGAATGGAAGCGGCTTCTTTGTCGTCGGCAGCGGTAATGGTGCGAATGAATACTCCCGTGCAGGAAACTTCTCACTCACTTCAAACGGCAATCTGGTCACCGCCAACGGTTTGAATGTGATGGGATATCCCGCCGCAAATGGGGTCGTCAATACCAATGCGCCATTGGCGCCGATCAACATTCCGGTGGGCCAGGTGGAGCAGCCCCAGGCCACCACCACCATCAGCATGACGACCAACCTGGATGCCACGTCCTTGGGCGGCACAACCTTCCCGGCCCAGGTTACTGTGTATGACTCCTTGGGCACTCCCCATATTGCGACGGTGACGTACACCCAGGCGGGGATCAACACATGGGACTACTCGGCCGCGCTGCCAGCCTCGGAGTTTACCTCCGGAGTTTCGACACCTGTGACCGGCACCATGCAATTCAACCAGATTGGCGTCCTGACTTCGGTCTCCCAATCGACGCCTGTGGCGGTCGCGGCGACCCCGGTGGGCAATGCGGCTCCAGATGTCGCCGCCATTCCTCTCACTTTTACCGGATTGGCGGACGGCGCCGCTGACCTGAACATGAACTGGAGTCTGCTTGGAGCCAGTGGCACGCCGACGATCGGTCAGGTCGATGCCAAGTCGGCCGTCTCGGCGACCCTGCAGGACGGCTACGCACCGGGCCAATATCAGAGTTTCACCATCGGCACTGACGGCACCGTCACGGCCACTTATTCCAACGGACAGAAAGAGAATGTGGGTCAACTCGCGCTGGCCAGCGTGACCAACTTGCAGGGATTGCAGATGCTGGGCGATGGCGACTATGCCACCACTCTCGCCAGCGGCACGGCCTCGATCACGACTTCAGGCGCGGCCGGCCTGGGCACTCTGCAGGATGGCGCTCTCGAAGGCTCAAACGTCAACATCTCAGCTGAGTTCTCCAATTTGATCATCGCTCAGCGCGCCTTCGAAGCCAATTCGAAAGCAGTCACAACCTTTGACACCGTCACGCAGGAAACCATCAACATGATTCACTAAGGCCGATGAATTCCGCGTCAAAAACGCCAGACGACGCCGGATGAGGTTCGCGCAAAGTACCGACAGCCCGTAAATCTAGTTACTGGCTGCGACCAAGTCTGAAACAAGCACACTGCCCTCGAGGCGCCATGCAAGACGCCGCGTGATGGGAGTATCCAAACCCGCGCCGGCGTCCGCGGCAAACGAGAAGTTCGATGAAGGGCCCTCGCCTCCCAAGGCGAGAGCCTGGTCGCTCATAGGAAGAAGGCAATCTATTTTGTGTGTCCGCCTTTTTGCACTTCAATGAACAGGCCCGTGCTATGCGCTAAGACCAAATCCTCGGCGCCGAAGATCCTCGCTTCTGTCCAGTGTTTACGCCCCTCGCTGCGCACCATGCGGCCCTCCATGCGGATCGGCGCTCCTGAGGGAACGGGTCGCCGGTAATCGACCTCCATGTGGCGCGTCATCGCGGTCAGGCCACGAGCACGGACCGCTTTGCTCATGGTTTCGTCCAGCAGAGTGGCGATGATGCCGCCGTGCAGGTAGCCGGCCGGACCCTCGAACCTGTCCGGTACCGTGCCCAGTGAAACAACGGTGCCGTCAGGGGCCAGCATGAACTCAAGATGGAGGCCCGTTGGGTTAGCCGGCCCGCAGCCGAAGCAGCGGTTCTGAGCCGAGTGAGCCATCGGGGTAAGGTTCTCATGGTGAGTCTTCATCCTCGTTAGAATATCTTGCGAGGCTCTACTGTACTAAAACGGTACACGGGTTTGGAGCGCCCATGCACAGGCGATCGCTGCTACGTGATCTCTCACGTCAAAAGTCCCGCAGTGCGCTCGCTAAAATGAGAGTTGATGAGGAAACGAACCTCTTGTGCTCTGCAAAGCGCGGGCCTCCTGACTTTGGCAGCGCTTTTTCTCTTGTTCCCATTAGTTCTCGATGGATGCCACCACCAGCCGGCTTTGACCCAGCAGGAGGCGGCAGGGAAGCACCTCTACACGGTTCGGTGCGCCCATTGCCACCAGGACAACGACCTGGCCCTGAAGAAAGTCCCGCCCAACCTGCACGGCATTTTTCAGGCCCCGACTCTGCCGAGCGGATCGCCCGCCACCGATGCCGGCGTGACGCGACTGGTGCTGTCGGGCAAGGGCATGATGCCGTCCTTCGCGGGCCGCTTCACCCAGGACCAGATGGCGGCGCTGCTGGCCTATCTCCACACCGGGCTTCGATAAGCCGATCTACATCAGTTCGAATGTTGCGTTACTCATAGCGAATCGCGGTCATCGGGTTCACCGCAGCGGCTCGACGGGCGGGAAGCAAACAGGCGAGAGCTGCAACCAGACCTAACGCAACAGCCGATGCGATCAGCAGCAGAGGATCGCGAGTGCTCTCGGTTGCCCAGGTCGCCATCACCTTATTCAGCGCGAGGGTGAGCCCGAAGCCCATCAGAATGCCCGGGCCCACCGTGACCAACATGGAATGAACGACAATGCTGAGCATGTGGCCGGGCTGCGCACCCAACGCAATGCGAATGCCGAATTCATTGGTGCGTTGCGCGACTGTGTAAGAGACCACGTGGATAGGATCCATCAGAATGGCATAGACCACGCTGAACACAGCCGTCGTGCCGCCAATGCCGAGGGCCAGCGAGATCACCGCGGTCAGCGTGAAGCCTGGCAGCTTGATCAATTGCCTGAAGGAATAACGCAGATCCTGCAGCACAGTTCGCATAGGTGCTCCTTAGGAAGTATTGAACTCAGACATTCCACTGGAAGCACAACCCGTATCCGTCCGGATCGGACAGAGAGAGTTGCTTCATTCCGTAATGGGCAACTTTGGGCTTGTCGATATGGAGACCCTTGTCGACTAGATGGCGATACGCGCCCTCAACGTTGGGGCAGCCAAAGAAAAGCCCGGTATCCGAGTGGCCGCCGAAACGCTCCGGCTCCGGAGCGGTCGGCCGGTATTCCGGCTCGTATGCCGTATTGAGCACCAGGTTCGCATCATTGAGCCGGAGCATCACCCAGTTCACGTCATCAGGATCGTCGGACAACTTTGGAGAAGTAGTAACCACCGTGAAGCCCAGCATGTCGCGATAGAAGCGGATCGAAGTGGGCATGTCATACACCTGGAGCAGAGGCGTCAGGCCCTGGATCTCAATCGCCATCAGGATGTCCCTCCGGGGGAAGAGCAGTAATCGGCTACCAGCATGTGAACTGCCAGGATTTTGGGCGTCCAAGTGCTTGATTTGGCGCGATTCCTCAGGTACGACCCAACCGGCGTTGTCCGCTTTCGATCTTTGGCTGTTCGCAAATGGACGGTAAGTCCGCCTGGGGTCCGGGTCCCTCAACAGCAGCAAATTCGAAGAATGCACTATACTCGAGATTGCTATGGCGACCGAAAAAACCTTCTTTCTTGAGACCTTCGGCTGCCAGATGAATGCCCATGACTCCGAAAAGGTCATCGGCACACTCATGCAGCAAGGATACCGGCAGGTCGAGACAGAGGAAGAAGCCAGCCTCATCCTCTACAACACATGCTCCATCCGCGACAAAGCGGAGCAGAAGGTCTTCAACCGCCTCAACGACTACAAGAAACTGCACAAGGCCGGCAAGCGATTCGGCGTGCTCGGCTGCGTGGCCCAGCAGGAAGGCGAGAAGATCTTCGAGCGCGCCCCCTATGTGTCGCTCGTATCCGGATCCGCCTCCTATCGCAAGCTGCCCGACATGCTCGCTCGGCTCGAATCCGGCGAGACACGGATTACTGGCCTTGACGACCGCCAGACCGATCAGACCTTCGAAACCGAATTCACGGCGCGACAGAACCCTTATCGGGGCTACATCACCATCATTGAAGGTTGCGATAAGTTTTGCGCATATTGTGTGGTTCCGTACACGCGGGGTAAGGAACGGAGCCGCGCTGGATCCTCGGTGTTAAATGAAGCGCGCCGCATTGCTGATCTGGGTTACACCGAGATTCAGCTACTCGGGCAAAACGTGAATAGCTTTCGAGACCCGGAAGGGAAGTTGAGCTTCGCCGAATTACTTGCTGCCGTCGGCGAAGTGCCCGGCATCCGGCGCGTTCGCTTTACCACCAGCCACCCGCGCGACTTTACCCGCGATATCGTGGAAGTTATCGACGCCGTTCCAACCCTCTGCGACCACGTCCATCTACCCGTCCAGTCTGGCTCGTCAAGGGTGCTCAAGATGATGGCGAGGGAATACACGAGCGACTGGTACCTGGAACGGATTGCCTGGATCAAGGCAGCCAAAAGGCCGATTTCGATTTCGACGGACATTATTGTGGGGTTTCCCGGCGAGACAGCGGACGATTTCATCCAGACCATGGACCTTCTGCAAGAAGTCGAGTACGATTGCGTCTTCGGATTCAAGTATTCGGCCCGACCCAACACGCCGGCTCTCACTATGATCGACTCAATTCCTGACGCCGAGAAGGCCACGCGGCTCCTGGTGCTCCTCGACAGGCAGCGCGAGATTCAAAGGTATAATTATGCCAAACATTTAGGACAGGTGATGGAAGTGATGGTTGAGGGAATGAATCCATCCCGGGGCAGATCTCAGGTCGCAGCAGTCAGAACAAGCCTGTGAACTTTACCGATCCGCGGCCCATTGCGCCTGCGGCCGGCAGTTATGTGCAGGTGAAGATCTCCGGCTCATTTCCAAACAGCCTCGTCGGCGAGGCCATCTAACAGGTCTGGCGCAGGAGGGGTAAGCTCATGGATATCGAGGTTCGGATACGCGGTCTGATGATGGATCCATCCACCAATATGCCAATCGTCGTCCTCAAGGACGTTGCTTCGGATACAGTGATGCCCATCTGGGTCGGCATCTTTGAAGCCAATGCGATCGCTATCGAAATTGAAAAGATGGCCGCCCCGCGTCCAATGACCCACGATTTGACCAGAAACCTGATCCGCCATCTTAATAGTCAGCTGGAAAAGGTTGTAATTAATGAACTTAAAGACGATACGTTTTTTGCAACCTTATGGCTCATGCAGGATAATGAGCCCATCACGATTGACGCCAGGCCTTCTGATGCAATCGCCTTGGCATTACGCGCAGATTGTCCGATTTATGTAGCGGAAGAAGTAATGCAATCCGCAAAGCTGAACACCTCGGGTCCGCCCGAAGGTCCCACCGCAGAGCAACTGCGCGGCTGGCTTGAAGGACTAAACGATGAGGACATGGGCCGCTACAAGATGTGAGTGTCGGCTGGGGAAGTGCATTCCGTTTTTCCAGCCAAGTTAAAGATAAACAAATGGTTTAGGTCGCTTCGTTTCACGGTTTAAGTATACAGAATATGTGTTATCGGACGTGATAAATGAGCCGAGCTCCGATCACAGCCCCACCAAATATCCTCCCTCTCAGCCCAGGTCTAGTTCCGAATGCCGGCCATCAGCGTTTCTATCTCTCTCTTCTCATTACCGCTGACTGGCAGAATTGGCACCCGCGCGCGACCGCCGTAGTAGCCGTTGAAGTCGCACCCATATTTCACGCCGCTGATTCCGAGGTCTCCGGTGATCCGGCGGCTCGCCCCCGCAATACGACGCTGCTTCTCTGCTGCAAGCTGCAAGTCGTGATCCTTCCAGGCGAGATACACTTCCTGGCACGCCTGCGGAGCGCATGCAGCAAATCCGAGGATTGCACCCGTCGCGCCCAGTTCAAGCGATTCCAAAAGAATGGAGACCGAACCCGTGAGCACCTGAAAGCCAATCTCCTTTGTGCGCGTCCTAAGCGAAACCGCCGGCGGCGCCGCCGCAAGGGCCACATTGCCGCCCAGGTCGCTGGCCGAGACAAAGGTTGCCGCTCCGTTGTTTTTCAGAGGACCCTTTAACATTCGTCCCGTAACTGCCTCAAATATAGTAGTTACCGTTACAGCTCGACGCGGTACAGTTCGTGTGGCCTCAATCGTAGCCTTGATTCTCTCCAGGCTGCCGCTCGAATCCTTGATCCCGATAATGTTCGGATGCTGCGCAAGCTCTCCCACCAGAGGCACAGGGATATCGAATGGAACGCACCGGGGAATGTTGTAGAGCAGCACAGGCAGCGGCGACCGGTCAGCCACGCTACGGTAATAGTTCAGCACCGATTCCGGCGACATTTGGGCCGAGTAATAAGTTGGCGTCCGAACCAGGGCCACATCAAATCCGAAACCCGCCGCAATCTCCGCCATTTCGACGGTGGACTTGACGCTCTCCTTCCCCACTCCGGCAATCAGCACCTTCTCCGGCGCCGCGGCCTCTGCGACGGTGCGCAACACCTCGCGCGACTCTGCGTCATCTAGTGCAACGGCCTCGCCAGTCGATCCAAGTGCCACCATTCCTGCCAGAAGGCTGCGCGAGTAACGCGTGACGTTAGCTTCGATCTTGCGGAAATAGACCCGCTCATCCGAATAAAACGGAGTAGTCAGTGCGGCAAACACGCCTTCAATCAACATGGCTTTAATTGTAAAACCGACCGGTTCACACGCCGTTCGCCCGATGCAGATTCTGCAGCGCAAACACGGTGGTATGGTGTCGCTGCATGGCGGCAATCCCCTCCACGGCGGCCTCCGCGGCAGCGATCGTCGTAATCGTGGGAACTCGCGCAAGCACTGCTGCACGCCGGATAGCCTTCTCGTCGAAGAAGGTATCCTGCCCGCGCGGTGTGTTGATGATGAGCTGGATCCGGTCTCCCTTGATTAGATCCACGACGTTCGGCCGGCCCTCTTTGACCTTGAAAACGCGCTCCACCGCGAGGCCTGCATGTTCCAGCACGTCGGCAGTGCCCTCGGTGGCCACCAGGTGGAAACCGAGATGAACATACCGGCGAGCCAGTTCAATAGCGGCCGGCTTGTCGTGGTCATTCACGCTGAAAAAGACAGTTCCGCCGGTCGGCAGCACTTGTCCAGCCGAAAGCTGCGCCTTGGCAAACGCCTCGCCGAAAGTGGCCGCCACGCCCATCACTTCGCCGGTGGACTTCATCTCCGGGCCCAGTACCGTATCGACGCCGGCAAACTTCGACCATGGGAAGACAGGCGATTTCACGTAGTAGTGCGTGCCGGTTTCAAGGTCCTTTCGCGATGCAAGCTGGTCCGGAAGCAATTCACGCAACGTACGCCCGGTCATAAGCCGTGCAGCAATCTTGGCCAGCGGAATGCCCGTCGCCTTGGACACGTAGGGCACGGTGCGTGACGCACGCGGATTCACCTCGATGACGAATACATGGTCGTCTCCGGCAGCGTCACGCTGGATCGCGAACTGCAGGTTGACCAATCCAACCACATTCAGCGCTAAAGCCAGTTTGCGCGTATAGGCGCGGAGTACCTCCAGCGTCTCTTCGCGAATATCGACCGCGGGCAGCACGCAACTCGAGTCGCCCGAATGAATGCCCGCTTCCTCAATGTGTTGCATGATCCCGGCGATGATCACATCTTTCGAATCGCAGAGAGCATCGACGTCCACCTCAACCGCGTTCTCAAGAAAGTGGTCGACCAACACTGGCCGCTCTTGTGAGTACTCGACCGCGGCCCGCATGTATTGCGCCACCGCCGCCGCGTCATAGGCAATGACCATCGCGCGCCCGCCGAGAACGTAGCTGGGCCGCACCAGCACCGGATAGCCGATTCGCTCGCCGACAGCCAACGCCTCTTCTACGCTAGTCGCGGTGCCGCCCGCTGGTTGTGGAATCTGAAGTTCTTCAAGCAGTTTGCCGAATCGCTTGCGGTCCTCAGCAAGGTCAATATTTTCGGGCGAAGTGCCGATAATCGGGACGCCAGCCGCGCGCAGCCGCTGAGCGAGATTGAGCGGAGTCTGCCCGCCGAACTGGACGATCATACCGATCTGCGCGCCCGATTGCGCTTCGTGGTTATACACGGCAAGAACGTCTTCGAGCGTCAGCGGCTCAAAGTAGAGCCGATCGCTCGTGTCGTAGTCAGTGGAGACCGTCTCAGGATTGCAATTGACCATGATCGTTTCGTAGCCGTCGTCCTTCAGCGCGAATGCGGCATGGCAGCAGCAATAATCGAACTCGATTCCCTGCCCAATTCGATTCGGGCCCGAGCCGAGAATGATGACCTTTGGAGTCTGTGTCGGGGGCGCTTCGTCTTCTTCGTCGTAAGTCGAATAAAGATACGGCGTCATCGATTCAAACTCGGCGGCGCAGGTGTCCACCAGCTTGAAGACGGGCTTGATCCCCATCCCCTCACGCAGTTCCCTTACCCGCTGAATTCCGGCATGGCCTTCGAGCTTCCACTCCGTGGCGATACGTTCGTCGCTGAGGCCGAGGCGCTTGAGCCGGCGAAGTTCTTCAGCGCTGATCGCTTCCGGAGTCGTTTGCGCAATGCCCTGTTGGGCGATGGTCACTTCGCGAATCTGATGCAGAAACCATGGGTCCATGCCCGTAAGTCGCGCCACTTCGCGCACGCTCATCGCCCGCTCAAAGGCGTAGCGGATATAGCCCAGCCGCTCCGGCCTCGGCGTCACCAGCATCTGCGTCAGGCGGCGCGGCTCGAGGATTTCTGCGCCTGTCTTCTTGCCCGTCTCGAGGGCGCGCCACGCCTTCATCAGCGCTTCCTTGAAGGTGCGCCCCATGGCCATCACTTCGCCCACCGACTTCATCTGCGGCCCGAGCGTATCGTCTGCGCCTGGGAATTTTTCAAACTGCCACTTGGGAATTTTGACCACGACGTAATCGATGGTCGGCTCGAAGCAGGCCGGCGTCTTGCGCGTGATGTCGTTCGGAATCTCGTCGAGTGTATAACCCACCGCGAGCTTTGCCGCGATTTTCGCGATAGGGAAACCAGTAGCCTTCGAAGCCAGCGCTGAGGACCGCGAGACACGCGGGTTCATCTCGATCACCGTCATCCGTCCATCAATTGGATTTACAGCAAACTGCACGTTCGAGCCGCCAGTCTCGACACCGATTTCGCGCATCACGGCGATGGCTGCGTCACGCATCTTCTGATATTCGCGGTCGGTGAGTGTCTGCGCCGGAGCCACCGTGATGGAGTCGCCCGTGTGCACCCCCATGGGGTCGAAGTTTTCAATCGAACAGATGATGATGACGTTGTCCGCCAAATCCCTCATCACCTCAAGCTCGTACTCTTTCCAACCCAGCACGCTTTCTTCAATCAGGCATTCGTGCACCGGCGACAGATCGAGTCCGCGCGCCAGAATCTCCATCAGTTCTTCGCGGTTATATGCGATGCCGCCACCCGATCCACCCAACGTAAAGCTCGGCCGGATCAGCACCGGAAATCCAAGCTTCGTCTGAAAATCCAGCCCATCGCGCAGATTATTCACCAGCGCGGATTTTGAAACATCGAGCCCGATGCGCAGCATTGCGTCTTTGAAAAGCAGCCGGTCCTCGGCCTTCTTGATTGCTTCAAGTTTCGCGCCGATCAGTTCCACGTTGTAGCGATCGAGAATTCCTGCATCAGCCAAATCCACCGCCAGATTCAGCGCCGTTTGTCCACCCACCGTCGGCAGCAGTGCAAACTTGCCCGATGCTGGATTCGACGAGAGCATCTCCGCCTCTATCCGAATAATCTCTTCAACATATTCGCGGGTGAGCGGCTCGACATAAGTGCGATCAGCAAGATCGGGATCGGTCATGATGGTGGCCGGGTTCGAATTCACCAGCACCACCTCGTAGCCCTCCTGCTTGAGAGCCTTGCAGGCTTGCGTGCCGCTGTAGTCGAACTCCGCCGACTGCCCAATCACAATCGGTCCCGAGCCGATCACCAAAATCTTCTGTATGTCATTTCTGCGTGGCATTGTTTTGACTAATTCCTATCGGTTGTGTCCGGTCATTCGGCGCAGGGCCTGATTAAATTCTCTCTTGCTGGTGAAGACAGAGGAACAATCGTCGCTGCAGGCTCCAGGTCCGAGAATTACATAGAGCTTGTGCCCCTCCAGGGCGGTCAGGATCTCGAATCCGATGAGGACTTCCCGCGAGACAATCGAATATGTAGGCACGTGCATCCGGAGCAAATATCGTCCGGTGACGCCTTTGAATTCGAAGTGACCCTTCGCGTCAGTCCGCGTCGAGTAGGCCGTCTTTTCATTCTCCACCAGCGTGATCTCGGCATGCTCGATGGGCATTCCGCTTTGGTTTACAACCACGCCGTCAAGGTGTGACAGATGAAATGGGCCTGGCGTCTCGACCTGTGCACCGATCAAAACACACGGTACGGCCCAAGCCAGACTGATAATCAAAATTCCACGACGCAAATACCGCATCGTCGCTGTTCTTACCGCCCGAATCATCTTCATCGACACTCCCCGCTTTCTGCCGCAGCGCGGGATGATCGTGCATTTCCTCTGGTCGGGATGATGCTCTGCCCTTCCATTTCGTTGGAGTTACTGTGTTGCGGGTTTTGAAAGGGCACGGCTTCAGCCGTGCCGCAAGCCGCCCCCTCAGCGATCGAGGGCTTTAGCCCCTGAGGGATGGGGTCTAACTTCCAGCCTGGAAATGCGGATGAGTACTTGTAGTCGGTTGGCGAGGCACATAGATGCCTCTTCATCGGGCTCAGATAAATGTAATGCCGGTGCATGCTCGTAGTCCTCTGCATCTCGAATGCGATGATCGGCAAAACCGCGCTGCCAAATCTCGGCGTTCGATCCAAGTTCCTTCTTGGCTCGGTATGAGAATCCGCCCTTGATGAGTTGGACCACTGGTTCGAGTGCCTCCGATGGCGAGATTAAGAGATGAAAATGGTCGGGCATCAAAACGAATGCGTGCAAAAGATAGGCCTCACCACGGTGCGAGAGCAGTGCCTTGAAAAACAGGCGCGCCCATGATTCCGTACGGAAAAGAGCGCGACGTTCCCACGTATCGGACGTGACAAATGTAAGTCTGCGCGTTGTTCGTTGCATGCTCGCGAGCGGGTTTCAAAACCTTCCCTCAGCGGCTAAAGCCGCGCTTCCTTCCACTTCCTCGCGGCACGACTGCAGTCGTGCCCCTTTCAAAGCCCTTCAATGGAATCGCAGTGCTGCCCAAAAAACAGCGGAGCCAAAAGCCCCGCTGTCTTGAATGTGCCGGCTCTGTCGCACGTGTCGAACCTCATCCCTTCCACTCCTCCATCATCTTGCGGAAGTCCCGAAACAGATAATGCGAATCGTGCGGCCCTGGCGCGGCCTCAGGATGATACTGCACGCTGAACAACGGCAGTGTCTTGTGCCGCAGCCCCTCGAGGGTCTGATCGTTCAGGTCCACGTGCGTCAACTCAACCTCATTGGCATTGATCGCAGTCCGGATCGACGGCGAAGTTGTGGTTATGCGCCGTAATCTCCACCTTGCCTGTGGAGTTGTTCTTCACCGGATGATTGCCGCCGTGGTGCCCGAACTTGAGCTTGTAGGTCTTGCCGCCCAGCGCCAACCCACAGAGTTGATGGCCAAGACAAATGCCGAAAACCGGCACGCGCCCAGCATGTCGCGGATCGCCTTGACTGCATAATCCACCGGCTCCGGATCGCCCGGCCCGTTCGATAGAAAGACCCCATCCGGCTTCATTCCCAGCACGTCGCGCCGCCGTCGTCTCCGCCGGAACCACCGTCACCCGGCAACCCTCGCGCGTCAGCATGCGCAGGATGTTTTGCTTGATGCCGAAGTCGTACGCCACCACGTGAAGGCGCTTCCGCGCTTCGTCGTTCTGGCAGAGATCATCGGGCAGCAAGCTATCCCCGGACTGATTCCGGCTGTCGTCCGCATCAAAGTGATAAATCGACTTGGTCGAAACCACGCGCGCCAGATCCGTTCCATCCATCTTTCGAATCTGTCTGGCCTTTTGGATCAGCGCATCCGCGTTCGTGGTCTCCGTCGAAATCACGCCGCGCATCACGCCATGAGTCCGCAAATGCCGCACCAGTGCACGTGTATCGATCTCCGCCAGCACCGGAACGGCATACCGCTCCATGTACTCGTCGGTGACTTGCTCTGAGCGCCAGTTGGAGCTGACGGCCGAGAACTCGCGCACGATCAGCCCCTCGATATAAGGCTGCGCCGACTCGTTGTCTGCCTGGTTGGTGCCGTAGTTGCCGATTTGGGGATTCGTGAGAACGACGATTTGACCGGCATAGGAGGGATCGGTTGCGATTTCCTGATAGCCGGTTAGGGAAGTATTGAAAACTACCTCGCCCGAGCATTCGCCGGGGTGCCCATAGCCTTCGCCGCGGAAGATGCGCCCGTCTTCGAGCGCTAGGATCGCCTGCATCGCCTCTCCGAGGAGTGGATTCAATCGATTTTAGCAGGTTTCGCTGGTGCCGGTCTTCCGTGGAAAACGCGATTCCTGTTTCACTTCACAACTCCACATCTCTCGCGGCCAGTAGACAAACACGGCCTTGCCATAAATCAGGTCCCGCTCCACCGGACCGAATTCCCTGCTGTCTGAGGAAATCGAGCGGTGGTCGCCCATTATGAAGTAGCTGTCATCCGGTACCACCATCTCCGTCATCGAACGCTATCGCGGTACTTCTCAGGCACATAACCCTCCGCAAGAGGTTGCCATTGACCCAGACGCTGGCCATGATCAATCCGCAGTCGATCGCCGGGCAGCGCAATCACGCGCTTGATGTAGCTCTTCTCAGGATCGAGAGGATAGTGAAAGACCACCACGTCGCCGCGCTCGATTGACTCGATGTGGTAGACAAACTTGTTGATAAAAAGCCGGTCGTGGTCTTCAAGGCGCGGAAGCATGCTGGTGCCTTCAACGCGGACAGGCTGATAAAGAAAGAGTAATGATGAGCACCGAAACAGCCGCGGAGACAAGCAGGTCGCGCAGCCAGAGAACACGCCGCCCGTCGAGCCCGTCGTTCGGGGCAATCGGTCCGGGATCTCCGCTCTTGTGATTTCAATCTCCGCGGCGGCCACGGCGGGTTGCAGAATCTGGGTTTCTTGAGGTATTTCCATCTCTATCTCAGTTTAATTATGACACTTCAGTTTATTCACAGCCGAGACCACCCGGCGGACACATCACATGCGCACGATTTGGCTTGTCAATGGGACGAGGCTGGTTCGCAGAGGGTACCAGGGTGGGAGCACTTCCAGGGGCACCCACGCCGGCGAGATTTTCATCTTCCAGCATCAACGGCCGTTGCAGCACCATTTCCACCTGCGTGCCATTTTCAATATTGACATCGGCGCCGCGGGTGAACAAGGAAACCAGCCCCGCCGTCGCAAGTCCGGCGCCGATTCCCGCAATTCCACCTTCGATGGAATGTCCCGACTCCAGGCCGCCAATAGATCCGATTGTTCCCCCGGTAGGAACGGCGACTTCCGCGACCTTTCCCGCGTGGCGACCCTTGTCACCATCCTGTTCAATGGTTCCCTCACCATTGTCTTTTACTGATTGCTTTTTCGCACCGGGCAGGCTATTTACCACTCCAGGGATCTCCACCACAGACCCGTTCGGAAAGATGATGGACGTAAAATGCATGTCGAGCTGTGCCCTGCCTTTCACGCGTCCGGCTCGAGCAACCCGATCGACCACACCCTGCACATATACACCCGCCGGAATCATCACACGGTTGCCGACCACTACCGGAAATGTCGAAGCTAGATAAACGCCATCGCCTGGCCTTGCGCTTCTCGTGTTGATGCCGCTGCGCAACTGCAGCAACACTTTTGTCCCGGCAGGAACGGCGTAGGTCTTTTTCCCGCCTGGGGTGATTGGGAACCCGCAGGCTGCACTGTTGGAGGCACGGTAGCCGACGGGGCCGCGGCAACCGGGGGAGAAGTGGCAGTAGGCGCTGGATCCGAGGTGGTGGGTGTCGATTCGGGAGCCGCGGGATTCTGAGCGAATGCTGTACCGTATGCTCCGGCGACTAGGCTCAGAACGATTGCAACCGTCAATTTCTCATGCAGCAGGCGCATCCCATCCCTCCAAACCAGACCTTTATCTATATAGACGGACCGTTTATGCCCAAGGTAGCCCATTCACCGCCCCCTTGCCAAAATGCTTCATCTTTTCCGTAACACGCCGATTCGAGTTACGATGCAAGACAGTGATGGAGCCCGCACTCAGCTCGCCACCCGTCGATGTGAGAAACCGGTTCGCCCCTGTGTACGACGTTCTTAACGGGGCAATCGCCGCTCATACTTTCCCGGGCTGCGCCTTCGGGGTGTTTGCGGGCGGTGCCGTGGTGCTGCAGGACGGCCTCGGGCGCTTCGCCTATGACGATGATGCGAATGCCGTCACGCCAACGACGGTTTATGACGTCGCCAGTATCACCAAAGTCATCGCAACCACCGCCGCTTCCATGCGGCTCAACCAACGAGGTCTCCTGGACCTGGACATGCCGTTGGGCGAATTGCTCCCGGGGTTCGTCGTGGGGCGCTCCTCCGGTGAGTTCGCACACCACGTAAAGCTTCGTCACCTTCTGGCCCATAATTCTGGATTGCCCGGTTATGCAGAGCTGTTTCGCACGGCCACGACTCCTGCCGATCTCCTTCGTGCCTGCCTGCAACTGCCCATCGAGGCGGAACCAGGTACGCGTGCGGAGTACTCCGATCTGGGATTCATCCTGCTCGGCAAGGCGCTGGAGGTTTTGACCCGCGAAGAGCTTGCCGCGCTGGTAAAGAAGGAGGTCTTTCAGCCGCTGAAGCTTGTTGCCACCGAGTTTGTTCCGCCTGCAAGTTCACGGTTTTTCATCCCGCCGACCGAAGAAGACAACTCGTTCCGTCACCGCCGCATCCAGGGAGAAGTCCAGGATGAGAATGCCTGGATACTGCAGGGCGTGGGCGGCCACGCTGGATTGTTCTCCAACGTGCCCGATTTGCTGATCTTCGCGAGTGAAATTCTGAGTGTGGCCGAACGGGGAGAAAGCGGCGATAAACCAACGTTGTTCGAAAGCAGAACAATAGACTGCTTTGCCCAGCGCCAGGGGCCCGGGGGCAGTTCACGCGCGCTGGGATGGGATACCCCCTCACCCGAGTCTTCAGCCGGACGCCATTTCTCGCCCCACTCCATCGGTCATCTGGGGTATAGCGGCTGTTCGTTGTGGATTGACCTGGAGGCGGCCGTCGCAGTCGTCTTGCTCACCAATCGCACTTGGCCCGATCGCCAAAATCAGGCAATTCGCGATCTGCGGCCCGCATTTCACAACGCTGTAAGGGAGGCGCTTTTGCCGGCAAATCGATAGTCACCTATATGGGCACTCTCGCCTTACTATTCTGGTGGTGTCCTAATTTGCTGTGGAAAACTTTGCTCGAAAATGGGCAAGCGTTTTCTTGGGGTCTGGTTTGGGTTTTGGGGCTATGCCTCATCGGATTTGTTGCTCTCTCTGGAATCGCGTATCGCCTTCCAGCCGAGGGCTTGGGACATGCTCGAAATAGTGAACACGTTGTCGTCGAACGTAGCCTCTCCTTTCTGTTTGAAGGAATAAATCTTAAAGATGTAATGAAATTGAACCGCATGTCGGTCCCCAAAAACGTCTTTGTAGTCGGCTGTTCCCCAAAAGTTCACTACGGTGTTTTCTCCGCCCCGAGCTATGGCTTTATCCCAAACGTCGGTGTCGCCCCATATATCCAGGTTAACCTTCATAGGTTCCTCTTCGGGGCGTACCAGCGGTATCGTTTCCGTCAGCCAATCGGTGGTTTCCGTAACCTTTTCGGTCAGACTCAACTCGCACCGATATTTAAAACGAAGGCCGAAAGCGTGAGTGTATCCGACGTTTTCTACGCGAACCTCAAGGTCCAATCGAAAAGGATCGTCTCTCGCTATTTCTTTAAGCGGCTGTGGTGTAATGGTCAATCTGGCCCGCTCCTTGTCCTTGATCATCTTGATTTGGGCCTTGGCGGCGTCCGCGCTATCTTTAGCGGCAGCAACGGAATCTTTCAAGATGCCGGTTTGGATCGCCATTTCCCCCTTTTTGTTCTTGGATGGCTTTCCAAGTGACCCGCAGCAACCGAAGCTGCAAGCCTCCAAATATAGCCAGAAAGAGTCCGAAGACCCACGGACCCCAGTCGTAAACATAGTCCCAAAAAGTCTTCTGTTTGTCCTTTATCGTCAAGGGCGGGACGCTTTGTGAGGGTTATGCTGTGCTCTCCCTTATCGCCTGTTATTTCGGCTGCATGTTTGGCGTCTTCTGGGGATTGTGCTGGATTGACGATGGGCATAGATGGGGTGGTCGGGCGAATTGTTGCTCTGGGTATTGGCGTCGGCCTTGCTGCCGCTATTACCGGGGCGAGCGGTCGTTTGCCTTGGCAATGGATTGGGTGTCTGCACGGCCATAAGCACAGCGAGTATCGCCAGACGTTTCAGCATGATGGCGAAAATGTATTCACAAAAACCTCTCGACTTGGCGTGGCACTCGGTGGGAGGATGGGGCATGGGGCAAAGGCACGAGAAGGAATGGTTGTTTACACTTGCTCGCGCCATGCAGAAAAAGCCACCTATGCCCGAGGCTCCGTTGAGACCGTCCCTTAGAGAACCACCCAAGTGGTTTTCAGCATCCAATTTCGCCTTGGGAACGATTATTTCTCTTTCTCGAAAATGGGATCACGTTATCCGTCATGGGTATCGTGGGCAGTTTCGCGGGTGTTTTTATCGACGGGAGCTACTTCCTGCTTCTTTGTATTCCTCTGGCATTTGGGATGCACCGCTCCGGAGCTGTACAGGGACTACATTGGGCGAAATCCGTCTCGGCATATGTCGTCATGCTGATGTGCTCTGGAATATTGCTTTGGTGGATCGGGATGGGCGTGAATCGGTCGCGAGAACACATACCTACCGTCCAAGAAATTGCTAGTGCAACAGCGAAGTACTTGGGAAATATGACAGCACCGTCTACCGATGCCAGATTTTGTTATAGAGCCAGAAACAGGGTATGCTCAGCAACCTCAACCTGGACAATTTGTCTTCGTAGGCTACGACAAAGCGGGTGCAGACATCGAGAATGTGATATACAGTGCCGATTACTTTATTGCCGAACGAGACAAAGACGCGCCCGCGAGTTCAGTGGTTTTTTATAGATATGTCACGAGAGCCAATTTTCCCCTTTTAGCGGACAGGGATGCACTCTTGAGACAAAATAACGGCGCTGCATTTTCCATTCCCGGGATTGCGAATAGTCGGAGGGTCTGGAAAACCCTACCTGCAATATCTTATGAATGATGATCCTTCAATGTTGAAGTTGGCTGGTATCAGAATCAGGTTTACCTACAATCGGTATATAGACCATAAGGCTTTCGACTATCAAAAATCCTATGAAGAACGCAGCAATGATGGATACAAAAGCATAGAGACAGTTTATGCGGGCCAACAACTATTCAGTAATACATGGAAGAAAGAGATGCTTACGTTTTCTGAAATATCTCCATATCTTCACGATGATCGCCGCTGGAAAGATGTTGCGGTCCGATATAGCTCTGGTGATGACACCATGAAGATTCTGAAGAGCGAATAAGCGTTTCAAAATGTATTACAAAAACACTTGACATGGTTTGTTTAATGTATTACATTTATTCCAGTGAGGCTTTATGGCGAACGTTCTCAATACCGATAAACAAATCGCCGTAATCGCGGCTCTGGCGGAAGGCTCAAGCATCCGTTCCATCGAACGCATTACCGGCATCCATCGGGATACGATCATGCGGCTTGGCGTGAAGGTCGGACAGGGATGCACTTCCCTCTTAGATGTGACCATGCGCGACCTTCCCTGCACTCGGCTGGAACTGGATGAGATTTGGGGATTTGTCGGCAAGAAAGAACGCAACGTAAGGCCCAGAGATCGCGGAGTGGGAAACGTCTGGACGTTCTGCGCCATCGATGCCGAAACCAAGTTGGTCCCGGCTTTCCGTGTGGGAGATCGTGACGCAACCACAGCCGATGCCTTCTTGCAGGATGTAGCGGGCAGGATGAGGAATCGAGTCCAAATCTCTACGGATGCCCTGCACGCCTACATAAGCCGCGATTGATAACGCCTTTGGCTCCGATGCCGATTACGGCCAGATCATCAAGACTTACGGCCACGAAGCACCGGTAAAGGACCATCGCCGCTATAGTCCAGCAGAGTTATTGTCTCCGCTGAAAAGAAAGTCATTTCCGGCCAGCCAAACTATGCCCTAATTTCTACCAGTTACATCGAACGGATGAACGCTACAACCCGCCTTCACATGCGGAGACTGACTCGCCTGACGCTGGCTTTCTCGAAGAAAAGAGAGAATTTTGAAGCGGCGGTCGGCCTTCACTTCGCCTATTACAACTTCGTCAAACGGCACAGCACCTTGCGCTGTACCCCGTGCATGGCCGCTGGCGTTGCTCAGACGTTCTGGAGCGTGGGAGAGTTGCTAGAGGCAGCGGCATGACCTATATCGAGGAACTGAAAGACGTAATCCGCAAGCTGCATGGGGTGGAATCCAAACACCTAACGAGTGTTCCAGTGAAAGAGGTTTTCAATGGGGAGACGATTTGGGAAGGCATAGTTGAAGTCTTTAGGCTTAATGACCATCCCAAAGCGAACATAGCTTACGCCTGGACGCACGATACAGACGATCCAAAGCAGCCGAGACGGAGTGTTACCGTACTCCACGTCCCTCCCGCAGTCTCCCCCGAAACCGCAGTACGACTTGCCATCGCACAGGAGCTAAGAGCCAATGCCGAAGCCGCCGAAGCCTAGAAAACCGGGACGCCCCAAGATGGAAAAGGGAGCCGCAAAAGGCAGCATCGTGCCAGTGCGGTTTAGTCCCGAAGAACGGAAGAAAGTTGAAGCCGCAGCGAAGGCGAGCAACCAAAATGTATCGCAATGGATTCGTAGCACGTTGAGCACCGCTTTGGTGTCAGAATGAGTTACTTCCAAATTAGGACACCACCACTATTCTCTTGAGCTTGCTCAATTTACGTCTACAATCAATTCTGGGGGCTGATTTGATGTTAACAGGCACGACTACTCAGGAAGTGGCCGACGCACAAGGGAGAGAGAATCCAAAAAGAGATCAAGTCTCCTTACTCCAACAACTTACAACCGAAAGCCAAAACGAGGCTTCGCAAGGGTTCGACACCAAGTCTGCACTCGAAATCGCCCGCATCATCAATCACGAAGACGCCAAAGTTGCTGCCGCCGTCAAGAAAGCGATTCCCGAAATTGCAGCCGTAATTGACCAGGTGGCTCGCAGCCTGCGAGATGGCGGTCGTTTAATTTATATCGGTGCCGGTTCCAGCGGGCGTATTGCAGCTCTGGACTCCTCGGAGTGTCCGCCCACTTATTCAACGGCTCCGGGCCAGGTTCAATACATCATGGCCGGCGGTCCCAAGGCATTGGCGTCTGCGGTTGAGGTCAACGAAGATTCAGAAGAACTGGGGCAGCGGGATATCGCCCGTCGCCGCCCGACCCGCAAGGATGTAGTGATTGGGCTCTCCGCTTCAGGCCGCACACCTTACGTAGTTGCCGCCGTCGCGTATGCCCGCGCCCGCGGAGCCCACACCGCCGCCGTGACTTGCAATCACGAAACTCCTCTGGCGGCGGCCGCTGATATCGCCATCATCGCCGAAGTGGGTCCGGAAGTCGTCTCTGGCTCCACGCGCATGAAGGCCGGCACCGCCCAGAAGATGGTTCTCAATATGATCACTACGGGTGCCATGACCCGGCTGGGCTACGTATACGAAAACCTGATGGTCAACGTGCACATGCAGAATTCGAAGCTGGTCGAGCGCGGCATTCGCATCCTGATGAGTGCCTGCGCCATCGACCGGCCGACCGCCGTTGAAACCATCAAGAGCGCCGGACGCAGCGTACCGGTTGCTCTCGTGATGTTGAAAGCCAAAGTCGACAAGCCGGAAGCCGTTCGCCGCCTCGCCAAATCAGACGGCAACGTGCGCCTCGCAATCGAAGACAATGTGCTCGAACTCTAGTTCCCGAAATTCAGGCTTACTACTGGCGATTTAAATTAAAGACGGGCGCGGCCAACATTGCGCCCGTCTTTTAGTTTGCACCGGAACTGGGCTTGCACCGCGTGACCTGTCCGCAACCTGTTTATCCCTTAAAGTCCCGCCCGACCAAAATGCCCCTTGCGCCCTTCTGCCTGGATTTAGACTTAAAATCAGGAGCCTCTCCGTTTTCATGGATAAATTTGTCATACGCGGCGGAAACCCGCTGGTCGGCACGATTCATGTGTCCGGTGCCAAAAACTCTGCCCTGCCCTGCATGGCCGCAGCCATTCTCACAGAAGACGAAGTGACGCTCGAAAACATTCCCAAGGTGCGCGACATCGAAACGGAGCGGCGTTTGCTCACCTCCATGGGCGCGGCCACTGAGGTAGTCGCCGCAGGCTCCCTCAGGATCAACTGCCGCACGCTTTCCGACCCCGTCGCCAAATACGAAATTGTGAAAACGATGCGTGCCAGTTCCCTTGTGCTTGGTCCCCTGGTGGCGCGGGCCGGCATGGCGCGCGTGGCCATGCCTGGCGGCTGCGCCATCGGCGGCCGCCCCATTGATCTCCACATTAAGGGCCTGGAAAAAATGGGCGCGACCATCGTGCAGGAGCACGGTTATCTCGAAGCCCGCGCGTCGCGGCTCAGGGGCGCGAACCTGGTCTTTGACAAGATCACCGTCACCGGTACAGAAGACCTCCTGATGGCCGCGGTTCTCGCCGACGGCGAAACAGTCATGGAGAACTGCGCGCGCGAGCCGGAAGTCACCGATCTCGCTGATTTGCTTTCTGCAATGGGCGCATCCATCCACGGGGCCGGTACTTCCGTGATCCGCGTTCAGGGTGTGAGCAGCCTGCATGGCGCGCGCTACCGCATTAACCCCGACCGCATCGAGGCCGGCACGTTCCTCATCGCCGGAGCGATTACCGCGGGCGATCTGGCCGTAGCCGACTGCGATCCAAAGCATCTCGGCGCGG
The DNA here is from genome assembly GCA_963718435.1 of uncultured Acidobacteriota bacterium. Classification (GTDB taxonomy): domain Bacteria; phylum Acidobacteriota; class Terriglobia; order Terriglobales; family Acidobacteriaceae; genus Telmatobacter. The sequence goes on along the minus strand of CAVQZQ010000029.1, from coordinate 70,492 downwards.
TAATCGCAAAACTCGAAGAGGTCGGAGCCAAAATCGACATCCTCTCGCCCGATACTGTGCGCGTACGTTCTGATGGCCGTCTGCGCGCGGCCGACATCTCCACCGAAGAGTATCCGGGATTTCCCACAGACATGCAGGCGCAATACATGGCTCTCGCCACGCAGGCTGAGGGCGTGAGCCTGGTGAAAGAGAATATCTTCGAGAATCGCTTCATGCACGTGCAGGAACTGGTCCGCATGGGAGCCAATATTCGGGTGGATGGACGCTCTGCAACGGTGCGCGGACCTGCAAGCCTCTCCGCTGCGGCAGTCATGTGCTCTGACCTCAGGGCTTCGGCGTCGCTGGTCCTGGCGGCCTTGGTTGCCGATGGCGAGTCAATTCTCGATCGCGTATATCACATGGATCGGGGCTACGAGCGCTTTGAAGAAAAGCTCCAAAGTGTAGGCGCACAGATCCAGCGTATGGGAAACGTATTCCCGGTGAAGGAGGAAGAAACAGCCGCCGACTGATTCCCGCTTTGAACCTTAGTGCCAGCTTGCCGCCAGGTGCCAGCGAAGTCCGCGATCCGCCGTCTTTTTCAACACACGCTCATACTCGCGAAGTTCAAGAAGGATTGGAAATGTTTCAGAGCCCACGGCTGCAGGCTTCGCGGCTAGAAAGTCCGCAAGCGCTCTGACCGTCTGTAACCCGTCGTGGGCCGCGAACCACTGAGGCTGCGGCAGGTTACGCGCCCATTCCGGCTTCCCCGTTCCCTGCTCCAGCAGGAGAGACATCGAGTTCTCGTCCGCTGAAAAGAACTCCAGTAACGGGCTCACATGTAAGGTCGCAGCCAGCCGCTCGAGCGCTTCTTCGTTGCGGGCTAACGCATGGCCATTGACAAAGATGTCATAGCCCGGGTCTTCGCCTTCCACCACGATATACAAACTGGCTGCCATCGCCCCCAAGTTTAGATGAGATGCTAATGACTGCTACCAAAATTTCCGCAGGGGTCATACAGTCAATTACCGAGTCGATCCAGGCAGATCAAGGTTACATAAGTTTTCCAGGAGGTATATGGTGAAACAAAAGGGCTATTTCCAGATCGGATGTGTACGATTTTAAATGGATTCTGAAGGTTTGCAGCACAGGGAGAGCACGTGGATTGGAGTACGGTTCCGGACCTGGCAGCAGTCGCGCTCTTAATATGCGCATTCGCGTCTGCGGCAAGACGCGGTCAAACGCCGTTTTCAGGCCTGTGGCTCACAGGCTGGATCATGATCGCGCTCCATTTCGCTGCCTTCATCTTCGTCTCCGTTCCCGGCTACGGGGGAATTCTGGCGGCCGACGTCGGCCTCGCTTCGCTGACAGGTGCTGGCGTCCTGTTTATGTACGCCTCAATTCCGTATCGCCGGCAAACCTCCAGCAAATGGATGCTCGTTGCTCTCCTGGCAGCCAACACCCTTTACGTTTGCATCATCAATGCCAGCCCCGCGCTCGACTGGGCCTTGACTCCGGCTGCGATTCTCTTCGGCGCCTTGCCGCTGACGTTGGCCCTTGTTTCAGCTCGCAAATTCCATCACCCTTTGCGCTGGATCATCGTTCTTCTCTACTGCGCGCTCTCCCTCTTCCTCCTGGTCATCCAGCACCGCTCGCCCAACGGAGCCGACCTGGCATTGAACGCCGTTCTATTTACGGTCTACCTGGGATGTGGCATTCACTTCTGGTTTGCTTACCGGAAAACCACCGCAGGGGCGTTCATCACCATCGCGGGATTCTTCGCATGGGCCTTCGTGTTTGTGGTTGCCCCCTTGATGGATGCGATCCGGCCCGGCGTCCATGTCCAGAGCGAAGTTTGGAACCTCCCCAAATATGTGGTCGCTGTCGGCATGATTTTGTTGCTGCTTGAAGACCAGATTGAGCACAACAAGTACCTTGCTCTCCACGATGAACTGACCGGCTTACCGAACCGCCGTCTCTTTCTTGACCGTCTGGGCGCCACCTTGGATCGCGCGCGCAGGACTGGCTCAAAGGCAGCTCTCCTGGTCGTCGATCTGGACCGCTTCAAACAAGTCAACGACACACTTGGTCATCACGCCGGCGACCTGCTTCTGCAGCAGGTAGGTTCGATTTTTACCAGCCGCGTCCGGCTCACCGATACCGTTGCGCGCACCGGCGGCGACGAGTTCTCAATCGTCCTTGAAGACGCAGGTAGCGCTCTCTACGCCAATCAAATAGCCGGCTTCCTGTTGCAGCTTTTGAACGAACCTTTGAAAGTGGAAGAACAGACTGTGTGGGTAGGCGCCAGCATCGGCGTTGCCGTCTTCCCCGACGACGCTTCCAATATGGAAGAGCTTTGCATTGCCGCCGACCTGCGCATGTACCACGATAAAAATCACTCCAAAGGGCTCAAACGATCAGCTACCGAACGAGGCTCGCCGGAATTTGATGACCGGGCCATCAGCGGTGGTTTTCGCACCATTCCCGACTAGTGTCCGAGTCTGAAGTTCGCATCGCAAATGCGTTGTCATCCTGAGTAGCCAAAGAATAAGGCTGTCACTCTGAGCGAGCGAAGCGAGTCGAAGAACCTGCATTTGGGACGCCCGATTTTCTGCAATGAACTTCCGCCTCACGACGCTAGTTCTCTCACCGCTTGTTGTTGTACCAACGATGGGTGCCCCATGTCCCGATTTTGGGACATGGGAAAGCATGAACTCAAAGCACGAAATCACGCGGTCAGAAACCTGGCATTGGATCTAAATCCCAAAACCGATTGGCCGCAAATCCATCCCAAATCAACAGAGGCCCGGAGATTTTCTCCGGGCCTCTGTTGTTCCGTATGAATCGTCCTGACGATTACCCCTGGCCGCCGCCGGGACGCGGACCGCGTCCGCCGCGCCGCCGCCTTCTGCGCTGGCGATCGTTGTTGTTAGCGGGTGGACGGCTGCCTGCTGCTACTGGCTGTCCCACTGCCACCGGCGCTCCCTCCACGCGGTTGAAGTTCGGCTCATTTTCTTCGTCGAACTCCTCGCCGCCCTCTTCCTCGTCAAAGTCCTCGCCACCCTCAATCAGAATCGTGCTCTGATTCGATTTCGGCTGGCGCTCGTCGAACTCATTGCGGGGCTTGATCGGCGCAACCGGTGTTTCCGATGCATCGATCTCCACCTCTTCCGTCTCGACCGGCGTGGGCGGTGCGAGCTTTGCGCGTTGCTCCTTGATGAGCGCCTTGCGACTGAGCTTGATGCGATTGCCTTCGATGGCCAGAACCTTCACCATCACCTGGTCGCCCTCGCGCAGTTCATCCTTCACTTCCTTCACGCGATGCTCGGCGATTTCGGAGATGTGAAGCAGCCCATCGGTGCCTGGGAACAGTTCGACAAACGCGCCGAACTCAGCCAGCCTCACGACCTTGCCGAGGTAAACTTTCCCGACTTCAGGAACAGCCGTAATGTCGCTGATCATCGCCAGCGCTCTCTTCAGCCCGTCGGCGTCGGAAGAAGCCACACTCACGCGGCCGGTATCATCCACGTCAATCTTGGCGCCGGTCTGCTCGATGATGCCACGAATCGTGGCGCCGCCTTTGCCGATCAGGTCGCGGATCTTGTCGGTTGGAATCTGCACCGTCTCGATGCGCGGAGCGTACTGCGACCGCTCCCTGCCGCGGGCCATCAAGCACCGCGTCCATCTTGTCCAGCAGGAAAAGACGACCCCCGACGAGCCTGCTCCATCGCTTGCTGCAGAATCTCGCGTGTCAGGCCGCCGATCTTGATGTCCATCTGCAGGGCTGTGATGCCCTTGCGCGTGCCGGCCACCTTGAAATCCATGTCGCCGTAGTGATCTTCTGCGCCGGCAATATCGGTAAGGATTGCGTAGTCATCGCCTTCCTTCACCAACCCCATCGCAACTCCGGCAACCGAGCCCTTGAGCTGGATACCACAGTCATAGAGCGCCAGGCTCGCGCCGCAAACCGAAGCCATCGACGAAGAGCCGTTGGATTCGAGAATGTCGGAGACGATGCGGATCGAGTAGGGTGACTCCTCAGCGCTGGGAAGAACAGCTGCAATGGCGCGTTCCGCCAATGCTCCGTGGCCGACTTCACGCCGGCCTGTCCCCGTCATACGTCCTGTTTCACCAACGCTGAAGGGAGGAAAGTTATAGTGCAGCATGAAGTTCTTCTTCTTCTCGCCTTCATAGCTTTCCAGGCGCTGTCCGTCATCAGCGGTGCCCAGGGTCGCGGTAACCAATGCTTGGGTTTCGCCGCGGGTAAACAGCGCTGAGCCGTGCGTGCGTGGCAGAACACTGGTCTCGATGGTGATGGTGCGAATCTCGTCGAATGCGCGGCGATCGGGACGAACGCGTTCCTTGGTCACCTGGGCGCGGAAAATCCGTTCACGGAGATGTTCGTAATAGGTCGCCAGCTTTTTCTTGGCCAAAGGATCGTCGGCCGGAAGCCCGGCTGCCAACTCGTCCTTGATCTGCTTCACCAGCGACTGGCTCTCAGCTTCTCGTGGGCCTTTGTGTCGAGTGCGTCCTTGAGGCGGTCACCGACCTTGGCGTAGAGCTCATCGTAGTAGGGCTGGTCGAACTCGGGAGCCGTGAAGGCGCGCTTGATCTTCCCTGCCTTCCCTACCAGTTCTTCAATGCCGGCAACAATCTTCTTGATCTCGGTGTGTGCGAATTCGATGGCGGCGAGGATCACCTCTTCCGTCTCTTCCTTCGCGCCCGATTCAATCATCACGATGCCGTCCTTGTGCCCGACAACCATGATGTTCACCGTGGTCTCGGCCCGCTCGGCATAGGTAGGGTTGATCACAAACTCGCCATCCACGCGGCCCACGCGCACCGCGCCCACCACGGCGTTGAACGGAATATCGGAAAGAGCCAGCGCTGCGGCTGCGGCATTGATTCCAATCACGTCAGGATCGTTATCCTTGTCCGCGGAGAAAACCAGCGCAATGATCTGCGTCTCGTTGCGGAAGCCATCCGGGAAGAGTGGTCGAATCGGCCGGTCGATCTGGCGAGCGGTCAGAATTTCCTTTTCGCTGGGCCGGCCTTCGCGCTTGATGAATCCACCCGGGATGCGTCCCCCGGCATACGTGTACTCGCGGTAATCGACCGTGAGGGGGAAGAAGTCGATCCCTTCCCTGGGATCGGGCGAGGCAACGGCAGTGGCCAGAACCACGGTCTCGCCCGTCGTCACCAATGCGGCGCCTGATGCTTGCTTGGCCATGCGGCCGGTCTCAAAGACCATCCGCTTGCCGCCGGCAAGCTCGACAGCTACTTCATGCTTCGTAGACATAGAGTCCTCGTTTCGGTTTTTTCACTTGGGATACTTAGAAATGGAAGGCGCAGGAGGGGGGCGGAAAAGTGGGCGAAGGGGGCAACAACCTGCGGTGCACGCGCAAAAGAGTGGGATGTGCGCGAGGGAGCGGATTCTCCCGGCTTGCAGAAAGGTCTGCGTCCTTCACGCGGCAACAAGGCCGCGCTCAGCCGATAGCTGTGCGCAGGCCCTGGCAGCCGGTACGGTTCGCCAGGTACACCATGGTCCCAGGTTCTGGGTAGAACGGGGGCCGTGACCAATTTCCGGTCTGGGCGCTTCCGGGTCAATGTTTGCTTTCTGATTACTTGCGGATACCGAGTTTGCCGATCACGTCGCGGTAGCGATCGGAATCGTGCGTCTTCAGGTAATCCAGCAGGCGGCGGCGCTTGCTGACCAGCATTAGAAGTCCACGACGGGAAGCGTGGTCCTTCTTGTGGGTTTTGAAGTGCTCGGTCAGTTCGCCAATCCGCTCACTCAGAATCGCGATCTGGACTTCCGGCGAACCGGTATCCGTATCGTGGGTGCGGAAGCGTTCGATCAGGGTTGTTTTCTTAGCAGTCGCCAGCACGGCGTGTGTTACTCCTCTTGTCTTCTCAGGTCCACTCTTCAGTGTCTACTGTGAGATTACCATGAATGCGCGATGCGAGGAAATCTAACAGGCGGGCTTCCTCGCCATCCGGCTCACGCTAAACTCCTTCGATTCCTCGATAAAGGAGTTCTACGGTGCCAACGCAAGCGCAGTCTTCACCAGTTCCAGCACCGAAGAGGCGGCCGCGGCTGTGTCCCCGTAGATCTCGGCCAGCGCATCGAAAAATTCGAAAGACGTAAAAGCGTAGAGCGCCGCGACTCGCCGTTTCGATTCCTCGTCGCCGTTCCGTGCGCCCCTTTTCCCAAGCCGTTCGATAATCCGAGTCGACGCCATCTTCCGGCGACGATTTCTTCCCTCCACCGCCGATCCGAACTCGGAATCAATCGCGGCAATCCCGTGGATCCTCTTCAACAGCATCCGATCCTTCGCCCAGAACCTCGTAAACACTCCCACAAATCCCGTCAGCATCGCCTCAGCATCCCCCTGATGCATTACCTCGCGCATTCGCTCCAGCCCGGCATCCCGCGCAAGTTTGTCGAACAACGCTTCAAGAACGCCACCCTTGGTCCCAAAGAGGTTATGGATGGTTTGGCGCGTCACCCCGCTCTCGTGCGCAAGTGATTCCATGGTGAAGTGCAGAAATCCGTTCGATTCCAACTGGGCCCTCGCAGCCGCAAGAATCGTCGACCGTTTGTGACCAGTCAGCTCCTGCCGTTTGCGCAAGTCGTAGGGCCGCTTGCACGCCTCATCCCTTGTTTTTGCCATCATCTTTACATAAGTTTACAAATCACTTTGACACATTGTCAAATGAAATGCATCATAATGAACATACAGTTCGGAGATGATGCGAATGGGATCCCAGGCGAACCTGCATTCAACCACCCTGACAAGAAATCACGCTTCTCCCTTGTGGCTCCGTTTTGGCTTCTGGCTCAGCATCGTAATTGCCGTCGCCGTCGTCGTCAGACGAGTCCTTGCGCTGTTGTTTCCCTCCCCCAACCTTCCTCCGCAGATGGCGACCCTCGACAGCGCATTTACCTCGCACGCGGCTCTCACCCTGGCCCACATCCTCCCCGCCCTGGCTTTTGTGCTGGTCTTGCCCTTCGTTGTCTTCACAAGATTTTCCGATCTCGAATGGCCCGGGCGAGTGATCTTTCCCCTCGGCGGAATCGTCGCGCTGACAGCCTACGCAATGAGCACTTTTTCCGTAGGTGGTTGGACGGAACGTTCAGCCGTCCTGTTTTTCAATAGCCTTTTCCTGTTCTCTCTCCTTCGCGCTTACGCGTATAGCCGTCGCGGAGAGCAGGCTCTGAAGAGGCGCTGGCTGTTGCGAGCCATTGCAGTCCTTCTCGGCATCGCGACAACCCGGCCTGTGATGGGCGTCTTCTTCGCCACCAGCAGCCGCACCCATCTCACCCCTAACCAGTTTTTCGGAATCGCCTTCTGGATCGGCTTTTCAATCAACTGGCTTGCCTTCGAAATCTGGATCCGCTCGCGCGATCGCCAACTTCAAACAGAAAGAGCGCCAACCAATTCGCAACATTGACGTGTCCCATGAGAGGAGGAGTATCCCCATGACTGCTCAATCAAATTACCTCGCGACTGCTTCGCCCAAACATCCCGGACCTCCTCTTTGGCTCCTGGCGATTCTCTACACCGCGCTCTTTATCGCCGGACTCATTCCAGTCACCGCAATGGGCGGCCTTCCTTACTGGCCCGGTCCGTGGGAGCCCGCAAGCGTCATCGTTGCCTACTTCCAAACCCATGCGACAAGAGTGTTGGCCTGCATATTTCTGCAGATCGGGGCCAACATCTGCCTCGGCCTCTTCACCGCCACCATCGTGAGCCGCCTGCACTTTCTCGGTGTGCGCGCTGCCGGAGCATCCATTGCCCTCTTTGGAGGATTCCTGGTGGTCTTCGACGGCATGGCAGCGGGATTTACCACCTGGGCGCTAATCCATCCCCTGGTCGCGCAAACCCCGGCCGCAGTTCTTGCCCTCTATTACCTTGCCTACGCCTTCGGCGGTCCAGGATTTTCAATCCCCATGGGTCTCCTTATGGCCGGCGTTTCCGTCACTGCCGGATTCATGAAACTGCTGCCCAGGTGGATCGTCGCTCTCGGCGTGTTTCTCGCAGCCGCCGGCGAACTGAGCACATTTCATCTCATCAGCCCCAGTCTGCTTTTTCTGGTCCCGCTGGTCCGCTTTCCAGGATTCATCTGGATCATCGCCGTAGGCTTTGCAATGCCTCGCAGCCGGAGAGCTCTCGCAGAAACCCAGGCCGCCTAGTGGGTCCTGGTCTCGAAATCCGTATCACAGTTGATCTGTCATCCTGAACGGAAGTTTGGCCTGCTTTTGGGCCAAACGGAGTCGGAAAGCCTGCCCTGAGCGAAGGGAGCAAAGCGATCGTAGTCGAATGGGGAACGGCATTTGGGTCGCCCGATTTCTGCGATGAATTTCTGACTCACGACTCTGAGCTGCACGATCGCCGGGCCGCGCTATTCCTGCTGCATCCAGTAGTCGGCCCGCGCCACGATCCGCGCCCCGTAATCCTGCGTCGTCTTCACACGAATCGTATGCAGCCCAGGGCTTGTGTCCGAAGGACTAAATGTAATCAGGTAACGGTTGCGAACATGCTTCGCCGCGGTCCACCACCCGCTGTTCAAACTTCTTGTCGCCCGTAAACGTGGTGTATTCCCCGCCGCTCATCTCCGCCACTTCTTTGGCGACGTTCTTCTTGAATGCCTTCACCGCCATCACCAGCGCCGAAACCATGTTCAAGGTGCGATCGTCTCCGTTGTCTTTCAAGTCATGCAGCAGTTCGGCCCGCGATGGCGAAAACGACACACTCAACACCAACACATCCGATTGGCCTATCTTGCGAATGGACTCCATGGGCTTCATGTGTTTGCTGCCGTGATCGCGCTCCGCTGATCAGCAGCAGCACACGCCGGTAATCCTTCGGCCGCGACTCCAGCAAATCCACCCCATAACTCACCGTATCAAGAATCGACGCACCCCCGTTGCCCGGCGCAAGATGCTGCAGGTCCCCGGTCAACTGCTCGCCGGAGTGAGTGTAGTCCTCAATCAAATGCGGCTTTGAGTCAAACCCAACCAACGCTGCCTGGCTGCGCGGATCGGCAAAGAACAGATCCAACAGGCGCCCAAGCTTGGCCAGCTTGCCAAACTCCAGCACGCTCGCGCCACCCTCTTCCACCGCGACCACGAGCGAGATCGGGGCCGGATCGATCTCTTCCTGCACTCGAATCTTTTGTGGAACGCCGTTATCCTGAAGCACAAAATCTGCCGGTTGCAGACCGTACAGGATGCCGCCATCACGCTTCTCTACCAGCGTGGGAACCAGCACTTCGTTGGTCGTCACGCGCAGCGTAGGCGCGCCACTCTGGGTGGCGCCTGGCATAGGCTTCGGCGGTTCCGGCGGCGGCAGTTGCTGCCCTCCTGCAAATCCAGTTACAAACAGAATCGTCGCCAACCCAAGCATTGCCATGCGAGTGAGACTGAGATTCATTTGAAGGGAACTCCAGATTTCATGATAAATATTCGCCCGAGAAGTCAACGACTTCACTGCCCGCGCAAGAACTCATGTCTTGTAACAGGCCACGACATTGAGAGGCTGCGAAAAACGTCGGGTTTTGAAAGGGCACGACTTCAGTCGTGCCGTAACCCGCCACAAAAAGCGCGGCTTTAGCCGCTGCAGGAAGCTCTTTTTTTCAACAACGAGTTTCTCCGAAGCCTGTTCGGCCCCTGAGCTGCGAGCGCCCCACCTCAGACACGCTTGCGCGCCTCTCGTTCCATCCGCCCGGTCCACGCGAGAAAGCTCAAGAGTTCCCAGCGCAGTCCCACATGAATCCAAAAATATCGGGCCCTCACGTCTTTGCCGACTTGCCCGAATAGGTCTCAACGCGCCACCGCAGAAACTCGCTTCGCCATGGCATCAGCCGATGACCGCGAGTCGCATTCCATAAACGGAGGGAGCAAACACAGTTGTCATCCTCTCCCTGAGCATACCAGCGTTCGCTCAGTCGCCACGCCCGCACCCGCCGCGCCGTCAGATCCTTTCAACCGTCTCGATCGATACTGGTTCGAGATACACGCCCAGCAACGTGCGTCGCCACCATGCTCCGGTCTCGCGCCTTTCCCGCCAGTCCGTGAACTGGTAACGATAAAACAGTGCGCGAAGATACACCGGCGGCTGCTCTGGGAAAGGATTCGTCCCCATCAGCTTCAGGATCGCCGGGTCACCCGAAAGCAGTCTCTGCACCAGCCTCAAGAACCACACGTCGTAACGCCCGACCCGGATTCCGCTCCCGGTGACCGCGACCGAAAAGGGCAGGAACCAGATCAGCCAGTCACGCCGAATGTGATATGGGGCAACCTGCGGCGGCATGCGCAACGGATCACCGGGCTTGGCCTTGAAGCCGTAAGCCTGCCAGCGTGTATCCCGCGTAATCGACGGTTCTGCCGTTCCCTCAATCACAATCTCATAACGCTGTTTGCCGACGCGCCCAAAAGCACCGTATGTATTCACAACATGAAATCGGTTGTAGCTGAAGTTCATCACCTGGTTCTTTGAGAACAAATTCAGCACTGGCTCAATGCTCAACAGCACCGTCGTAACGCTCACCACATACAGCACAACGCGGAAACCGAACGGCAGCGGTTCGAGCAGCGCCACGTTCCATCGCATCGCGATTCCCAGAATCTCATCGCTGAAGGTAGACAATCCGAGAATTGCCGTGAGCCAGTTCAGCCACGCATAGTTGCCGCTGATGATCAGCCACAGTTGGTGCAGGATGATCAGGCCGCCCGCAATGGACGCGATCGGTTGCGGAGCGAACAATCCGAAAGGCACAACAAGCTGCACAAGATGGCTGAACACCACCGAGAAGCGGTGAAACATCGCAGGAAGCCGATGGAAGTACCAGCTCAGCGGATTCGGCAGGGGCTGCGTTTCATAGTGATAGAACAGGCAAGTCAGTTCCCGCCAGCACGGATCGTGGCGCAGTTTGATAAGGCCCGCTCCCATCTCGGTACGAAAGAGCATCCAGCGCAGCATCAGAATCGGGAGAATTGAAGGCTCTATCCGCGATGGCCCCAGGAAGGCCGTGAAGAAACCAGCCTCCAACAGCATCGACTCCCAGCCGAAAGCAAAAAACTGCTGCCCCACATTCACAATTGAGAGATACAGCATCCAAAGCAGAAGCCATGCGCTCACCGAAATCCAAATCGGCCCGGCTTCCGTCACTCCGAATAAAGCGCAGGTCGCCATCGCCAGGCCCGTCCACGCAACCACATCGAGCAGGCGGTCAGAATATCGCCAGCAGAAAATGCTTGGCGCTTCACGAAAACTTGCGCCTTCCAAGTATTGCGGAACCGGCAAAAGACCGCGTTCCCCGAGTAGCGGCTTGAACTGGCGCACCACCGCAATGAACGCGATCAGGTAAATTGCCGCCATTCCTCGTTGGAGGAGCATGCGTGCAATCCACACATGACCGAAGTAGGCTTCGCTTGACAGCACGCCGCGCTCCAGTTATTCCCCAGTCATTTTGGATGACTGGCAGCTAAGGAACCTCTGAAGAAGCCGCTGTTTTGAAAGGGCACGACTTTAGTCGTGCCGCAAACCCAGCAAAGAGAGCGCGGGCTTTAGCTCCTGAGGGAATGTGCGCGCCCATTCAAGCTCAATCAGAGATTCCCTGGGTCTGGAAAGTTGGCTCCTTCATTAAATTCGGCGGAAACACTGCACGTGCCCAAAACAACTCCTGCCTGTCTCTCCTCGGATTGCCCCGCCTTTTCCCACCGAAATAGTTGCGTATTATTTCCCTGAAGTCATTATCCTTGAACTTGAAAGCAGGAAACCAATCACAGTTTCTCCGCGACAATCGCGTGGAATTGAAAACGTTCCTTCGGCATTCCGCTTTCATACCCTCTATCTCCCTTGCTGAGAGGATTCTGCGGACAACTCTTTTGATTAGAGGAAGTTGGCGCGGCGCGTGTTCCGTACACCACTGAAAACATGTAACTTATTCACAGAATCCGGGTGGGGGGGATACCGCACACACATAACTTCCCAACTCACTCGGCCCAGCCGTGCCCCCAGCCCTCTGGTCAATGCAGCTTGTCAAACAAGCTCCCAGCTCCGAGTTGCGAAATCACGTCTTCGAGTGCTGTCTCCTGCGTCTTTGAGAGCGAGAGCTGGGTGGATACCTGGGCAAGGTCCGCCTGCATCAGGTTCGTTTGCGCCACCGTCAACTGAGTCTTTTCGCTGGTCACGGCATCCGAGGCCGAAGTGAGCCGGGTGATTGAATTATCCAGCGTGACCCGCTGCTGCGATACGTAGTTCAAGGCCGTCGTCAGCGCCTGAGTATCGGCAACAGACGTGGCCGCGGGGACGCCGCTCGAAAAATCGGCGACCAGTTGGTTCAACGTGCCCAACACACTGTTCGCACCGGCGGCTGTGAAGATCTGGTCCCCCGGAATATTCAATTGAATCGTCTGACCATTGGGCGTCTGCAGCAGGTTGACGTTTTCATCGCCGCTGTAGGTTGTGATTGCCGGCGTGGTCAGGTTCGATGTGGAGAATGGAGGCGTCGATGTCTGCCCGCCGCCAAAGATGTATTGTCCTTGATAGTTTGTGTTCGCCAGCGAGGTCACCTCATCGCGAATGCCCGCGAGCTGGTTCGCGATCGCCTTCAACTGGCTCGAATTGAGTGTTCCATTGTTTCCGCCCGTTGCCAGAGAGATCGCTCGTGTCAGTTGCGAAACCACGCTGCCCAGCGCGGAATCGCCCACCTGCAACCGTCCTTGCACCAGGCTGGTTGTTTGCGTGAATGAATCGTCTCTCTGAATCTGGTTCAACAGCAATACGTTTTCCCCAGAAGCTACCGGATCCACGCTCAATGACGTCACCCGCACGCCACTCGACAACTCGCTGGTCAACTGCTGTTCAGCCACCTGGGCCTGGTCCAGAGCAGGCACCAGGTTCGATACAAAGAATGGATCTATCCGCATCGCCTTTTCTCCATCCCGCGCTTCATACCTGGCGGCGCCTTGTGAATCCGTGCTTCTTATGAAACCGTCGTCTGGACGCCCAGGTTCAATGCCGAAGTCATAATTGTGTTCAGAATATTGAAGACCTGCGAAGCCGCCTGGTAGCTGGTCTCGAAGCGCTGCATCGCGGAGGCCTCCTCGTTGAGGCTTACGCCCGAGAGCGAGTCCCTCTGTGTCTGCAACTGGCTCACCGAGGCGCTTTGCGCCGCGTTCTCCGTCTCTACCTCTGCAACCGTCGATCCGAGCTGGCTGACAAATGTCGAGTAGTAGTTCGTCGGCGACTGGCCATTCACGATTGATTGATTGGCCAGGTTGTACATCGCTCCGGCATTCGAGTTGTCGCCCGTCTGGTTCCCCAAGGCGGCCGCGGCAATGTTGCTCGGATCAACCATCACAACTTTCATGTTCGCCGCGCAACCCGCCACCGTTGCCGGAGGAGACGCCGCGGGCTCGTTGAAGATGTAGAGAGGAGTGATTCCCGTTCCGGTGACTCCGGATTGATTGGTCCCGGTTCCTTCCAGGTCATTCAGATTGGTCCCCGCGTTGTTCTGTGCATTGACCGCGGTGGAGATGCTGTAAGCCATTTGATCGAGGGCCGAAAGCACGGTAGGAATGTCGTCGTCGCGAGCCGTCAGATAACCCCCTAATTCGCCTCCTCCGCTGGTCAGATCGGAAGTCACATCTGTTGCGCCAACCAGAAAGTGCGTGACCCCGCCGACCAGTCCGGTCGTCAATTGAAAGCTCGAACCTTCTGAAACCAGTAACTGTCCCGAAGTCGTCGTAACGGATAGCCCATTGTTCTCCGTCGTCACCTGGTTAATGCCGATGAGTTGTGAAAGCTGCGAGAGATCCTGCTGCCGCTGGTCTTCGAGTGTGCCCGGATCGCTGTTGGGCGACATGGATTGAATCTGCTTGTTCAATTGCGCGATCGAGCCGGTCAGCGCATTCACTTGACTGGTCACACCAGACGCCTCTTGATCCAGCGCGGATCTTTGGGAACTCAGCCCGGCCGCCACATTGGAGACATCTCCGCAAAGAGTTGATGCCGTCGAGAGCACCTGCTGGCGCAGCGCATTGTCTGTCGGGTTCGCCTCCAGCGATGAAAATGAATTGAAGAAGCTGGTGATGTCGCTGCCAAGATCGCCTGCAGTTGAACTCGATGAGCCCGTATCAGGCGTGAACAATGCCTGAAGTGCATTCAATGCCGTCAGGCGCGCGCCGGAGGCCGAGGCTGACTGTTGCTGCTGCGCAAGCCGCTGTTCCAGCACCCTGTCCCGTATCGAAGTGGCTCCCGTCTCCGTAACGCCCGCGCCGTACGAGATGCCGTTAATCTCTACCGGCGAATTCTCCTGCCAATTGGGAACCTCGCGCGTATAGCCCGTCGTGTTCGCATTGGCAACATTGTTGGCCACAATGCTGAGCGCCGACTGGTCGGCTTCAAGAGCTTGCGACATGATATGGAAAGCCGAATTAATCGTCGCCATTTTTGCTTTCCTTGGCCCAGGTTGCTGGCCCATGAGGCGCGTACTCCAACTGCCCGGTGCGCAGGTCCTGCAGTCGTTTCATCACCTTCAGATTGGCCTGCGTCGCTTCCAGTACCCGCGCAAACACCGCCATATCCCGCACCGCCTCGCCTGCTTGCCGTGCACGCTCCACGCGCTCGTTCGGGTCCTGCGATCCGCGATTGAAGGCCTGACACGACAGAGCCAGCTCCTCCAGCCGAGCAGAGTCCAAGCGAGCCAGAGCTTGCGATGCTTCCACGACTATCTCTTTCAAGACCAGTTGCACACTGCGCTCCTCATCCCGGGACCCTCATGGTTCTCCCTCATTCTTCGCCCCCGTTCTGCGACTCCAACTCTCTTGCCCGTTTCGCAACTGCTGGGCCTCAATCGCTAGAGGTTGGTCCGCGGCCCAGCATGGCGTCCACCACTTTGCCGGCGACTGCCGCACTCGACACGTCATATGTCCCTGCCGCGAGCGCTGCCTGTACCGCGACGACCTTATCTGTCCGCACGCCGGAATCAGCCGCGGTCTGCGAGACCTCCGTTCCGGCACTGCTCAACGTGGCGTGGTCGCCAACAAGAGGTGGGGTGGCCGATCCGGCGGTCGAACCTGGCTTCGCCGGCCGCGCTTGCTCCAAGCCCGCCGATGGCACTCCGAGAAGCGTTTTCAATCCTTCAACACTATTGCGAATGTCCATCCGATTTTCTCCTTACCCTGCTTATCGGCGCCGCTGTTCATCACTCTAGTCATTCATGGTTGTTGATTGTGTTAACTTTGTGCCGATTTCCACTAACCGGCTCGCAATGGGAAGTTTTCCCCGAATGGGAAAGACTGTGCAGTATGTTGCTGGCAATGCCGAGGCCGCCTGCCTCGCTCAGCGCCCGCGCCAGGGATTCTGCGGCAAACTCCCCCATCGCTCCGCCGGAACCCGCACCGGAGTCGCCGTCCTCTTCCGTCAGTCCATCCGAACCGGTCATCGGCTTCAGCAGTTCCTTCATCATCTGCGCCTCGAACTCGTGCGCCGCATGTACCAGTCGTGGTGGCGGCGACGTTTCATTCGGACCCGCGCACATTCCCGCGGTCACCTGAATTCCCTCGATCACATTTCCTCCAGAATCACAGCACTTCCCGGAATCACAGCACTTCAAGGTCCGCTTCCAACGCTCCTGCCTCTTTCATCGCCTGCAGAATCGAGATCACGTCCCGCGCGCCGGCCCCGGTGCGCTGCAGTTCCTGAACCAGGTCTTCGACGGTGGCTCCTTCTTTCAGCTCGATGCGATTCACCGGCTTATCCTCGGCCTGCACGGTCGTCTGTTCCACAACCTGCGTCGTTCCGGAGGAGAGCGGACCGGGCTGCGAGACTTTGGTCTCGGAGATTACGTTCGCCGACAGGCCCCCATGCAGAATCGACACGGGCTGCAGGCGAACCGTGCCTCCAATCACCACTGTTCCGGTGCGTTCGTTCACCACCACCCGCGCACGGGGATAGACCTGGATCTGCACCGATTCCACCGAATCCAGCAACGCCGCTACGTCTTCCTCAGGCGTGATCGCAATCTCTACCCGGCGGCTATCGGTTGCATGCGCGCGCTGGGCGCCCAGAGCTTTGTCAATAGCCAATGCCATGCGCTCTGCAGTATGAAAATCTGCGTCATTCAACACCACGCTGACCGTGTGCATCTGCTTCAGTTCGAATGGAACGGCCTGTTCAACCAGTGCGCCGCCTGGAATCCGCGCCGTGGTGGGATGGTTCACCTGCCGCGTGTTCCCTCCCGCCGAGGCCATGTAGCCTCCTAGCACCAGGGCCCCCTGGGCTTGCGCATAGATTCTGCCATCGGGACCGTACAGCGGCGTCATCAGCAGAATCCCGCCTTCGAGCGAGCGTGCGTCGCCGGCTGACGACGCCGTAATATCGATCCGGTAGCCTGGCCGGCTGAAGGGCGGCATGGTGGCCACTACGAAGACGGCAGCCATATTTTTCACTTGCATGTTGCTGGCGCTATTCGAGCCCGTCTGAGGAACGGTGATGCCCATCCTTTCCAGTGCCGAGATAAGCGTCTGCGCGGGAAATACCGTCTGCGAGCTGTCGCCGGTGCCCCGCAACCCGACCACCAGCCCGTAACCAACTAACTGGTTATCGCGAATTCCTTCAATCGAAGCCACGTCCTTGATCCGCGCAAGCTGCGATGAAGACTGGGCAGCGACCGCTCCGCCTGTCAGTACAGCGAATAAGGCCAACGTTACTGAGCCCCCAAAGACTTGGAGAAAGTTTCGCGCCACTTCCGTCTTCATTCCTCGCATCTGCGAACTCATTTCCCGGATTCGTTCCCTGCTCTAGAACACCAGCAGTTTTTCAAGCAGGCGCACCAGTGGATTCTGGCGATAGGTCGAGTCGTTTACGATTCCTTTGCCCGTCACTTCCAGCTCAAGATCAGTCATCGCGGTTGAGAGTACCTGGTTCTGCGCGCTCACATCCTCAGGCCGCACCAGGCCGCGCAGCCTGATGAGTTGGGTCTGCTGCGAGAAGGTCAACTGCCGCGTAGCCTGCACCACCAGCATTCCGTTCGGCAGCACGTCCAGAACCTCGGCGCCAAACGTCGTTACGAGGCTGGAGTTGGTGGTGCTCTGCCCCTGGGCCGTGAGCCCGGACGACGATGTCTGCCCAACCAGGTTCTGCATGGCGTTCGAAGCCTTGAGTGCGCCAAACAGCGCCGACAAGTTGGAACTGGCGTTCGAGGCGCGTGTATTCTTCACCTGGCCATCGGTCGATGCTGCCAGGCTCTCGGTCACCACGATCGAAACCACGTCGTGGATCCGGACCGCCTTTGCATCAGTACCCAGCCGCACCAGCCGGCCTTCCGGGCTCCAGATCGAACCCGTTGTCTTCACCTCCGCCGCCTGTTGCGCCCGCACCCGGTCAATATAGGTGCGCAGTGCCGTCTCCGGCGGAGTAGCCTTCGCCGCAGTATCGGCAGCCTTCGGCTTCTTTAGTCCCGCTTGCGCCGGCAGGGCCATGGCCAATGCGGCAAACAGATAAATCGCCCAAGCCCTAAGGCGCCGCGCCGTCATCGCTCCACCTTGGATTCCGGCGCGAACATCGCTCGCCCTGGACCCAATGCGATGGCACGTACCACCTTGCCGCCGGTCCTCAATCTCGCCTGAAAGCTGCCGCCTGCCGCTGCGGATCCCAACGCGATCGCTTCAAGCCGCGCCCTCGCAACTGCCGAGTTCTCTTCGACAATGACTTGGTCGCCTCCGCGAATTACCGGCTGCGCGACTTCCGCAAGCGATGACGTATTTGGAATCACACCCTTCGAATACGCAGCCGGCGTCATCACGCCTGGGCCTCCGGGATGGGTTGGGTCGCTTCTCACCAGCCAGCGAATCCCTAGTTGAGCGTCGTCGATCTCGGCCATCACGCGGACCGTCGATCTATCGCCCGCCGCCGTTTTCTGACCTCGTGCGGCAGCGAATCCGTCATGCGCGCAAAGTGTCGCAGCGACCAGAAATCCCAATAGGAACGCCGATTTCCCTCTCAAGCCCGACGGCTCGCCGCTTTGATTAACCCTCATGCCACCCTCTTGCCTCATCGAGTCATGTTGTTTACTTGGGAATACATGTCGTCAGCCGCCTTGATCACCTTGGAATTCGATTCGTAGGCGCGCTGGGCCAGCACCATTTGCACAAATTCAGTAACCACATCTACATTCGAATTTTCAAGGTATCCTTGCTGCAAAGTGCCGAGCCCTTCCGCTCCGCCTGGGTTGCCCAGCACTGGGTCGCCGGAGCTTAGCGTGGCCTGCAGCAGATTTGAGCCCATGCTTGCCAGGCCCCCGGGGTTGGGGAAAGTCGCCAGTTGAAGTTGTCCGAGCTGCGAAGGGTTCTGCTGTCCGGAAAGCGTCGCGTTCACCACCCCGTACTGCGTAATCGTCACGGCAGTGGCGTTCGAAGGAATGGTGATGTTGGGCAGAACGGGATCGCCATCCGTGGTCACGATCGTCCCCTGGTTGTTCAAATGAAACTGCCCGGCACGGGAGTAGGCGACGGTGCCGTCAGGCCGTTGCACCTGAAAGAACCCGCTTCCCTCGATGGCCACATCCAACGGATTCGAGGTCTGATTCAGCGATCCCTGCGTCATGATCGCCTCCGTTGCCGCGGACCGGGTTCCGAGCCCGATCTGCAAGCCTGCCGATACGGTCGACTGGCTCTGCGCGGCACCGGGTGTGATCAGGTTCTGATAGACCATGTCCTGAAATTGCAAACGCAGCTGGCGAAACCCGGTGGTCGATGAGTTGGCCAGATTGTTCGCAATGGTGTCCAGGTTCATCTGCTGCGCGCTCATTCCGCTGGCGGCTGTATAGAGTGCTCGAATCATTGTCTTCCTCGTCTCGCAGGCAAGCCTTGCCCTACACTCTGGGCAGGTCTTCGCTGGCGAATTTGTTGAAGTCAGTATGAAAGATAGTGAGCGCCTTCTGCATCATCTCTGCCTGGCGCTGCATCATCATCAAGTCCATCGTGCCCTGGACAACATCCTGGTTGGCGCCCTCGATGGCGCCTTGGTGGACCGCGGCGTTCTTCTGCAATTCAGGCTTGACCCCTTCAGGCGCGATATACTGGTTCGCCCCTTCGGGCGTGAGTTGAATGGCCGCCGGAAATGCGTACACACCAATAATGGCCACTGCTCCGCCGGCCACTGAGAGCACCCCGTCCGCTCCAACCGATACTTCACCTGGCGGAACGGCAACGGGCTGGCCGGTCGATGAAAGCACAGGTTCGTCGGCAGCGGTGACCAGAAACCCTTTCTGCGAACGATGAAAGCTGCCGTCGCGCGTGTAGCGCTGGCTGTGGGGCGTCTCGACCGCAAAGAAACCCTGGCCTTCAATGGCCAGATCCAGCGGATTCCCCGTCTGCTGCAATCCACCCTGCGCCTGGCTGAGTCGATCGCCACCGAGCAGGCCGTAGTTGTTCACTGTCTGCCCCAGTTGCGAATCGACGGAATCAGGCCCCAGGAGTACGGAGCGGAAGAATGCGCGCTCAGCGCGGAAACCGGGTGTCTGCGCATTGGCCAGATTGGCTGCCGCCGTGTCCAACGCCTGACTGCGCGCTTCCAGTCCGGTCATGGCTGCGTAATATCCACTGTCCATCGCGGATTCCTTTCGCGATGGGTTCCTTGCAGATTAGGGACCGGAAAGGGTCAGGAAGGATTAGAGAAATATCAGATATGGGGAAGTGCCGGAGTGAATTCCTGATCATCGAACGGCGTAGCATAGCCTCTTGCCGTCTCAGGCAGCCAATGTGCTCGAACTCCGGACCGGAAGCCGCCAGAGAAAAACAACTCGCTGAGACACGACGCCGGAAGGAAGGCTCTTCCGAGAATGATCTACCGCTTCAACCCGCGCGGTTCATTGCAGCCCGTCGCAGACAATGGTCACGGCGAAGCAGGCGTCCTCAAATCGGTAAGTGTGATGCAGCTGGAACTCTGGAGCCTGCACGCGCAATTCGTAATCACGGCCTGTAATGACGGCTGGAACCGACAGGCCGCAGTTCGCAGCCAGATCGGGGACTTTGCCCTTCCAGGCTCCGGCGAGCATGTTGCAGATCTCGCCGATGCCGTCCTTGACCGTGTCGTCCACCTCGTCGAAATTCATCCCCGTCATGTGCGCGGCCACCTTCATCGCAGCCAGGGCGCCACAACGGAAGACACATGCCCCGCTCAATAAACCGCCGAACCCAACCACCGCGGTCACTGACTCCGGTTCGCTCTCCTGCTCGATGGCCACAGTGCGCACGCACTGGACACCCAACATCAGGCGAAAAACTTCTTCCACGCTTGCATCAAGATTCTCCGGGTCAGATACCAGATGCACAGACTCCCGCAGTGACAGCGCCATCGCCCGCTCTCTTTCTTCGCCGCCGCTCCACGTGCCTGCGATCACGGCTTTTCGAACTCCATTCAATAACACACTGCCACCTCGCCCTTACGCCTCACGAACAAGAGGCAGCACCCGCTCCTTCACCTGTTCCGCCGTGAAAGGCTTGCGGATGTATCCCTGCGCTCCAGCCAGAATGGCCTGCTTCACATGTTCCTCGCTGGACTCGGTGGTGATCATCACTACGGGAACACCGGGAGCCAGATTCTGTGCCCGGAGCTGACGCAGGAATTCAAGTCCGTCCATGGAAGGCATATTTATATCGGAAAGAATCAGGTCCACCTGCTTGGCCCTCAACAAATCCAGCCCCTCGGTGCCGCTGGCCGCTTCATGCACCACCACGAGGTCCAGGCCCGCCTGGCGAAGCGCGCGCTCCACAATCTTTCGCATTACCGTCGAATCGTCCACAATCAACGCTCTCACTTCACTCATTGTCGACAACCCCTCTGCTGCTTTCTATCGGCACGCAGACTCACTTCTTGAAACGCCCTGTTCGTGCTCGCCCCACCAGGCGTCAGTCACCAATCTGGCAGATCGAACACACCACATCCGAGACCGTGTTCCTCTCGGGCAATGGGCCGCATTGCGGACTTCTCCACAGCCGCAGCCACAAACAATCGTGCACCCTGACTAGGCGCGATGCCACCGGCCGCGACCGCTCGATCGAGTTCGCAAGCGCCAGAACGGCCGCTGGTTCAGAAACAGCCTCGACAAGTTCCACATGCGGAAACTCGGCACCGAGCATGTGACTGTGCGCTGCTGAAAAAAGCGAGCCTTGCACGATTCCGCTCTCTACGCGTAGCCCGGTCATCCGTTCCGTAGCCAGGGCCAGCACGGGGTCGAGGCTCTCCTCGAACCCAAGGTAGAGAAGCCTGCCCGCAGCCAGACGCAGCGGCAAGGCCCCGAACGCGTCCAAAAAGAGGCGGGGCATCACACCGCTGAATCCTGCGGCGCCGTAGTTTTCAAGCGGCAACACAGGACAGCTCCATTGCAGGCCCAAAGCGCGAGTCACCATTTGCTCACTCGCGGCACGCTGCCGCACCAGCCAATGCCCCAACCGGCCCGTCCCTGCCAATCTCTGTGCTTCAAGTGCCTCGCGCAGTTGGGCAGGTGTGATCCAGTTCTGCTCGAGCATGATGAGTCCCAGCGGAATGCGGTGACGGTGAGTATCCCGCACCGCTCCCTGTCCGCCCGATTCGCGACGCACCGCGGAGGCCACCTGCGCGCGTGTGCATTCGAGAGAACAGCACCAGCCTCCCTCAAAGATCGGAGCCGAGCGGCTACGCCATAGGTGCAGCCACCCGGAACGGCAGCCGCGATTGGCGCAAGTCTCGAAGAGTCCCGGCGCCGAAGACACACCGAGCCCATCAAAATCTGTATCTGACGGCTCCCGGCCGAGCCTCGATGACAGGTCGATTCGCGCCGCCTCGACGCTTGAGATCCTGCGGCTTAGAAGAGGCATCGTATGCTCTCCAACCGCTTACGCGGCGCGGCCACTTCGGTCACGCGCAAACCAAAATTTCCGTTCACTAGAACGACCTCGCCCCGCGCCACAATCTTGTCGCCCACGATCAGGTCCACGGGGTCGGTCACCTGGCGGTCCAACTCGACCACGTCGCCGGGGCCCATATCGAGAATCTCGCCCAGCGGCATCTCCCGACAGCCGAAGCGCAATGCAGCCTCCAGTTCCACGTCCAGCAGCAACTCAAGTCCGGGACTTAACCCGGCGGCGGCTCGCGGAGCATCGGAATCGGCTGCCGTCCCGGGAGACAAAGAGGACAGAGAAAGTTCCGCGCCAGAATGTGGCTTTTGCGCCTCTTTTATTTTCAATTCATCCTGAACCCGCAGGCTCCAGGTGCCTCCGGATGACTTGAGCTGAAAACCTCGAGCCGGCCCATGGCACTGGCCAGTCAACTCCTCGATTTTCTCCACTCGGCATTTTTTCCCGACCTTGGCCAGCAATTCCCCGGCAGCGGCCTCGGCCACCTCACGCAAAAGCTCGCTCCATCCAGCTTTCTGGTCCATGCCGTCGCCTGTCAGCGACGCAGCAAGAAGCGCGGGGTCGAGGACCACAGAGAACTGCCCCTCCTCATCTCCAATCACGGTGGCGACAAAGCCAAAGGCCCCATCGACAATTAGCTCCGCCTGCAACTCAACAAGTTCCGGTTCCCCCGCCAGGGCCTGTGAAAAGAGCGCCGTGGCAACCGATACCCAGCAGTCGATGAAGCGCATCATGCGTTTTCTCCCGGGCGGGAAGCATCCATGCGCGCCGCGCGATGTGCGCCCTGCCGCACGGCCTCGGCCGCCGAAAGCCGCTGTCCCCCGACGCGCCACTCGGCCGGTGAGGTGGCAGAAAGGTTGAGGCGCAGAACGTCGCCCTCCTGCAGGTTCTCGATGGCGCTGACTGCTATGCGCATCGGGGGCGATTGCAGGGTGCCGCCCACCCGAATCCGCCTCAGCGAAGCTTCCATCCTGGACCTGGCCTCCGGCGCCTGGCGCCTCCGGCCCCAATCTGATGTCAGACGGCGCAGGATGGTGTTGGCCACCACCGCCGGAAAGGCCAAGTTCAGCAAGCCCGAGCTGTGCGGCGTGCGAATCTCGAAACTCAGGCACAGGGTTTTTTCATTGACCGACATGATGCGCGCCACCTGGGTCTGCATCTGGCGGCGCTCAAAGTTGAAGCTGAGGCCTACCGGCTGCCAGGCCGCTGTCAGTTCTCTGCAGATGATTTCGACCACGCTGGCGAGAATGGCTTCCTCAATGTCCGTCAGCTCGCGCAAGGGGCCGTTCTGGCCCTCTCCGCCCAGCACCAGGTCGATGATGGGCGGAGCCAGCGCCAGATCGATCTGCATCACTGAAAGCGCTCCCAGAGGTTCCAGCCGTACCGAAGCCACATAGCTTATTTCAGGAATGCGCAGCAGAAAATCGTTGAAGGGAATCTGCTCGGCCGAAACCAGGTTGACTTGGAAACGGCTGCGCAGCCATGCGGTGAGGTTGTGGGTGAGATTGCGCGCGAACAGATCGTTTAGCATGCTGATGGCGCGTAATTGTTCGTTGGAGATCTGCCCCGCCGAGCAGAAATTGTACGGGATCACGCGCACGCGCTCCTCACTCCGCGCGACCTCCGCAGTCGAGGTGCGAGCGGCCTGAAAGAGGGCGTCGATTTCATCCTGTTTGAGTGTCTTTTCCATCCACCGTTACTCCCGTTGCATCTTTGGCACTGTTCTTCGCATTACGTCGCGCGCGCCTGCCTTCAGTGCGGCGCACCCGTGCGCTTGTTTGTCCGGCCCGGTCTGAATGCCCCCGCAGAGGCGAGGTCCTTGAGCGCCACGCGCAGGCGCATCACTGCTGAGGCATGAACCTGCGAAATTCTCGACTCGACAACTCCCAGAGCGAGGCCGATCTCGCGCATGGTCATCTCCTCGAAGTAGTAGAGGGTCATCACCAGCCGCTCCCGCTCGGGCAGATGAGAGATGGCGTCAGCCAGCCGCTCTTCCAGTTCACCGCGGAGACACCGGAAAAGGGGATCTTCGTCCGGCCGTCCCGGCACGTAGGCCAGTTCCTCTTCGCCGGAGTCCTCGTTCCGCTCGATGTGCAGCGTGCCGATCTCAAGCCCCTTCAGCTCGCCCAGCAATAGCTGGTATTCGTCCAGGCTTACGCCCAGCTCCTCGGCCACCTCTCCTTCGCCCGGCGGTCTGCCCAGCCTAGCAGTCACAACGTGATGAAGCGTTCATTGTGCCCCTCCTTCTGAAGTGCTGATAAACATTGGGAGTTGGCTCTCGGCATTCAATCGACACGGGCCATGTTTACGGGCGATGGCGGCAGCAACTGCCTCACTTTGGAGATCGCTGGCCCGGATTTGGTACGGGGCATCGGTTACAACCTGGTCGGCGGGCAGAATTCGCTCATCGATCAGACGCCGGATGAGGTATCGAGTTACGCCGAGCAACTTGGCGGCTTCAGACATCGGTCAACCACTCGCCATTCTTATCAGCGGAACGATAGGCATGGATACCATGCTCGCGCCGCACAGTGCTCACGCGGTGAAGCATTCCACGTCATACCCTGCCCCGTGCGCATGCCCATACGGTTCAACGATGCGGCTATGTCTTGATCGGACCATCGGCAAGACATGCTTCGGATGACAGCAAGTGCCTCCTCAGAGGTGCGGCGGCCATGCTCGCCTGTCCCTGGCTTGCGTATCCGAAGTTGCGAGTGCTGTCCGCCTTGCCAGTGGATCGTCAAGATGATTTCACGCCCCTTCTCGTCCACGTCGGCGATGATGCCGGTAATCAAGGCTCTCACGAGCTGCTGGCGTGCGCGCATGGTTACGCCGGGAGCATTCCATGCGGTTTCAAGATCTTCGGCAAGCCCGGCGAAGTCCGGTGCAGCAGTGCTTTCCTGTGCGGAAGCGCAGATTGCTTCAAGTCGCTTCTGGCAAGCTTCAACACGGCGCAGTGTGCTTTCCCAACTCTTTTCCAATTGCGCGGCGATCAGACGATTCTCCGGATCGCAGGCGGCATAGCGCCGCTCGGCAAGTGTGGCTTCATAGCGCGCCTGCGTAAGCTCCAGTTCCACAACGCGCCGTTGTTCGTTCAGAGTTTGCAAATGCATGCGCTCCGCCTCCATGGCTGCTTCGATAGCCATCGGCTGCACCGCACGCAGCAACTCCTTTGCGATGGCAGCGTCCACACGGGAACCTCCAAACGTCATGCATCGGGCCAAGCCGGTAAGGTCCATGCTATTGCAGCGATAAACGGTCTGTCTCGGCGCATGCCCTCTGTATGCTATCGACAAGCGGCGCCCACAACGAGCGCAAGTGAGGAAGCCAGATAGCAATGCCGCCCCTCCTCGTCCCGATTTAACATCCCCGACTTTGCTATAAGCGTTGGCAGCGATCTGCTTCTGGTTACGCTCAAACTCTTCCCAGTCTATATAGCCCTTGTGGTGATTTTTGATGAATACTTCCCAGTCGTCGAACGGCTTGCCATGGCCATAGCTCCGGTGCGCTCGCCCATCCTGAATCACCGTCCGCTTCTCGCTCTTGCCGTACACATACACTCCAGCATAGAAAGGGTTCTCGAGAACTCGAGATCACGTTTCGGTAGCGTATCAGGGTCCAGTCGAACGACACCAACGTCCGGCCATCGGAGGGCCGCGGGAAGTGGATCTTCGCCGCCCGCAACGAAAGAAATACCTGTCGTGCACTACCGATATCGCGGAAGCGCGAAAAGATCAGCCGGATCACTTCCTGCAGGCGTTGATCCGGATCGAAATCCAGACCAAGCTCACGATGCCAGACATAACCTATCGGCACGCTGATTCGTAACTCTCCGCGCCGGGCCTTGGCGCGAACCGCCTCGAACATCCGAGAACGCAGCACGCTTATTTCGAATTCGCTGATACTCCCCTTCATTCCCAGGAGCAACCGATCGTTGGCGCGACACGGATCGTATACACCGTCCGGATCGATCACTCGCGCCTCGACCAAACCGCAAAGCTCCAGCAAATGATGCCAGTCGCGTCCATTCCTGGCGAGCCGGGATGCGTCCGAGACATAACACAGCACCAACTTCTCCGGCGCAAAGCCAGGCTACCAGCTTCTCAAAGCCCGGCCGGGCTACCGTTCCAGTGGCGGAACGGCCAAGATCGTCGTCAATCACCTCGATATCGCGAAAACCCAAACGTCTGGCCTCGCCGACCAGATCGTATTGCCGTCGCTGACTCTCGAGATTCATTTGCACTTGCGCCTGGGTCGACTGCCGGACGTAGACCACGGCCTTGCGTTGGAGCACCACTGCAGGCAAGAGTTCAGCGTTGATCATCGCTGGCCTCCTGATCTGCGCCGCCGGCGGCCAACATCAGAAGGTTGGCCAGGCAACTCAGTGCTCGCGCCCTCTGCGATCGATTCGTCCCGGAAAGCTGAACTGAGGTAAACGCCAGGCTGCTCTGACGCGGTGTCACGGCCAGCACCTGAAGCGGCCGCCGAATGATCTCGCAAGTCGGATTCATCGCACTCCTCCTGAACGACAGTGGAATCGTTGGAGGAGATTCCTCGCAAACCGCGATCAACCAGCCGATGATCCAGTTCTCGCAAAGCGGACACAGAGACTCGCGGCTCACCAAGCTTCATGCCCACGCAAACTGCTGGATCCAGCATCCATGCGGGCACCATCGTGACCAGGCCAGAGCCATCGTCCACGTGGACAACGCCCCCTGGGCCGCGTCGTTCGCTATCTCGATAGCGAACCTTCCGCCCGTAAAGTGGATGCCACCGATAGTGAATCTCTAATTCCTCATCGACATGGGCAGATGTCTGGGGAATCGTGAATGGCTTCCTCGACCGCACGTCCCTTTCGCCGCAGCTCGCGCGGGCTCCAATCAAGTGTGCGCAGGCTGTCGAGGATCGCACCGCGGATACGAAACTGCGCGTAGCTACGGAATTGGACTTTCTTGTTGGGATCGAACTTCGCAAAGGCGTCCATCAACCCGACCACACCGGCCGAGACAAGATCTTCGATGTCCACATGCTGCGGAAGCCGCTCATGGATGCGGCGCGCCAGAAACCGCACCACCGGAAGATGCTCGAGGAGGAGGCGCTCCTGGTCGCCGGTCAATCCCGTTGCTCCCGTTGACGAGGGAGGATATCCGCTCGCGACCGCTCCCCTGCGTGCCGTTCCCCGATCTTCCACCGTTCCCATCGCTTCGCTCCCCATCGCAGTCCTCCTTAGCCGAACGCATTCAGCGCACGGTCCCCACCGGGTGCAGGCGAATCTCCGGAGGAATCTCCCCCGCAGCCACCACCGCCAGCCGGGGTAGTACCGGTTCGAGCCAGCGCTTGACGTGGTAGCGCGCCGGACTTGGACAAAGGAGCACGGGAAGGGCCGCGGCAGAGGATGTTCCGATAAGTTGGTTCAAAGAATCGAAAAGACGGCGCACGACAGGAGTGCCTGGCGCTCCTGCGGCCGAAAGCAGCCGCTGGCTCGACTCTGGCGCCAGGGTCGAAAGGATCTCCTCTTCGAGGGCCGGATCGAGCAGCAGGACCGGCAACAGGCCGTCCGCGTCCAGTAAAGGGCGAATCAGCCTCCTGCTCAGCGCCTGGCGGGCAGCCTCGACCAGCGGCACCAATCCCTTGTTCACTGACGCAGTCTCGAGAAGCGCCTCCAGGATCGCGCCCAGATCCCTGATTGAAACCCGCTCGCGCAACAACTGTTCGAGTACCCGCCCGACCTCGCCCAGGCTGAGCAGTTTGGGCACCAGTTCCTCAATCAACTTGGGATGGCTGGTATTCAGCGCATCCATCAGCCGCTTGATTTCGGCCCGGCCCAGCAACTCGCTGGAGTTGCGGCGGATCAGCTCGCCCAGGTGAGTAGTGATCACGGTGACCGCATCGACGACCGAATAGCCGGCAGCGATGGCCTGATCTTCCAGCGCGGGCGCGATCCAGACGGCAGGCACTCCGAAGGCCGGTTCGCGGGTCTCCCTGCCTGACAGCGACCGCCTTGCCGGATCACCTGAGACCGCAAGCAATTGCGCTCCTTCCGTCTGCCAGCGCCCGATCTCGATTCCCCGGAGAGAAAAAAGATATTCCCGCGGCCTTAGTCGCAGATTGTCTGAGATGTGAACCGGAGGCACCAGAAAGCCCATCTCCGCCGAGAGATGACGGCGCAATGAGCGAACCCGGTTCAGCAGTGGGCCCCCCTGCTTTTCGTCCACCAGCGGAATCAGTTGGAAACCGATCTCCAGCGTGAGCTCTTCCAGCCGCAGCAGTCCGGCCAAATCTGATCCCTGCGCCTGCTCCGCTTTTTTCTTCTCCGCCGGGCCCGCATCGAGGCCTGAGGTCGATTGCGCCACAACCCCGATGCGCCGGCCGATCCAGTAGAGTCCTCCAGACACCAGGAGGAACGGGATCTTCGGCAGCCCCGGAATCAGACACATGGCTCCTGACACCAAGCTGGCAAGATAGAGCGTGGCCGGCTTGGCGAGCAGTTGCTGATGAATCTCGGTGCCCAATTGTCCGGCCGAGTTAGCGCGGGTGAGCGTAATGCCGCCGGCAACTGAAACCAGCAACGACGGAATCAGCGTCACCAGGCCGTCGCCTACGGTGAGCACGGTGTAGGTGCGCAATGCTTCGCTCAAGTCGATGCCCTGCTGCAGTGTGCCGATCAGCAGGCCGGCAATGATATTGATCGCAGTGATCAGGATGGTGGCCAGCGAGTCCCGCTGGTTGAAGCGCGCCGCGCCATCCATGGCGCCATAAAACTCTGCCTCCCGCGCGATTACCTGCCGACGACGGCGGGCTTCGGCCTCGTCAATCAAGCCCGCATTCATATCCGCGTCAATGGCCATCTGCTTGCCCGGCAGGGCATCCAGGGTGAAGCGCGCAGTAACTTCCGCGGTGCGTACGGCTCCGTGCGAGACCACCAGGAATTGAATGGAGATCAAGGCGAGAAAGAGTACGAAGCCGACCACATAGTTCCCGCCAACGACAAACTGTCCAAAAGCCTCGATGACCTTGCCGGCGGCCGATGTGCCCTCCGAGCCGTGCAGCAGGATGCGGCGACTGGAGGCAATGTTCAGCGAAAGACGAAACAGCGTGAGAAGCAGCAATAGGGTTGGAAAGACGCTGAGTTCCACTGCTCGGCGAATCTGCACAGCGGAGAGAAAGACAATAATCGACGCGGCCATCGAGAGGGCCAGCAGAAAATCCAGACCCGCGGCCGGCAACGGCACCAGCATGACGAATATCACGCTGATAGCGGCAAGGGGCAGCACGTATTCGCGCAGCTTGTGCAGGACAGTCAAGGGGCGAAGCGGTGCGACCGCGAGAGCAGTGGTGCTCATCCCAGGCCTCCTTCATAGGGCGGAATCACGGCGATGCTGCTGGCCGCGCGTTCGGAGGCACTGGACCAAGACTGGGCACGGGCTGCGGCTTCGCCCGAGCGACGTTCGCGCAGTTCGGCCTCCACACGCTGGCGGTAGAGATACGCCAGAATGGCGGCCACCGCGGCGTAAAGATCAACCGGAATTGCCTGACCCACTTCGACCGAGCGGTAGAGAGAACGGGCCAACGGCGGGTTTTCGATGATCGGCACCCCCGCCCAGCGCGCTTCTGCCTTAATCTCCTCGGCCAGCAGGTTGCGCCCTTTCGCCAGCACCTTGGCGCGTCCATGGTTCCGAAATCGAAGCCGAGGGCCACCGCGAAGTGAGTCGGGTTGGTCAACACCACGGCAGCCCGTGAAACATCGGCCTTCACGCGCCGCCGCCGCATCTGGCGCTGCAGCCCGCGAATGCGGCTCCGGATCTGGGGGCTGCCTTCGGTTTCCTTGAACTCGTCGCGCATATCTTCGCGGCTCATCTTGAGGCGCGATTCGCGGCTGCGCCACTCGACCACGTAATCGACGGCAACCCAGGCAAAGAGCAACCAGGCAGCCGCCACCAGCAGCCCATATACATCGGAACCGAGAAGTTCCAGGCGTACTGTCGAAAAGGGCGGCAACGTCAACTCGCGTTCGATCCTCTGCAGGGCAAATATGGCCAGAATCGCCGCCGGGACCAGGGATTTGCCCAGGCGAGACGCCGCGCGCAACGAAAAGAGGTTCTTGATATTCGACAGAGGATTGATGCGGTCGAGCTTCAAACTCACCGCTTCGGCGTAGAAACTCAGCCCGCTAGTCTGCAGGATTCCGATGCTCAACGTAGCCGCAGCCACCGCCGCCATCATGATGCCAACCGGCCCCAGAATCGCGATCGAGAGCCGGCGTGCGGCATACAAGGTCGGTTGCAGCTCTGCCGGCTCCCAGTGGGCCGGTCCACCCAATTCAAGAAACGCGTCGAAGCTGGTCCGCCACGCTTCAATCGCCCTTGCACCCATGACCCCCAGGGCCATGACTCCAGCCAGCATGCCCGCCGCCGCCGACAATTCGCGGCTATGCAGCAGATCGCCTTCCTTGCGAGCTTTCTCGCGGCGGTGCTGGGATGCCTGTTCTGTGCGCTCTCCAGGCATCGGCTATCTCTCCAACCCAACTGCCGGCGACGCGATCAGCCGCTCAGCGAGGTCGAGCAGCCCGTCAAAGCGCGCCTCGATGAAACGAGGCCACAAGGCCAGCGAGCCCGCAAGCAGGGCAAAACCGGCCAGGGTCTTGAGCGGTACGGTCAGCGACATTACGGGAAGCTGAGGGCTTAGCTTGCCCATCAGGGCAACCGCCAGTTCGACCAGCAAAGTGGCCGCCAGCAGCGGAGCAGCTAATTGCACAGCGGCCAAAAAAATGCCTCCGGCGGCGCGAACGATCGCCAGGGTCGTCACCGTCGTCATTGCGTAACTGCCCAAAGGCGCCACACGAAAGCTGCGCACCATCGATGCCAACAGGATGCGATCAAGCCCCGCAGTCAGGATCACCAGGGTGCCCATGAGTTGAAACAGCTCGCCAAGCAGCGGTGTCTGGATGGCGGAGGCCGGGTCGAGGAGATTGACCAGGGAGAAGCTGAACTGCACACCCGCAATCTGCCCGGCAAACAGCAGCATCTCGTTCAACAGCGCGAGAGTGAGTCCATAGACCAGTCCAATCGCCACCTCGCCCAGAAGCGCGGAAAAGGTAATTTCAACCTGCGCATTGGGCAACGTGGCCACCAGCGGTGCCAGCAGGTAAGTCACCGCCAGCGTAAACACCGCCTTGGCGCGCATCGGAAGCGCGGTCGAGGAGAAGAAAGGCGCAAAAGCCACCATTCCGCTTACCCGCACCAGGGCGAGGGTCATTGCACTCAGAAAGTGACTCCACTCAGGCATTCGGATTCTTCCTCGGGGTTGCTATCCCACGTAGCGGTGCAGATCGGCCAGCAGCAATCGTGTGTATTGCGCCATCCGGCTCAGAAACCAGGGCATCCCGGCCAGCAGGATCAGGGCCACGGCGGCCAGCCGTGGAACAGAGGTCAGCGACTGTTCCTGCAAGCTTGTCAAGGTCTGAACCAGACTCAGCACAAAGCTGAGAAGAACCGTTGCAATCAGCACAGGCGCGGACAGGATCATCGCTTCTTTCATCAACTGGCGCAGCAGTTCGGCAACCATGTCGGGTGTCATCGGAGCTCCTTAAAAACTCTTCAACAGCGATCCGGCCAACAGATTCCAGCCATCCACCATCACGAATAGCAAAATCTTCAAAGGCGTTGAAACCACCACCGGCGGCAACTGAAACATGCCGATCGAGGTGGTGATCGCCGCCGTGACCATGTCAATCAGCAGAAACGGCAGAAACAGCACGGCGCCGATAGCGAAGCCCGCCTTCAACTCCGAAAGAATGTAGGCGGGAATCACCACGCGCATGGGCAGATCGGCAGGCTTGTCGGGACGCGAAATCTGGCCCGCCGCAGTAAAGAGGGCAAGGTCCTTCTCTCGGGCGTAACGCAGCATGAATAGCTTTACCGGCTGCGCTCCGTCGTCGATCGCCTCCAGGCCGGTGATCTGGCCCGCGCGGTAGGGCTCGACAGCCACCTGGTCCACCTGGGTCAGCACCGGCGTCATCAGAAACCAGGTCATCATCAGGGCCAGGCCCAGCAGCGTGGGATTGGATGGCGCTGTCTGCGTGCCCAGCGCCTGGCGGAGAAAGTGAAACACGACCAGCAGCCGCACGAGAGGCGTCATGCACATCAGAATTGCGGGCAGCAAAGTGACCAGCGTCAGCACAAAGACGATGGTCCAGGGCGTCGAATCCGAGGGGTGCAAATGCGCGTTCAGGTCGGGCAGCGCGGGCAGGGAGGCTGTGGTTGCTTCCCACCCCGCGGCCCACACCGCTACCAAGAGACCCTCCCCGATGACCCGCCCGATCGAGTGCTGCGTACTGGCCGCGCGGGAGATAAGCTCCCGTCGAGTGCATAAAATGTCGGAGCCCCCTCTGGCGAAGTAGCCACCAGAAATCGCCGCCCGTCCGCCTCGACAAGGGCCAGGGTTTGGCGCGGCGCAACGCTTATGCGCTCCAGCATTGCCAATCGAGGATGCGCGCGAGGAATGCGGCGGAAGCGTTCGAGAAGCCAAAGCGCCAGGCCCGCCTTTGGAGTTTCCGTGATCTCATTTGCGTGGGCTGCCGGATTCATCTCTTTCGTCTCTTTCGCACGGTTATCTTTCTTGCATGGTCTGCAATGCTCGAGTTCGTCGGGCTCAGGCCAGCCGCGTGAGTCGCACAACCAGTTTTTTGTCGATGACCTCGAACTCGCTCCAGGCCAATTGCACCTGCCTTGCCGCCAGCGGCATATCCGCTCCGTCGGCCCACTGCGTTTCAACCACCTGTCCCGGCTCCAACGCCAACAGATTCCGAACCCTGAAGGCCTTGACCGGAATCGCTACATCAAGCTCGATCGGAATTCGTGCGACAGAGGCATTGATCGTGATGTCAGCAGGATCGAACTTCCGCGGAGACGGAACCAGGGCGCCTTCGCCCAACCCTGTTCCGGGTTCCGCCGCATGAGATTCACGAATCTGATTGATCGCCTGCTCCGGCAGTGGATGTGTGGTAGCCATGTACCCCGAGAACAAGCAGAAAGATGACCAGAATGATGTGAGAAAGATTGGAATGGATTAAGAAATGCGCCCCAGCGTCAGTCAACCTTCCCCTCAACCATGCGGCCGCATCGCTGCTACACTGGTACTGATAGCGAGGGGCGGAGTGATGCTTCGCGGGATTCATCTATCCCGCAGACGGTCCCGGATCGAGGTCGGAAAATCATGGCAGAAGTGAATGGGAACAGGAACCTTGCGAGCACTGGGTTGCGCTTGAAGATCGGTTTGGCAGAGATGCTCAAGGGCGGAGTCATCATGGATGTGATGAACGTCGAGCAGGCCCGCATCGCCGAGGAGGCGGGCGCCACCTCTGTGATGGCCCTCGAGCGCGTGCCGGCTATGATTCGCGCCGAAGGAGGCGTGGCCCGCATGGCGAAGCCCGGCCTCATCCGTCAGATCATTCAGGCAGTTTCGATCCCTGTGATGGCAAAGGCCCGGATCGGGCACTTCGCCGAGGCGCAAATCCTTCAGCAACTCGGTGTTGATTTCATCGACGAGAGCGAAGTCCTCACCCCTGCAGACGAAGCCCACCATATTGACAAGCATGCCTTTACCACCCCGTTCGTCTGCGGCGCGCGTAACCTGGGCGAAGCTTTACGTCGCATTGCCGAAGGTGCAGCCATGATCCGGACCAAGGGCGAGGCAGGCACCGGCGACGTGGTTCACGCGGTTCAGCACATGCGTCAGATTACCCGCGAAATGCGGGCGCTCACGGTTCTATCCGAACAGGAACTGTATGCGGCGGCCAAGGAGCATCAGGCGCCTTATGAACTGATTCGCATGGTCGCTCAATCGGGCAAACTGCCGGTTCCCAACTTCTCCGCAGGCGGCATTGCCACACCAGCCGACGCAGCTCTGATGATGCAGTTGGGCGCGGAGGCCATCTTTGTCGGCTCCGGCATCTTCATGAAGGAGCGCGCAACGCCTCTGGACGTAGAGAACGATCCCAAAGAGCGTGAGGAGGCTGTCTCCCGAGCCAAAGCCATCGTGACAGCGACCACTCACTACAACGACCCCAAGATTCTGGCCGAGGTCTCCGAACAGGTAACCGGCACCATGAAGGGTCTCGCTGCCGCCGGTCTCGAAGAGTCACAGCTTCTCCAAACTCGCGGCTGGTAAGCACATGCGGCGGGGCCAACTGCCTGCGGCTCGGGGACCAACAGTATTGTTTCCCTCTACGCTAGAAAGAAGCGTAAGGGACGCCGACGGACTTCAATCTGTTCATTCGGGCCAAGGATTGAGAGAAACACCATCCTCGTCTACCACGTCCTTTGACGAGTACAGATGAGACGCGCCGCACTCTTTGCACGGCATGGGGTTGTTATTCTCGGAAGGCAAATACGTGGCCACATCTGCGATTCCGTCTTGGGCATCCAGGTCGATGAATTCGTCACAGGTGGCGCAGCTCACTCCCCATCGGTCAGACATAAAGCCTCCACTTCCGCGCTGACCTTGATGGAAGATATCTGGACTGCCTTTCGCATGACGTTGGCTAAAGCGGTCAAGTATTCTTCGCTTCTCGCGGCCTCATTGTCACCACGCCCTACCCGGAGTTTGTCGAACTCCTTCAAGAGTTCGGGCCCGGTCAACACTTTTCGCTTGTGGGGGCAAATTCCGCCATTGTCTCGGCGTCCCACTTGGCAGTTCATACATAGGACCTGAAAGCCTTCGGGAAATCCGAGCGAGCGCAGCCTCCGATACATGTGATGGCCTGCAATGAACTTGCTCCCGAACAGATCTCTGCGGTGTCCGCTGCCCTCCCCATCAATAATGTGGTCGAGGCTTAAGAATGAGAATTCATTTTCGCCGCAACAGGCACATTTGAGTCCACCGTAATGCTCGAGCGCCTCAATTCGGTCCCTGAGATTTCTGTGCCTGATCCCCACAGCATTATTTACGAACCCTGTTTTATTTGTCCTCGTTCGGCCCATGGACACCCCTCGGGTAAAATCGCCTCGAAGTCTAGCACGGAAGCCGCTCGCCCCGATGCAGGTGATCAGCGCCTCTTGTAAATCTCTTTGCCGAGATGCACTATGTCACTTCCCGCAATTTTCAATGAAGGGGGGGGACAATGCCTGACATTTTCGTGGAGAAGCAGAGCGAAGGAAATTGGCATGCCATTCGAAATAGTACAAAGATAGCAACCGGAGCGACCCAGAACGAATGCGGCTGCAACGCGAAGAAAAAATACCCCAATGACCCCCTGCTTACCGGACGAGTCGAACATGCAAAACGTGGTAATCCCGATCATTGGCGACGCCTGTATCCAAGTTGCTGACTTGGCTCCATCGTGTCTCTAACTCGAAACCCGTATTTTTTGAGAGTCCATCCTGCAGCTTTTTCCACGATGGGCTTGGAAACCATTTTCTTCGTTCCCCGCGCGCCGACGTCCACTGCCCCATAGCAGGCGTTGACCTAGTCATATGACTGGTGATATGACTATCTCTGGAGGCTCAACATGGCTTGGCAAATCTTTGACGCAAAAGCTCGATTCAGCCAGTTCCTTGATGCCACCCTCAAGGAAGGTCCGCAAGTCCTTACACGGCGTGGGGTCGAGACTGCCGTGTTGGTGCCAATCGATGAGTGGAAGCGTCTGAAGGCCCAGGCGAAACCCTCTATCAAGGACGTTCTTCTCGATCCCAATGGTCCGCACGATCTCGATATCCCCCCTCGCAGACGACTTCGCCTCCGCCCATTCGTCTTCGAGGATGAAAAATAGCTCGAATGTACCTTCTCGACACGAATGTAATTTCAGAATTACGAAAGCAGAAACCGCACGGTGCCGTGTCCGCTTGGATCAACGCCGTTCGCAACGAGGAAATTCAGATCCCCGCGGTGACAATGGCAGAGCTACAAGATGGCGTGGAGCGGACTCGGCTGCAGAATCCCGCCAAAGCAACAGAGATTGAGTTGTGGATCGATCAGATTCTGCTTACGTTTGTCGTGATTCCTATGGACGGGACCATCTTCCGCGAATGGGCACGATTGATGCACGGCAAATCGGACGATTTGAGCGCGGACGCAATGATCGCCGCCACGGCACGAGTTCTCCGACTCATCGTTGTCACTCGAAATGTAAAAGATTTCAAATCCTTTAATGTGGAAGTCTTCAACCCATTTACCTATATCCCAGAGGATAGACGTTGACAAGTCCTGCCCCACGCATTGGCGTATTGGCCATTCAAGGTGACTATGCAGCTCATGCAGAGGCTTTGGCAGATGCCGGGGCTCTCCCCGTCGAGGTGCGCAAGCTCGAACAACTGGCCGGCCTTGATGGTCTCGTTCTGCCCGGTGGCGAATCCACCACGATGCTCAAGTTTCTTGAAAAACACAGCTTTTTTGATGCGCTGAAAGAATTCTGCGCGCATCGCCCCGTCTTTGGCACTTGCGCGGGAACCATCTTGCTCGCACATGAAGTCGTCAACCCGGCTCAGCGCAGCCTGGACGCGCTCGATGCCACAGTGGAGCGCAATGCATACGGCCGCCAAATCGATTCCACTATTCTGACCGCCGAGACCAACCTACCCGGGGGGCCCCTCGAAATGGTCTTTATTCGCGCCCCGAGGATTGTGGCGACCGGTGAAGGAGTCGAAGTGCTGGCACGTCGCGAAGGCTACCCCGTGCTCGTGCGCCAAGGCGGTATCATGGCTGCAACCTTTCACCCGGAGCTGTCGACCGACCGCCGGGTGCACAAGGCGTTCGTCCAGATCGTATCGGACTCGGTTCGTGGCTGAAATCGCCTTCGACGTTCCACTGAAAGCGAATTTCACAAAGCAAGACCACATCTTCGAATACCTGTGCGTCCAATCCAAAGTGAGAGTAATCTCATTTTCACAGAGGCCTTTTATGCCCTCCACCTTTACGCATTCCCCTGCGGAAACGGAACGCAAAGAGCCCGGAATCGGCGGTAAACCACCAGTAGACCGACGCCCCACC
The DNA here is from genome assembly GCA_963718435.1 of uncultured Acidobacteriota bacterium. Classification (GTDB taxonomy): domain Bacteria; phylum Acidobacteriota; class Terriglobia; order Terriglobales; family Acidobacteriaceae; genus Telmatobacter. The sequence continues at coordinate 33,621 of CAVQZQ010000029.1, read as the reverse complement.
GGCGGCGGAGGCGGTGGGGGCGACGACGATTGGAGGCGCGAACACCGTGGCCCGCGCGAGCTTCTCAACCGCATTCGCTTTTTTGTCTTTTCTGGCCTCGCGGGCGACATGATGTTTTTCGCCATGCTGGTGGTGCTCTTCTTCGCGCGCCAGGCTGGCACCCACATGGATCTTCGAACTCATGAACAGATCGGCGATTGGCGTCCAATCATGCTCCCGCCGATCTTGTATTTGAATACGGCTGTGCTTGTGCTCAGCAGTCTGGCAATGGAACTGGCGCGCCACAATATATTTCGGGAAATAGACGTGCTAGAGGAATGGCTCGGCCTCGGCCGGCCGGCACTGCATCGAACCTTGCCCTGGGTCGGCGCCACCCTCGCGCTCGGCTCGCTCTTCCTCGCTGGACAGTGGGTCGCCTGGAAGCAATTGACCGCACAGGGATTTGCCTTCGACCGCTGGTCAACCCCAGCGAGTTATTTTTTTTACCTCATCACCGGCCTGCACGCCGCGCACCTGGTCTTTGGTCTTCTGGCTCTGGCCGTGTGCCTTTGTGTGCTGGGCCGATTGAAGCGTGTGGAGTTGCGTCAAATTGCAGTCGATGCAACGGCATGGTATTGGCACGCTATGTCCCTGGCCTGGTTGATCCTGCTGGCCGTGTTGGCCATCGGGCAATAGATACCGTCTTTCCACCGCAATCCAGGGGCCCTTCCGTTCCCTCAATGCTTTTGTGCGTGGGCTTTCGACTTTACGACTGTTCTTCGCCCCGGCGCGACGATCGTGAACTGATCTTTCTGTTCGACAGCGAGTTCGGCAGCTTTCGGGTCCTTCACCTTCCACATCACCACGTGCAACTCGCGCTTGCTGACCTCCACCGTGAGGTAGTTGTACACAGGAAATCCCGGGTCCTTGTAGAGGTCGGCACGGCCGCGAAAAAGCAGCGGGTATGGTTCCGCGCCACCCCCGCCGGTAATGACGTACTCTACGCCATTGCGCGCAAACCGCTCGTAGTTATGAATATGCCCGTTGAAGACAACGACCCGGACGCGTAGCTTTGCAAGATGCGCTTCCAGAATATTGCGAAGCCCAAGCGCCTCACTGCTGGGCAGATTCACAAAAACTTGGGACTGCTTATCCGCCATCCATGGTAAGTGATAGAGGATGAATAGAAACTGCACTTGCGGGGGCACATGGCTCAGTTGGGTGGCAAACCAGTCGCCCTGGGCGCTCGCCCTGCCTGAAGCTGTAGTGCAATCCAGCGAGATAACTTCCACACTCCCAAGCAGCGCAGAATAATAACGATGATCCTCAATCTCGGGGAAATTCTTGAGATAGTTGGCAATGCCTTGTTTCGCGCCGCCGTAGGTCTCGTGATTGCCCGTCGTCGGCAACACCAGAATTGACTTGGTGCGCCATGAGGCGGTTTCGTCTTGAAAATTCTGCCAGTCCGCCACACTTGCCCCGGTAAATGGCGTATCACCGGTCAGGAGAAGCACCCGCGGATTCTCTGCCCCAACCCGTTCTGCGAGCCATTTCCGGACTCGCGGATCGACGCCGTTGGTGACCGCAGGATTTGTAAAACGTGTGTCCCCATAGGCCACGAGGCGAATTGGCGCTCCCGATGCAAACTGAGAAAAGGTAAATGTGGGGCCCGTGTCAACCGCATCGGCCGACTGCAATTCAGCGCCGAACAGAGACCCTCGATCCAATAGCAGAACGAGGAGAATGTAAGAGGCGCGCGCCACAAAGACGCTGAATCGGGAACGGTTCACGGCATCAGATTAACATCAAGCCTTTCGGCCCTGGCAGCTGCCTGCCACGATGCAAGTCCGCCCGCATTCTAACCACGATGAGGATGCAGGAAGGAATGCCACCGTTCGCGAAGCGTCAGTACCGGCGGACATGCAAAATAGACCTCGTGGTTCAGAGACATCAATATCTGCACCGCCTCCAGATGCGCGTGCTCCAGCGCAACGGAAGATTCATTGCAGGAAGATTCATTGCAGAAAGACACGTCGGAAAGATATTCGATGGCGTGCCCCAGCATTTCAAGGGCTTGGACCGCCTTATAAGTGATATGTCGAGGTCGATCGGGGTACAGAGCGGGAACAGCTGATGCAAGCGCGTACGCGTCGTCTGAAATGCCGGTGATGGAGGCTGCTGCCATGAAGTTCATCCTCACCCTATCCTTCGGCGCAATCCATGCATTTCATCAGATGACGGATGTACCGTGTTTCAAATCGAGACTCTGAAGCATGACCTGCCATTTCGGCAAACGAAGTGATGTAGCGCACCGTTCAGGCTCTGAGCGCTGGCTTATACAAATCAGGTGGGACTTTGCCTCTAAAGCACCAACAATCGGGAACTATCTGGCGCTTCCGATGCCGATTACCATTGCGCCATGAGATGAACCAGTCCGAGGTCGTCGCCTTGACGGGATGAGGTCGAAAACCTAAGCTCAAACCAGCGGCCAGTCGCAATAGGGTGGATATACCCTCATGTGCCCGGCCCAAAATCTTCGGAGTTTTTTCCGGACAAGGCTGCAATGATTCCTTATCACTGGCAATATCTCCCGCTCCTGATGCAAATCGTCTTCGCGTTCGGACTTGCGGCCTTTATGGTTGTTGGCTCTTGGTATGTCGGTCAGCATCGCAACAATCCAGTGAAACTGGCCCCGTACGAGTGCGGCATCGAGGCCGTTGGAGATGCCCGCGGTCGCTTCAGCGTGCGCTTTTATATGGTGGCCATGCTCTTCATTTTATTCGACGTTGAAGCCGTCTTCATGATGCCCTGGGCGGTCATCTACACAAGGTTGCCTGCGATCACGGGCAACCGGCTGTTTGGATTTTGGGAGATGGTAGTTTACCTCGGATTCGTTGCCGTAGGGCTCTATTACATCGTGCGCAAAGGCATCCTGAACTGGAGCATTGACAAGGCGGACCTCTGATATGAGCGAAGCCCCGCGAATCACATTGGGAGACAAGGAAGCTGTCCTCGAGAGCCTTCCCGATCATCCGGCCCTGAAAGCGATTCTGGCTTGGAACGCCGATGCACTCGCAGATGCCAAATACGACCGGGGTGAGTTGACTCTCACCATTGCCGCAGATGCGATCAGGCTCGCGGCAGCCACCGTGCAGGCAGCGGGATATAACTTTTTTGAGGACATGACTGCCGTCGACTGGTACCCATCGTCGCCGCGTTTCCAGCTTAGCTACCATATTTTGTCGCATCAATTCAAAGAGCGCATCCGGCTGCGGGTCATGATCGACGAGGTCGATCCCACGGTTGAATCAATTACGCCCGTCTGGCCCTCGGCGGACTACTACGAGCGCGAAGTTTTCGATCTATTTGGAATCCGCTTCGCGGGGCACCCAAACATGCGCCGCATCATGATGCCGGATGACTGGAAAGGCTTTCCGTTGCGCAAGGATTACCCGGTGGAGGGATACCGCTGATGACTGAGGTCTCCGGCACACCAATCCTCGAAGCCCCGATAGCTGAAGGCGCCAAAGATCAGCACATGGTCATCAATATGGGTCCGCAGCACCCCTCCACGCACGGCGTTCTTCGCCTGGTACTGGAGATTGATGGCGAGATCATCGTCCGTCTTTACCCCGAAATCGGCTACCTCCACACCGGGATCGAGAAGACTTGCGAAGCCAAGTTCTACCAGCAGGTCGTTCCGCTTACCGACCGCATTGACTACCTGAGCCCCATGGCCAATAACCTTTGTTATTGTCTGGCCGTGGAGAAACTGCTCGACCTCGAGATTCCCGAAAAAGCGCAGTGGATCCGCGTCCTCCTCTCGGAGTTGACCCGCCTGAATTCGCACCTCGTCTGGCTCGGCACTCACGCCATGGATATTGGCGCCCTCACCGTTTTCCTCTATACCTTTCGCGAGCGCGAAGATATCCTGCGGCTCTTTGAAGCTATCGCCGGACAGAGAATGATGACCAGCTACTTTCGGGTCGGCGGACTCGCGATGGAGCCCCCTATGGGCTTCTTCGAGCATCTGCAGACGTTCATCAATACATTCCCTGAGAAAATCGACGAATATTCCAATCTCCTCACCGGCAATCCGATCTTCATCAATCGCTTGAAGGGTGTTGGTTATCTCTCTGCAGCAGATGCAATTGCACTCGGCGTCACTGGTCCACCCATGCGCGCTTCGGGGGTTGATCTGGATCTGCGGCGCGATATGCCCTACTCCGGTTATGAGAAGTTCAAGTTCAAGGTGCCAGTCTCCACCGATGGTGATTGCTGGGCGCGGTATTTGGTGCGGCTCGATGAGATGCGCGAAAGCGTGAAGATGATCCAGCAGGCGCTGGACGGAATGCCGGAAGGACCGATAAAAGCAGATGCGCCCAAGATTGTCCTGCCCGATCGCGAGAAGATGAAGACACAGATGGAAGCCCTCATCCATCACTTCAAGATCGTGACCGAGGGATTCGCAGTACCCGCAGGCGAGGTTTATCAGGGCATCGAGAGCCCGCGCGGCCAAATGGGCTACTATGTTGTTTCCGACGGCACAGCAAAGCCTTACAGGGTGCACATGCGCAATCCGTCCTTCGCCACCCTGCAGGCTCTTGAAACCATGTGTAAAGGCAGAATGCTCGCTGATGTTGTCGCGGTAGTCGGGTCAATTGACATTGTGCTCGGAGAGATCGACAGATGAACTTGGTAGAAACGATTGAGAAGGATCTATATGCTTCGACGCTCGACGAGCGTTCGCAGATTGCAATGAGTTTTCTCGACAATGTGATTCACCACCTTGAGTCGGATTTGGAGATGGCCGAAAAGTACAAGGCGACTCCTTCTGAAAGCGGAAATTTCAGCTCAGCCTTTGACGCGCTGGGGATCAAGCTCAAGGTCGTTCGGGACGACGCCGTTCACAAGCTTTCCACGCTGACGCTTTCGTCATGCTTCACCAAGATTGAGATCTTTGTGAATGATCCGCCGGGTTGGATGTTCATTCAGATATCGAAACGTTCGGCAATGTTCGAAGGCGTCATTCACTACGGGGTCATCGAGGTTGTTCTTCATCCGCAGCGCGAGCGCCCGCACGAGTTCAACTTCACGAGGTGTGGCTGGCTATGGTTTGAGGGGATGCCGGATAAAGATAAGATCCGCCCCCGGCTGATTGCGGAGTTGCTGTGGAGGCACCTGGTAACGACAGAGATCCACGCGCAGCTTGAAGAGTTGTCGGAGAAGGCTCGCCGATGACCTGTGGTCGCAAAGAAGCGAATTTCATTTAAGAAAGGCGTGCATACGAGGCAGACCTGGGCCGAGGACAGAACGTGACCGGAACTTTCCCGGTGTGCGGGAGAGAAGGTCGGCCGGCAGACGGAAAACACCCATGATCGATTACGAAAAGATTGCCAGGGAAGAAAAAGCCAAGCAGGATGCGGTAATTTCAGCTGCGATCGAGAAGCAGAAGCGGGATGAAGCTTCGCTCGGTTTCTTCAAAAACATCGAGATCGCCCTGGTCGAGGAACTCCAGAAAGCGAATCCCGAGCTCGCAAAGCACGGCCTTCTTACCGGCCACAAATCCGGCGGAATCTCAACGGATCCAAAACGGTTTGATACGCAGGTTCGCCTCACTTATGGCAGGGCCGCATCTTGTGAGGTGAATTTTGATCAAGCCAACTCCATGATCCAGGTGGAGATGGTCATGGAGCAGATTGGGGAAGTACCGGTTGCTCCTCAGAAGTTGGAGTTTTGTGTTGGTTTCACTCAGAAAGGCACCATCGCCGGCAAGGTTGAAGCCGGCAAGGAACCCAGCGGCAGATTCGCGCCCATGGATATCGCGGAGATCGTCCTTGAAGGCTTGATTCGGGGTTATTTTGAGTGATGTCGCGTTGAACGTTTACGCCGAGCTTTGGGTTTCAATGGCTTCCCTGCTCCGCAGCTACACGGCGGCGCACGGGTTGAACAAGGATCGACAGGCAACCGTCGAGTTAGGCGAGGAACGGATCACGGTCCGTCACGGCGAGAACTGGCTGGATTTGCGGCGAAACGGGTCGATGGTGATCTGGCGGCGCGAAAATGGAAGAAGCGGTGAGCTTGAGTTGACTGAAGCCGGTACGCTCCGATCGGGCGAATCCAATCGACGCGAGGAAGAGCTGGACATGGCGGCAGAAGCGTGGGCACGGGAGTTGATGCAATGAGTGATGAGACCATGACCATCTTTTCACCCCAGTTGGCTGCTCGCTTCGATGCGTTGGTGCAGAAATATCCGATGCGGCGCTCGGCCCTGGTGCCCATGCTCTTGTATGCACAGGACGAGATCGGATACCTCTCCGATTCCCTGATCGCCGAGGTTGCCAATCGTATCGGCATCACCGAACTCGACGTACGCAACGTCGCCTCCTACTACTCCATGCTCCGCTTCAAGCCTGTTGGCAAATACAACGTCCAGGTCTGCACCAACATCAGTTGCATGCTGCGCGGCGCTTACGATGTTTTTGAGCGTTTCCAGGAAGAACTCGGAATCGGCCATAAGGGCGTTACGCAGGACGGCATCTTTTCTCTCGAAGAGGTCGAATGCATCGGGGCCTGCTCCTGGGCACCTGCCATCCAGGTAAACTACGCGTTTCATGACGAGCTGAATCCTGAAAATGTGGCGGAGCTTCTGGCCGAATATCGCGGCAAGAGTGCGCCAGAAGGGGCGGTTCCTCATGCCTAGACTTGTCTCGCATCCCGATGAAGTGAAAATCGTGACTGCCCGATTTGGCAAGGGCGCCGCGGACATCGACAAGTACATCGAACTGGGCGGCTACGAGGCCGCGAAAAAGTGCCTGGCGCAAGGGTCTGACTGGATCATCAACGAGATGAAAGTGAGCAACCTGCGCGGACGCGGTGGCGCAGGGTTTCCCACCGGGATGAAATGGTCGTTCGTTCCCAAGCAGAGCGCAAAGCCGAAGTACGTGCTCGTCAATGGCGACGAGAGCGAGCCCGGCACCTGCAAGGACCATCTGATCTTCTTGCACGATCCCCACGCCGTGATCGAGGGCACGATCATTGCAGGCCTGGCCATCGGCGCAAGACTGGGGTTCATCTATCTCCGCGGTGAATACCGCTACCTGATCGAAATCGTCGAGAAGGCTGTGGCCGATGCCTACCGCAAGGGTTTTCTCGGCAAGAATATCTTCGGCTCCGAAACCGAGTTCCAGATCATTACGCAATCCGGCGCAGGCGCTTATGAAGTAGGCGAAGAATCGGCGCTTATGGAGTCGCTCGAAGGCAAGCGGGGCATTCCGCGCATCAAGCCGCCGTTCCCTGCCGTCGTGGGCCTCTATGGCGGACCGACCGTCATCAATAATGCTGAAACCATCGCCACCGTACCGCACATCATCGACATGGGCGGCGAAGCTTACGCTGCAGTTGGCACCCCGCGCAACGGCGGCACTCGGTTGTTTTGCCTCAGCGGTCACGTGGAGCGCCCTGGCGTCTACGAGCTGCCCATGGGCTACAACCTCAAAAAGATGATTTACGAAGTCGCTGGCGGGATCCGCGGCGGACGCAAGTTGAAGGCGATTGTTCCTGGCGGCTCATCCACCCCCGTGCTGTTGCCGGAGGAAATCGAAAACCTTGGCATGGACTTCGATCAGGTCGGCAAGGCTGGCTCGATGCTCGGCTCAGGCGGCGTCGTGGTCATCGACGACCACACTTGCATGGTCGAGTTCGCGCTCCGCACCATCAGCTTTTATCAGCACGAAAGCTGCGGCTGGTGCATCCCCTGCCGCGAAGGAACGGACTGGCTGAAGAAATCCCTGACCCGCTTCCACGCGGGGTTCGGCGAGGCCAAGGACATCGACAACATTCAGTACCTGGCCGAAAACATGTTGGGCCGCACCTTCTGCCCGCTCGGCGACGCGGCCGCCATGCCCACAATCGGCTTTGTAAAGAAATTCCGCAGGGAGTTTGAAGATCATCTGAACGGGAAGCCCTGCCCGTTCGCCAAACACGTAGAAGTGGCTTTGGTTTAAGGGGGGATGGGGATGACACGAGATACAGATGCTCGAATGAAGGAGTTAGACAAAAAGGAAGAAATGATGCGCGTAGGTAAGGTAGTCAAGATCGAGCGGATGCGCACGCCAGTTGTGCCTCCTACACTTCCAGCACGAATCTTGAAGAGCGAAATGGCCAGAGAAGATCGTTTGAAAATCGCCGCTCGGATAGTAGAGCTGAGCGATCGAGTCCTTTCGACGGAGATACGCAAGAATCACATCGCGCTAAAAATTGGAACTGGGCCATACAGCACCGCCGTTAGGGTGCGGAACAACCGGGTCTCCTTCTTCATTCGATCGAAGGACCTCCTTGACAGGGCAAAGGCGGCGGGAAAGGCGGCGGGATTCGACCCGGTAGAGTTTCCGGAGCCCACACCAGTGAACAAGGACAAGTTTCGATTCTTGGGTTTGCGCCTGAGCCATATTGAGGCTCACGAGGCTCTTTTTAGAGAGATTGTGAAGGAATCTGTGGAAACAATCGTGGACCTAAGACCAAAGCGGAAATAGGCAAAACATGGCAGACGTAACCTTCACAGTCGATGGAAAGAAGCTCACCGCACCGGCGGGGACCCTGCTCATTGAGGCCTGCCGCAAGGCAGGCATCGAGATTCCAGCCTTCTGCTACTACCCCGGACTCAGCCTGCAGGCAGCCTGCCGCATGTGCGTCGTACGCCAGGAGAAAGTGCCCAAGCTGCAAACCGCCTGCACCACGACCGTCGCCGAGGGCCAGGTCTTCGTCACCGAGTCGCCTGAAATTGCACAGGCCCGCAAGGCCACCATCGAACTTCTGCTTGGTAATCATCCTCTCGACTGCCCCGTCTGCGACGCGGGTGGCGAGTGCGAACTGCAGGACATGACCTTCAAATACGGCGCAGGCGAGAGCCTGTACGAAGAGGCCAAGGAACACCGTGACGAGCAACAGTGGTCGCCCGCAGTCTTTTACGACCGTCCTCGCTGCATCCTTTGTTACCGCTGCGTTCGCGTTTGCGGCGAAGGCATGGATGTCTGGGCGCTCGGCGTGCAGAACCGCGGCGTCAGCTCCGTCATCGCACCCAATCGCGACGACCAACTCGACTGCGAACAATGCGGCATGTGCATCGATATCTGCCCTGTGGGCGCGCTAACCAGCAGCAGCTACCGCTACAAGACGCGCCCGTGGGAGATGAATCACGTTGCAACCGTCTGCACCCATTGCGGCGACGGATGCAGAGTAACCCTGGGCGTGCGCCAGTCCAATGATGGGTCGCAGATTGTCCGCGCCGATAATCGCGACAAGAGCGGGATCAACGGCGACTTTCTCTGCGCCAAGGGCCGCTTCGGTTTCGATTTCGTTGAGAATCCCGACCGTCTCAGCAAGCCTCTCGTGCGCAACGCCGAGGGCAGACTCGAGACCGCCACTTGGGAACACGCGCTGCGATTTGCGGCAAACAAGCTCAAGGAAATTCGGGATAGCCATCCGCGCAGTGCGTCCGGCTCAGCCATTGGCGTGATCGGCTCCAATCACACCACCAACGAGGAGAACTACCTCCTGCAGAAGTTTGCTCGCTCCGTTCTGCAAACCAACAGCATCGATCACGAGCGCACCACCGACTACGCAGGATTCGCCCGTGCGCTGGCCGGACACCCTGCCGTCGCCGCCAGCCTTCGCGATGCGGCAAAGGCTCCGGCGATCCTGCTGATCGGCGGCAATCCGACCGAAGAACATCCGCTGCTGGCCTGGAACCTGCGCACCAATGTGCGGTTGAATAAAGCGCGGCTCTATGTGGCGAATGCCGCTCCAATCAAGCTCGAGAGACAAGCCAAAGCCGTCCTGCGGCTACCTGCAGGCGGCTACGCTGCCCTCGCAGACTATCTCAGCGGCAAAGCGACCTCTCTGGGCGACGCTGCCTTCCGCGAAGCGCTTTTGGCTGAGGAATCTCTTCTCGTGATTCTCGGCCAGGAGTATCGTGGGGCCAAGATTGCAGCCCTCGTCGACTGGGGGCTGCAAAAGGGTGATGTGCGCTTTGCCTATCTAGGCGACCACGCAAACTCCCGTGGAGCCGCCGACATGGGCCTCTTCCCCGATCTGCTTCCCGGCTACCTTCCGGTGAATACGCCGGGCGATTTTACCGCAGAGTATCCCGGAATGCCCGCAGCGCCGGGCATGACGCAGCCCGAGATGTTTGCGGCAGCGGCCGATGGTCGTCTCGGCGCACTGCTTGTCGTCGGTGCAAATCCAGTGGCAACGCTGAACATCGACCCCACCGCATTGCGGAACACATTTGTTGTCGTGCAGGACATATTTCTCACTGAGACAGCGGCCTTGGCCGATGTAGTGTTTCCAGCCACCAGCCTCTACGAGAAGAGCGGCACCGTGACCAATACCTTCGGCGATGTGCAACTGACCCGCAAGGCTGCGGACCACGCCGGCGTGAAGCCGGATTTTGAGATTCTCGTTCGTCTGGCCGGCGCCATGGGCGTGGACGTGAAGACGCTCGTCCCATTCGGCAAGGGCGGCGTCACAGGCGATCTAGGCCAGTCGCGGGGCGCGCAGTCCGGTGAAGCGGATCGTCACGCAGTTTGGCTCGCGGCAAATGGCCTCGAACCTAAACTGAGCCCGTTTGATCCGCTTGCGGTGCTGGATGAGATCGAACGCCTTCTTCCCAGCTACAAGCTGGACCGCCTTAATCTTTTCGGCGGAAACGATGTGTCCACCGAGCCAGGCTTCGTGCCGCTCTCCGCGCTCGCCGGTCCTGACCTCGTACTTCCGGCACACGATGGGCTCTTCACCTCCGGGACATTGAGCCGCTATAGTCCGGCCCTGAAGGAACTGGAGCAGTATCAGGCACACGAACTGGCAGAAACGGCAGCCGACTGATGGGAAGCTTGGCAAGAGAGGCTGAACACTCGTGACAATATTGCAGTTTTTTCTGTGGAGCTTGCTCAAAGTAGCCGTGGTGACCGTGGTGATGCTGCTCGGCGTTGCCTACACCGTACTGCTGGAGCGGAAGCTCGTAGGACGTATCCAGAACCGCTGGGGACCCAGCCGCGTCGGCCCTTTCGGTCTCCTGCAGCCGCTGGTCGATGGTGCAAAGTCTTTTCTCAAAGAAGACATCATCCCGACCGGCGTTTACAAGCCGCTCTATCTGCTGGCTCCCATCCTTGCTTTGAGCTGCGCTCTCATCTCCATCGGCGTCGTTCCCTTTGGCAATCCCAGCGTCACTGGCCCGGGCGGATTTCACTACTTTCAGATTGCCGACGTCAATATCGGCTTGCTCGTTGTCTTGGGCATCACCTCGATTGGCGTCTATGGCATTGCCCTCGCAGGCTGGTCGTCCAATAACAAGTATTCCCTGCTCGGCTCGCTGCGCGCTTCGGCCCAGTTGATCAGCTATGAGCTCGCACTGGGCCTATCGTTGGTCGGCGTCGTGATGCGTGCCGGATCGCTCAACCTGCGCGTAATTGTCGAGAGCCAGGCAAACAGGGAATGTTCTCCTGGAATCTCTTTGGCGGACTGCAGTTCGTTGCCTTCTTCATCTACCTGATGGCAGCCTACGCTGAAACCAACCGCTCCCCCTTCGATCTGCCCGAAGCTGAGAGCGAACTGACCGCCGGCTATCACACGGAATACAGTTCAATGAAGTTCGCCATGTTTTTCATGGCCGAATACGCCAATATGATCACTGTCGGCTGCGTTGCCACGTTGCTCTTTCTTGGCGGATGGACCAGCCCATTCGGAAACTTGATCGGCCTTCCGCAGAACTTTTTGCTCCTGGCATTTCTGCCTATTTTTTGGTTCGTTCTCAAGGTTTTCAGTTTTCTTTTCTTGTACGTCTGGGTGCGCGGCACGCTTCCGCGCTTCCGCTATGACCAATTGATGACCTACGGATGGCGGTATCTGATGCCGCTGGCCATCCTGAACATTGTGGCGACAAGCCTCTGGCTTGCCTATCGCTAGCAGAGCGTTGAAGCCTCAACATCTCTGCGCACGGCGTGGACCTGTTAAACGAAAATGAAAGAGGCACGCTCAAGTACAATCGGAAGGGATTTCCGGAGCGACAAATTCCGCTCCCAACGCCTTCCCTCAACCGGCCGGCTCGCTTGCGGCCCTCGCTCATCAACGACGGAACGATGCACCTGATTCTCTTTATCGTGTTTGCCGGATTCTGCCTTGCAGGAGCCATTAACCTCCTGCTTCAGAGCCATCCCATCAGCAGTGCCCTTTCGCTGATTGTGGTCATGACTTCGCTGGCAGTGCTCTACCTCCTTCTAGGCGCTGAGTTCCTGGCCGCTGCGCAGGTCATTGTCTATGCCGGCGCCATCATGGTGCTATTCGTCTTTGTGGTAATGTTGCTCAACGCCGGACGCGAGGAGCGCACTCTCGGCAGTCGAGCCGCGGCCATCGTTGGCTTTCCCGCGGTCGTTGCCATCCTGGGCGTGATTGCAACGATGGTCCTGCATACGCAAGGCCTGGGCACCGCCGCACTGAGTGACGGAATCACTTCGACGCAGGATCTGAGCACCGTCCTCTTCACCAAGCTATTGTTGCCATTTGAAGTCACCTCGGTCCTGATCCTCATCGCCATTATCGGCGCCGTCGCCCTTGCCCGGCACACCGATGGAGAAAGGACGGCCGGCAAGTGAATCCGACTTATGCAAATCTGCTCCAGCAGGAAGTGCCTCTCTCCTGGTATCTCCTGCTCAGTGCGGCCCTTTTTTCGCTGGGCGTAATCGGATTCCTGATTAAGCGCAACCTCATCACGGTCTTCATGTCCATCGAGTTGATGCTGAACGCCGTGAATCTCTCTTTTGTAACCTTCGCGCACCAGTGGCATGCGGTAAAGGGCCAGATCTTTGTCTTCTTCGTGATGATGGTGGCCGCGGCTGAGGCGGCCGTGGGCCTCGCCATCATCATTGCCGTCTTTCGCGCCCGCGCCACTTTGGCCGTCGACCGAATCGATTTGATGAAACTATGAACGAACCTTTGCTCTTTTTGCCGTTGATTCCCCTGCTGCCCTTTTTCGGATTTCTCATCAACGGGCTGCTGGGTCGGCGTCTGCCCAAGGCGGTGGTTTCTTTCGTTGCGCTGGCCTTTCCGTGTGTGTCCTTCCTTCTCGTTCTCCATGTAGCGTATCTCGCGTGGTCCGGCTCGTTGCCTCTGCCGTGGACCGAGCCCAACGCTCCCACCTGGATCTCCGTCGGAGCGTTCCATGTCGACTTCGGCTCCGTCATCGATCAGCTCTCGCTGGTCATGCTTCTCATCGTCACCGGCGTCGGATTCCTCATCCACATCTACTCCGTCGGCTACATGCACGACGAGCCCAGCTACTGGCGCTACTTCGCCTACCTGAACCTCTTCCTCTTCTTCATGTCCGTGCTCGTTCAGGCCGGCAACGTACTGCTCATGTTCGTTGGTTGGGAAGGCGTTGGCCTCGCGTCCTACCTGCTCATCGGCTTCTGGTATCAGAAGAAATCAGCCGCCGACGCCGGCAAGAAAGCATTCATCGTCAACCGCATCGGCGACTTCGGCTTCCTGATCGGCATCTTCCTGATCTCGCCAACTTCGGCACGCTCACCTTTAGCGAAATCGCCGCCAAACTCGCCGCCAACCCTGGTTTGACCGGTGGCACGCTCACTGCCATCGCGCTCTGCCTGCTCCTCGGAGCCACCGGCAAAAGCGCGCAGCTTCCCCTCTACGTCTGGCTGCCAGACGCCATGGAAGGCCCTACGCCGGTCTCCGCTCTCATCCACGCCGCCACCATGGTCACCGCGGGCGTCTACATGATTGCCCGCACCCATTTCCTTTTCGACCGCTCGCCCGTCGCACTTTTGGTGGTGGCCATCGTCGGCGCGGCCACAGCTCTGTTCGCGGCCACCATCGCCCTGGTGCAGAACGATATCAAGCGCGTGCTGGCCTATTCGACGATTTCGCAGCTTGGCTACATGTTCCTCGGCTGCGGTGTGGCAGCCTACTCAGCGGCCATCTTCCACCTCATGACGCACGCATTCTTCAAGGCTCTCCTGTTCCTCGCAGCCGGCTCCGTGATTCATGCCATCGGCGGTGAGCAGGACATGCGAAAAATGGGCGGCCTTCGAACCAAGCTTCCCGTCACATTCTGGACCATGACCGCCGCGATTCTCGCCATCTCCGGATTCTTTCCATTCGCCGGCTTCTTTTCAAAAGACGCAATCCTCTACGCTGCCTTCTTGCAGGGCACAAGCGGCAAGGTGTTCTGGTTCGTCGGCCTCGTCACAGCGCTGCTTACTGCTTTCTACATGTTCCGGCTGTGGTACATGACTTTCTTCGGTCAATCCCGCACCCACGACGCGCACCCTCACGAGAGCCCTTGGTCAATGCGAGCGCCCCTGGTGATTCTTGCCGTGCTCTCTGTCTGCGGCGGCTGGATCGGCATCGAACATTTCAACGCTTTTCTTTCGCCCTCCGTCGGCGAACACGCGGTCGAGGGTGCCAGCGCGGGCCTTGAGATCGGCCTCAGCGTTCTCGCCGTTCTCGTCGCAGCGCTTGGCTGGTTCGTCGCCGATCGGCTCTATCGCCAGCGGCCGAAGGCCTCAACAGCTCGCCGCTGCGTTTTCTCCCGGATACAAGCTTCTGCTTAACAAGTATTTCGTCGACGAGATTTACGGATTCGCCGTTGTCAAGCTGCTCCTCGGCTTTTCAAAGTTCGTTTTGGAATGGGTTGTCGACGTCGCCATCCTCGGAGGACTCGCATGGCTGCTTGCCGGCATTGCCACCTTGGCGGGTGCCATTCTGCAAAGGTGGCAGTCGGGTAATCTGCGTTCCTACGCCGGATGGCTGGCTCTCGGAGCCGCCGCGTTGCTCTTGTTTGTGCTGGTTCCCTGGAATATGGTTCTGGCTGGCTTTTTCGGAGTTCACCTTGGGATGGCGGGGCATTAAGAGATGGCATTGAACGATTCAATTCTCACGTTGATCCTGCTGGTTCCGCTTGCGGGTGCGGTTTTGATTGCGATCCTTCCCGATCGCGGTAAGTTGCCTGCCTGGATGGCACTGCTCACGACCCTGGCCAGCTTTGGCCTTACCTTGCATCTTCCAGCGCATTTTGTTCTCGGCCAGCATGGATTCCAGTATGAGATCAATCGTCCATGGATTGAGAATCCCGCCATCTTTTACCACGTGGCGTAGATGGGCTGAGCGTTTGGATGGTGGTGCTGGTTGGCTTGCTCGCTCCTGTTGGCGTGCTTGCCAGTTGGAACGCGATCAAGGAGCGGCGCAAGATCTTCTATACGCTATTCCTGGTGCAGCAGACGGCCATGTTCGGCGTCTTCGTCTCTCTCGACCTCATGGTCTACTACGGCTTCTGGGAACTCTCGCTGGTTCCCATGGCGATTCTGATTGCCATGTACGGCCGAAAGATGGGCCAAAGGCTGCCATCAAGTTCTTCTTGTACACCTTCATTCCTTCTGCGCCGCTGTTGGTCGCTATCCTGTGGCTCTATGCCCGCACCGGCACTTTTAATTTCTCTGAATTGCAGATGCTTATTACCAGCGGTTCCCTTCCCGCTGGGCCGCTTTACTGGGTGGCGCTGGCGTTTCTGTTTGCCTTCGCCGTCAAAGTTCCTGTCTTTCCGCTCCATGGTTGGATCGCCGACACCTTCAGTGAAGCGCCCGCCGCCATGGCCATGGTGGTTGCCGGCAAGCTGGGTCTCTATTCCATGCTGCGCTTTCACGTTGAGCCTATTCCCCGCGCAGGCCCGCGCCATTGCGCCGCTCCTCATTGCTTTGGCCGTCATTGGCGTTCTTTATGGAGCGTGCCTCGCCCTGGTACAGCGCGACTTCTGGCGGCTCCTCGCTTTCGCACTCCTCAGCCATCTGAGCCTCATCACGCTGGGCATCTACGGGCTCACCTTCACCGGTTGGGATGGCGCAGTCTACCAGATCCTTAATAACGGCGTTGTCGATGCCGCCCTGTTCCTTCTTCTCGCGTTGCTCGAAGTTCGTTACGCCACCAGCCAGATTGCTTCCTATGGGGGCTTGGCCATCAAGATTCCGCAGACCGCAACCCTCTTCGTGATCGCGTCACTGGCGATGATCGGGCTGCCCATGCTCAACGGATTCGTGGGCGAGTTCCTGATCCTCTCCAGCACCTTCACCGGAGTGAGCCGCGGCTGGACCATCGCGGCCGCACTGGGAGTCATTCTCGGCGCTGCCTATATGCTGTGGCTTGTGCAGCGGCTATTCTACGGACCGGAAACGACCTGGTCTCTTCAACGCCCAGCCGACGACCTGCGACCTCGGTGAGATCGCGCCGTCCTCTGCCCCTCGCCGTGCCTGATGCTGGTAATGGGCGCTCGCGCCTTCCGTTCTGGCTACCGACCATTGAGAACCGCATCGGCACACCGTGCCAGTGCAAAGGATTGCAAACGTTTGATGCCCGAATCCGGTTTGAGCGTCCCAATGTATGAGGAGGGTCGGCGCCAGTGAACACTGTTCCCAGTCATTCTTCGCATCCTCCCGGAGGTCATCCTTACCCTTACCGGCGTCCTCATCATGCTCATTGACGCTTCCTTGCCTCCTCGAATGCACCGCCGCGGGCTGGGTTGGGTCGCGGCGATTGGAACCACTCTCGCCTTATGGGCCAGTCTGTGGCAACTCTCCTTGCCGGTCGGGACCGGCTTCTACGCGACCGTCGAAACCAGTCCCTTCACGGTCTTTTTCCACGTTCTCATCTGCGGAATCGTTCTCGTGGCTATTCTGCTCGCTATGGATACCCTTCCTGAGAACAGCCATCATCAGGGCGAGTATTACGCGCTGGTTGTCTTCGGCGCAGTTGGCATGTGTCTGATGACCAGCGCAGTCGAATTGCTGCTGGTCTTTATTGCTCTCGAAATTTCTTCTATCTCTACCTATGTTCTGGCCGGCTATCGCAAGGAGACCGGCCGCAGTCCCGAAGCCGCCATCAAATACTTCCTCCTCGGCTCTTTTGCCACCGCATTCCTGTTGTACGGAATCGCCCTGGTCTTTGGCGCCACTGGAACTACACAGATTTACGAAATCGCCCAAAAGCTGCCCACGGCGCAAAACTCTTCGCTGGTCCTGGCCTCGCTGGCGCTGATGTTGGTGGGTATTCTCTTCAAAGTCTCGGCCGCACCCTTCCACGTGTGGACACCGGACGTCTACGAAGGCGCACCTTCTCCGGTCGTGGCGCTCCTGTCTACTGCGCCCAAGGCCGCTGCTTTCGCACTTCTGTTGCGCGTGACGTACGAGATGTTTCCCACCCTGCGCTCCGTATGGGTGCCGCTGCTCTGGGTCGTTGCCGTGCTCTCAATGACCGTGGGAAACCTGGCCGCTCTCCGTCAGCAGAACGTGAAACGCATGCTCGCCTATTCTTCCATCGCTCATGCCGGATACTTGCTCGCAGCGTTTGCCGGCCTCGGCTCTAGCGGAATCGCCGCCGCCAGCTTCTACATCGCAGCCTATGCGGCCATGAACGTAGGAATCTTTGCGGTAGTCACCCTCGCCAGCGGCTATGACGAAGAGATGCCTCTCATACAGGATTTCCGCGGTCTCATCTACCGCTCTCCGTTGCTCGGCGGGCTCCTGATCTTCTTTTTGGTGTCCCTGGTCGGAATCCCCTTCACTGGCGGCTTTTTTGGCAAGTTCTATTCGTTCTCAGCAGCCGTCGGCGGGGGCGCAGTATGGCTCGCCATCATTGGCCTGTTGAACTCAGGCCTCGCCGCGGCGTATTACTTGCGTTTTGCTTTTGCTTCCGCTCAACGGCCCCTCGAGCACAACGGCCATTCACCGGCCACCGCACCGCAGGTCGGCGTTGCGGTGGGTGCAGCGCTGCTCTTTGCGGCCGCAGCCACTCTGGTCCTCGGAATCGTGCCCGGCGATGTACTTCACGCAACACAGGCCGGTGCGCACACCCTGCAAGCCCCGCCCGAAACAATGGATCCGCCCGCGGTTACGGTAACGGAAGTGCCGAATCCATAGACGTCTCCCGTTCACCCGGCCTCTCGGATGGCAGTCTAAGAAGACTTTTATAGAACGCGGCAGTCAGACGCAGAATATGTCCATTGACAAAATTTTCAATGACCCTGGATCGCGCGGCCGCACCCATCCGCCGGCAGCGCTCCGGATCTCGAAGCAGCTTCACTACAGCCTCGCAAATCGCCTCAGGATAGCCGGGCGGAATCAAGAGTCCCGTCACTTCCGGCAGCACCGCATTTCGAGCGCCGGTAGACAGCGTGGTGATCACGGGAATGCCCGTTGCGGAAGCCTCGAGCACGACATTCGGGATCCCTCTCGCCACGTCGGCAGAATCAGCACGTCCATGGCGCGGTAACACGGAGCGGTATTCGCCAGATATCCAGTACAGATAATTCGCGGGTGGTTCTCGATTCGGCCACGCAATTCCGCGTCAAGCGCGTCCTCAGAGTCATCAAACCAGCCAACCACGAGAAGGTAGGCATTCGGGCGCACTTTTAGAATCTGATCGAAGGCATCGATCCGATCCGGCAGCCCCTTATCTTCTGTCAGGCGCCCGACGAAGCCGAGCACTGGAGCATTGGCCAGGGAGATTGAGTCGATCGCGCAGATCGCTCACGCCTGGAGAGAAGCGCTCTATCTGGCCAAGGGTCTCTCTAGCCGCGGTTGGCGCGTGAGCATGGTCGCTCTGTCAGGAACAGGGGGATCGGTGGCCGGCGAACTGGCCTCCGAGGAAGTCGAATTCCTGAGTCTGGAAATGCGGAAAGGCCTTGCCGATCCACTTGGCTGGATTCGCTTTCATCGCTGGCTGCATCGCGAACGGCCCGACGTCGTTCACGCTCACTTGCCCCACGCCGCTTGGTTCGGGCGGTGGTCCCGGCTTCTCTCCCCGGTTCGCGTGGTGCTGGATACGATTCACACTTCAGCAACAGGTACACCCGGTCGCAGGTTTGGCTACCGAAGCAGCCATTGGCTCCCCGACAAGGTCACCGCCGTAAGCGATTCTGTTGCCGACGCGTATCTGTCGGCTCATTTGGTCTCGCAGGATCAGCTCACCGTTCTACCCAACGGCATCGACATCGAGAAATGGAAACCCGACCCGAATTTGCGCAAAACACTGCGCCGCGAACTAGGTTTCGCCGACCAATTCATTTGGCTTGCTGCCGGCAGGCTGGAGGAATTATTTCCAGTGTCACCAGAAATGCTTCGGAATGTTCGTGAGGTACATCACACAAGGAGGTCGGCCGACCTACACGGGCACCCGTTATTCGCACTCCTGCCCGCCGGCAGACCGGTACCATTCTACGGTTCTGCGCAGCCCCTCCTTGAATTCAACGATGGGCCTGTAGTCGAGCAATCTTTCGCATAGGCTCACATCGGCAAGCGAGTCGCGAACATCGCCCGCCCTTGCTGCTGCATACGCTGGTTCCCCACTATATCCGGTCAGTTCGCACAGAATCCTGAATGTTTCGTTCAAAGTGAATCGAGTGCCGATGGCCAGATTCATCATCTGTCCAGCAACCTTCTCGGCTGGCGCTGCGGCGGCCAGCAGATTGCCGTGCACAACGTTGTCGATGTAAGTGAAGTCCCGGCTTTGTTCGCCATCGCCATAGATCATGGGCTGTTCTCCGGCCAGCATTTTGCGGCAGAAGATAGCCAATACACCCGAGTAGTGCGATGTTGGATCCTGATACGGCCCAAAAACGTTGAAATAACGCAAGACCACCGTCTCCAGCCCGTAAACGCGTGTGAAAGTCCTCATGTAGTGTTCGCCGGCCAGCTTGGCCACGGCATAGGGCGAGATCGGATTCGGCAGCATCTCTTCTGTCTTCGGAAGTGTGGGTGTGTCGCCGTACGCGGACGAAGACCCCGCATACACCACGCGTTTCACCTCAGCCTCGCGGGCTGCCACCAGCAGGTTCAGCGTCGCCGTCACGCAATGCAGGTTGGTCCCCAACGGGTCAGCCACCGAACGCGGAACCGATGCCAGCGCCGCTTCGTGGAAAATGATGTCGACCCCCTGGCACGCTTTCGCGCACGCAGCCGGATCTGTGAGGTCCCCCTCCACAAATTCCATGGTCTCGAGTCCGGCCAGGTTGCTGCGTTTGCCGGTTATTAAGTTGTCTATGCCGCGGACCGTTTCGCCTCGCGCCAGGAGCGCTGCCGCTATCGAGCGCCCAATGAAACCAGCCGCCCCCGTCACAAGATATGTTGCCAAAGAAGCTTCCTCTCAAGCGCCGGCATGCTGATGCCGGCTGCAATTCACAACCAAAAGAATACTATCCGCACCGGCCATCCCTTCAGCGATGGCCTCTCATCAGCCCTCGCCGAACCCCTTCAACTGTGGGAGGCCTTCCTTCCGGATAACCTTCGTCAACTACCGCGTTTGTTTCTCAAAATCCTCAGGCAATACAATCAAGACATGATTGCTGCCACAGATTCTTTGGTATCGCTCAAACAGAAGCTTGCCACTCGGCAAGCCCGCATCGGCATTGTCGGCATGGGTTACGTAGGACTGCCACTGGCACTTCTCTTCAGCGGCGAGCGCTTTCAGGTCACGGGATTCGATATCGCTCAGGACAAGGTGCGCACTCTCAACGAGGGTGGAACCTACATCGTGCGTATTCTGCCCGAAATGATCCAGGAGGCCCAGAAAGCCGGCTTTCGCGCCACGGCCGACTATTCCGAGATCGCCCGCATGGACGCCATCATCATCTGCGTACCCACACCCTTGAACGAATATCACGAACCTGACCTCAGCTTTGTTACAGGAACCGTCGAATCCATCGCCCCTCACATCCATGAGGGACAGCTCATTGTCCTCGAAAGCACTACTTATCCCGGAACCACCGAAGAGATCGTTGTGCCTCTGTTGGAGAACGGCAATCCGCTTGGTCTGAAAGTCGCGCGCACGATCGATAGCGCCGGCATTCACGTGGCCTTCTCGCCGGAGCGCGAAGACCCCGGTAACGACAGTGTGGCTCGCCACGATATTCCCAAGGTCGTTGGCGGCTGTGGTCCCGCATCTTCCGAACTCGCTGCCGCACTGTACGGAACGATCTTCCGCACTGTGGTTCCCGTTAGCAGCCCTTCGGTAGCCGAAATGACCAAGCTGCTCGAAAATATCTACCGTTGCGTCAACATAGCCATGGTCAACGAGCTCAAACAGCTCTGCATGAGAATGGGCATTGACATCCACGAAGTGATTGATGCGGCCAAGACAAAGCCCTTCGGCTTTCAGGCGTTTTATCCGGGCCCCGGCCTCGGCGGCCACTGCATCCCCATCGATCCGTTCTATCTTTCATGGAAAGCCAAACAGTTCGATTTCCGTACACGCTTCATTGAGCTGGCCGGCGAGGTCAACACGGCCATGCCCTACTTCGTGATCGAGCAGATTGCCGGCGCACTCAACGAGCACTCAAAATCCGTCAAGGGATCCAATCTGCTTGTGCTCGGCGTTGCCTACAAGCGCGACATCGACGACTTGCGCGAATCTCCCTCCCTCACAATCATCGAGTTGCTGCGCGAAAAGGGCGCCGTGGTCGCCTACAACGACCCGTATTTCCCCAAGGTCGGCCAAGGCCGCCACTACGCACTCAACATGACCAACACTCCCCTTGATGACCTCGGTCGATACGATGCCGTCGTCATCGTCACCGACCATACCAGCTACGACTACCAATCCATCGTTGATCAATCCCAATTGGTCGTCGACACTCGGAACGCAACCAGAAGCATCGATTCCCCCAAAATCGTCCGCTGCTGATTTCGTTTATCTAGGGCCGTGACCTGGTAATTTGGTAATCCCGCCAATCAAGTTGGGTGCCCCATCCAAGCTCTGCTTGGGTGGGAGAGCGCGAACCCCATCAGCCCTCTTGTTCGCTACGAACTTGGTGCCCAGGTCTCGAGTTTGAGACCTGGGAAACCACATATCTACACGGTCGTGGTACGAGAGGTCCTGATCGGTGTCGCCTCTCTCTAAAAATCGCAGACTCTTTTGTTCCAGCTTGCAGATTAATTCTCCCGCCGGCTCATACTCATAAATACAAGAGGAAAACTCGCGCGGCGCGGAGACCTGATCCCAAACAGCCGTCATGAGAATTGTGCTCTGGCCACAACAGATGAACATCGGGTCCCGTCGCGCAACCGGGGCGCGCAAATGCATAGCAAATGCATAGCAAATGCGGGCAAATGTGCGCAAAAGCCACAGTAAATGCAAGCAAATTTTGCTATTTTTCCCATTAAGCGTCTTATTTTCAGCGATGTATCTGAAGCATCCGCAAAAAACCGCTGTGAAGCTGTACGACTGTGAAGCTGTATGTGTGCCCGTCCACCTTCAGTCGGCGAGTCCATAGAAAATGAGAACCGGTCGGCCATTGCGAGCAGAAAAGTTTGCATGTTATTTCTCCGCTTGGCGCACACTAAGGAGAGAACTGAGATCCGGCCGAGTCCGCGAGAGATCCTGTGAGGCTACGGCACAACTTTAGGGTTGCGAAGAATTGCGCTTCGAAGAGAACACAGCTTTAGCAAAATGCGTGAAGCTTCAACCACGAATTAGCCAATTCGTCTTCGTCAAGACTTCGCCACGACGGCAAGCAACTATAGCAATCCTAAGGATATAGATATGTCGCAACATCTTCCTTTTTCCTTCACCCTAGCGTCTCTTACCGCAACAAACCCCATCTGAAGTGGGAGCGACTCGGAGGTCCTGACGCAGCACTTTAGCCCCTGGAGAGTGAATTCGCTGGCTTGGGCCGCACTTATGCAACCAACTCTAAGAAAACAAGCCGCGAACTGCCGCGATCAACCCCGGAATATCGTGAGGTTCTGCCTCCGCCGCTGGCGCCCATCCGCATTCGCGCAGAGTCTGGCTGGTAATCGGTCCAATCGAAATGGCGAGTACGCCTTTCAATGGAAAGCTGACACCGGCCACCGTGGCGGCACCGGCAAGATGCGTGACGCTGGAGGAACTGGTGAAGGTAGCGGCGTCAAGGCCCTCAGCGAGTGCCTTGCAGAGCTGCGCGGGCGCGGCTGCGGGCATGGCATTTCGGTAGGCATCGACGACGTCGACGGTCGCGCCGGCAGATCGGAGCCCGTCTGGAACGACGTCGCGAGCGACGTCCGCCCGGACTAGAAGAACGCGCTTCCCCGCGATCTGCTCTTTCAGTGCTGCGACAAGGCTTTCGGCAACGTATTCCGTTGGGGTTAGTGCCACCTTCAGATGTACCACTATTTCGAGTGCCTGAGCCGTCGCTTTTCCTATAGCAGCGATCTGCAACTTGAGATTCGAGAGAGAAACCCCGAGCTCCATCGCTCGAACATGAAATGGCAAAACAGCGTTCGTACTTGTCAAGAGCAACCAGTCGTAATGGTCCAAACGCCGCAGCGCAGCATCGAGAGCTTCATAGCTCGCGGGCGGGCTGATTTCGATAACCGGGACTTCAACCGCTTCCGCGCCCAGAGCCCGAAGCCCTTCGCTCAACTTGCCTGACTGCTGTGCAGAGCGCGTCACCAGAACTCGCCGCCCCGCCAGCGGCTCCTTCACGCCGAGGCTCCTGCCGAAGGCTGCGCGGTGGATTCTCAGCAACGGACCCGCTCCAGCCTCGATGAGCTTCTGAGCAATCCACCCGCCGATGACGGATGCCTTGTTATGGTCTTCCAGTACGCGCTTAAATATTCTCGCCGCATTGCCCGACTCGGGATCCGCGACAACCGCGTGAATCTCGACCCAGCGCTCGTTCTTGATCGACTCTCCGCCGGGAGCAGGACATGGCCGAACGTACACCCCGATCGGCACCTGGCACCCGCCGCCCAAAGCAGCCAACGCGGCCCGCTCCACCGAAACGGCAAACCGCGTGTTCGTGTCGTCAAGAAACGCAACGGCAGCAATCGTGGACGCATCGTCCTTGCGCGTTTCGATGCCTAGCGAACCCTGGCCCGCTGCCGGACAAAACTCTTTCGGTTCCAGCCGCTCGCGCACCCATTCGGTCTTTTCGAGGCGGTCGAGGCCGGCCGCGGCCAGCAGTATCGCGTCCACCTGTCCCTCCATCAGCTTGCGCAACCGGGTATCTACATTTCCGCGAAATTCAATGGCCTCGATGTCCGGCCGCAGCGCCTTCAGCTGTGCCTTGCGCCTCTGGCTGCTGGTCCCGACCTTTGCCCCTCGCGGCAGGTCCGCCAGGCTCTCGTACTTTACTGACACAAAAACATCACGCGGGTCGACGCGAGGTGGCGTCGCCGCGAGTGCAAACAGTTCAGGCAACTCGGTCGGCAAGTCCTTGAGCGAGTGCACGGCGAGATCCACGCGACCTTCCGCGAGGGCCTCCTCAATTTCCTTGGTGAACATGCCCTTCGATCCAACCTGCGCAAAGGTGACTTCTTGCAGGCGGTCGCCGGTCGTCTTGATGATTTCGATCTCTACTGTGTGCCCCTGCCCCCGCAAAAGCGCGGCAATATGGTTGGCCTGCCACAAGGCAAGCTGCGATCCTCGGCTCCCGATACGAAGTTTCATTTGCCCCCCACGGCACTGGTTTCGCCCATAGGGGCCCCCTGCGTGCTGCCGGACTGACCGGTCGGCGCTGCTTCCGACGTAGCCGACTTGGCTCCGTCTTGCTTCTCCGTAGTTGCGGGGAGTGACCACGAATCGCACAAAGCCTCGACACGGGCCGAATCGTTCTCGCGGGCTGCCTGCTTCAGGGCTTGCATGTGAGGGTGCAGAAATTTGTTCACAATTCCTCGCGTGAGCGCCTCAACCGCTGCGGCCTGCTCCGCGCTCAGCGTTCCCAGTTTGGCATGCATGCGCCTCAGTTCGGCCTGTCGAATCTCTTCACCCTGCTGCTGCAGAGCGATAATGGCCGGGGCCACATTGACCGTGCGCTGGCGCTCATGGAATCGCGCGACCTCGGCGGTGATCAGGGCCTCGGCGTCCCTGCCTGGCGGCCGCGCTCGGCCATGTGAGACGCAGCCACTGCCTGCAGGTCATCGATGTCATAAACAAAGATGCCCTCAAGCTGGTTGACCGCCGGATCGACGTCGCGCGGTACGGCAATGTCAATGAAAAACATCGGCCGGTTGCGGCGCCGATGCATGAAGGCCTGGCAGTGTTCGCGGCGAAAGATAGGGTGTGGCGCGCCAGTCGAACTGATCACGATGTCCGCCTCACTCGCCGCCTCATAGAGTTGCTCAAACGGGATAACCCTGCCTTTGAACGGCTCGGCAAGCTGTCGCGCGCGCTCCTGGGTGCGGTTGGTCACCAGGATCGCTCCCGCGCCTTGTTGAACGAGGTGCCGCGCAGCCAGTTCGCTCATTTTGCCGGCGCCGACCAGGAAAACAGTGCGTCCGTTCAACGATCCAAATATCTTGCGCGCCAGTTCTACGGCCACTGAGGCGATGGAGACAGAATTGGAGCCAATTTCAGTTTCTGTCCGAACCCGCTTGGCCGCGGCAAAAGCGCTCTGCAACAAGTGTTCCAAATGGGCGCCGACCGTACCGCTGGCACGGGCAACGGTGAAGGCTTCCTTCACCTGGCCGAGAATCTGGGGCTCACCCACGACCATTGAGTCCAGGCTAGCCGCCACCCGGAAAAGATGCCGCACGGCGTCTTGATCGATGTGTTGGTAAATGTGGGGCGCGAGCAGCGCGGGATCGAGTCCGAATTGCCTGTGCAAGAATCCCGGCAAATCAGCCGTCTGTCCTTCGAGTGCTGCCACAATCTCCACCCGATTGCAGGTGGAGACGATCATGCACTCGGCCACGCCAGGCACGGCGGCCAGTGCACGTGTAGTCTCCGGCAAGTCCTCCCGCGAAATCGCGATCCGCTCGCGCAGCTCGATTGGCGCCGTCTTGTGGTTGATGCCAATGAGCGCGAGCGTCATGGGGCACCGAACCTGTGAACATGGCTGAACAAATTGGCCGCCCACACAGCGAGCATGACGACGAAGACTGCCCCAGAGAGATACGCTGCTTTCCGGCCCCGCCAGCCGGCCGTATACCTCAGAAAGATCAGGAGGACGTAAACCGCCCACATGGCGAAGGATGCAACCACCTTGGGATCAAGGAAATAGGCAGCCCCAAGAGGCGTCTCCTGGACCAGCACCGCGCCGATAACCAACCCCACGGTCATGCAGGGAAATCCAAACAGGAGCATGGCGTGCGCAATCCGCTCCAGGGTATCGAGCGGCGGCATCCAATCCAGCGGCGCCCACCAGGAATCGACATTGGTCTTGATCTTCGCCTTTAGGCGACGCTCCTGCAGCAGGTAAAGCACCGAGGCCAGCAGGCTGAAGCCCAACGCGGCATAGGCAGCCAACAGCGCGGCGATGTGCGCAATTAGCCAGCTTGTTCGCACTCCCGCCGACGGAAAGACGTAGTGAGCCAGCCCCAGCGATGGCACAAAGACCAGGAAGAATGTGACCGGCAAAGCAAAGATTCCAAGGGAAATGGCTCCGTAGATCCACCATGCGAGGAAGAACAGACCGGCGATGGCCAGACCGAGCAGCGACTCTGCCTCGCGCGCCCCCACCGGCACCCAGCGATGTGCCTGTGCGAGCATCTCCACCGCCGAAACGAAGTGGAAGAAGAAGGCGATACCCGCTAAATGCACGCACCAACTCCGCCAGCGTTCTACGCCATACAACACGGCCGGGAAGACGGCAACACTTGCCGCCGCGTAAAGAATTGCCGCGACTCGGAGCCAGAGAAGATGCATTCCGTACTCAACCTTAAGGCCTTAAGCACCAGTATACTGTGATGCAAATCACCAAGTTGACCCGGAAGCGTCAGCGGCTAACCCACCCTCGAAGAGAAGCTATACGATATTTCAGAGGACCGGCTGCAGGATGGCCAGACCGGCGCGGGAAATCTGGACATCATCCTCGGACTTGCCACCGCTAAAGGCGACAATCGCGTAACCAGTTTTGACCCGGGCGACGACTCCGCCCTGCCATCCGAACTCGCCGGTCATGGGTAGCCGCTTAGCGGTGCCGCTATTCTCCAGCGTGTCGGCCATCTCTGCTGATTTGGAGTACGCGATCCCAAGCAGATTATTGCCCTTTTCGGTCGCTGATGGAGCATCCTTCATGCGGCCTACAATCGCCATCTTCGAGGTCCACCCCTGAATGGTATCGCCCTGTGCGTACGAGACCACAGCAACCCCGGTGACATTGAGTTCGGCGGCCTTTTTCTTCATGGCGGCCAGGGCAGTCTCTGCCAGCGCGTCGAATCTCTTTGCATTCGGAGGCTTGGGGCCGCTTGCGGCACGGATGTGTCCTTCGCCCGCGGCGAAGCTCAAAGCGATCAGCATTCCTATTACGAGCAGGCGTGTCTTCATTTCAGTCCTCTCCGGTTGGTGAGTCTTCTATTTGTTGTTCGTTTCCCGGAGAATTCTACCGCCACGGAATGCCGGCGCGCCGTTCGTGGTGCGCCCAGGTGTCTGCTGCGGCAGACGACAAGGCGCACCCGGCACCGGATTCCACTAGGAGCGAACTACTGCTTAGTTGCGATGTAGGTGGATGTACGGTCGGTAGGCTTGCTCGTGTCGACGATGGTCATCTTCTTCCCGTCGGCCGAAACGGTCATTGTGGAAACATCGACCACCTGCCCGCCCCGCTTGTCCGTCTCTTCAATGCTGCGCGTATTGATCTTTTTCAGTGAGACCGAGTCGTATCCGTACGCGCCTTTGACCGGAGCGTCAGAACCATCGAGCTTCGCTGTGTAGGTTTCGCCAGTCGGTTCTGACATGGTGATCTCATCGCCATTCGTCTTGTACGTGGTGAGCAGACCGTTATCACTCTGTTTCACCTTGTCGACCTTCCACTGGCCAGACGCGGCATGCGCCCCCCCGGGAGCCACTCCCACGCGCGACGCGGCAACCTCGGTGATCACTGGATCACCGCCGTTCATGGGATGGGAAGTAACTTTGACCGCAAGGGTCTTGCCGTTGGCCGAGACGGTTCGAGTAGACTCCGAGTCGACGTTGCCGCCTTTTTTGGTTGTCACCTGGATGGTGTTAGGATCGAATTCCTTCACGCTGATGGTGTCATACGCCTGGCCGGCCACAGCATGGTCTTGCCCGTCCGCCTGCGCGTCGAACGTCGGGTTGCACGTGGTGCAGTGATACCAGCCCTGGCTGAGATAAAAGCCGAGTGGCTTGGGCGAGATCTTCGACTGGTTCATGTTGACGCGCCAGGTGCCATCGAATGGGCTTTGCGCAAAAGATAACGCAGAAACCGACAACGCTACCGTGAGGAACATCGCACAAACAACGGAACGCTCCACTTTCTTCATCTGAATTCTCCTCGAGGAAAACTGGATTTTGGCGCTCTGGGCCGGATGGGGGGAAACTGCCTGCAATCTGCGTCCTGGCTCGATGACCGCACCGATTGTACATCCCCTGACTAGGGCGAGTCCTTTTCTTTATCGTGGCCCTAAGACAGCCGATTCTTTCCTATGGAATATGCCACGAGCCTCGCATTGGAACGCACCGGCACGTCTGCCAGATCAGGCTACCCGTTCCCCGCCCGGTCACGATAGTCTTAAAGCCAACGTGACAACGCAACACACCCAGCCCCCGGCTCCGCCGTCCCCTTCATCGGACGAGGCGCTCGCTGATCTGACCGCCATAATGTCGTCGCCGGAGAAATCCCTCGCTGATCTAACGCCCTTTATGCGGCAATGGACTGCGGCCAAGCGCGAGAATCCCGACGCGCTGCTGTTTTTCAGGATGGGGGATTTTTACGAGCTGTTTTACGACGACGCGGTCATAGTGAGTCGCGAACTGCAGCTCACGCTGACGGCGCGGGATCGTGAGCGCAATCAGCCAATGTGTGGGGTTCCCTACCACGCGGTTGAGGGGTACCTGACACGTCTGCTGCGCAAGGGTTACCGCATCGCGATCTGCGACCAGATGGAGGACCCCAAGCTCACCAAAAAGATCGTCAGGCGCGAGGTGACCCGCGTGCTTTCACCTGGAACCGCTCTCGATGCGGCCCTGGGTCAGGAACAAAACAATTTTCTCGCTGCATACTGTGAGGCGGGGCCCAATGAAGGCGCTCTGTGCGCAGTCGCGCTGCTCGATGTTTCAACCGGGGAGTTCCGGACGGCAGAGTTCCGCGGCCCGGCGGCTCGTCAACAGGCAATCGACGAAATTCTCCTCGCCGCTGCCAGCGAAGTGCTGCTTGCGGCGAGTGCGGAGTTGCCGGCCGCCCTCGAGCGCATCCCCGCGCGAACCCGCGTGGAGGACTGGGTCTGGACCCGGGATTTTGCCGTTCCGCTGATCGAACGCCAGATGAACGTGCGGTCCCTCGAGGGGTTCGGTCTTGTAGGCCACGAGGCCGCGGCCATTGCCGCCGGGGCTCTGGTCCACTATGTGCGAACAACCCAGAAAAATGAGGCTTTGCACATTGACTCGCTTAAGTTTCAGGAGCACTCGACGGCGCTGGAACTCGATCAGGTGACAGTGCGAAACCTCGAACTAGTAGAGCCTCTATTTGTCGGACAAGATCAGCGAGCCACGCTCTTCCACACCCTCGACGCATGCCAAACACCTATGGGCAAGCGCTTGCTGCGAGCCACAATCCTGCGGCCGCTTCTCGATGCTGCAACACTCGAAGCGCGCTATGAAGCGGTGGGCGAGGCACACGGCGATTTGCTGAAGCGTGAGGAGGTGCGTCGCGCATTTGCCGGAATCCTCGACCTCGAGCGCCTGCTTGCTCGACTCTCACTCGATTCCGCAGGACCACGCGACGTACGGGCCATGGCCGCGAGTCTAGCGCGGCTGCCTGGACTGAAGGCTGCGCTCGGAGCCATGTCGTCAACCCTTTGGCACGAGTTGACCGGTCGCCTGGATGGCCTGGAAGACGTGACCGCGCGGATTGCAACAACGCTGGTCCCCGATCCCCCGCTCACGTTGGTGGATGGCGGTGTGATTGCCGCGGGGATTGACCCCGAGTTGGACGAGTTGCGCGCCATTTCAACGACCGGCCGGCAGCAGATCGCTTCGATTGAAGAACGGGAGCGAGTTAGAACCGGGATCGGTTCGCTGAAGGTGCGGTATAACTCGGTTTTCGGGTATTACATCGAGATAACTAAAACCAACCTGCCCATGGCTCCCGCTGATTACGAGCGTAAACAAACGCTCGTAAACGCCGAGCGATTTACGACTCCCGAACTGAAAGAATACGAGCGCAAGATTCTGACCGCGCACGATCGCTCGATCGAAATTGAGAAGCGGATTTTTGCCGAACTGCGCAAAGCAGTTCTGGAGGCGACAGGGCGCATTCGCCGCTCCTCGGCGGTCGTGGCCGAAGTGGATCTCCTGGGCAATTTTGCGCATCTGGCCGCCCTGCGCCGTTATGTGCGACCCACGCTGACCCAAGAGCCAGTGCTCGAAGCCGTCGCGGCGCGCCATCCCGTTATCGAGCAGTGGATGGAAGATACTCGCGAGGGACGTTTCATCGCCAACGACGTGTATCTGGATGCGGGCGACGCCGGGCCGAGTTTGTTGCTGATCACCGGACCTAACATGGGCGGCAAAAGTACTTATCTTCGCCAGACAGCCATGTTAGTTCTGATGGCTCAAATGGGCTGCTTTGTTCCGGCAGAGAGTTTGCGCCTCGGCCTCGTCGACCGAATTTATACACGCATAGGGGCCAGTGATAACGTGGCGCGCGGCCGGTCGACCTTTATGGTCGAGATGACTGAGACTGCCACGATTCTGAATACGGCTACACGCCGGTCTTTGATTCTTCTGGATGAGATGGGCCGCGGTACGGCGACATTCGACGGCCTAAGTCTGGCCTGGGCAACGGTAGAGTACCTGCACGCGGAGACGGGCGCGCGCACATTGTTTGCCACCCACTACCACGAACTGACAATGCTGGCGGAGAGGCTGAAGCGCGTGCGAAACTTGCGCGTAAGCGTGAAAGAGACTGCCGGCGGAATCGTGTTTCTGCATCACATTGAACCGGGCGCGGCAAGCAAAAGCTATGGAATCGAGGTGGCTCGATTGGCTGGCCTCCCAGCCGCAGTAATCGAGCGAGCCAAGCATGTGCTGCGGCAACATGAAAAGCAGGAACGGCAGAGCGTGCAGGTTGAGACAGCCCCGGAGCCCGTGCAGTTAACAATTTTTACGCCGTTATCGCAGCGCATCGTCGACCGCATCGAAGCGGTGGATGTGAATGCGCTCACTCCGTTGCAGGCGTTGAATCTGTTGGAAGAGCTCCAACAGGAATTGAAGGAGAAGGGATGACGGCCTCGATCAGGAATCAGATTTCAGTGATCTGGAATCAAGGTGCGCGATGAGAATGAGTTTGCGCCAGGCTGCGGGAAGTCTATTGGTGGTTGGACTTGCGGGCACGGAACTGACCGGCCTGGAGCGCGCATGGCTGCGGCTCGTGCGGCCAGCCGGACTGATTCTTTTCCGGCGCAATATCACCGACGCCATGCAGACACGAGCCCTGCTAAACGAGGCCACGGGGCTCTCCGGCAAGCATGGCATTCGCTGCGTGGATGTAGAGGGAGGCACGGTGAACCGCCTGCGCGATGCGTTGGCGCCAATCCCCTCCGCGCAGGCCGTGGCACACGCAACGCGCTCTCTCGCCAACACAACTGAAAAACGTCGCAAGAAAGGAGCTCAACCTGCAGGGCTGGCACGCCGGCATGGCGAACTCATCGCACAGGCAGTGAAGGCATTCGGTTTCAACACGAGCCTTGCACCGGTGGTTGATCTGGCGCTATCGCCATCCGCCGAGGTGATGGGAACGCGGTCTGTCTCGCCCGATGCGAATGAAGTTGTAGAATTCGCAAGGGCGTTTCTTTCCGGCCTCGAAGCACATGGAGTCATTGGATGCGGAAAACATTTCCCGGGACTCGGCGGCGCAGCAAGCGATACCCATTTTGAAACACCTGAAATCCATCGCACATTTCAGCAAATCTGGGACGAAGATCTGGTTCCCTATCGCCAACTACATGCCGCGATGCCGATGGTCATGATGAATCACGCGGCATACCCAGAGACCCCTGGGAAAGACATGCCCGCGAGCGCATCGCCATTCTGGGTCTCGACCGTATTGCGCAAGCGCATCGGCTATCGGGGCCTCATTCTCTCCGACGATCTCGAGATGGGTGGCATCTTGAAGTTTCTTCCAGTCGAAGAGGCTGCAATTGCGGCGATCCGCGCGGGCTCGGACTTGCTTGCGATTTGCCACAGCGCGGAGTTGATTCTGCGCACCTATGAAGCGCTGATTACAGAAGGCGAGAGATCAACTGCGTTTTCCCGTCTGCTGATTGCACGAGCCCGTGATGCGGAGCGGAAAAGAGCGCGCCTGTATTCCAACGGCCCGAGCCAGCCTCTGACGGCAAAGCAGTTTGAGAAGTTGAAAGAGCACATCATGCGTTTTCACCAAATGGTGCTCGCGAAAACGGCCGAGGTGGGCGTAGCAGAGATGAGCGCACGAGCGACATCCCCGGCCGAAACATCGTGAGAACCCAATCGATGATCGTGGCCGGCGTCATGAGCGGGACCTCGGCCGATGGCATAGATGTGGCCCTTGTCCGAATAGCGCCGCGACAATCACGCAGATGCCCGGCGCGCCCCAGCATTACGTTATTGGCGCATGAGACCTTTCCTTACTCTCCCCCTCTGCGACGCGCCGTTCTTCACGCGATGAATGCCACTGCAACTTCCACAGCTGAACTGGCCCGCTTGCACTGGCGGCTCGGATTGGCTTATGCCGAGGCTGTCGCCGCGACCATCAAACGCCATCGCGTGAAACTCGACTTGATTGGATGCCATGGACAAACTCTCTACCACCAACCTCACAAGTATGACTATCTGGGAAGGAAGTTTGCCTGCACCTGGCAAGTGGGCGAAGCGGCGGCAATTGCAGCGTCGACTCGCGGTCCCGTGATTTCAAATTTTCGCCCCGCGGACATGTTCGCCAGGGGGCAGGGAGCGCCGCTCGTCCCTCTACTTGATTTTGTGCTGTTTGCCGATGCCAAACGCGGGCGCGTCCTGCAGAACATTGGGGGCATCGCCAACCTCACGGCTATTCCTGCGGCCGCCAAGGCCGACGCGGTCATCGCGTTCGACACAGGCCCCGGCAACATGGTCATCGATGCACTCGCACAGCAGTTCTTCGGCAAACCCTATGACCGAAACGGATCCATTGCTGCACGCGGCACGGTGCTTCAACCGGTCCTCACGCAGATGCTCAGCGCCTCCTATTTTCATTTGAAGCCGCCTCGCACTGCCGGACGCGAACAGTTTGGCCGTGAGTATGCGGCAAAATTTCTTGCCGCATGCAAGCGGCACAGCCGCAAACCGGAAGATGCGCTGGCCTCTGCAACGGCCCTTACCGCGGAGAGCATTGCGAAGAGTTACAGGCAATTCGTTCTTCCCAGGATGAAGAATCAACCCGTGGACTACATCGTCTCCGGCGGCGGCGCTCGAAACGGCACGCTGATGGCGATGCTGAGTCAGCGCCTGGAGCCGATGGGGTGCGCGCTGGCCGCGAGCGAAGATTTCGGGCTACCCGCCGAAGCCAAGGAAGCCGCGGCCTTCGCGCTGCTCGCATGGCAGACCTGGCATCATTTGCCGGGCAACATGCCGTCCGCTACTGGTGCAATGCGGCCTGCCATACTCGGTCAGGTGTCCTATGCGTAAGCTGCTTGC
>CAVQZQ010000028.1:0-14799 GCA_963718435.1 uncultured Acidobacteriota bacterium | reverse complement strand
AAACTCTTGATCGTAACACTGCAGGCAAGCGGTCTAAGTGAAAACTGATGCGATGCCACTTTGGACCGGAGCCCCGTCATCGATATTGTGCCGTTTGAGATGGACGGCAGTATGTGACGGAGTGCACAACATTTGCGGCACCCCGCGGAAGTATGGTATCCCGGTATTACAACGCAGGTGTTGAAAGCCGCATGAGAAGACGTTCAAGACGCGCCCCCAATACTTCGGAATCCACAGGCAAGATTGGCCAGGAACTCCCATCAAATCAACCGAGACCGCTGGTGCCGCTCTATCCGGACGATGCTACGCCTTCGCTGGCGCGCGAGCCGCGGACACAGCAGCCGGCACGCCTCGTCCAGCCGGAACGGGCGGTGCGGCAGGAACGGCCTGCGCGGCCGGATCGGCCGGTGAAGCAGGAGTGGAACGAGCCTGCGCATACAGGCCGTCTCGAGATGGAAACGCAGCCTGAGCTGCCGTCTGTGCCTCCACCGGAAGCTGAGCCCGCGGATCGCTCGCCCCAGGCGCCCAAAGGCTACGTGGTGCTGGCGATCGGGCTGCCGGGGTCGGGCAAAACGACATGGTTTCGCCGCCGCGGGGTGACGCCGCTGTCAAGCGACTTGCTGCGCAATATTCTTTTCGACGATGTAGAGGAACAGCGCTACCAGGGGCTGGTGTTCTCTACGTTGCGGTCGCTGCTGCGGGCGCGGCTGATTGCGCGGATGCCGTGGAATTACGTGGACGCGACGAATTTGTCGGTGCATGAGCGCCGTCAATGGATCAAGATGGCGAAGAGCTTCGGGTACGAGGTGCAGGCGGTGTTTTTTGATGTGCCACTGGACGTTTGCCTGGATCGCAACCGGCAGCGGGACCGCTCGGTGAGCGAAGACGTGATGCGCAAGATGGCCGACAAGCTGAAGGCGCCGTTGTTTGAAGAGGGATTTGCGAAAATTACGGTGGTAAGGGTGAAGAGCGCGGGGTAGAACGAATGCACTCAAGTGCCTCTTTGAGAACGGTGATTGAGTTATGGAACCGGCACGGTCAAATGGAGGCTGAACGACGCTTCCAAGGGCGACCTTATCCATTGGGGATGTGCGGGTTTCCGTTTCGTCTGATCGGACAGGGCTTCTTCCCAGGCGGTGACGGAATCTGGAGAGAATCTACTGAACTGGCACTGATCAAGGACGGCGTTCTTCCGGATAATGGAGTGGTTTTTCTCGGCAATGATTTTGGCGCCTTTGCCAGCTTTAGCAAACTGAAGCGCAGGGGATATGAAAATGTCCCTACGTGGCGACATATCAAGGCGCGAATTGAACGTGCCGGGATTCCCAGGGAGAAGACATTTTTCACAAATGCCATCATGGGTCTCAGGGAAGAGGGATCTGCCCTTGAGAAGAGAAGCTGGTTGGGGGTGCCCGCTTTTGCTCAGTTCTGTGGGGATTTCCTCAGATTTCAGCTTGAAGTAGTATCGCCCCAACTTGTGGTTGTCATGGGACCCGATGCGCAGTTTGCATTCGATGCGTTCGCGAAACAGACCTGTAACTGCCGAGTGCTCTACACGTGCCACCCGTATGCCGATTTCGGATTGAGAGAAGAACGCCTGGACGCTGAGATCAACGCTCTGCAAAAGCATGGACTAACTGATCGTTAGAGAACTGCGCCAGAGGGCAGACAACACTGCAAGGAGATTTCCCCATGAGCATTTCCCCTGCGCAAGCACCTTATGTTGAGCCATGGCTTCGCGGAACCTACACCGACGTTCCGGCGGTGGGGCGCGCGGTGTTGCACGCGTCGGACCTGGCACTGGACGACTTGACGAAATGGACTTCGGGATTGACGGACGAGGAAGTGCGTTCTCAGCCGCTGGGACTGACTTCAGTGGCTTTTCATCTGCGGCATATCGCACGTGCGACGGATCGCATCCTGACCTATGCGGAGGGCGGGCAGCTTTCGGCGGAGCAACTGTCGGCGTTGAAGGCCGAGCAGAGCGGCAATGAGACTCTGGCGGAGTTGCTGGGCGAGGTCGAGGCGTCGTTCTCAAATGCGGCCGCGCGGGTGCGCACGTTGGCTGGCGCCGACTTCAACATTTTCCGCGGAGTGGGACGCAAACAGTTGCCGACCTCGATCGGTGGCGCGCTGATTCACGTGGCCGATCATACGCAGCGGCATGTGGGTCAAGTGGTCACGACGGCCAAGGTGCTGAAGGCGCTCCGAAGCTGACGCGCAGCACCCACCAGAAGATTAGAGACCTGATTACGATTGTTCTATATAAATGAGCCACTTGCATCTTTGTTCTTGAAGACGCACTGGCAAGAGTCATGGTTTTAAAGCCCTCTGATTGTTACCTTCCGCCAGGCGCGCGCCCGCTCAAGGGGTGATGCCTATCACTGTCACACCCCTTCTTCAAAGTGCAACATACTTCGGGTCTTCGGGGAAGTTTACGCAGTGCCCAGGAAGGCGCGATTCGATGAATAAAGCAGGGCTAAGACTGGGGCTGATCGGAATCAACGGCGGCGAGGAATCAATGACATCTAGAGAGAACGGACAGATGAGCGGAAGTAGGCGGTCATGACATGGATCGAAGAGTATCGTGCCAAGCGCATGAGCGCTGCACAGGCGCTGGCGGCGGTGCGGTCGGGCGATCGGGTATGGATCCAATCGGGATGCGGCACGCCCTCGACGCTGGTAAAAGCGCTGGTGGCGAAGGCTGAAGATGTGCTGGATGTCGAGATCGTTCACATGATGACGCTGGGCAGCGCGGACTATACGAACCCTGAGTACGCCGGGCATTTTCGGCATCGCGGGCTTTTTCTCGGCGCGAACACACGCCAAGCCGTCGCCGAGGGACACGCCGACTATACGCCCATCTTCCTCAGTGAAATTGAAGGTTTGTTTGAGAGCGGCGCAATGACGTTGGACGTGGTTCTGATGCAGGTTTCGCCGCCGGACGCGCATGGGTTCGTGAGCCTGGGAACAACGGTGGACAGCACGCTGACGGCGGCACGTTACGCCAAGGTGGTGATTGCCGAGGTGAACGAGCGGATGCCGCGCACGCATGGCGACACATGTATTCATGTGAGCCGGATCTCCTCGATTGTGGAGACGTCGAGACCGTTGCTGGAACTATGCGCGGAGACGGTGACCGAGTTGCACCTGGAAGTGGCGCGCAACGTGGCGTCGCTGATTCCCGATGGAGCCACGCTGCAGACGGGAATCGGCGGAATCTCGGACGCGGTGCTGAAGTGCCTTGAAGACAAGCGCGATTTGGGGATTCACACCGAGATGTGCCCGGACGGGGTGATCGAACTGATGGAGTCGGGCGTGATCAATGGAGAACGGAAGTCGCTGCACCGCGGCAAGGTGGTGGCGGCCTTCGCACTGGGGACGCAACGGCTGTTTGATTTCATCGATGAGAATCCGAGCTTCGAGTTCCGGTCGATCTCGTATACCAACGATCCCTTTGTGGTGGCACAAAACGAAAAGATGGTGGCCATCAATTCAGCGCTGCAGGTGGATCTGACGGGACAGGTTTGTGCGGACTCGCTGGGAACGAAGCCCTACAGCGGGTTTGGCGGACAACTGGATTTCATTCGGGGAGCAGCGCGCTCGAAGGGCGGCGTGCCGATTATTGCGCTGCCGTCGACGGCGCAGCATGGGCGCCTTTCACGCATTGTGCCGGTGCTGGATGCCGGCGCCGGCGTGGTGACGTCGCGCGCTGATGTGCATTACGTAGTGACCGAGTATGGCATCGCTTATCTGCACGGAAAGACACTGCGCGAACGGGCTGAGGCACTGATCGGAATTGCGGATCCGCAGTTCCAGGAAGAACTCGAAAACTTCGCGGTGCGGGCGCATTACCTGGAACGAAAAGGGGCAGCAGCCGAGTTTGCCGAGGTGAGAGGCTGGCACGGGAGGAAGACGAGATGGATGCGCAGAAGAGGGAACCGAGGGTCTTGCGGGTGGATGTGAACGAGTGCAAAGGATGCGGCCTGTGCGTCGAGGCCTGTCCTCCGAAGGTGATCGCGCTGAGCGAAGGCTGAATCACTACGGCTATCGCACGGCAACGTATGCGGGCACGGGTTGCACGGGTTGCGGAATCTGCTTCCTTGCCTGTCCCGAGCCGGGCGCGATCACGGTTCTGCGGCTGATGCGCCAGGCTCGGCAGCCTGAAACCGAGCTACATGAGCGGAGGAGCATGGCATGCGCAAGCAACTGATCAAAGGAAACGAAGCGATTGTGAAGAGCGCCATTCTTCCGGATGCCGCGCGTTTTATGGATATCCCATCACTCCGGCCAGCGAGATCACCGAAGCCGCGGCGCTTTACATGCCGCAGGTCGGGCGGCGTCTTCCTGCAGGCCGAGAGCGAAGTTGCGGCGATCAACATGCTCTATGGCGCATCGTCCGCCGGCGTGCGCTGCATGACGGCATCGAGCGGCCCGGGTATCAGCCTGATGCAGGAAGGCATCAGCTACATGGCCGGCGCGGAGCTGCCCTGCGTAATCGCCGACATCACGCGCGGCGGACCGGGACTGGGCAATATCGCATCGGAACAGAGCGACTATCACCAGGTGGTGAAAGGCGGAGGCAACGGCAACTACCGCACCATCGTGCTGGCGCCTCACTCCGCACAGGAGATGGCGGATCTGACCGCACTGGCGTTTGAACTCGCCGATCGATATCGCAATCCCGTGTGTGATTCTTGCCGACGGATTTGTGGGCCAGATGATGGAGCCGGTGGAATTTCGCGGAAACGCGATCCTGCCGCAGTTGCCCGAGTGGGCGGTGGCCGGCACCGCTGAATCGCGCGCGAACATGATTACTTCGCTGCATATGGATATCGACGATCTCGAGGCGCACAAACGCAGCTCGAAGCCAAGTACCGCGATGCGCAGAGCGCACGAAGCGCGCGCGGAACAATGGTGCACGGAAGATGCCGAGATCGTTCTGGTCGGCTACGGCATTGTCGGGCGCATTCTGAAGGCCGTGACCGCGGAGGCTCGCGCTGATGGGATCAATGTTGGCCTGCTGCGGCCGATCACTCTGTATCCATTCCCGACGCTGGCATTTCAGCGCCTGGCCGCCTGCGCGCAGTCGTTTGTCGTGGTCGAGATGAGCAATGGCCAGTTGATCGAAGACGTTCGGCCTGGCTCTGAATGGCACGCGGCCAGTCGAGCTGCTGAACCGCATGGGCGGCAATGTGCCGTCGCACGAAGAAGTGCTGGAGTTTGTGCGCGGACTGCGCCGCCAGGATTGTAGCACCATAACAACGAGCAGCCGCAAGAGGAGCAGATGGCTCATGCCTAGCGATTGATTTCTGAATATGAGGTAGTGCACGCTAAACCAAAATCTTCTATCGAGAGCTATGAGCGCAAAGACGAGCTGCAGCACCAGACGCACTATTGCCCCGGCTGCGGGCACGGCACGTTCACAAAATGCTGGCCCGGGCGATCGACGAACTGGGCATTCAGGACAGGACCATTCTGGTCAGCCCCGTGGGCTGCTCGGTCTTTGCGTATTACTACTTCGATGTGGGCAACGTGCAGGCGGCGCACGGGCGCGCGCCGGCGGTGGCGACGGCCTGAAGCGCAGCAGGCCGGGAAGCATTGTGATTGGCTACCAGGGCGATGGGGACTTGTCGGCGATCGGATCGGCAGAGATTCTACATGCGGCGAATCGCGGTGAAAACGTCACTGTGATTTTTGTAAACAACGCCATCTACAGCATGACGGGCGGGCAGTACTGCGCCGACGACGCTGCTGGGACAGAAAAGCACGACCACTCCGAATGGGAGAAACGCATTGAACGAAGGCTATCCATTACACGTGAGCGAATTGCTGGCGACGCTCGAGGCACCGGTGTATATCGAGCGCGTGGGGCTCGGGGACAACAAACAAATCGCACAGGCCACACGGGCGATGCGACGGGCAGTGGAGAACCAGGTGCGGGGGCTGGGGTTCTCGCTGATCGAGGTGCTGTCGCCCTGCCCGACGATATGGAAGCTGTCGCCGGTAGAGTCGCAGCACTGGGTGCGCGATGTGATGGAGAAGACATTTCCGCTGGGGATTTTCAAAGACCGCACAAGGGAAGTGCATGCGAGGCCAATGCCGGAGGCGGCGCCGGCGCTTGAGAGGATTCCGCAGATTCTTGGCGTCTGCGATGAAGACTTACCCGAAGGCAATGAGGTAGAACATGCGCAAGGCGAAGACGTAGACCTTTACGTGCGGGTTGCGGGCTTTGGCGGACAGGGCGTGCTGCTGCTGGGCGAGGTGCTGGCAGAGGCAGGCCTGGATGCTGGGCTCGAGGTTTCGTGGCTTCCGTCGTATGGGCCGGAGATGCGCTCGGGCACCTCGAACTGCCACGTGCGGCTGTCGCGGAAGCCGATCGATTCGCCGCTGGTGATGGTGCCCAATGTGCTGGTAGCGATGAACGAGCCGTCGCTGAAAAAGTTTGACTTGAGCGTGAAAGCGGGCGGATGGGTCATCTATAACGGCGAGACACTTCCCGAAGAATGTGCGCGGGAAGATGTACATGTGCTGGCGCTTCCCTTCACCCGAATTGCCGATGAGCTGGGGGATGCACGGGCGGCCAACATGGTGATGCTGGGTGCGCTTTTGGAGATTTCAGGAGCGCTGCCGCAGGCGAGCATTGACGCTGCACTCAGGCGGCTAGTGAAGAATCCACGATGGGTGGCGCTGGATGAACGCGCTCTCCTGCGGGGGCGGGAGTTGTATAGGGAGTCGGTCAAAAGAACCAGCGAGGTTTGTCATGAAGGCTGATGCGGATCCGAACCTGATTGTGTATTTCGGCGGGCGATACATGCCGCTGGGTGAGGCGCGGGTAGGAATCCTGACGCATGCGTTGCATTACGGGACCGGCGTGTTTGAAGGGATTCGCGCGCATTGGGACGAGGCTGCGCAGGAACTGTTTGTTCTGCGGCCGTTGGAGCACTATGAGCGCTGGAAGCAGAACTGCGGGATTCTGCGCATCGATGTGCCCTTGTCGGCCCAGGATCTTTGTGCGATCACGATCGAACTGATGCGGCGCAACCGGTTCACGACAAATGTATATGTGAGGCCGCTGGCCTACAAGAGTGCGGAACGAGTGGGCGTGAGCTGCGACGACCAGGATGCCTTTGCGATCATTGCGCTGCCGTTTGGTGAGTATCTGCACGCTGAAAAGGGGCTCCACGCCGGCGTGAGTTCCTGGCGGCGGATCGAGGATAACGCGATTCCGGCGCGAGGCAAGATTTGCGGAGCGTATGTGAACAGCGCGCTGGCCAGCGACGAGGCGCGGCAAAGCGGATTCGATGAGGCGATCCTGCTGAACGAGGGTGGCCACGTTGCCGAAGGCGCAACTTGC
Organism: uncultured Acidobacteriota bacterium; assembly: GCA_963718435.1. GTDB lineage: Bacteria > Acidobacteriota > Terriglobia > Terriglobales > Acidobacteriaceae > Telmatobacter. The sequence continues at coordinate 7,442 of CAVQZQ010000028.1, read as the reverse complement.
AACATCTTCATGGTGCGCAAAGGAGCGCTGATCACGCCGCCGGTGCATGAAAACGTGCTGGAAGGGATTACACGCGATACCGCGATGCAACTCGCAGAGCGGGAACTCGGGCTGCCGGTTGTGGAGAGACCCATTGATCGCAGCGAGCTATATGTCTGTGATGAATTGTTTTTCACGGGGACAGCGGTCGGCATCGCGCCGGTGGTTCGGGTGGATCACCGACCGGTGAAAGATGGGACCATCGGTCCGATCACACGTGAGATGCAGCAGTTGTACTTCGATGCGACCCGCGGACACCTGGAGAGATACCGGAAGTGGCTGCTCCCAGTGTACGAATCGCGCCAGGAACTGAAGGCGGATGAGGTTTCTCTGGCAGCAGCGCTTTCACGTTGAGCATGCAGACCTGTTGAATCCAGGAGGGGCGGTGGGAATCGGACCTTCATCCTGTCGATCAGGAGTACAAGCAAATCAGTCTTCTCAGTATTCCATGATCGCCCTTGGCGTGTATTTTTGGTAATTTGAAAGGCAATGATTGGAGGTTGAAAAAATGAAGAGCCAATTGCCATTCGCTTTTGCCCTGGTTCTCGTGGTCGTTTTAGGTGGCCTCTCGACAATTCCCGCCCACGGGCAAGACGCGCCGAAAGTGGTGCTCGAACAGCAGTTCACGCTAACGCCGTTCCCAAGACCTGCTTCGCTCATGTCGGGAGAACGTTCTTGTCCTTTTTCCTTTGGACAAAGGACTTCACTTCAGAGCAGAGGATCGGCTTCAATTATGTCGACAAGGCCGGGGTAACGACGAGCGATACCCCGCCACTGGCAGAGGTGACGATCATCATCGATCCAAAGGACAGCGCGCCGGTCGCAACGACGGATAGCCCCATTGGGTCGAATGGGAAAGTGTGGCAGATCAGCATGTCTCAGGACACGTATAATGCCAACGCGAATTGCCTGGGGGGCATTCCGGTTAAAAGCGCACAATGATCGCAAAACGCCCGCAAGATTGCGACCGGGTTCCGGGTTATAGCGGAATGTCCCTATGCAGGGCTTTGACCTTGTAACCTGCTTTGCGAAGCCGGCGCGTCATTTCCTCGGCCATCATCACACTGCGGTGCTGGCCGCCGGTGCATCCGAAGCCCACAGTCAGATAACTCTTGCCTTCTTCAACATAGTGGGGCAGCAGATAGAGCATAAGCTCCGTGACCTTGCCCAGAAACTCCTCGGTCTGCGGGAAACCGCGCACAAAGGCGGCGACTTTGGGGTCCTTGCCGGTTTTCTTACGGAACTCGGGGACGAAGTGGGGGTTGGGAAGAAAACGCACATCGAACACGAGATCCGCATCGAGCGGCACGCCATTCTTAAAACCGAAACTCAGGCAGGAGACAAGCAGCTTCTTGGTCTGATCCTCATGGCCGAACCGGGATTGTATCTGGGCCCGCAACTCGTGCACGTTGTAGTTTGAGGTATCGATCAGAGTATCGGCCACGTTGCGGATGGGGTCTAGCAGTTGCCGCTCCTCCACAATCGAACGCTCCACTGTTTCGGATCGGCGCAAAGGATGAGGGCGGCGGGTTTCGGAGTAGCGCCGAACCAGCACCGCGTCTTGTGCGTCGAGGAAAACCACGCGGGTCGGCAACACCTGCTTGACCTGGGTGAGGATGTCGGGAAGCCGGTCCAGAGTTTGTCCTTCGCGGACATCGACCACGATGACGGCGCGCTCAATCTCCTGGGATTTGCCCACGATGCCCGCAAACTCGGTTAAAAGCTCGAGTGGCAGGTTGTCGACCGCGTGGTAGCCCAGGTCCTCAAATGCCTTGAGGGCCGAGGCCTTCCCTGCACCGGAGATTCCCGTCACAATGACGAGTTCTTTCTCTGGCTTTTTGATTGCCTTGGAGGATTTGCCAGCCGGTCGCCGGTTGGGCTTACGGGCCGCCGGATTCGATGCGGTCATGCGCCCATCGTACACCGGATGACAGATTTCGGATGTGAGGAATGGATCATAAAGAGAACACGGGCCTGGGACCCGTGCCTTCAAACTAACCCGTTCGATGATTTCCGGTGCTGAAAAAACGTCAGATGAAACGCCGCGGGAAACGGAAAAGGCGCTAGGGTATTTCCACCAGTTCATCTGGCCATCACGGCGGCGATGCAGCACATACAATTCCCCCGCATGATTGCGGAATATGAGAAGATCCCGGTCGCGGAACTCCGCTTCCTTCACGGCTTCTTCCATGGTCATGGGCTTCATGGCGATGGCCTCGGCGCTCTTGAGGACGTGAGGCTCAACCACTGCGGTGCGCATGGGGAACGAATGGACTGCAATAGAGGCGCTGGCTTTGGCGCGAGCCGGTTTCCCATTGCCGGACGCGTCTTCAGGCTCCGAGGCGCGTGTCTTGGGCCGCGACACGGGTGGCGCGGTGAGCACTTTTTCCTCTTTGGGCAGGCGTTTCCGCTCGTAGTTGCGGTCGCGATAGCGCTGGGCCTGCAGTTCCGCATGGGCAAGCGCCTGGCGCAGGGCCGATTCTAGAGTCGCGGCCTCACCCGCGGCAACAATGGTCTGAAGTCGAGCTTTGACGGTGAGCTCCGCGATCTGTACATGCCTTTGGGCGCGGAACGTAATGCTGGCGTGCGCGGTTTTGCCCAAAATGCGGGCGATGCGCGCCATGCCCTCTTCGGCCTGAGCGCGCAGCGACTTGGGAACATTTACTTGTCTGGCGGTGAACTCGACATCCATATAAGCCTCCGCTCTTCGTTTGACCAACAGGTGACTCGGTTGGAGAAGTTTGGATTCTATAGCATTTTGTCGCCGGTCGAACACTTTCTGGCAATCGGTGACAAGGGCCGGTTTTATCCTTCGCGCCGGCGACGCTGGTGTGTCGAAGGTATGTTCATGTCCTCGCGATACTTGGCCACGGTGCGGCGGGTGAGCTGGATGCCCTGGGCCTGCAACATCGCGGTAAGCTGGTCGTCTGTGAGCGGGTGGCGCGCATCCTCCTCCTCAATAAACTTGCGGACTTTGCGCTTGAGCACCAGCAGTGGCGTGTCGGCACCCTCGGGGCCGTTGGAGCCCTCTGAGAAGAAGAAGCGCAACTCGATGACGCCCTGCGGTGTGTGAGCGTACTTATTGGCCACCGCGCGACTGACCGTGGAGGGATGGACGCCAATCTCCTCGGCAACTTCCTTGATCATCATGGGGCGCAGAGCTTCAATGCCGAATTCGAGAAAGTCATGCTGGCGGCGCACGATCACTTCGCAGGTGCGCAGGATCGTGCTTTTTCGCTGTGCGATATTGCGCATCAACTGCATCGCCGAGCGGAAGCGCTCCTTGACGTACTCCTTGACCTCTTTGTCAGTTCCCTCTGCCGACAGCATGCGGCGGTAGCTCTGGCTGAGACGGAGGCTGGGCAGATCTTCCTCGTTCATCGAGACGACCCATTCGCCGCCGCGCTTGGTAAACACCACGTCGGGCTCAATCAGTCGCGTCGTCTCACGGTTGTAGAGACGGCCGGGGCGGGGATCCAGGGTACGAATAAACTCGACACCGGCCTGGGCCTCAACGGGAGTGACCTGGGCTGCCCGAGCCAGGTCTTTCATGTCCCGCTTCTGCACCATATGTAGGTGGCGATCGACGATCAGCACGGCGATCGCAATGCTGCGCCGCCGTTCCTCGAGCTTGGCCTCGGCTTCGGCGCGGAAGCCGCGATTGGGATCTTCTTCTTCCCCCGCTTCAGTGGTCCGCCGGGCGTAGACCTGGGCAAACTCATGCTGCTGGGCGGCGATCTGGATCATAAGGCACTCGCGCAAATCCCGTGCAGCCACGCCGGCAGGATCAAGGTGTTGCACCAAGTCAATTCCGCGTTTTACCAGATCAAGAGCGGTTTCCTTGTCGAGCTGCGGGCCTTGGGGGAATTGTGCGAACGACTCAGCCAATTCCTCATCGCCGACGGTGAGATATCCATCCTCATCCAGGTTGCCGATCACAAACTCGGCCGCCTCGCGCAGCCCGGTTTCGAGCTTCAGCGACCCAAGCTGCCATTCCAGGTGATCGGTGAGAGTGGTCGGCTGGGAAAGGAAATTCTCGAAAGAGGGTTTATCGCTCTCTTCAAACTCGGGCTGGGTGCGGTAACCGGGATCGAGGTATTCCTGGAAGTAGGAGCCGAAATCAACCTCGTTAAAGGGGTCCTTGGGAGGGGTCTCCGGCTCCGCCGTTACGGTTTCATGGAGGTCGAGGCGTTCTTCCCTCTCCTGGCGCTCGACGCGCCCTGCCACCTCGTCGAGCATCGGAACCGATTCGTCAATTTCCTCGAGGACGGGATTCTCGACCATCTCGGCGTCGATCATCTCTTTCAGTTCGAGCTTGTTAAGCGCAAGAACGCTCACCATCTGCATCAGGCCCGGAGTAAGGACCTGGCGTTGAGAGACCTTCAAGCTCAATTTGGGCTGCAACAGCGCCATAACAGCGGCTCGATTCCCGTTCGGACTACGGTTTCGCGTTAACTCAAGTCTAATCGGATGGAAAAAACGATACAGAGCAAAGTGTGCCTCCCTCCGGTACTATTGTCCCGGATTGGGCGGTTGTCCATCCAGAGTTTATGTCCGAAACGGCATTCGCGGCCTTCAACCTTCGAGGGATTGACCGGACGGAAACCTTGAATTCTTCTGAGAGAGTACTCGCCCTGGGTCCCACCTCAGCCCAGTGAGAATCCTTCTCCCAGATAGATTCTCCGAACCTCCACGTCGTTACCAAGCTCGTGCGGAGTTCCGGCTCTGAATATCCGTCCTTCTGCAATGATATACGCCCGATCCGTGACGCTCAGGGTCTCGCGGACATTGTGGTCTGTAATCAGCACACCGATGCCGCTGGCCTTGAGGTCAAAGATGATCTTTTGCAGTTCCAGGACCGCGATAGGGTCGATGCCGCTGAAGGGCTCGTCGAGAAGGATGAAGTTGGGTTGGATGCAAAGAGCGCGCGCGATCTCGACGCGCCGCCTTTCGCCCCCGGAGAGCGCGTAGCCGCGCGTCGTGCGGATATGAGCCAGGCTGAGCTGGCTGATGAGCCGGTCGGCCCGGGTGCGGCGCTCCCGGTTGTTGAGGGGCTGGGCCTCGAGCACGGCAAGGATATTCTCCTCAACCGTGAGCTTGCGAAATACCGAGGGCTCCTGGGGCAAATAGCTGATGCCATAGGTGCGCGCCCGCAAGTACATGGGCACGCGCGTGATATCGATGTCGTCAACCAGAACGCGTCCGGTTTCAGGCACCACGAGACCCACGATGACATAGAAACTGGTGGTTTTGCCGGCGCCATTCGGCCCCAGCAGCCCCACGACCTCTCCGCGGGAGATGCTCAAGTTGACTCCGCGGACGACTTGCCGGCCCTTGTAGGTCTTGCCAATTCCCTCAGCGATCAGTTTTTCCATCTAGCCTTCATGAGCGTTTTGCCAGCCCGCTTCCGCCGTCATTTCGGCGCAGTCGTCTCCGTGGTGGTTTTGCGTCCGCCGCCTTCGATACTGACGCTATCATCGCGACTATTGAAAATCAAAGCATCGCCGGTCACGGTTCCGCGCGAGGGATCGATGAGCCGCGGGGGATTTGCGGCCGTTCCGGTGAGCACGTACTGACCTGTTTCGCCGGTGTAGACAAGCTGCTCTCCGGTTCCCCGGCGCTCCTGCGAACTAACCACCACATGGCCGCGAGCCGTCATGCGGTCCACCTGAGCGGCGGCGCCGTCCTTGCCGGCGTGATTACCGGGTGGGAGAAGAATCAGGTCCACTTCGCTGGACACCGTGGTGGCGTCTGCTGTTTCGGCGGTCACCTTGCCCGCAGCACCGCTTTGCAAGATGACCTTGCGCTCGGCGGCAGAGTATTTGAGGTCGCCTCCGCGGACCCGAATAACGCTGGGGCCGGCAGATCGGGCCGTCTTCTCGGAAGCCACGCCGGCGGCGCTCAGCAACACCACCCGCACCGGCTCGGCCGGGGTGGTCGCGCGCGCTATGAGGGTCTGCTTCGTCCGGTCGAGGACAATGATCGGAGCTGCGATGGAGTTGGCCTGCTGCCAGAGACGCGCCTGGCCTCGAAAGGTGGCTTCGCCGGTGGCCTGGCGCAACTGGGCCTCGTTTGCGATAGCATGCGCCGGGCCGTCCCCGCCCAGAGTCGCCGCGGGCCGGCTGTTTGCCGCCCGGCTCCCTTTGGCCGGATCGGAGTTTCCGTTACCAAACCAGGTGGCCTTCACATTGCCGTGCGCAAAGGCATCGCCGGAAGCCTGGGAGACGTCAATTTTATCCGCGGCGAGCTGTAAGCCGCCGTCGTCGACATGCGGACTGCCGGAGAGATGCAGCCACTCCCCTTTGCCTTCATAGGATGCCTGCACGGCCGTCGCGCGCAAGGTCGCGGGCATAGGGGCCCCGGGCTGGGCAAGAGGTTGCTGCATCAGCACGACATTGCCCTCGACGGCAGCCGACTGGATCTGAGAGGACACGGCTGGACCGCTCTGTTTCTGATTCTTGAGTTGGTTCTGGCCTTCGTTCTGTTTCTCGCTTTTGGCGGTCATCTTTGGGTCGGCGGCCGGGGCGGCGGCAAAGTGTGCCACCAGGCGGTCGCCAGTGGTGCTCTGCCGGGTGCCTGACGGTGTGGTCTGCTCGATGCCGGCATGGCCCACGCCGGTCAATTCAGTCAGCGTCGAGTCTGCTCCAAAGGTTCCAGTCACGTCATCGGCGGTCATGCGGGAGGGCGTGGCGGGGCCACTGGCGCGCTGCTCCTCTTCCGTTACCAGCACCCGGCCGGTGCCGTGAATCGAAGCAATTTCCAACTGCTCGTGGCCGGAGGTGCGAAACGTGACGTCCGCCACTTGCGATTCCCATGTGCGGTGCGTGTGCCCTATGCCGCGGGACGAGCCCGTCTGTTCGTCGCTGGCGGTCCTGACTCCACGCTCGAGATGGGCGCTGTGCAGCACGCCGGCAGAGGTAAATTCCATATTCATGGTGGGCGCGGTACCGTGCACATTTCGGCCCGGGCTTACGGAGTCGATGGTGACCCCGCCCTCAAGGCGGCCGTGTCTGGGCTGGGTGCGCTCGCTGAATTGCAGAGTTCCAGTAGGTGCTGCCAGGCGGCCGCCTCTCGGGGTTGTCAGAGTGAAGCCATTGACCGCGTCGAGCTGCGATGCCGATCCATCGTCACGAAACTGGATTGTGGCCGCTGTCGCCCGCGCCTCGCCGCCGGAGTAGCTGGCCACGGCCGAGGTCAGGTGGCAGAGCTGGTCATCCCGCTCCAACTCCGCATGCGCTGCCTGTAGGCGGACCGCCTCAGTGCCCCGGTGCGTGTCCACTTGCACCAAGTGATCGAGCACCAGCCGCCCTTTTTGCGAGTCAAATGTGGCTCCCATGGAGCTGCCAGTTCCCTGCACCATAGAAAAATCGACATGCTGCTCCGTCGTCGCCAATCCGCTCTTC
>CAVQZQ010000027.1:0-6683 GCA_963718435.1 uncultured Acidobacteriota bacterium | reverse complement strand
AGCCTCGCTCGCCGACCCGTACGGTCAGCCGATCGACGCCGCCAGCAATGATGCGGCTACCGGAACCATCGCCGTCGCCACATCTTTGACGGCCGCGGACCGGGCAGCATCACGGTCTGCACGCTCGCCGCCGGATGCACGCTCAACCTCACGAATCCGAATATGGAGGAGGTCGTCGGCGTGGCGATGGCTCCGAACGGCGATTGTTGGGCCTCCGCCGTAAGCGCTACCACGCCGACGCTGACCTACTTCCAAGGTTGCGCCGGGGCGGGCGAGCCCGCGACCGAATATAGAAACACTTCCTATGGCGGTCTCGACATCGATGCTCAAGGCGATCTCGTTTCGGTGAGCTACAACACCTACAGGAGCAAAATTTACGTCTACCAAGGCTGTACTCTATCTGTCGAAAGACGATCCAGCGCATCCAAGTTATGACCACGATTTTGATAGCACTGATGCAGAAAGTTGCTGATCCGCTGCCGAGTTGGCCGCTATTCGCGCCCGAGCCGAGAAGGCCACGCCGGGACCGTGGATGGTCTGCTGATCGGCAAGCATTGTCACCGGCGAAAACAGTTTCGTCTGACCCGGCAGGATCGTTCCTTCCACGGCGGTCTGAAACGCCGCCGCGTAAACGAAGGGCTTGAAAATGGAGCCGGTAGGCCGCTTGGCTATCGCGTGATTCAACTGCGAACCACCGTAGTTGCGACCGCCCACCAGCGCCAGCACCTGGCCCGTATGTGGGTTCAGCGCGATCAGCGTTACTTGGGGATAGATGACCACCTCGGGGGTTCCCGCACTTTCGACTACCCCTTTTGCCTTGGCAAGCTTTCTGCGGCGCGCATAGAGCCGGTCCACTTGCTCATCCACCACGTGAATGGTGGAATCGATCGTCGCAGTTGCTTCGCGTTGCAGATCTGGATCGAGCGAAGTATAGATGTGCAGCCCTTCACGGTTGAAATCGCGATCGCCGAGCTTCTGCACCAGGTCGTCGCGCACCAGGTCAACAAAATAGGGCGCCTCGCTGGCATCCACGCTCCCGGGCGCAAGATGCATCGGCTCGTCTTTCGCGCTCTCTGCCTGGGCCTTGGTAATCGCGCCCGTCTCCACCATCGTATCGAGAACCAGGTTCCGCCGCTCCATTGCCCGGTCAGGGTGGCGGAAAGGGCTAGCCGGTTCGGGCTCTGAATTATGCCTGCCAGCAGCGCGCACTCGGCTAGGTCGAGCTGCCGCACATCCTTGCCGAAATACGCCTGCGAAGCCTCGCCAAATCCGTCAATCGAGAAACTGCCGCGCTGCCCCAGATTGATCTCGTTGGCGTACATCTGGAAGATTTCTTTTTTGGAAAAACGATGCTCAAGTTGAAAGGTAATGACAATCTCGATCAGTTTGCGCTTGATGCGGCGTTCGGGCGTAAGAAAGAATCCCCGCGCCAATTGCATCGTCAGCGTGGAACCACCCTCGACAAAACGACGTCCCGGCGTCAGATCGTTGCGCAATGCGCCCAGAATGCGAATGTAGTCCACTCCGCCGTGATCAAAAAAGCGCCGGTCCTCAATTGCCACTACCGCATGCACCAGGTTCGGCGGAATCTCGTCGTAGTTGATCAGGCGTCGTTTCGCGCGGTTGGCGTCGCTCAGGTCGGTGATGAGCAGAGGTTCAAGATCATAGCTCGCCAGCTCGTGCCCGTTGCCGTCGACAATAGAACCCACCACACCGGCATTGAGATTGATCGTAGCCGGGTCTTCGGAATGGAACGACTCTGGCCCAGGGTTTACCGTGATACTCTCTGCGCTTTCGGTATACGTGCCCACGGGGGAAGCCTTCGAAGCCCCGCCCGTCGTGTAGCCGGCCTCTCGCAGTTCGCTCGCAATCAGGTGTGCAGCGAACTTCTGTCCGGGCCGTACCTCTCTCGGCGCAGCATAAATCTTGGCCGTTTCGGCAAACAGCGGCCTCTTCAAGCGCGCGTCGACAATCCCCTCGTACTTGAAGTAGTAAAAGTTGAAAACGACAAAGGCTGCCACCGCCAGCGCTGCTACGCTCACAAGCGCGACGCGCACCGCCAGCATTGCCCACGGGTGTTTGCCTGTGGGTCGGGCCAACCTGATTTTCAACGCCAATGTCACTCAATACACCTGGGAAACCACAAACCTCAAACCATCAAGAATCAACGTTGGGTGCCCCATGTCTCGTTTCTGAGACATGGGAAACCACCAATCTCAAACCATCAACAGCAGCGCATCTTCCTCGACGGCGGTACTCTGGGTGCCCCATGTCTCGTTTCTGAGACATGGGAAACCACCAACCTCAAACCATCAACAGCAGCCCATCCTCCTCGACGTCGGTACGCTGGGTGCCCCATGTCTCGTTTCTGAGACATGGGAAACCACCAATCTCAAACCATCCCCAATAGTCCATCTTCCTCGACGCGCTTCTTCACGTGTTCCAGTACGTCACTCAAAGCCACATCCACGCTGCTCGCAGTCGCGCGCGTCACCACTTCCACCTGACCGGCGGCGGCCTTCTTGCCCACATTGATCCGGTAGGGAATTCCAACCAAATCCGCGTCTTTGAATTTGACTCCCGCACGCTCGTCTCTGTCATCAAGCAGCACGTCCAGCCCGGCCCCACTCAGCTCATCCGCCAGCTTTTCGCCGGTTTCGCGAAGCGTCGCGTCGCCCATGTTCGTCACCGTAACCACCACAGTAAAGGGCGCAATCGACGCTGGCAGCCAGAATCCGTTCTGATCGTTCGATTGCTCAATCGCCGCCGTCAAAATCCGCTCCATGCCGATGCCGTAGCTGCCCATGATCGGCGTCACTTCCTTGCCGTTCACGTCCAGCACCCGCGCCCCCATCGACTCCGAGTACCTGTACCCCAGCTTGAAGATGTGCCCGATCTCCACCGCTTTGCCCACCACCAGCTTTCCGCCGCAGCCATCCTTCGGGCAGCTCTCGCCTTCGTTCACGCTGCGAATATCGGCGCTCAGCGTCCACGTAAAATCCCGCCCCGGCACAACATTCCGCAAATGATAGTCCAGCTTGTTCGCCCCAGCCACCAGGTTCTTGCGGCCTTCAAGCGACTTGTCAACAATCACCGTGAGCCCTTCCTCGAGCGGCTTGGCATCGTGTTGCAATCCCACCGGTCCCAAAAATCCCGCCGGACCTTTGAAATACTTCTCCAGTTCCTCGGCCTGCATCGTGCGGAGTTCCGATCCGTTGACTGCTCCGAGCAGTTTCGTTTCGTTGACCTGGTGGTCGCCGCGTAGAAAGGCCGCAACACCGTGCCATGTGTCCGGCTTTTCTCCGCCTTTTTCCCGGTCCCGCGCTTCAGCGCCATATAGGCCACGCACTTGATGTCGCTCGCCGGGGAAATTTTGAAGAACTCCGCCACGTCCGAAATCGCCCCGCACCCCGGCGTATGCACAAGCTCCGGCGCGCCATCTCCTGTGGCAACCATCTCATCCAAGGAGTCAAGCAAGGAAGTTGCCTTTTCCAGATTCGCAGCGTACCCGCACGCCGGGCAGCTTGCGATCAGGTCCTCACCCGCCTCGGTATACACCATGAACTCCTGCGACTGCGATCCGCCCATGGCCCCCGAATCGGCCTCAACCGCAACAAACTTCAATCCACAGCGCGTGAAAATGGTGCGATAAACCTCATCGTGCAGATCAAAGCTCTTATCCAGCCCCTCCTTGTCCATGTCAAAGGAGTAGCTGTCCTTCATGGTGAACTGGCGCACGCGCAGCAGTCCCGCCTTCGGCCGCGGCTCGTCGCGAAACTTGGTCTGAATCTGGTACCAGATCTGCGGCAACTGCTTGTAGCTGCGCAGTTCGCTCCGCGCAATCGAGGTCATGATCTCCTCGTGCGTCATTCCCAGGCAAAGGTCCGCGCCCTTGCGGTCCTTCAGCCGGAACATGGTGTCGCCGATCGCCGACCAGCGCCCGCTCTGCTCCCAAAGCTCTTTGGGCAAAATCGCCGGCAAAAAGAACTCCTGCCCGATCTTGTCCATCTCCTCGCGCACCACGCCGATAATCTTGTTCAGCGACCGCTGCCCGAGAAAAAGATAGTTATAGATGCCCGCCCCAAGCTGCCGAATGTAACCGGCCCGGACCAGAAACCTGTGACTGGCCACTTCGGCGTCCGCCGGGGCCTCGCGAAGAGTAGGGATAAAGAGCTTCGACCAACGATGCATAAAAGTGTGCGAACAAGCTTTCCCGTCCACCAGGGCAGACGCAACCAAAAATGAGAGCAGTCCCCATTCTAATTGTTCCAGAGAGTGGGGAGGCGGCGTTTGCCGAATGGTTAGCTGGAGCCTGTTATAGCGGCGGGTTTTCGAGGAATCTGCCAATTTGCAAGTTGGCGGAATCGAAAATGAGGTGCATCTCATCGTGCGGCCGGGTGCCCCTCGCTCTTGAGACCTGGGAAAGCACACCCCTCCACCAGCGACTCTTTCTGACCCCTGACCCCTGACCCCTGACCCCTGACCCCTGACCCCTGTTCCCTGTTCCCTGATCCCTGCCCTTAAATCAACTCCACTCCCCACAAATCATGCAGATGCACCACGCCCTCGACGCGTCCCTCCGCATCCACCACAACCAGAGAAGTAATCTTCCGCTCCTCCAAAATCGCCAATGCCTTCGCGGCAAGCTCGGTCGCCGCAATCGTCCGCGGCTTCGCATTCATCGCCTCGCCTGCCGTCTTGCTCAGCGCCGCGCCGCCTTCGTGCTCCAGCAATCTGCGCAAATCCCCATCGGAGATCACCCCGCGCAAGTGGCCGGCCTCCTGCACCGTCGTCATGCCCAACTTCTTCGACGACATCTCATAGATCACATCCGTCATCGGCGTCGCCGGGGCCACCACCGGAACATCCTCGCCCGAGTGCATCAGGTCGCGCACCTTGGCCAGTTGCTTGCCCAGTTTGCCGCCGGGATGCAACTCCGCAAAATCCTCCACCTTGAAGCCCTTGCGCAAACTCACCGCAATCGCCAGCGCATCGCCCAGCGCCAGCATCGCCGTCGTGCTCGCCGTCGGCGCCAGGTTGAGCCCGCATGCCTCGCGCTCCACTCCGCAATCGAGCGCCACTTCGCTCGCCTGCGCCAGCGTCGAATTCAAATTGCAGCAGAAGCTCACCAGCGCATCACCCTTGCGTTTCAAGGTAGCCAGCAGCCGCAGAATCTCCTCCGTCTCGCCGCTCGCCGAGAGCGCCACCACCACATCCCCGGGCATCAGCACGCCCACGTCGCCGTGCACCGCTTCCGCCGGATGCAGAAAAAGCGCCGGCGATCCCGTCGAACTCAGCGTCGCCGCAATCTTCTGCGCAATAATGCCGCTCTTGCCCATGCCCGTGACCACCACGCGGCCGAGGCCTTCGCCGCAGCGAAGAATTAGTTCCACCGCGCGGTCAAAGTCCGCAGCCATCGGCCCATCCAGCCGTGCCGCCAGGCATTCCAGCGCCGCCGCCTCCGTGCGCACCATCTCCGCCGGCCGCAGCCCACCCCGTTCATTCTTCAGATTCATCGGTTTCTGATGGTATCAGCTTCGAGGTGACAGGGATCAGGGGGCAGGGAGCAGGAGCTAGAATCCTGAGTCTGAAATACGCAACACAAAACTGGCTGTCATTCTGAGTGAACGGGGCCCCGAACGTCTTTCAGTTCGGGGGTGGTGAGTCGAAGAATCTGCGGTTGTTCTTCATGACTTCAGACTCGCCTCACCAGAATCCACTGACAACTGACCACTGACCCTTGACAACTGACCACTGTTCACCGACCACTTTCCATCCGTACAATAAGACAAAGAGGTCTCATCCCCGTGAAGCGCAATACCGTCGTTCTTTTTGCCGTCCTTTTCCTCCTGGCCGTCTTCGCATGGGCGGGCTGGGCCAATTGGGAATACCGCAAGCAGGCCGCCGAGGCACGCCTCGCCTCCGCCGCAAAAGGCGTGCTCGTCGCTGGAGCAGGCGACGTGCCTCAATACATTTCGCCGCTTCTGCACAAGCCGGCGCCCGACTTCACGCTCCCTGATCTGACCGGCAAAAAAGTCTCGCTGGCCAGCTACAAAGGCAAGGCCGTGCTCATCAACTTCTGGGCCACTTGGTGCGGGCCCTGCAAAATCGAAACTCCCTGGCTCGTCGAACTGAACAACCAGTACGCTCCCCAGGGTCTTGAAATCGTGGGTATCTCCACTGAGGGCGACGACCTGAAGAAGGGCGACAAAGAAGGTTGGGCAAACGATAAGGCCGCCATTGAAAAATTCGTCCAGCAGGAGAAGGTGCCCTACACCATGCTCATGGATGGCGATAGCATCAGCAACCCCTACGGCGGCGTTGAAGAACTGCCCACTTCGTTCTTTGTCGATCGCAACGGAACCGTGGTCGCAACCCAATTGGGCCTTACATCAAAAGAAGACATCGAGTCCAACATCAAAAAAGCCCTCTCAGCAGGGAACTGAACGCAGTGCACAGCGAACCCTATGAGCGCTTACTGCGAGAGAATAAGTTGTCTTGCCGAGCGAACGGCTTTCATCTGCGCGGTGATGAATTTGCTTTTAGATTTCCAATGGGGCGCGACTTGAGTCATCCCATAGGCTCGCCAGAAATTGTCGAGGCTTTACAAGCTGCGAAAAAGCTCTTGTTCTGTAACAGGGCACGACTTCAGTCGTGCCGCAAACGCCGCAACAACAACCTGG
>CAVQZQ010000026.1:0-26191 GCA_963718435.1 uncultured Acidobacteriota bacterium | reverse complement strand
AACGGCAAGGGGCGACGATCGCGTTAATCCTTGCGGTGGGCTCGGCGGCGGCGCACGCGGCGACGAGGCCGCGCCGCCGCTCGGCACGCGCCTCGCCGGCAACACGCTAAGCGCCCGTCATCTTCCTGCCCGCACGAGGCGCCGCGCGGCGGCGGGATCCCGCTCGATCGCATCGTGATGCAGGCCTTTTTGCGAGGCGACGGCAGCGCCCTCGTCCGCCGCTGGGATGCAGCACACGACGCCTCATACCGCGCCCGGGCGAAGGGCCGCTGGAGCCTCGCCGGCAGCACGCCCTCTGCCTCGACAGCCGCAACCTCGCCGCCGCTCCGGGGGTCTGCGTCGATGTCCACTGTCTGGGGCGAGCGGATCGCCGGCAACACCGCCGGGCCCGGGGCGCTTCGCCATGCTCGACGGCGACATCGAGCCCGGCAATACGATTGTCGCGGCGCGCTGAGCGATGATCAGGGATCTGGGGGGCGAATTGGCCCCTCGATTGGTTGAAATCCAGGCATTTCCTCCGTATTCGGCTATCAGGCCGTTTTGGCATCGGCTTATCGCGAAGTATTCCAGTTGCCCGAGAACCTGGGCACATTCCTGAGCGGACTGAGCGAAGACGGATATTGGGAACTGCTGGCGCGCACCGTCCTAGGCAGTCATCAGCAGGAGAATGTCGTTTTGACGGAGGTGGATCCGAACTGCACCAGAAGACTCTGCCGGACTTTAATGTTACCGCGCGTAGGTTGGGGATCGCAGTGGTGGATATTGCCGCTTTGAACCGATTGGCAACAAATTGCACTACAGGAACGACGCCGGGCATCTTATACCTATCCATCGAATTTACAACCGCGCTATCGCCGATGAACTGATTGCCCGCAGAATCGAACTACCTTTTGACCTCGCTTACCCCTGGGACGTGGAATGGGCGGGGCATCCCAACTGGTATTTCCTGATCAGCAACTTTTCACTGCCATGGCTTTCCCGCTCGCCGGCGTCGCGCTCGACGGTGCCCCCCGCCGTTTTTCTCAGTGATTTTCTCGAGGGCCAGGGTCGTATGGAGTTGCTGGCATCGGGCGTGCCGTTGCCTGATTCTTCCAGGAGCGACACGGTTTACAGCGAACTGCTGCTCAAGCCGCTCTTCTCCTTTGCCGGGAAGGGAATCCGTTTATCCAACCCAGGCGCAACTTGAGGAAATCCCAAAGCAGCAGCGTTCGGAGTACTTATTGCAGCAGCGAATGCGTTTTGTTCCCACCGTCGATACTCCGTATGGACCTACCCAGGCGGAAATCCGCATCCTCTATATGTGGCCCGACGGCGGCAGACTCACTCCTGCTCTCTCCCTGGTGCGGCTTGGGCGAGGGAAACGGACGGGCGTCGATCACAACATCGACCAGGCGTGGGTCGGCGGTTTGGCCGCATTTTTCCCTGAGGGGCGAGAATGAAAGCCCAACGCCGCGCGAAGGAAACTTAAGTTTCTGCTATCCCGATGTACCCATCGGTTACTCCAAATAAACTTTGGTGCCCTAGTTTGAAAAGTAAATCTCCGATAGAGTTGCGTGAGAGTCCGGGAAAGGTATATGGATTAAGGATATGGACACTTCAAAACCGGGTTTGTCGCATAAGCCTCGCCAATCTCGACGGGGTGCTCCACGGAAGGAAGTTCGGTGCGCAGTCCGTTTCCCGCTTTCTTTACCGCTTGTGGTTTCCGCCGGCCACGATGAGCAACCGGCCCAAACACGTAACGTTTCAGCGAGTGGTGTGCTCTTCGAATTACACGATCCGCTCAGAGTAGGGCAGGGCATCGATTTTTCCTTAAGGATGCCAGGAGAAATATTGGGTGCGCCGCGCGATGTACTGGTTTGCTGCAATGGGCGTGTGGTACGCTGCTCCATGACCCAGGGCCAATACCAAGCTGCCGCTACAATCGATGATTATCGATTTGTGGAGCAGTAACGCAAGTGTTGCGGTCACTTAACCTATCATGGAATTTATCGACGAAAATCCAAATGGCGAAGTACTTGACGGACCGGTCAGGCCAGGTACGATTCGAATCATTCTTGCAGATTCTCAAGCGATTTACAGAGTAGGAATTCGCAAGATATTTGCTCTGGAAGACGATCTTCGCGTAGTAGCGCAGGCCGATTCGCTCGAGAATCTGCGCGCCGCTGTCGAACGCTATCCTACTGACATCGTGCTCCTCGAAGGCAGCCTTCTCACCGGCACGACCAATGTGATTCCAGAGCTGCTGCGGCTTTCTCCCGATTTGAGGCTCATCGTGCAGGCTGTCCAGTCGGAAGAAGGCCAGACCGTTGAGCTCTATCGACGTGGAGTGCGCGGCATCATCTCCCGTTCCATCTCTCCCGATCTGCTTGTGCGGTGTGTGCGCAGAATTGCAGCGGGGGAAACATGGATCGACAACCAGTCTGTGAATTGGGTTATTGATGCGTACCGCTCCCAGGCAGCCTCACTGGTAAGCCCGCGAAGCCAGCCCCGGCTGTCTCCCAAGGAAATGGCGATTATTACTTGCATCACTCAGGGCAAGCGCAACAAGGAGATCGCATTTCAACTTGGAACCACGGAACAGGTCATCAAGAACTATCTGCGCAAGATTTACGACAAGCTTGGTGTTTCCGATCGTCTTGAACTCGCGCTATATTGCTTGCACAATAAAATTATTCAGGCCGACGCGGATGAAGAGACGATAGCCAAGAAAATCGTAGCCCGTTAGAAGAGTTCAGTCTCACGTAAAGCGCCTTCGCTAAACAGCCTTGTCTCCACAACTCACCCCATCGGGGTCGTTGGTCCCGTTGCAACTGACAGCTGTGCGTCCGTCCCCGCATTCTTTTCGCGCGAGTTCCAGCAGGCGGATCAGTTCCGCCAGCTCTCGCTCTTCCATGTGCCGAAACAGGTCCTTCGGTGTTTGTTGAATCACGGGGTCCATCTTGTAGAGCAGTTCCAGCCCCTGGTCGGAGATCTGCGTCCATAGCACGCGACGGTCGTTCCGGTCGCGCTGCTGCCGAATCAGCTTGAGAGTCTTGAGTCGCCCCAAGAGCCTCGTTATATCGGGGTCGGCCGTGATCATCCGATCACCGATCTGGGTACAAGTGAGGCCCTGCGGGTGGGCACCGCGCAGAATCCTCAACACGTTGTACTGGGTCGAGGTGACACCCCAGTCGCGGCTCTTTTGGTGGAAAGTGCGTTGGAGACAGTCGGCAGTCCGCAGCACGTTGAGGAGCGCCTCTTCTTCGACGCTGAAGAAGGGACGCTCCTGCCGAATTTCATGCTTCAAACTGCCCATTTGCTTCTCTCCGTTAGGTGCCAAAGTGTATGGGACGAAAACGAAGAACGCCTTCGTCCCGTCTCAGGCACTCTTATTGCTTCGCGACATCCAGGTCGATGTTGAGCTTGATGTCGTCGCCGACGACGCTCGCGGGATAGGAGGACGCGATACCAAAGGCAGTCCGGCTGATGGTTGTTGTGGCCGAAAAGCCTTGATGAGGCTTATGGTCCATGCCTGGAACTGGGCCCGTAGGGCCTTCGACCTGGAGCGTTACGGGCTTGGTCACGCCGTGCAGAGTCAGATTGCCGCTCACCGTCAGGCCAGTGCCGTTTTTCACCACGCTGGTGCTGACAAAGGTGGCCGTAGGGAATTTTGTTACATCGAAGAAGTGATCGCTTTTGAGGTCCGCGTCTCTGGGAGGAACACCTGTATCCACAGTGGTCACATCGATGGTGATATTGACGGTGGACTTGGTGACGTCGGCGTCGTTCTGCACAATCTGGCCGCCAACGTTGCCAAACCGGCCGCGGACGTTGGCGAGGCTCATGTGGAGGATTGAGAAATCGACCTCGCTATGCATCTTGTCGGGAACCCAGGTGGAGGTTTGCGCCAGGGCAAGGGGGGCCGCTAACGCTACAAAGCCGGTGAGGAGTACAAAACGCTTCATCAACTTGAATCCTTTCGCAAAGGCGGTTGGGCCGCCGTTGGGTTGCCGGACAGGTGCGAATCACATTACCGGACGCAGCGCACGATCTGATCCGCGGGGGAAACCTTCGTGCGCCGGTATATCTTAAGACGCACGACGCCAAGTATTCGTTACAACAAATATTTCGCCACTGCGGCTTCCGTGAGTTGGCTGGCGGCATCGAGCGTAGCATCGCGGGCGTCGGAACACCGTATTGCAGACGGACTTGGGCGGCTTGGGGAAGCGTCTGATATGCTCCCGAACATGTCTTTTGTCCGCGACTTCAAGGGCCTGAGCCGATCGCAGCAACACACTTTTGTCGCTTCGTTTTTGGGCTGGACGCTGGATAGCCTGGATTTCTTTCTCCTCATTTTTTGCGTAAAGGCGATCGCCACGGAGTTTGGGACCAAGCCCTCGGCAATTCTGGGAGCGGTGTTCCTTACGCAGGCTTTTCGGCCGGTGGGCGCGCTGCTTTTCGGCATGCTGGCGGATCGCTATGGGCGAAGGCCGGTGCTCATCTTCAACATTCTCAGCTTCTCGGTCATCGAATTGGCGTGCGCCTTTGCGCCTTCATTGAATGTGCTGCTGGTGCTGCGGGCCTTGTTTGGCATTGCCATGGGTGGGGAATGGGGTGTCGGTGCGGCGCTCACCTTTGAGACATTGCCAAAAGAAGGGCGCGGCACCTTCTCTGGAATTCTGCAGGAGGGATATGCTTTTGGGTCGATCCTGGCATCGGCGGCTTTTGCGCTGTCTTTTCACTGGATAGGATGGCGTGGGCTGTTCATGATTGGTGCGTCTCCAGCGCTGCTGGTGCTTTACGTGCAAACCCGGGTCGAGGAGTCGCCCGTGTGGCTGGCGGGAGCTGCGAAACGTCGGGAACGGCGGGTCGGTCCGTGGATCCCAGCACAACTTATGGAGTTCCTCCCACGGTTCCTTTTTCTGGTGCTGCTCATGACGGCGTTCATGAGCTTCTCGCATGGTACGCAGGACGTGTATCCGACTTTTCTCGAAGTGCAAGTGGGACTCAAGCCGGCCACGGTGGGTTTGATCGGCGTGTTGTATGGATTGGGTTCGATTGCGGGGGGATTTGTGTTTGGAACGCTTTCGGAGCGATGGGGCCGCAAGCGGGCGATCATTACCGCGGCGTTGCTGTCGATTCCGATCATTCCCTTGTGGGCATACGGGCACTCCGCCATCGGGCTGGGTGCCGGCGCGGTACTGATGCAGTTCGTGGTACAAGGAGCGTGGGGCGTGGTGCCTGCCTACCTTACGGAGCTTTCGCCGGGGCCCGTGCGGGCCACAGCCCCGGGGCTCGCCTACCAGTTGGGCGGGCTGGTTACGTCGTGGAACGGCAAGGCGCAAGCGTTGATTGCGGAACGCTGGGGAAATTATTCGCCGGTGCTGGCCATTACGGTCGTGATTGTGGCGCTGGCACTGGCAGGGCTCGCGGCTTTGGGACACGAAGCGAAGGGTGCCGAAATGGCGGCGTGAAGTGCAGCTACTAGCTGCTAGTTCTTAGCAACTAGCTCTTTTCCTGCTGATTCCGTGCGTTTCGCAATTGAGGAATTATTTGGGCCGAATCAGCTCGATGCGGTCGCGGGTCCGGACCCAGGTATTGCCGGCCATGCGGCCCACCGCATCCAGGCCGGCGGGGTCGACACGGAAATCTTCGAAGAGGTCGTCGCGGACGTGAAAGCGAACCACCTCGCCCAGCACCACGACGCCGCTGCCCGGGAGATGGCTGGTGTAGACCACCTGCGTTAAACGGCACTCCATCTGCGCGGGCGACTCGGCCACCCGCGACGGACGAACGATCTCGCTGGGGATGGGCGTAAAATGCGCAAGTTGAAACTCGTCCACCTCCGGGGCAACCTCAGCAGCCGCGGCATTGGCGCCTGCCGCGATGGCGTCACTGACCACGTTTACAACAAATTCGCCCGTGTCTTCCACGTTGCGCAGTGTGTCTTTGCGCTGGTCGGCTTCCGAACCGGCAGCGGAGCGCAGGGTGGGGCAGAACAGCACGGTGGGCGGCACCGAACCCACGCCGGTGAAGAAGCTGAAGGGCGCCAGGTTGGCAATGCCGCGGGAGTCTACCGTGGAAACGAGCGCAATCGGGCGCGGCACGATGATACCCGTCATCAGCTTGTAAATCTGGCGTGATTGGCAGTTCGCGGGGTCAAATGTGCGCATTGGCTGATTCGAAGTGCTTGAGACATCCATCGCTCTAGCCTAAAACACTGGCGCAGCTCGCACACCGGACTGGCTTTTCAATCGTCCAAGGAGACATGGGGAAGGAATTGGGCCAGTGCTAATGGTAATGGCACACCCCGCGGAAATTTGCACACGGGTAACATTGTATGATGCACAATCACTTGTAGGAGAAATACTGTCTTGCCGCGGATTCACTTTCAACTGCAACTTGCCGAACTCAAGGACAAGATCCTTGCCATGGCTGCCCTGGCGCAGCAGGCGGTGGAGTCCGCTATAGACGCCTATCTTCTGCGCGACAAGGGCCTGTGCCAGTATGTGAAGCAGAACGAAACTGCCATCGACTCCGCGCAGCGCGACTTGGACGAGATGGCGTATGAGCTGCTCGCGAAAGAGCAGCCCATGGCTATCGATCTTCGCTTCATTCTGGCGGTCATCAAGATCAACGGTGATCTGGAGCGGATTGGCGACCAGTCCATGGGTATTTCGCGGCGCACGCGAGACATCCTGAAGACCGAGCCGGTAGAGCTGCCGGTGGACTATGCGGCGATGGGCGAATTTGCCGCGCGCATGATCCGCACGGCCATTCAGTCACTGCTGGAGGGCGACGCGCGCCTTGCCGATACAGTGCGCGAGATGGACGACGAGATCGATCGCATGAATCGCCGCGCGCATGCCGACCTGCTGAAGCTGATTCAGGAAAAGCCACAGTTCACCCAGCAGGCGATGAACGGGCTGATGGTGTCGCGCAGTCTTGAGCGCATCGCCGATCACGCGTCGAACATTGCCACCGATGTCATTTTCTGGGTTCGCGGGGCCGATGTGCGGCACCAGTTCAGCCTGTCGATGGACTGAGGTCGAGTACCGTTTCAAAGTTCTCGAATCGAGGTTGGTGCTTCCCACTCTCGCGAGAAAAACAAGAACCTCACGAGAATGGGATACTCAGGCACCGAGGCCCGGATATTCGGCCTAAGCGTTACCGTGTCGCTTCGAACAGGAACCAGGCGCGGCGCTCGGCCTCGTCAATCCAGACTTCAATCAAGCTGGTCGTGGCGTAGTCATTCGCCTTGTCGGCCACTTCGTGCGCCGAGCGCAGGCTCTCGACGAGAGTCCGGTTGTCGCCATGAAGTTCGAGCAACATATCCCGTGCGGGCACAAACTCCTGATCGTTGTCCGAGATGCGCTGCAACTTGGAGATTTGTCCAATCGAGCGGATGGACGTTCCGCCCACCTTGCGAACGCGCTCCGCGATGTCGTCGGCGATGGCAAAAATCTGATCGCCCTGCTCATCCAGCAAGAGATGATAATCGCGAAAGTGCGGTCCACTCATGTGCCAATGAAAATTCTTGGTCTTGATATAGAGGGCGTAGACGTCGGCTAGAAGGGCGTTGAGAACGCTGGAAAGATTCTTGACCTCTTCCGAGGGGAAACCATCTGGAACATTGACCTTGGCTGCTTTCGATTCCGGATGTGTGTGTGATGCCATAGGGACACTCCTTTTGCTGGGGTTGGTCGTTCAAAAAATGTCAGGGGGAACCTTCGTGCCGGATCACCGCATCACCTGGTTGGATGCCATCGGGGAGGCAGGGTTTTTCCGAAATCCTGGACTGGTGAACAAAAATCCAAGGGCGCCCATCCCGGCCGGGAAAGGCGCCCTTTGTGTGAAACTTTGAACAATCTTTCAGGCTCTATCCACGGGGTGGGTGTCGTAGTGCAGCAGCACCGCCACGGCGCAACTGGTAAGGCGCGTCTCGGCCGAGTCGGCACGGCTGGTGAGGATGACGGGAACGCGCGCGCCAAGCACGATGCCGGCAAGTTGCGCGCCGCCCAGGTATTCCAGTTGCTTGGCCAGCATGTTGCCGCTCTCCAGGTCGGGCACCACGAGAATGTCGGCCTGCCCGGTGACGGGTGAAACCAGATGCTTGATGCTGGCGGCTTTCGCGCTGACGGCGGTGTCGAAGGCGAGCGGACCGTCGAGGATGCCGCCGGTAATTTGGCCGCGGTCTGCCATTTTGCAAAGGGCTGCGGCGTCCAGCGTGGACTTGATCTTGGGGTTGACGGTTTCGACGGCGGAGAGCAGCGCGACCTTGGGCTCGGGAATGCCGAGGGCGTGGGCCAGGTCGATGGCGTTCTGCACAATGTGGATCTTGTCTTCGAGCTCGGGCTTGATGTTGATGGCCGCGTCGGTGATCAGCAGGGTGCGCGCATAGGCCGGCGTGTCCATGACGAAGACGTGGGTGATGCGCCGCGAGGTGCGCAGGCCGGTGTCGCGCGCCATCGCGACCTTCATCAGTTCGTCGGTATGCAGGCTGCCCTTCATCATGGCCTGGGCATTGCCGCTGCGGCACATGGCCACGCCGATTTCGGCGGCCTTGACTTCGGTGTCGGCCTCAGGATCGGATAGGGCGTGATGTCCACGCCGATCTTGGCGGCCAGAGCCTTCATCTCGTCTTCTCGCCGATCAGGGTGGGCTCGATGAGCCCTTCGGAAGCGGCTTCAACCGCGCCCCTCAGCGCTACGTCAGACATCGGCCAGCAAACCGCCGTGGTGATGGCAGGCAAGGACTTGCAGCGCTCAAGAAACTTGTGAAAGACGTGGTAGTCGGCCGGGTGGCCTACCAGAGGGTCAACGGTTACGGCTTCGGCAAGGGGGGCAAGATCGCTCATACGGTGATTTTCTCCCGGCCGGCGCAAAAATCTGCGAGCGGCCTCACGCATTCATTCTCGCCCGGCTTGCGTGATGCGCATGTGCGGAAGGTCACAGTACGGAGCGGAGTCCCCCATTGCGGTACTACTTGATTCCGACCACCATGGAGTCCGGTCCTACCAGGTGTTCGACGCGCGCCTCGCGGAAACCGGCTTCCTTCATCCAGGAGATGCAATCGGCGCCGGTGTAGTCGAACCCGCCTGACGACTCAATCAACATGTTCAAACTCATCAGCAGGCCAAAGGCGTTCTTCGAGCGATCATCGTCGATGAGGGCGTCGTAGGCGATGAAGGCGCCTCCCTCGGGAACGGCTTCCCACGCCTTGCGGATCAGGAGCTTCTTTTCATCCAGGTTCCAATCGTGAAGGATGTGGCCCATCATGATGACGTCGACCTTGGGCAGAGGATCGGTGAAGAAGCTCCCGGCCTGGAATTTGACTTGTGGGGATAGACCGTTCGATTCGACATACTCCTCGAAGATGGGCGCAACCTCGGGTAGATCGAAGCCGGTGCCGGCAATATGTGGATTTTTGAGCGCGACCTGCACGATGAGATCGCCCTGGGCCGTCCCGCAGTCGGCAGCGGTCTTGTATTTGCTCCAGGGGAATTTGGAAGCGATGGCCATGTTCGCGCCGCGGCTGATGCCGGTCATGGCGCGAAGAAAGCCCTTGAGACGCGTGGGGTCGGCGTAGAGAGTGGTGAAGATATCGGGCTCGCCCTGAGCGGCTTCGTTCTGGTTCATGCCGGTGCGAAGGGCGGTGGTGAGGTGTCCCCAGTGATGAAAGAGGCGCTTGTTGGCCATTTCAAGAATGCCGCCGATGTAAGAGGGCTTGTGCTTGTCGAGGAACAAATCGGCGGAGGGTGTGTTGGAATACTTGCTGTCGTGGCGTTCAAGGAATCCGAGAGCGACCAGCGCATCGAGGAAATCGCGCGAGGAACGGGGATGAAGGCCAAGGCGGCCAGTCAGCGAATGCAAGTCCTCAGGGCCCTTGGCCAACTCGGTGAAGACTTCCATTTCCACCGCGCTCAACAGCGTTTTGGAGGCCCAGAAGGCAAGGCCGGTTTGCAGGATGTGCTCGGGTGTGGGTCCATCGGTCGTCATATTTGCTCCTCTTTCTGGCTTGTCATGTTGGTTTGCAGTTCAAGGTGCTTCGATGGCGAAGCGGCGCTCAAAGCGTTTGAAATACGTTTCGTCGTCACTGGGTCGTCACTGGAATGGAGGTCCACCCAATCTTCGTCTGTCATGCGGCCCCGATTATGCAGTAAGGGAATCGCATCGGGTCCCACGAGATGGCGGAGTTGCCATGAGTCGCTTTCGGCAATCTCCAGAATCTTCTGTGCAACCAGGATGGCCGGAGTTGGATTCCTGAGCGCAGCCTCGAAGATGGTGGAGAATCGTGCGCTTTGGCGGTATGCTGTCACAGACGCGGGATCGGACAGGCGCCGCGCCATGGGGGTATCGATAATGCCAGGCTCGACAATCGCTACGCGCACATTGAATGTCTTCATCTCGCCTGCCAGCGCTTCGCTGACGGCCTCCAGCGCCCACTTTGAAGCGCAATAGGCAGCCATCGGCGGGTTCGCAAGACGCCCGGCGACTGAGGTTACGTTGATGATGCATCCACTGCGCCGCCTGCGCATTTCCGGGATGAGCGCCTGCATGCAGCGCAGCGCGCCGAAGTAATTGGTTTCCATTAAAGCGCGAAACCCGGACAAGGGAAGCTCCTCCACCGAGCCTGCTCGCTCGATGCCGGCATTGTTGACGAGTACGTCGATGGGGCCCTTTTCATTTTGAATTGCCGCGACGCGGGAGCTGACCGAGCGGCCGGAGTCTACATCCATTGTTGAGACTGTGATTGGCAGTCTCTCTCGCGCAGCCGTTTCCGCAAGCTCGGGTGATTGCGAAGGATTGCGCATCGTGGCGTGGACCATGTGACCGGCCCGGCCAAACGCCAGCGCTGTTTGCAAGCCGATTCCTTTGCTGGTTCCAGTGATCAATACCGATGCCACTGTGACCTCCTTCATAAGCCGGATCGCCGGATCAACTGGTCCGGGGTGTATCGTCTACTACGCCGAGCAGGCCGGCGGATGGGACGCATTAGTAGATTTTGCGTTCCGGGGCTTGAGGTTTCGCTGCGGTGGTCGCGAGTTCAATTCGTCAAAGGGGAAAGCGGGGAATGTTATGCCTGTGTTACGCGCACAGCCTGTGCCGTGTCAGTGTACTGCTGGAATTCCGTGACCTTGCCGTCGCGCAGCCGCCAGAAATGCGCGAATTGCGAGTCGATTCGGGTTTTAGTCGCCTTGAAGGCGCCGTTGTACCGGCCCGTGACCACCACGGATTCTCCCGCGTCGTGGAATTCCGCGGGCGTGACCTGGAAATTGTCCCACTCTGTTGCGAGGCGGAAGAAGATACCTTCGGCTACGGCCGCGGTACCGATGTAGGGATTGTGGTCCGCGTAAGGGAAGTTCTCTGCTTCGTTCCACACGATGTTGGGATCCATCAGGGAAAGTGCCGCCGGGCCGTCACCTCGGCTGAACGCGGCATAGAGATCCTTGATGGTCTGGAGATTTGAACTGGACATGGAAGACCTCGGAAGTCTCAACAACGTATATGTTTGGAGCCGCGGCGGTCAACCTCAATTTTTCCGCATCCGGCTTCGCGGCGAGACTGACGAAGACGATTTGACGCGAGCCGGAAAAAGTTCAAACTTGAATTGCCTTAACAAGGCAGTCACGCATTCTCTTTTATTCCGATCGATAAAGCTGCTATGCTGGCCTGCGCTGAGAAAAGCGATTTACGCGAGGGAGAACGGATATGTGGTTCGTGGGAATGGATGTGGGCACGGGCGGCACGCGGGCTGTGGTGGTGGACGCGACCGGAAGCTGATCAGCGGGGCATCCAGCGAGCACGCGCCGTTTCGCACCCCGCATCCCGGATGGGCCGAGCAGGATCCCGAGGACTGGTGGCGCGCCGCGCAGGAAGCGATTCGCTTTGCACTCGCCGCAGCACCCACCCCCATGAGCCCATCGCCGCCATCGGCCTCACCGGTCAGATGCACGGAGCCGTAATGCTGGACGAAAACGGCCAGGTGCTGCGGCCATCGCTGATCTGGTGCGATACGCGGACCCAGCCGGAGTGCGACTGGCTCCACGAGAAAATCGGCTACGAACGGCTCATTGAGCTCACGTGCAATCCGGCTCTGCCGAACTTTACCTTGACCAAGCTGCTGTGGGTTAAGACGCATGAGCCGGAGATCTTCGCGAAGATCGCGGCACATCATGTGTCCGAAAGATTATGTGCGCTACCGGCTGACGGGGGAATATGCAATCGATGTGCAAGAGGCATCGGGAACGCTGCTTCTGGACGTGACGCATCGGCGCTGGTCGAAGGAAGTGGCGGAGGCGGCTGGGATTCCCGAGAGCTGGCTGCCCAAGGTGTATGAGTCGCCGGAGGTCTGCGCGCGCATCAGCGCGGATGCCGCAGGATTGACTGGATTGGCGGCCGGGACTCCGGTGGTGGCGGGGGCAGGGCGACCAGGGAGCGGGCGCGGTCGGAATGGGAATTCTGCAACCGGGCTCCGTCTCAGCAACGATCGGGACTTCGGGCGTGGTGTTTGCCGCGACGGCGAGCCCTACAAAGGACCCCAAGGGACGGCTGCACACCTTCTGTCATGCAGTGCCTGGGTTGTGGCACGTGATGGGCGTGACGCAGTCGGCGGGATTGAGCCTGAGCTGGCTGAAGGAGACGTTTTTTGCTGGGAAGGATTACGACGAGCTCAGTGAAGCCGCAGCTAAGGTTCCAGCGGGCAGCGAAGGTCTGGAATGGGCGCCGTACTTGCTGGGCGAGCGCACGCCGCACCTGGACCCCGAGGTGAGAGCCGCTTTTGCCGGCATTTCCTCGGGACACACCGCGGCACATTTTGTGCGCGCAGTGCTGGAGGGCGTGGCTTATTCGCTCAAGACACGTTTTCGCTTTTTGCTGAGCTGGGGATTCCGGTGACTGCAATTCGCCTGGGCGGCGGAGGAGCGCGCGGGCCGCTGTGGCGCAGGATTCAGGCTGGCATCTACGGGCAGACGGTTGAGATTCTTGTTGCCGAAGAAGGTGGCGCGTTTGGAGCGGCGCTCCTGGCCGGTGTGGGCGCGGGACACTGGGCCAATCTCGATGAGGCGTGCGGGCAAGCCATTCATGCGGCGCAGCGCATTGAGCCAGACCCCGCGGACCTGGCGACTTACAAAATCGGTTATGCGCATTGGCGGAAGTTGTACCCGGCATTAAAGACACTGCGGTAGATTGCGGGACACTCAACCTGGGTTCCGACTAGGCCGGCCTGTATCCCAGGGCCGCCGCGCGACGTCATATACAGCGCGAGTGGCGATGATTTAGGCTTGCATCGATTCCCAATTGATGAGGAGCTTATGCGTCTCCATTTTTCTTTCCTTTCCTTCGTATTTTTGTGCGCCAGTGCGGGCGCGGTGGCTCAAACCTCATCGGCCGCGCCGTCGTGCGCCGATCTGCACCTGGTTCCCGCACCGCGGGAATGCACGACTGTCCAGGCTCTGCGGTTGGAGGACTCCGGTGTGCGAATTCAGGTTGAGCGAGACGCGGAGGATGAGTTCGCGGCGAAGGACCTGCAGAGTCGCATTCGAGAGTCACGGCGTCCAGATTGGGGAACACGGTGCGGCCCTGGTGCGGCTGGTGCGTGCCGACACGAGCAAGGGCAGGGAACTTTTAGGCGTGCCCATTCAAATTCGATCCGGCGATGCATGACGAAGGTTACGTGATTGTGCCGGAAGGCGCGCATGGTCTCGCCGTGATTGCCGAGACATCGGCTGGGTTGTTCTATGGAGCGCAGACGGTAAGCAGTTGATGCGCGGCATGGGCAAAGAGAGCCAATTGCTGCTCGCCGACCCTCCGCGACTGGCCGGCGATGGCGCATCGCGGACTCTCGCGACGACTGGTCGCGCGGGCCGTTGCCCAATATGGATTTCCTGAAGCGCGAGATTCGCACGTTGGCGGCTTTCAAGTACAACACCTTCTCGCCCTACTTTGAAGCAACGTTTGCTTATGCCAGTTCGCCGGTCACTGCGTTTCCAGGCGGCGCGATGACCCCGGACGAAGCTCGCGAGACTGGTGAGTATGCGGCGCAGTATCACATCACCATCATCCCGGAGCAGGAGTCGTTTGGGCATCTGCATCATGTGCTGAAGTTCGAGCAGTATTCGCACCTGGGAGAGACGCCGCATGGCGCTGTGCTGGCGCCGGGAGACCCCGGCACTCTGCCGCAGATTGGAAGTTGGTTCGGCGAACTGGCAGGTATTTTTCCAGGACCTTACGCGCACATTGGAGCCGACGAAACCGAGGAACTGGGTCTCGGACGACCCGCGACGAGGTGAAGCAGAGGGGGCTGGGCGCGGTCTATCTCAACTTTCTCTCGCAGATTCACTCGACGCTCGCGCCCTATCACAAGCGGCTGTTGTTCTGGGGCGACATCGCGGAGAACTCGCCGGACCTGGTGGGCACGCTGCCCAAGGACATGATTGCCGTGCCCTGGCACTACGATGCCGAGCCGGATTTCACGGCAAGCATTCTGCCCTTCAAAAATGCCGGCCTTGAGACCTGGGTGGCGCCCGGAGTGAATAACTGGAACCGCCTTTATCCGAACAACAACGAGGCGCTGGGCAACATTCGCGCCTTTGTTCGCGACGGCCAGAAGCTGGGCTCGACGGGCATGTTGAACACGGTGTGGAACGACGACGGGGAAGGCATCTTCGACGAGAACTGGTTTGGAGTGCTGTTTGGCGGGGCGCGGCGCTGGCAGCCGGGCGAAAGTTCGGAAGATGCGTTCAAGGCGTCGTACGGCATGGCGTTTCATGGGGATGCAGACAGGCAAGATCGACCAGGCGCAGCAGGCACTGATGGCGGCGCATGCGGTGCTGAAAAAGGCCGGCCTGGAGGATGCACAGGACCGCTATTTCTGGGTCGATCCGTTTTCGCCGGCGGGTCAACAGGTTGCTGCGAAGTTGATGCCGGTGGCGATCCGAATTGCGTCTGCGATGCTGAGAAGGCCATCACGCTGCTGGCGCAGGCGCGCGCTGCGGCCGAAGCTCGAAAACCCCGAGGCGCTGGATGCGATGGAACTAGGCGCGCGGCGGATCGACTTTATCGGCGCCAAGTTTCAGGCTGCCGCGGATTGCGTGAATCTCTACACCGAGGCCCAGGCGCTGGTGGCAGACAAGAGCCGGTGGGACGAGATCTCAGACAAGCTGTAGACGATCGGCTCCAACAATGGGCGAATTGAAGATATTCGTGACGGGTATTCGCAGATCGGGCAGCTCTTCAGCCAGGCCTGGTTGCGCGATAACCGGCCCTATTGGCTGGCCAACAACCAGGCTCGCTACGACCGTGCGGCTCAACTTTGGATTGACCGCAGCCGCGCGTGGGACCTGGTTACCGATCACTGGGACGAGACACACATGCTGCCGCCAGCGGCAGAAGCGGGGCTGCCTGTGACTCAAGCGCCGGCCGGAAGATGAGACTCGCCTAATCCGCGGCAATGGTCGGAGGCTGCTCGCACACTCCGTATTCAAACTTGCAGGCGTCGCCGTGGAGAACTCGCGAGGGATGATTGGGAGAGATAGGAGTAGCGGATTTTTCACTTGACGGAGCAATGCGGATGCGGAAAGATGGTTTCCCCCGGAGGCACCCATGAGAATCACTCGTTTGGGCCCCTTTTTCCTCACCTGCTGCGCCATTCTGTTCGCAACTTCGTCTCAGAAGGCATTCGCCGCAACTTTATGCGTTAACCCAGCCAATCCCGGCTGCTACAAGACAATCAGCCTGGCCGTCAGCCACGCCGCACCCTACGATGTGATTAACGTTTGGCCCGGCACTTACAAGGAAGACGTCATCATCGGCATGCCCCTATCCATCCTGGGTGCAGGAGCCAAGAAGTCCGTAATCGACGCTACAGGGCTCCCTGATGGCGTATTCGTGGATGGTTATGACAATCCGGGCCTGAGCCATGTGACGTTAGCTGGATTCACGGTTGAGAATGCGCAATTTGAAGGCGTTTTGGCGGTGAGCGCGTTCGACGTTACCATCCGCGACAACATCATCAAGAACAACGACAAGGTCGGGCCTGTGTTTGTCATGGGCGCCACCAATGGCTGCCCCGGCCAACCCGCTTTTGAGACCGATGAGACAGGCGACTGCGGTGGCGGCCTTCATTTCATTGGTGTCTGGAACTCGGTTATCTCCGGCAATCTGCTGACAGCCAATGGCGATGGAATCCTGCTCAGTGATGAGACGGAGGGCAGCTACGACAATCTCTTGATCCACAATGTCGTGAAGGACAATGCGCTCGAATGCGGCATCGTCTTCGCCTCGCATCCACCGGTTGGTTCCTCTCCGCCGTTCTTCGCAACCCATCACGGGGTTTACGACAACACGGTGATCGCCAATGTATCCGCGGACAACGGGGTGCAGGTGGGCGGCGCGGGAATGGGCTTGTTCTCGGATGGCGCCGGACCCGGTCGCGTGTCAGGCAACATGATTATTCACAACACGCTGACCGGCAATGGAATCGGCGGCGTGTCCTTGCATACTCACGCAGGGCCGTCGTTCGGCGCGCCCGCCGATAACATGAACGGCAACCAGATCATCGGCAATTTCATTGCTGGAAACCTTGCCGACGTAGACGATACGGCGACGCCTGGCCGCGTGGGAATCAACATCAACAGCGGCATGGGAGGTTCTCCGGTTCGGGGTACCGTCATCTCACAGAACGTGATCCGCGATGAGGATGTAGACATTGCCGTCAACACTCCCGCCACCGTGGTTGTTCATCTCAACGATCTGCTCGGCGGTAAGTTAGGTGTTGCGAACATTTGTGCCTTCGACGGTGCTCCCTGCACCGGCGGGAGCAATGCCAGCGAGAATTGGTGGGGGTGCCCCGCAGGACCGGGTGGGCACCAGTGTACGTCAGTCAGCGGAGCGAATGTGATCTTCGACCCATGGCTGCGGCAGCCTGCCACGGATGACGACAACGGCGGCCACAACGACCAGCACTGATAAAGCGCTGGTCACTGTGAAATGCAAAGGAAGAGGCCCCGCGATGGCGAGGCCTCATTACTTGCTTACCATCTTGGCGGATTTATTTCACCGTGAGTTCGGCGTGGAGTGGAGTGTTTTCGCTGGAGTCGCCGGCAAGGATGATGAACTTGCCAGGATCGATCTTCCAATTGTGCGTTGCCTCATCCCAGTAGCTGAAGGCGCGGGCATCGAGATCGATGGTTACGTGCCTGGTTGCGCCCGGAGCGAGGCGGACTTTCTCAAATCCCTTGAGTTCGCGTTCGGGGCGCTTGACGGTGGCTGAAGGATCTGAAACGTAGAGCTGGGCCACTTCGGCGCCGGGTACAGTGCCGGTGTTGGTCACGTCGAAACTAACGTGAACAGTGGAGCCGGAGGTTGCTTCCGAGGGAACATTGAGATTCCCAAAGGTGAAGGTTGTGTAACTGAGCCCGAAGCCAAATGGAAACAGAGGATGCTTGCCGGTGGTTGTCCAGTAGCGATAACCCACCATTAGTTTGTCATCGTACTTTACATGCGGAATCACATAGTCCACCGGAGGATGTCCGGGCTCGGTTACATGGAGCGTGGTGTCGCCGCCCTTGACCGGGTAGTAGTAAGGGTACGAGGGATTGTCCTGCCAGCTGCGGTCGAAGGTGACTGGCAGCCTGCCCTCCGGATCATGCCTGCCGAAGAGGATGTCCGCCACGGCCGAGCCGCCTTCCTGTCCGGGATACCAGGTGTGAAGCAACGCGGGAACCTTGTCGAGCCAGCGCGTGACATCCATGCCACCGCCGCCGGTGAGGGTAACGATGGTGTGGGGATTGGCCGCGGCCACTGCCTCGACAAGTGCGTCCTGACCCCACGGAAGGTTGAAGGTACGGTCAAAGCCTTCGCTCTCGGTAGACGAATCAAACCCGACGGCAACTAGCACTACATCCGCTGCGGACGCGAACTTCTTTACATCTTCTGAAATCATTTCCGCTTCACTCGCAACGCCGAGACTGAAACGGTTGCCCACAAAGCCCGGCAGATAATCGGCGACAACGCCGATGATCTGGCCGTCGGTCAGGTCCAGTGAGGCGGATTCAGGATGTTGCCCCTCGACCTGATTCTGTTCGAGCAACTTCTTCCCGTCCACCATCACTTGGTAGTGATCATTGCCTGAGGCTGCGGCCAGAAGCAGGTACTTTCCCGCTTTGTCCGCCTTGAAAGTCGCGGTGTAGCGGATGCTGCGCGGGGTCTTGTCCTCGGGTCCCCACCACTCCTGCTTGTACTCGGCGATTCCGCGAACGTCTGCGGTCTCGGGCGTGCCCGCGAAATCTTTGCTGGGATAGGTGGCCTGCTTGATGACGCCGTCCCACTGCGTACCGCCGATGAAGTCGTTCATCTCCGGCAGTCCGCGCGAGTAGAGGACGTGTGTTTCGGGGCCAAGCAAGTTGCTGATGCCTGTGACGATGCTGACAGGATCGAAGGCTGTGGCCAGAGACGAACCGCCTCCGCCTGGCACGGCTGGCCACGCATCGGGACCGATGATGGCGATGGTTTTCACCTTGGCGCGGTCGAGCGGGAGCAAGTGACCTTCGTTCTTGAGCAGGGTGATGCTTTCCAGTGCGCCTTTAAGGGCAACAGGCCGATCGGCGACAGAATAAGTGGAATAGGATGGATCGAATTGCGGGCGGTCGGGCAAGCCGTAGCGCAGTTCGGCACGCAGAATGCGCAGCACTTTGTCGTCGATGGTGGACTCCTTTACCGTGCCGCTCTTGACTGCGGCAGCAAGGCCTGGGCATTCATGAAGCGGGCGCTGGGCATTTCGAGATCGAGGCCATTGTTAACCGCGGCCACGCCGTCGTAGGTCGCATCCCAGTCGGACATCAAAATGCCTTTGAATTCCCAGTCACCTTTGAGCACCTTCAAGTTGAGGAAATCATTCTGGGTGGCGTGGATGCCGTTGATCAGGTTGTAGGAGTCCATCACGGAATCGACGTGGGCCTTGGTCACTGCTGCTTCAAATGCAGGGAAATACATCTCGCGCATGGTGCGCTCATCCACTTCCACGTTCACGTTGTGCCGGTTGTACTCCTCATTGTTGAGGGCGTAGTGCTTCACCGTGGCGATTACGCCTTGAGACTGGACTCCTTCGATGTATGGCACCACCATGCTTGCATTCAGAAAGGGATCTTCGGAGAGGTATTCGAAGTCGCGCCCGTTGACAGGAGAGCGGGCGATATTGACGCCGGGGCCAAGCAGAAAATTGACATTGCGGGCGCGGGCATCCCGGCCCAGGCTCTCGCCGAGTTTCCGCGCAAAGTTACGGTCCCATGTGGCGGCAAGAGCCGCGCCTCCGGCATACGCGGAGGTGGGTCCCCAGGTTCGCACTCCCACCGAGGCGTCAGACATCTTGAAGCGAGGCAGATCGATGGCAGGCTCGGCATGAGTAAACATGCTGTCGACGCCGCCAATCAGCTCGATCTTCTGTTCGAGCGAGAGCTTCGCCAGCATGGCATGAGCTTTGGCCTCGATTGCGGGCGAGTCGGGAACCGGAGACTGAGCTGCAGCTTGGAACGCCGAGATAGTGAGGCATGTTGCCAGGGCCAGAACCAGGAAAGCGAAGCGTGACGGCAAAATCGATTGAGCAGCCGGATTGATTCTCATAACGCGAGAAAGGCTACAGCATCAGGCCGGAAGCTGTACACCGAGCGCGGGTGCTGCTGTGGAGACCGCCTGCGTACTTCGTGATATTTGTGACATCGGTCACAAGACGGGGTGCAAGGCGTCACTGCTCCGCTTTGGAGCGGGAGAGCAGACTCGTTATCCAATGGCAGGAAAACAAGCGCACTGCCAAGATGCAGCGGTGTCGTCGATGGCCGACAGTGAGAAGCAGAATGAGTGCTTCTTCAAATGCTTTCCTTGACGGAGGGAGAGGTCAATGAGCTTTGCAACCGGACTAAGGACGATCGTCGTCGCCACGGATCTGGACGGCAAGTCGGAAGCTGCGCTGGAATACGCCCGCAAGCTGGCCTCTGCCTATGGCGCGCGCATTATCCTTGCGCACGGCCTTGATCCACTCGATTATGCCGCGGTGGATTCCGTGCCAGGCCGGGTTTTGAGAGGCTTGCCGGAAGAGGCGCGAGCGGTGCTCGATCGGATGAGCGCGGACCTGGTTCTTGAGGGCATTCACAGCCATTCGGAGGTTCGCCAGGGCGCGGTTGCGCAGATGCTGGTGGATGTGGCACGGCAATATCAGGCCGGGCTGATTGTGATCGGGACTGAAGGTAAACAGGGCGCGGGGCCGGTCGTAGTCGGCGCTGTCGCGGAGCAACTGGTTCGGCTAGCACCGTGCGCGGTGATGGCCGTTGCAGCAGACTGGAATGCTGGATCGTTTCGCCCCACGCCGGGAGGCCCGGTGTTGCTGGCGATGGAGAAGAATGAGGCGACCCAGGCAGCCGTAGATACCGCGCGATCGCTCGCAGAAGTGTTTCAGCGGACGCTTCTAGTGCTGCACGCACGCAGTGCGGCAGAGGTCGTGGGCTTTTTGAACCCGCCCGCCACCTCGCTGGAGGAGTTTGGTATCGCGAAGGGTGGAACGACTCAGGTGCGTTTCATCGTGAAAGATGGGCGGCCTGCGGACGCCATTGCGGATGCCATCGCCCAGTATCACCCGAGCGTCCTCGTGATTGGGGTAAAGCGCGCAAGCGGGACCCCGGGACCGCACGGCACGGCTTTTTCACTGTTGGCCCAGTCGCGGGTTCCGATACTGTGTGTGCCGCCGGACACTGCGTCGGCGACCGCGCGCTCGGAAACTTGTATATCGACGGGGACCACTTGTTCAACGGGCGCTTAGGGTTGGCACGAAGGGGACATTGAGAGCAGGCGGACGGACACAAAATTCTGGCGCCATTCTTGATTTTGGGACGTGGGACGTGGGTTTCGGCAAGATTTAACCTCGTTGAGTGTCCTCAGGGCCAGAGGCATCCGCGAGAAGATGGCTGGCAGGTATTCGCTGAGGCGAGTACCGTGGGACCGGAGATTCGGCGAAGCCAAGGGAGATGAAACCATGCAGCCAGAGGCTAGTTTCGGGCGTGCGGAAGCGGTGGCGCATCCATTGGCAGAGTTGCTGGCCTGCCCGCCGGCGACTGGGAATCTGCTGAATGCCTCAGCCCAAAGTCTCGACGTTGCACTCGGCGAGGCGGTCTTTTGCCAGGGCGAGCTGTGCAGCGGTCTTTTTGTAGTCGTGTCGGGGCAGTTGCTGCGCAAGACGGAACGCCTGAGCACGCGTCTGAATCTGGGCGCTGTGCGCGTGGGCGATCTCGTGGAATTGGCGGCCGCACTCGGGGATGGACGCCACACCTACACGCTCATGGCGCAGACTCCGGCATCGCTGCTGATGCTGCCAATCGAGTCGCTTCAGCAGGCGTTCAAGGGATACCCGCCGCTGCGGATGCAACTGCTGCAGGAACTGGCTCGCGAGGTTTCGCGGGCTTACTACGTATGCTGCACAACGCGCCTGGCGGGAATTCGGCACCGAAGTAACGGGCCGTCCGCGGGCTGAGTTCAAAAATCCCGCGCAATTCCCTCGCCGGGACTCACTTTTCCCTCCGGAACGGCGAGGAAGGAAAAACCCTGCCTTGCACACCGGCCAAATACGCTATACTTCAACCATACCCGCGGAACAAGTATGGCTGGACTACACTCACATCACCCTCCGGAAGATTGTTTGAACTGTGAGCACCGCCATTTGCGGATGTTCTGCAATCTCACACCCGAGGCGTTGAGGGACGACGATGCCATCGGCATCATGATGAGCCACGCGCGGGGCGCCAAATTGTTCACAGAGGGCGACGCGGCGCGGAACGTATTTATCATCTGCTTCGGCCAGGTCAAAATCTCCTCAACTTCCCGCGATGGCAAGACCATGATTCTGAAGATC
The DNA here is from genome assembly GCA_963718435.1 of uncultured Acidobacteriota bacterium. Classification (GTDB taxonomy): domain Bacteria; phylum Acidobacteriota; class Terriglobia; order Terriglobales; family Acidobacteriaceae; genus Telmatobacter. The sequence continues at coordinate 4,318 of CAVQZQ010000026.1, read as the reverse complement.
GCCGGACCGGGCGATGTGATGGGCCTGAGTGCGGTACTCGCCAATGTGCCTCACGAGGTCACTGCCGAAGCCATTGAGCCCTGCCAGGTGAAGACGGTGCGCAAGCAGGAGTTTGTCGACTTCCTCGGTCGTCATGGAATCGCCAGCATGCACGCGGCGCAGTCCCTTTCCGGCGAATATCTGACCGTCTTCCACGATGCCAAGAGGCTGGCGCTCTCCGGTTCGGCAGCGGGACGGCTGGCCCGGTTGCTGCTCGACTGGGGCCGCTCGGCCGCCAACGGCAAGCCGGAAATCCGGTTCACCATGGCGCTTACGCACGAGGAAATCGCCAACATGGCGGGCACCTCGCGCGAAACGGTCACGCGGCTGCTTAACCAGTTCCGCCGCGACCAGTGGATTACAATCAAGGGCTCGAGCATGACCATCGTCAAGCCCGATCAGTTGGAACGTCTGACCGCCTAGATTCTTGCCATCTACTCATTCGCCTAGCTTTCCAGCACTACTCTTGCGCTGCCCAGTGCTCGCGTTCTCGTCCGCAGGTATTGATGTTTTTGGTCCCTTTTGCTGCGGAAAACGGCACACTTTGGTCGCTTTTGCTATGTATGTTTTCTGTATTCCTGTAAAGCTGTGCCGGCCAGGTACTTGATATTGCACGAGTTACATTGGACTGTACAACAGTGCAGTTTTAACGGGCATTTTCCCCAGAAACACGACCTGCGGAGGGGTGCGGCTCGGGTGGCAGGCGGGCATTTCGGGGCTTGGGCGCGCTGAAATGAGTAGGCGATTCGTTTCTTCATTGTGGTGAGTCCTATTCGGATTGTGCGCCAGTGAAGGGAAATAATCTGCAATTCGGGGACAGACAATTCCGAAATGCTTCAAGGCCTTGCTCCGACTCTGAGGAACGATCCAATTCGGTCCATAGACGACAGAGAAGAGCCGCACCTTCGTTGCCTCCTGGGCCTTTCACTCTTGATTATGCCGTTGCCTGGCCTCCCCGGGCACCAGGCATTGCTGTCCACTCGCCCGAATCGGACTAGTCCCTCTTGCGCCGTAATGTTCTGTGGTTTTTACTCATCTCAGTGCCGAGGATCGTGGTTCCAGCAACCTCCGCCCGATTTTTGCGAGATGAGAGGAATTGTTACCAGATGGCTGATCAATCCCGAATTTCTTATGCAACTTCGGTGGAGACGGGCTGGCCAGTTGGATTTGGAACTGGTCCGGGGCGAATTCTTCTTCTAGGCGCTCCAGGCGTAGGCAAGGGAACCCAGGCACGGAAGATGGCGGAGCTGTGGGGAATTCCCCATATCTCAACCGGCGACGTTCTACGCTCGCACGTGCAGCGAAACACCTCGCTGGGCCGCATTGCGCAAGAGATTATGGGGCGCGGGGAACTGGTTCCAGATTCCCTCGTTTGCCAGATCGTAGAAACACGTCTGCAGGAGCCTGACACGTTTAATGGATTTATTCTGGACGGATTTCCGCGGACACTGGACCAGGCTGTCTGGCTGGATGCCTATCTCGCTCCCCAAGGCTACGAGACTTCGATAGTCGCCGTGTGCATCCGAATGGACCAGAAGCAACTGCTGCGCCGGATAGCCGGGCGCAGGACCTGCCCGATCTGCCAGAGCACCTACAACGTCTACGCCAATCCACCGAAACGGGACGGTGTTTGCGATCGGGAGGGTGCGGTCCTGATCCAGCGCGCAGACGATACTGAGAGTGTCGTTCTGGATCGCATACGTGATTACGAAATGCAAACGACATCGGTTGTGGAGCATTACCGTGCCTTCGGGCGACTGGTGGACCTGGACGGAAATCAAACGATTGAAGAGATTGGGTCTGAAATTGTTGCCAACGTCAATCGGCTCCGTCGATAGCGCGTCCTGAAGCTGGTGTTGTTTCTCAGAAGTTTAGTGACATAAGTCGCAACGAGCAACCGCAGATCCTGGCAACGGCGGGCAGGCTTTCGACTCCGGTCGCCGCGGCGACCTACGCTCGAGGATGACAGCTCAATTCCGATGCGAATTTTAGAGAACTGCGCTCGCTGTCGATTCAGCCGACGATTGCTGTGAGGCCGAGAATTCCCTCGGCCAGGCGCTGATCCCCTTCAATTTCAACCTGTGCGCGGGCCGAATTGCGGTCGATGCCTTTGGTAAACACTCGCCAGGCGATTTCCTGCGGAAGAGTCACTCTGCACGCCAACTCTTTCGGGATGCGCTTTGCAAAGTGCCAACCCTCGAGTCCCTTGGACAGGACCCACGTTCCTCCGCATTCCCCTGAGATTTCCAACAGGATGCCGGTATCCGCAGGAGCACCGAAGTTTCGATAGGTGTACGGCAGGCCCCGCAGAAAACAGTCCAGCACAGGATGGTACAGCTCCGGAGTCATGATCCCGGGCCGGCCGGTTGCAACCCGGATTTGCTGCTGGTGGTGCCAGCGTTCAGTAAGCTCGCGGGCCGTATCGAACCAGTTCAAGGATGCTTCTTCGCCAGCCCAACTGACGTTGAAAGTGGCGCGGGCAAACGGGTCGAGTGATTCATGGAAGGTTGCGGACTGGTCGCAGGCCAACGTCATTATTTCAATGAGTACGGCAGGGCTCAGGCGCCGGAACACCTTGACCCCTTCCTGGGTTCAGTCGATTTACGAGGGCGAGTACTTGCTCGGGAGATTGAGGATTCGCGTTTTCAACAAAACAGGAATCGCGAACTAGAGACAGCTTACGCAGTGCGGTATCGAGCAGGTGCGCGGCTACGTCGCGGACCTTCCAAAGTGGTGCGACCGTTTGATAATCCCACTCTTCCGCAGTGAGGGATCGAAGCAGATCGATCAGCTCCCGGTTGACCTTGCGCAGGAATATGGGCACAGAGGATCGGGTCGGATTCCGCCGAGTTGGCCGTCCATGTTCACAGGGTCATGTTAGCAAGGAGGCGGGGAATCAGAGGCGACTGGCGAGGTGCTCGACATCGTTTGCCGGCGTCGTTTGAACCGACTCGCGCAGGCTGAGCACGGGACAGCGTGCATGAGCGAGAACCCGGTAAATGGTGCGGTCGCGGGTAAGATTCTGCAGTGCGGATCGCTCGGTGGCTCCGAGAACAATCAGGTCGGCCTGCAGGTCCGCTGAAGCGGCGAGGATTTCGATGGCAGGGTTGCCATGGGCGACGCTCGCTTCAACCTGGGCGCAGCAGCCGGATTCGCTTGCTCCCGTTTCTGCGGCAAGACTGCGCAGCTCATGCATTGCCGTCGAATCGAGACCAGTGGGCAAGCCATCCCGCACCATCTCGTCGATGTGGGGAAGCACGTGCAGTAGAACCAGCTTGGCGTTTTGGATGGCGGCGATCTGGCAGGCAAGCGCCGCGCTCGGGCGAGAGGTCTCTCTGAGTGTGGTGGCGTGCAAGACGACCTTCTGCCGGTCGCTGCTCCCCACCGCGAGATGAGCCTCGAGTCGACGGTCATGACCGGGAGATTGACCGAGCGCAGCACTTGTTCTGCTACGGAACCGAGAAGCAGCTTACTCATTTTGCTCCGGCTCCGGGTGCCAAGAAGTATACGATCTGCACCGAACTGTCGAACAGAGGCTGCAATTTGCTGGGAGGCGATGCCTTCGCGCACCACGGCGTCGCAGCCAATCTTTCTCTTGTGGGCCAGACTGCACCAGGGCTCCAAAACCTTTGCGGCGGAATCGAGGGCGCTGGCGGGATCGTAATAAGGCAATCCAACTGGATCGATTGCCATGCCGGCAGAGGTGACCATTGCGTGAAGCAGGAGCAGTCGCGCACTGGTTTCGGAGGCCTCCTGAAATGCGAAGGGCATAAGTCTGTCGAGGTCGCTTAGATCCGTTGCGACAAGGATAACGGCCGGATGCGTCCAACGATCCGCGCCTGAGCCCGCCATGACAACCCACCTCGTATCAGCAAGGGTGGCACGGAAGGTGTGGCGCAGATGTGCCTTGGAGCACCGGAATAGGTGAGTTAAATCACATCAAATCAAGTTATCGGCCCAGGAAACCATGCCCACGATCCGCTTGGTCTTAATGCGGATTGAGAATCTTCCGATGATCAGGGGAGAGGCCAAATTTTCAAGCCAGATCGGGAATTGGAGAGCGGCAGATGCGGGCAGAACTTGATGAAAAAGGTATCGCTCATGCCAATTCCCAAGTCTGGGAACAGATGCTGGCGATGAACCTGGAGGCCTCGGCGTCTTCAGAAGGGTTCTGCATGGGGACGGGGCATGTCCAAGGAACGATCCAGCTTTCCGGGGCGTGGACGGGGCTGGTTGAAGTGCGCCTTGCTGAGGGTCTCGCCTACCAGGCGCGAAGCGG
>CAVQZQ010000025.1:0-22855 GCA_963718435.1 uncultured Acidobacteriota bacterium | reverse complement strand
AGCTCCTTCGCTCGTCGAGCAACATTTATGCAACCAGTTCTAGAAAAAATGAGGCTCCGAAGTGAATTATCACTCGAAGCCTCATTCATTACTGGCCGGATCGATCGCAGTATGCGGCCAAACCTGTCTTACGCCATCGCCTCACGTCCCATCGGCTCAAATCGCAAATGGTTCGTGTTGCGATCGACGTCAATCCGCACGTGAGCGCCGTGCAGAATTTCGCCGTTCAATATCTTGATGGCCAGGGGATCCTGCACCATGCGTTGCAACGCCCTCTTGAGCGGACGCGCACCATATGCCGCATCCGAACCTCCCGCCAGAATCAGTTGCCGTGCGGGCTCTGTCAGCTCGATCGAAATCTGCCGGTCTGCCAGCATCCTCCGCAATTCATCCAACCGCAGTTCCAGGATCTGGTTCAACTGCGCGGCCCAGCGAACGGAAGATCACGATATCGTCCACGCGATTTAAAAACTCTGGCCGGAAGTGTTCGCGCAGCACGCGCATGACTGACTCGCGTGCCATCTCAAAGTCGTGCTCGGTCTTGAGTGCATCGCCGGTCAACATGGCCGCGCCCAAATTCGACGTCATGATGAGCACCGTGTTCTTGAAGTCCACCGTGCGGCCCTTGGAGTCGGTCAGCCGCCCGTCGTCCATCACCTGCAGCAGAATATTGAAGACATCCGGATGCGCCTTTTCAATCTCGTCAAACAGAATCACAGCGTAAGGCCGGCGACGTACGGCTTCGGTCAGCTGGCCGCCCTCGTCGTAGCCCACGTAGCCCGGAGGCGCTCCGATCAGCCGCGCCACGGCGTGCTTCTCCATGTACTCGCTCATGTCGATGCGCACCATGGACTGCTCGTCGTCAAACAGGAACTCGGCCAGCGCGCGAGCGGTCTCGGTTTTGCCCACGCCCGTCGGTCCAAGAAAAATGAAACTAGCCGATCGGCCTTTTCGGATCGCTCAAGCCCGCGCGCGAACGACGGATGGCATTGGCCACAACCGTCAGCGCGGCATCCTGACCAACCACGCGCTCGCGCAGCCGCGTCCTCCATCTCGACCAGTTTCCGCACTTCGCCTTCCAGCATCCGCGAAACCGGAATTCCAGTCCACTTGCTCACGATCTTGGCGATATCTTCTTCGTCCACCTCTTCTTTCAGCATGCGCGCCACGCCCGAATTCCGCCGTCCTGCAGGGCTTCCAGCTGCTTCAGTTCGGCTTCGAGCTTGGGCAGCTCGCCATACTGGATCTGCGCTGCCCGGTCGAGCTTTCCCTTACGCGTCTGCTCTTCAGCTTCGAAACGCAGTGCTTCAATCCGCTTCTTCAACCACTGATGCGCGTGATTGCCTCGCGCTCCATGCGTCCAACGCGACCGCAGCGCCGTAATCTTCTCTGTCAGCGCGGCGACTTCGCGCTCCACTTTGTCCCGGCGCTCACGACTGTTCGGATCGGTTTCGCGCTTCAGAGCCTCACGCTCGATTTCGAGCGAGGTCTTTTCCCGTTCAAGCTGATCGATCTCCGTGGGGACCGACCGATCTGAATCGCCAGCGAAGCGGCCGCCTCATCCACCAGGTCGATGGCCTTGTCCGGCAGAAAGCGGTCGCTGATGTAGCGGTGCGAAAGCGTGGCGGCCGCCACAATTGCCGAGTCTTTGATGCGCACGTTGTGGTGCGCCTCATAGCGGTCTTTCAGGCCGCGCAGAATGGCGATCGTATCCTCGACGTTGGGCTCGCCCACATAGACGATCTGGAAGCGCCGCTCCAGCGCTGCATCCTTCTCGATGTATTTGCGGTATTCATTCAGCGTGGTCGCGCCGATAGCCCGCAGTTCGCCGCGCGCCAATGCGGGCTTGAGCATGTTGCTGGCGTCGATCGCTCCCTCGGCAGCGCCCGCGCCCACCAGCGTGTGCAGTTCGTCGATGAACAGAACGATTTGCCCGTTCGATTCTTCAATCTCTTTCAGTACAGCCTTGAGCCGGTCTTCAAATTCGCCGCGATATTTTGCGCCGGCCAACATGGATCCGAGGTCGAGTGAGATGACGCGCTTGTCGCTGCAGGCCGTCGGGCACGTCGCCAGAGACGATGCGCCGCGCGAGACCCTCGACGATGGCCGTCTTGCCAACACCGGGCTCGCCAATCAGCACAGGATTGTTTTTCGTGCGCCGGCTCAGCACCTGGATCACGCGGCGAATCTCTTCGTCGCGGCCGATGACCGGATCGAGCTTTCCGCGGCGCGCCAACTCAGTCAGATCCTTGGCATACTTTTCCAGTGCCTGAAACTTACCTTCGGGTTCTGATCGGTTACACGCTGCGAACCGCGCACCGCGGTTAGCGCCTGCAGGATCGCCTCGTGCGTCGCGCCGAGCGTCACCAGCGCCTCGCGAGCCGCGTCGCCCTTCTGGTGCGATGCGCCTAACAGCAGGTGTTCCGTCGAGACGTACTCGTCCTTGAAGTTCGCCGCCTCACGAAAAGCCTGCTCAACAACCTTGTTGAGCGCATTGCCGATGGATGGCGGCGTGGACGCGCCGGCCACACGAGGCAGTTTCTCCTCGATGACGTGCAGTTCGGTTTCCAGCCGTTCAATGGGTACGCCGATCTTTTCGAGAACCGCGGGAATGACGCCCTCAGTATCCTCGACAAGGGCCAGCAACAGATGTACTGGTTGAATCTCGGGATTCCCAAGCTCGGCCGCCCGCTCCTGTGCCTGCTGCATCGCCTGCTGCGATTTGACGGTTAATTTGTCCCAACGAATAGCCACGATTCAACTCCGCCGCTGCTGTCGGTCTCATCTCTTGTTCTGCCGGCCACTGCTCTGATTCCAAAATCTCATTTCTGCCAGGATGCGCACAAAAGCTAACGCCGGGAGACTGATCTTCGATCCATGCTGACCCGGCGCGTACTTTTGTTCCTGCCCGCTGCCTGCTTTCAAAGGGCCGGTAAATGTGGCAAGACCAAGCCGCCTCGTTACGCCGCGACGGACTTCTGTTCTGATTTTTGTCCTGGGTCTGGCCCTGGACCGGCTTTTGACTGTCCACGTTGACCTTGATCTGCTTGGGCTGGGTCTCGGGCTTCTTCTTCAGCTCCAGCTTCAACACGCCGGCATTGTAATTGGCGTCGATGTGCTCCGTGTCCACGGTCGGTGGCAGCGTGAAAGCGCGATAGAAGCTGCCATAGCGCCGCTCAATTCGATGGAAGTTCTCCTCTTTCTCCTCCTTCTCGAACTCGCGCTCGCCCTTCACAGTAAGCGTATGGTTCTTCGACCCGAATGTCCAATTCCTTTTCGTCGACGCCTGGAATTTCGAGCTTCAGCACAACTTTCTGCGGATCTTCATAGACATCAACAGCCGGCACAAAGGTGGCCGTCGTCAATGGGTTGTCGCCACCGTCGTTGAAATCGCGAAAGATCGAATTCACGCGGTTCTGCAGTGTCATTACGTCCCGGAAGGGGTCCCAACGGGTGATTGCCATGAGAAATACCTCCAAATGGTTTTCGGAATGATGGGGCGGCACTTTGCCCGCCACTCAGACCATTTGACGCAACTATAGCACAAATGATTCATAAAATATGAGCGCATAACACTCATCCCTGGCTATGTTGCCGCTTGTTGCTATCATGGCCACGCGAATTTTTTTGCATTCATTCTCATTATGAACTAATTAGCTCTTGCGCTCTGCGCGTTTCTGGATGAAACGCAAAATAGCCCCAGGTCCCGAAGACGAGCCGACACACCCGCTCAACAGGTGGAGAATTTCATGGATATAGCGGATTTGGAACAGCTCGTGAAGAAATTCGTGAAGCGCCATCCTTTGCCCCTTTCGTTCTCGCACCGATTGTATTGGTACGGCACCTGTGGATGGGATTGGCGGGAAAAGCGTCGGGCGTGGGCCGACGCATGGGGGCGAATGCAGTCAGAACTACTCTCGAAGGTCGGAGGCCGCCGAGGCTCCTCTTTTCCGTCTGAATCGAAGCCGCTAAACCTGGGCGAAGTGCGGGGCGGATAGATGCGATGAAGATTGCTGCCCTTTGCCCAAGCGGGTCAGGGTCGTGAGCCGTGATGTCATCGTCCTGGCCAAAATTGACCGCGGCCTCGGTCGCTTTGGCTGCGTCGGGACACGTGGCAAACAGCGCACCGAGGCGTTCGAAGCTGAAGATTTCCCCGCTTGCGCTACGGGCCTCAAGCAGGCCATCGGTATAGAGCGCGAAGTGGTCTCCTTCGCGAAGATCGATGGCCGTCTCTTCGTAACTGGCAGCGGGGAGGATCCCCAGCGGCAGTGTGCCGGGCAGGTCAACTTCGCGCTTGTTCAAAAACGGCGCGGGATGGCCTGCGCTGGCCACAACGCAATGACCGGCGGCATCAAGACGCAATGAGAGACAGGTCACAAAACCACCCTGCAGCCGGCCAAACAGGCGCAGGTTGAGCTCGGCCAGCATTTCGGCAGGGTGGGGTGCGAAGCGCGCCAGAGTGCGTGCTGCTCCCACTATCAGCGATACCGTCATGGCCGCCTTCAGACCTTTTCCGCTCACGTCACCCAGCAGAATCATCGTGGAGCCTTCAAATTCGCCTTCGAGCGGGATCACCTGAAAGAAGTCTCCCCCCACTTCCTGCGCGGGCCGGTAGGCACTGGTGAAGGCAAATCCAGGAAGCGCGGGCAATGACTCGGGGATCAGAACCTGCTGCAATTCGCGGCGCTCTTGATTCCTGTCCAGGGAGCTCTGGCGGGTGGCCGCATCGAGCATGTCAGCGGTACATCGCATAAATAATGGCCAGTAGCAACAACGTGTTGGCGATGGTTTGCAACGTAAAAACATTGCCGTTGAAGGTAGGAGGCGGTGCACCGATCTTCTCGCCGAGGGTGAAGTGGGTAAACCGACTGCCCTGCTGCACAGCGATGCGGACGACCGAAATCATCCCGGAAAGAAAAGCCGCGATGGCCACCAGCCAGCGCGAAGGATCGAGGCGCTTGCGCAGCGCGTAACCGACCAGCACCAGGGGATAGACCTCAGCCGCCGTAAAGACGACCGTCAAGAGCGCATCGGCTGTCTGCACCCAGGGTGCGAGCAGCGGGTTGCTCCAGTCGAGCAGAGTGATCAGACCATCCAGCGAGGTAGCGACGATGCTGATGATGGCGAGCTGGCGAGTAAGGCGTGCCAGTCGCGGATTCTCATCCAGCTTGAGCAGGTAAAGCAGCAGGAACCACAATCCGATGTCAGAGAGGCTGAGAACCGGCTGCAGCCATCCGAGGGCAAAGCTGAAAGAGAAAGGAATCCGCAAGCCCACGAGAATCAGCGAAAGGACAGACGCGCCACTGAAGACGGCCATCCAGAGCAAAACACGCTTTGACCGGTCACGCAGCCATGCCAGCAGGCTCAGCACCATTACCAGCGTATCGAGTGACTCGAGACCGAAATAATATTGCCGGCTGCGCAGCCACCCGTAATCCAACTCGGCCTTTTGCGCCGCGATGGCCGTCGGACTCCCGACCACTGGCGCGGCATATAGGCCTCCCAGATGATCGGAGTCAAACGAAGTCAAAGGCGCCTTCCAGACGCGCAGGGCGAGCACTCCATCTCGCGCGGGACCCAACCCAAAAGTTTGAACGGGCGGCGAGTACGGATAAGAGGGATGCGGCGGAAGATTTCCGTGACGGCCGATCAGCGCGCCGTTCCAGTAGATCTCGTAGGCGTCATCGATGTGGCGAATGAGCAACGCAAAATCAGGCGAGGCTCCCGGCGCCGGCGCGAGGTGAACGTGCTTCCTGTACCATGCGTAGCCCGTGTAAGCCGGATGGCCTTGCGCTCCCCATGTTTTGTCGGGACTGATCTGCTCCCAGCCTACGTTTCCGGCATCATCGCCGGCCTGCGGCAGCGCCCACGCGGAATTGTCGCCAAGGTGAAATTGCCACGGACCATCGAGCGGCGCGATTCCCTTGCCCAGACCATCGACCGTGAGCACAGGTGCGACGTTCTGTGCGGCGGCCAGTGATGTAAAGCCCACCAAGGCAGACAAAATCAATCCCGCAACCTGCGGGAAGCGAAGAAAGCGCGGAAGCATGGCTAGAGCATACTCCGCTGTATCTGCTGGCGATAGCCATTTTTAGATATGCGTGAAGAGCACGGCGAGACCGCATGTAATCCGTCTTGCGCCGCCCTGCCGACAGCCCTCTACAATATGCGACAGATGATAGCGCTCCTCAGCCTCCCCTCTTACATCAGCTGGCAATGGCTTTGGCTCACAGTCGCCGCCTTTCTGGCGGGAGTGCTCAACGCCGTTGCCGGCGGGGTATCGTTCTTGCTTTTTCCAGCCATGCTGGGGATGAAGATCCTGCCCGTCCAGGCCAACGCCACCAACACCGTGGCCCTGTGGCCGGGACAGCTCACCTCGATTGCCGCCTATCGCGAGGACATTCGCAAAAATCTCCATCTCGCGTTGCCCATGGCGTTCGCCGGCCTGCTCGGCGGCACTGCCGGCGCCGTCGTGCTGCTCAACACGCCGCAAATGACCTTCCTGCATCTCGTGCCATGGCTGCTGCTGGTGGCTGCTCTGATCTTTGCCGCCAGCGGTCCGGTATCCCGTTGGCTTGAGCGCCGGAGCGCTGCCCGCCGCAGCATTGCAAGCGGTGAAACGGCCACCAGCCCACCTCCCCCGCCGCGTCGCCTGCCTGTATTTTTCGCAACCATGGTCATTTGTTTCTACATCGGTTACTTTGGCGCGGGCGCCGGCTTCCTCATCATTACAGCGCTTTCGCTCTTTGGCTTTCAGGACCTGAACGAGATCAACGCGCTCAAGGTGGTGTCCACCACCATGGCCAACGGCATCGCCTTCGCCATCTTTGTCGTGGACGGGCAGGTGGTGTGGCGTTATTGCTTGGTGGCGATGGTGACCTGCGCGATCGGTGGCTACACATCCGCCAGCATGGCACGCCGGATTCCGCAGCCCGTGTTGCGCGGCCTCGTGGTGTTCATCGGCCTCTCGATGGCCGCATGGTTCTTCTGGAAAGATCGGTAATGGTCCTTGCTCGCCCTCCACACTCGACAAGGGACATCAACGATAAGATGGAAGCATGAGCCACGAAGGGATCCGGATCGTCTCAAAAGAAGAAAAAGCACAGGAAAACGGAGAGCACCGCCCGCTCTCGCGTATCGCCGTTACCCCGCACAAGGTGAGAGTCTTGCTCACCGAAGGCAAGGGCCTCGAAATCGATTGGGAAGACGGCCACCGAAGCGCCTGGAGCTTTGCCTGGCTGCGCGACGCCTGCCCTTGCGCCACCTGTATCGAAGAACGAAAGAACGAGGGCCGCAAGATCGGCCAGCCCAAGCCAAAGCCCACCAATGTGCTGCCGATGTACAAGGCGCCTGCCAAGCCGGCCAGCGCTCACGCCGTGGGCCGCTACGCGCTCCAGTTCAACTGGACCGACGGCCATTCGGGCGGCATCTACTCCTGGGAATACCTGCGCCGGGTCTGCCAATGCGCCGAGTGCACCTTCGCCGCGACGCCAACCGAAGGCACTACCAACTAATTTCCGCGCCGCTCTAAAGAAGTCCCGCAGTTGCTTGAATCCGTTGGGTATTTCGGTGTATCCCGAGACGCCTCTTTTCGTTTGCCCTTCGTGTGACGCATGTTAGAGTTGCACTCCAGGAGGACGCACGTGACCCTCAGACAATTCCTGGGCAAGCAGCTCATCGATGTCATTCAGTGGAATGAAGCGGAAGACGGTATGCTCGCGTTCCGCTATCCCATGCAGGACATGGAAATCCAGAACGGCGGGCAGCTCACCGTACGCGAATCTCAAATGGCCGCCTTCGTCAACGAGGGTAAAATCGCCGACGTTTTCGGACCGGGACTCCACACGCTGACCACCCGCAATCTGCCCTTCTCACCGATCTGATGAATTGGGATAAGGGCTTTGAATCCCCCTTCAAATCCGACGTCTACTTCTTCTCGACGCGGCTGCAGATCGATCAAAAATGGGGTACGGCCACGCCCATCACCATCCGCGACAAGGAATTTGGCGCGGTGCGCCTGCGCGGCTACGGAATCTATTCCTATCGCGTCACCGATCCGCGTGTGTTCTTCAACCAGATTAGTGGAACGCGCCAAACGTACTTCGTCACGGAGCTCGAAGGGCAGTTGCGCAACACGATTGTCGCGCGCATGACCGACATCTTCGCTACCAGCGACGTCTCATTCCTCGACATGGCGGCAAACCAGGACGCTCTGGGTCAGAAGATTGCGGAACAGATGAAGCCAGCGTTCACGGCGCTGGGTCTTGAGCCTGAACCAGTTCGTCGTCGAAAGCATCTCTCTGCCAGATGAGTTGCAGAAGGTGATGGATCAGCGCATCGGGACGAGCATGGCGGGCGATCTTGGCCGCTATTCCCAGTTTGAAACCGCGCAGGCACTCCCGATCGCGGCGGCCAATCCAGGGGGCGCCGCTGGAATGGGAGTCGGCCTCGGAGCCGGAGTGGCGATGGCGCAAACTGTAATGGCGGCAATCAAGTCTCCCGCCGATACTGCTCATGCGGCCGGCACGCATTTCTGCATCGAATGCGGGAAGACCATACCGGAGCGAGCAAAATTCTGCCCCGAGTGCGGAAAGGCACAATGAACTGTCCATCCTGCGGAGCTCCCATGCGTCTTCAGCCAGCCGCGGACGGTCTGGCTTGCGACTACTGCAAGAACATCTTTTTCCCGCAGAAAGATGACGAAGGAGTCAGCGTCTATCCAGAGGCCGCGGACGAGACGTGCCCCGTCTGTGCCCTTCCGCTCATGCACGCCTCGTTGGCCAAGGTGCAAATGGAATATTGCACGCGCTGCCGCGGGATGTTGATTTCGATGGGTGTGTTCATGACGCTTGTCGACGAATTGCGCGCCGGGCAGCCCGGTTCCCTGGTTCCACCGCCGCCGGACCCACTCGAACTGCACCGCAAGCTCGACTGCCCCCATTGCCACAAGCCCATGGACACGCATTTTTATTCCGGCGCCGGCAACGTAGTCATCGAAGATTGCGACACGTGCGAGCTGAATTGGCTCGATCACGGCAAGCTGATGCGCATTGTCCATGCCCCGGACCCGCGCTATCACAATGCGGGGCCCATGGCCTGAGGAATCAGCTTGCGCTGCGGGAATCTTCGTTAGCCGGTTCACGCCCAGGCGCGACATTGAGCGTGACCGCGGCTTCCTCCCGCTTCTGAAGCTCGTCGATCTCCTCAATGAGCTGCACCAGTTGTTCCTTTTTGCGCTCGCTCATGTCGAGGAAACGGATGCCCACAGTGCGTGCGTCGTGAAGGGCCTGGGTGACGCCACCGAGGCGAAAGGGCAAACCCTCGAGGGAGCATCCGTCTCCACCCTCCTGAAAATACCCAAAGGAAACCGCTGGTCAGTTCGGATACAGCAGCCGTGCAGGCTGACGTCAAGAATGCGTCCATGCACCTTCGCCGCGAGGTCGATGAGATAAATCACCGCTCTGGTATCCACCGGGCGTCGGGTTTCGATCCGTCGTTCCGGACGATCTGCCGCCGTGCCCCCGCCTTGCCTTCAAGATCCATCGCTGTACCCGTCCAGTTCCGGGGAAAGCTCAGTGTCCCGAGGCCAGTTGCCAGGGCTGCGCGGGTGCGGGCTGAGCCGCTTCCCGACCCTGCAAACGGTCGTATTGATATATATCGCTGGTGGTACCCAGCGACTCGTTATAAAGGCTCGGGCCGCCGGTCAACTGCTTCAATTCCTCGGTGAACTGGTGAATTGCGTGCAATTGCGTAGCCGTTGCAGGCAATTCAAATTGGGAGGTCTTAATGAACTTCTGATAGCCCCGGTCGAGCAGCTCGGCCACCTCCCCTCGAACCAGCACGCCCGGGTGAACCGCCATAGCCGGCGGCGCGCCCTTCTCCTTTGCCGGCACGAGAATCGCCCCGGCCCCGTGCTTGCTCACCAGTACGCCGCCCGGCACCTTGACCGAAGGCGTCACCTCAAACGAGTGGGCACGCAGGATTTCAAGTATCTGATCGAAGGTTGGAATTTTGGTTTTTCGAGTCATGGCCGTTTTCTTTCTGCGAAGATGGTTCAAGGGAGACCGAAACTTTCCCTCGCTCCAGTCTCGCACATCCGGAGGAAGTCCTGTGTTTCCGCAATGAAGAGCGCGATTGAACAATCCGCGCTGGGTTCGTCCCTCCCCGATCGCATCGGCTCCACGCCGCTCGTCCGGCTCGATCAACTCGTCCGCGACATGGAGGGAATTACCCTGCTGGGCAAGGCGGAGTGGGCCAACCCCGGTGGCAGCGTCAAGGACCGCGCCGCCGCAGCCATGGTCCGCGATGCGCGCCGGCGCGGACTGCTCGTGCCCGGCAAGATTTTGCTGGACGCCAGCAGCGGCAACACCGGCATCGCTCTCGCCATGCTGGGCGCTGCGCTCGGCTTTCCGGTTCAACTGGCCATGCCCGCCAACGTGTCGCCGGAACGCAAACGAATCCTGCGGGCTTACGGCGCCACGGTCGAATGGACTGAACCCGACCAGGGTTCCGATGGTGCGATCCGCCGTGCGCGGGAGATGGCCGGCAATGACCCGCAACACTTTTGTTACGTCGATCAGTATTCGAACGACGCCAACTGGTTGGCGCACTATCACACCACCGGCCCTGAAATCCTGGCCCAGACCTCGGGCCAGGTCACCCACTTTGTCGCCGGTCTCGGCACCTGCGGCACGTTCATGGGCACGTCGCGCCGCCTCAAGGAGCACAACCCCGCCATCCAGATCATCAGCATGCAACCCGACTCGCCCTTCCACGGCCTTGAAGGTCTCAAGTACCTGGCCACCTCTATGGTGCCTGCCATCTACAATCCGCACCTTGCCGATCGCGAATTGCAGGTAGAGACCGAAGCAGCCTACCAGATGGCCAAGCGGCTTCCCAGCGAGCAAGGCGTTTTGGTTGGGATTTCAGCGGCCGCCGCGGTCGTGGCCTGCATGCAGGTCGCGCGCGAAGAGGCCGCGGCAGGCCGGCCCGCCGTCATCGTCACCGTGCTGCCGGATTCAGCCGACAAGTATCTGAGCGAGCGGTTCTGGGAGGAAACGTGAGTGTGCTGCAGTTGCCCCGCGTCGTCTACGACGCAATGCGCACTCACGGCGAAGAGACTTATCCTCATGAGTGCTGCGGCGCGCTCCTGGGGCGGCAAGGCGCAGAGGGTTGGATTGTCACATCCGCGCTGCGCGCCGGCAACACCCGCACCGATTCAGCCCACAACCGCTATCAAATTGCTCCCATTGATCTGGTGAAGATCGAGCGCGAGGCGCGCAACCGCGGGCTGGAGATTGCGGGCTTTTATCACTCCCATCCCGATCACCCGGCACAATGGTCGGCAACCGACTTCGTCGAAGCGCATTGGCTCGGCTGCTCATACGTCATCACGGAAGTGGCCCAGGGCAAAGCTGCCGTGACCAATTCCTTCCTGCTCGCCGGCGCGACCGAGGAAGACAAGCGGTTCGTGCAGGAAACGATTCGCGTCGACGACTTGAGCTGAGCGACTCGTCTTCGTCTGCACCCACGGCATCCTGACCATTATCCACGGCTGATGAGAAGTTCTTTACAGCGAGGCTGACAGGGCTTACTATCCATCTGACTTGGAACGCGCGCGTCTCCCCGGGTTCCCCCTCCCCATCGCGAGTGATCTCTGAGTACGTCAAGGAGGTTATTCCAATGAAAATAATCAGCCCCTTTGTGTTGGGACTGTCCCTCGCGGTTGCCGGCAGCACGGTGGTCGCAGCGCAGCAGGATGCATCTGCCACCAATGCTGTACCCAAGATCCTGAGGATCACCCGGGAATTCATCAAGCCCTATAAAGACGGAATGGCGCATGACAAGACAGAGAGCGCCTTTATCACCGCCATGACCAAGGCGAAATTCCCCGTCTATTACGTCGGAATGGACTCCATGTCGGGCAAGGCGCGCGCTTTATACATGACGCGTTATGCCTCTTTTGACGAATGGGAAAAGGACAGCAAACTCGCCGACAAGAACGCCTCTCTCAGCGCCGATCTTGAGAATGCCAGCGTCGCCGACGGCGAATTGCTGGAAGGAGTGGATTCGGTCGTCTATGTCTACGATGAAGACCTCAGCTACCACTCTCACCGCGACCTGGTGAATCATCGCTATTACCAGATTTCCGTCTTCCACGTCCGTCCTGGCCACCGCAAGGATTGGATGGAACTGGCGAAGATGGTGAAAGCCGCCCACGACAAGATGGGAGACAAAGCCCACTGGGGCATGTACGAGGCTGCCTTTGGCGTCGAGGACGGCACTTATATCGCCATCAGCGGCGACCCGCATATGGCGGTGATCGATGAGGATTATGCTAACGACAAGAAGTTTGTCGAAGCCATGGGCGGCGAAGAAGCGATGGCCAAATTCGAGGCGCTCTTCGGAGCAGCCGTAGATTCTTCGCGCAGCGAATTGTTCGCGGTCAACCCCAAGCAGAGCTACGTCTCCGACGACTGGATCAAGGCCGATCCGGATTTCTGGAAGCCGAAGCCGTCGTCCGACAGCATGACCTCCACTCAATAAGGCAAGGGAGACAGCGGTTTCCCACCCGGGATGGCCCAGTGACCAGCTTTGAAGCGGCTTCGGCATTGCCGGAGCCGTTTCTTTGCCTGTACCACTCTGTTCCCAGGATGCAGGAGCCATAAATCGCCCGTATCCGGCAAAACCCCACATGCCCGATCTACCTTGGCGAGACACTCACATCATCCGATTGGCCGCCTGCGCCATCTAAAATAATGCAGGCGAGGAAATCCTTCACATGACGGTCTTTATCCCCACACCTTTGCGGGCTTATACGGGCGGACAGGACGCCGTGGAAATCAGCGCGGCCACCATCTCCGAGGCGCTCGACACTCTGACCCAGACGCATCCCGACCTCCGCAAACACCTGTTCACCGGTGAAGGCAAGCTCCGCGCTTTTGTTAACCTGTATCTGAACGACGAGGACGTACGCTATCTCCCGGCAAAAGAGTCCACGACCGTGACCGCCGCCGACACGCTCTCCATCATCCCCTCAATCGCCGGAGGATGTTAGCCGAATTGGATTGCCCCGCAGGCAACCCCGTCCGACACAACAAACCAGAGCAACTCTTTTTTTAGAGCACGTCTCTTACAATCGAGCTTCGGCCTGACTCACCTCGGCGAGAACTTGAGAATTGAATATGGCAACCATCACTGAGCCCACCTCCCTCCCGGAATTGACCACCGACGATCTCGCGCGTTACTCGCGCCACCTCATCCTGCCTGAAGTCGGGATGGAGGGCCAACAGAGACTGAAGGCTGCACGCGTACTCTGCGTCGGAACGGGCGGGCTTGGTTCGCCGCTCGCCTTCTACCTGGCAGCGGCCGGTATCGGCACACTGGGGCTTGTGGATTTCGACGTGGTGGACGCGAGCAACCTGCAGCGCCAGATCATCCACTTCACCAAGGACATCGGCCGCAAGAAGCTGGACTCAGCCGAAGAGAAACTCAATGCCCTCAATCCAGCCCTCAACGTCGTCAAGCACGAGACCATGCTGACCAGCGCCAATGCGCTCGAAATTATCAAAGATTACGACATTGTTGCAGACGGAACAGACAACTTCCCCACGCGCTATCTCGTCAATGATGCATGCGTGCTGTTAGGCAAGCCGAACGCCTACGGGTCCATCTTCCGTTTCGAAGGGCAGGCCAGCGTCTTCGCCGCCAAAGATGGTCCTTGCTATCGCTGCCTTTACCCCGAGCCGCCGCCGCCGGGCCTGGTTCCCAGTTGCGCGGAAGGTGGCGTTCTCGGCATTCTGCCCGGCCTCATCGGCGTGATTCAAGCTACCGAGGTCATCAAGCTGATCCTTGGCAAGGGCGATTCACTTGCGGGCCGCCTGCTGCTGGTGGACGCACTGAACATGCGCTTCCGCGAGCTCAAACTGCGCAAAAACCCCGAGTGCCCCGTTTGCGGTCTCAATCCCACGGTCACAAAACTCATTGATTACCAGCAGTTCTGCGGAATTGCCCCTGAAACCCAAGAGGAGAAGAAATTGAAGAATGGTATTCCGCAGATGACGGTGAAGGAATTGAAACAGAGGCTCGATGCGGGCGACAATGTTCTCGTGCTCGACGTCCGCGAGCCCTACGAGTATCAGATCGCCAACATCGGCGGAAAATTGATTCCACAAAACGATGTGCCCCAACGGCTTGCCGAGATCGATCGTGACCGTGAGGTCGTGGTGCATTGCCGCACCGGTGGGCGCAGCCAGCGCGTCGCCGAGTTCCTTAAGCAGTCCGGCTACTCCAACGTTGCCAATCTCGCCGGCGGCATTCATGCCTGGAGCGACGAGATTGATCCATCCATCCCGAAATACTGAACGATGCGCCTGCAATGTGAGGTAACCATGGTCAAGGTCAGCATCTACTTTCCGAATATGCCCGGCAGCCGCTTCGACGTGGACTACTACACCAACGTCCATATGCCGCTGGTGATGAAGTCGCTCGTCTCCGCTGTCAGAGCGGTCTCCGTCGAAATCGGGGTCAGCGGTGCGAAAGTGCAACAACCGCCTCCCTTCCGCGCGGTGGCAGCCTTTACATGCGAGTCGGTCAAGGCCTTCAGCGAAGCGTTTCTGCCTCACGCCGCCAAGTTGAAGGGAGACATCCCCAACTACACTGACATCGAGCCCGTCATTCAAGTCAGCCAGGTGAGTGAACTCAGAGTATCTCCGCTAGTCGATACGGAAACCGTTTCCGGTTAGCTTTGTCGGGGAAGATTCCGACTGCTTTAACCTGGGGTCCTGGCTGCATCAGCCTGGGACGGCCAGCACCTTGCGCCGTAAATCCGGTTCATTGTGTATGAACAGTACCTGCAATGTGCATTGGATGGGCCCGGTTGCCATCTCCGGCCCCACGCTGTAAAGCAGACCCTCGCTCCTCGTATTGAACTTGACGCCCGCTTCGAGCAGCGACTCGGCCAGCAAGGGCAGGTGCTCGATGGGGATTTCCACCTGCAGGCATATTGAAAGATTCGAAAACTGGTGGAAGTCGGTCACCCAGCCACGGCTGCTGACGATCGCATCGCGCAGGCGAGCCACACTCTTCAGGCGCTCCACGCGCGTGAACCCATTCAGATGAAGCAGATTCGGTCGGTTCAGGATGACGGGCATCGCAATGCTTCCATCCTTTTCAGATTACCGCGCTCCGGCTACTCGCGCACTCCGATTCCCAGCGCCTTCATCTTGCGATAAAGATGGCTGCGCTCCAGACCCAGCATCTCCGCGGCGCGACTCACGTTGTTGCGCGCTTCTTCAATCTTCTTCAGAATATATTCGCGCTCGTAGGCGTCGCGCGCCTGCTGCAGCGTTGAGAATTCCTCAGTCGAACGCGTGCCTGCCTTGTGCATCAGCGGAGGCAGGTGCTTGCGCTCGATTCGCAAGGTGCGCGGGTTGAGAATCAGCACCCGCTCGATCACGTTCTTCAACTCGCGCACATTGCCGGGCCAATGATAAATGGAGAGCGTTTCCAGCGCATCCTCTCCGATTTCCATGTGCGGGCGTCCATACTGGCGGCCAAACTGGGCAAGAAACTCCCGCGCCAGCAGCGGAATATCCTGCTTGCGCTCGCGCAGCGGCGGTACAAAAAACGGCACCACGTTAAGCCGGTAAAACAAATCCTCGCGGAAATTTCCTTTGGCAATCTCTTCTTCGAGATCCTTGTTGGTCGAAGCGATCAGACGCACATCCACGCGCAGCGGTTGCGTGCCGCCTACCGGCGTAAACATCTGGTCATCAAGGGCGCTTAGCACCTTGGCCTGCGTCTTCAGGCTCATGTCGCCCACTTCATCCAAATAAAGTGAGCCTTCATCGGCGCGCTCCAGGGTGCCGCGCTGCTCAAGAGGGCCGCCGGGCTGCGCGCCATGCCGATAGCCGAACAGCTCCGCCTCAATGTGCGCTTCGGGAATGGCGGCGCAGTTCAGTTCGACAAACACGCGGTCGCGGCGCAGGCTCTCCGCATGAATGGCGCGCGCAATCAGTTCCTTCCCTGTTCCTGACTCGCCATAGATGAGCACCCGTCCGTTGCTCGGCGCCATCAGGCGTATCTGTTGCCGCAGCGCCTTTGCCGGCACACTCTCACCCGTCAGCACCGAACCGACGTTGAACTGGCGCTTGAACTCCTGGTTCTCCGAACGCAGTCGCCGCGCCTCAACCGCGTTCTTCAGCACAATCAGCGTTCGATCCAGTGAGAGCGGCTTCTCGAGAAAGTCGAACGCGCCCAGTTTGGTGGCCTTCACCGCGGTTTCAATGGTGCCGTGCCCCGAGATAATGACCACCTCGGGCCGCATCTCCGCCGCCAGCCGGTGAATGTCGGCCAGTACGTCGAGACCGTCGCGATCGGGTAGCCAGATATCGAGAAGCACCACGTCATAAGGAGTGTCTTCAACCAGCACCAGCGCTTCGGCCGCGGTGGCAGCCGTGGCCACGCCGTATCCCTCCTCGCGCAGAATCTCTTCGAGTGACGAGCGAATCTCTGCCTCGTCATCCACCACCAGGATGTGATTCATGAGCGCGCTCCGGTGAGCGGCGTGGCTGTACTCGACTCGGAGGCGGGCCGCACACCATGTTCCATCAGCGGCAGCCGCACTAGAAAACGCGCCCCTTTGGGGCTGTTGCTCTCCGCGCGAATTGAGCCGCCATGCTCCTGCACAATCTTGGCCGCGATCGAAAGCCCAAGCCCCGTGCCCCGTTGCTTGGTGGAGTAGAAGGGGAGAAACAGACGTTCGCGAATCTCATCGGTAAGGCCATGACCCGTATCAGAGACGGTCACTTCAACTGCGGTGCCGTCTTCGCTCAGAGCGCTGCGAATGTCGAGCAGACGCAGAAGGCTGCCGTGCATGGCCTCGGCAGCGTTGTCGATCAGGTTGGCGAGCGCGCGGCGAATCGCCTCGGGATCCGCCAGCACCATGGGCAGGCCCGGCTCTAATGCGCGCCTCACCGTAATGCCTTCGAGCCGGCCCGCAAACAAGGCTAACGCCTCCTCGGCCACCTGGTTCATGTCGCATGCGCGGGGCTGCGGCGCCGGAAACTGCGCCAGTGCCGAGAATTGGTCGACCAGCGTGCGCAGCGTGGCAACGCAGCCCAGAATCACCTCGCTGCATTTGCGAATGATGGCCGGCGAATCGGGTAGGCTGCGATCGAGATGTCTGCCGATCCGCTCGGCTGAAAGCGCAATCGGTGTGAGCGGATTCTTGATCTCGTGGGCCACGCGTTGCGCCACTTCTTTCCATGCCAACTGCCGCTGCGCGCGCAAAAGCTCTGAGGTATCTTCCACCACCAGCACGGTGCCCACCTTGCCGTGCGCCAGATCAAGCCGTGCGCTGGTCACAGCCAGGTGCATGGTGCGTCCGCGCGCATGAAACTCAATTTCTGTTGAAGCCGCTCCCATGCGCTGGCCACGCCGAATCACTCCAGCCAGGTCGTCAACGCACTCCGCCGGCAACAGCGAATCCAACTTCTCTCCGCGCAGCCCGGCATCTTTATGCTGTCCCATCAGCACCGCAAAAGCGCGATTGGCCTGCAGCACCGTGCCCGATCCGTCCAGGGTCACTACACCGCTGGGAATCGTCTCCACAATGGTCTCCAGTTCGCGGCGCCGCTCTTCAATGGATAAGTTGGCCGCGGTCAATTGCGCCGATGAGCTATCCGCCAACTGCCGGCTGGTCTCAAGATCGGCAGCCATGTGATTGAACGAGCTCACCAGGTCTGCCATCTCGCCAGTTGTAACCACTGCTACGCGGTGGTCGTATTTGCCGTCGGCGATTTCGTCCATGGCATCGGCCAGCGCTTCCACCGGCCGCGTAATCTGTTTTGACAAAAACAGGGCGAGCCACACGCTGAGAAAAACACCACTACCGTGATCAATAGCAGCATCAGGAAAAATGTAGAGCGGATACTGTGGCGTGAGCGGAACAAATCCCAATACGCGGCAGCGCCGGCGCGGATCCGCCCGGTGGTCTGGCTGAGTCCCTGTGGCATGGGCAACGCCACCACGACTATTTTTCCTGAAGCCGTGCCCGCCATTCCCAGCGCGTAATCCTGCCCGGCCACTTTCAACACTGGTTCGCCGTTGGTCTGCGCCGTGGCAAGCAAGTTGGTCGAGAGCGGCCCTTTCAAAGGAGTGGCCGCGCCCTGCTCGCCCTCATTGAGCCACGGAAGGAGGCTGGCTGGAGCTGACTCCGCGGGAGCGTGAAAGCTGGCCAGCACGTGCAGATCCTTGTCATACACCACCGCAAAGCCGCCCCCCAGCGTAATTCGATGCGAGCCCAATGACTCGCTTAGCGCGGGCAAATCCAGATCCGGAGCGCCGGAAGCAGCAATCGATTCCGCCTCCACCCGCGCATTGTTGGTCACGTATTGCGCCAGTTCCAGCACCACGCGGGTCGAGTCTTCGCGAAGCTCCGACGTATTGGGTGAGAACCAGCGATCGATAGACCGGTTCATCAACTGAAAGCTGAAAAGGAACATGAAGACCGCGGGAGTCAGCGCAATCAATACCGCGCCGAGCACCATCCGCGTACGCAGCCGCGCACCCAATGCACTGCTGCTCTGGTCCGCGTAGATCTTCAGAATGTTCCTGAGCAACAGAATCAGGAGCACAAGCAGCAGCAGAAACACCACCACGTTGAGTCCCGTGAATGCCAGTGTTTCCCCGGCCGTCTCAGGATTCAGAAAGCGCACATTGGAAGTGTTGAAGGCTTGCAGCGCACCTAGGAGGGCGAAGAACAACACCACGCCTGTGCCCAGCAGAACCACCGACCGCCGCCTGGAATCGCCTCCGTAGAGCATGGGGCGATTATAGAGCGGTTCGCGGTGAACGGGGAGTTGCACCTACGCCAGGAGCAGATTGCTTAATCGGGCGCAAGCGCACCTAACGCCAAACCACCATCTGCAGCCAGCCTCCCCAAATGTCGCCCCACGCGTGAGCAATCATGTTTGCGCGCAAGTTCCGACGCCACACAGCGAGCACTCCATAAAGAATTCCAAGAACACTGATCACGATCACATTCGTCCACCCTTGGTAACTGTGAAACAAGCCAAAGACCAATCCTTGCCCGAGTACCGCTACCACAACATTGCAGCTCAGGGCATGAAGCTGCCGCTGCAAATAGCCGCGAAAAGCCAGCTCCTCACAGATCCCTGCTGTAATCGAAACAGCGATCCAGATCAGAATCTCAAGCAGGCTCTGCGGCAAGAGGCTGGCGACAGTTTTCACGTCGCCCGGCCCAAGCAGCCTCGGATCCAGCAACCGGTGGACAGCATAGGCCGCGCCTTCCCATAGCACCCAGAACGGCAAAGCAATACCCAGGTCTACCCCGAGGCTCTTCCACGAAGTCCACCGTCCTCCTGACAACGTTTCAAGGTTGCCGCCGCGGCGATGCACGCCGGCCCAGCAGTAATAAAAAAGCGCCAGGTCCATGAACATTGCAGTCAAATAAATCGGAATGGCTTGACTGTGGCTGGCAAGCTGGCCCGGCGCCGCGCCTCCTCTTCCCGCAGGTGCGTGTTGCGCCAGAAAGCCCAGGACCACCAAGCCTGTTCCGATCGAAAAGAAACCCAGCAAGTGTCCCCACGAGGCAATCTGCGGAATCCCCCGCCCATCCTTCGTCGTTGCCGCGATACGAGTAGATATGGGTGAATTATTTGCCCGCATGCTTCTCTTCCTTTCCACTTTCCGCGCGATTCCGCTGCTTCCTGGCGAGGCTGCGCAATTCCGCCAGTGTCTCTTCCGCCCAATGCAGGTGCGCTTCCAATTCGAACTGCCCGAAGCGCGCCGCCATCTTCCAGTAAGGCGCTCCCTTCGTCCGGATATTTCTGGTTCCGGGCGATTTCTTCTTGCTCCACTCGCTTGAACTGTTGGAGTAATGCGCGCTCTTTCTCCGCCATGCTTTCTACATATTTGATAAGGACGTCTGGGGAAGCCTGCGTGCCAAAGAACAGCTTCAGCAACAATTCATTCCTGGGAATCTCCGGCTGCGGTGGGACCGCTAGCCATTTCTGCAGGCGCTCCCGGCCCTTTTTCGTGATCGAGTAGATGCGCCGGTCGGGCTTGCCTTTTTGCCGCTCCGCCTTGCAGCTCACAAATCCGTCGTTTGCCAGCTTTTTCAGGTTGGGGTAGATCTGCCCATAACTCTCATTCCAGAAGTGACCGACCGATCCACGGATGGTGAGCCCAAGGTCGTAACCGGACATGGATTCAATCGCGAACAGAATCAATAGGTTGCGTGGAAGAAGAGGGAGGGTGGGGTTATCTTTTAAGTCATATTTACTATCATAAACACCCCGGCTACTGTAGCTCTGATCCTCTGGAAATCAGCTCCGACATTAGTTTAACCAGTGGTCAGCGGGGTGTCTTCAGCCGAATTATTGTAGGATGATACTGAGCACAGAAATGAACGAATCCGAGTTCTGCGGTGGGGCACTTTGGCTTGCTTCTCCACGGCGTGCAGCAGCTGGATGCACGCTAGGTACAATACCTACCTACAATACCAATCAAGAGCGCCACGAAGGCTTGGCGTGCATCAGCAATGCGAGGGGCTGAAGTGGAACTGCTCAGCCAGTGCATTTCGATTCTAGCGTTATCTTATCTCCACATTTGACATCAATCTGACCGCTGTAGGGCCTAGGGTTTCTCGACCTCATCTCAGCTTCGATGCAATTGCCTTTGGGTTCTTCGTCTCTTGTCTACGTTTTGCCCATTCTCATTACATTTCGTGACTCTACTTCATACGTGCCATGATCAGAGCTGTCGCGGTCACAAGCGTCTTCTCAGCAGCATTAGCCCTGGAATACATCAGCAGTCCGCGAGAGGAACACTTGACAGCTGTGGCAGGCCTTCGCGGCAAAAAATCTATTAAATAAGGACAGATTTCCCTCCCCGCGACAGTTACACTTGAGGGCCGAATAGTCGCTCTCATAGGCCAAGCCTTTCCTAATTACGCTATGTTCTGTGTGTCTTCTAGACGCCTCTATATACCTTGATCTTAATGGTGTTGTGTAAGTCTTTCGTCCACAGTATGCGGCTTGGCTCTCGAGCTCGAACAACGTCTGTGTTCAAGCTGACATGGATCTATTACTGTCAGATGCAGATTTAGTTCGGATGTGTTTTGAAAATTGGGAGACATTCGTTTCACAGACTGTCTTGGCCCCTACCAACGTCCCGGCTCTAAAGTAATTGCCACGAATGCCTTCATTCAGCCGCTCCCGAAAACACAACATGTGTCTAATTCCATTGAAGAATCGTTGTAACGACTCTCGCTACTATTGTGGATATACGTAACACACATCCTGTACGGATACCTTCCGGCCATGTGCTCTAATCAATTTTGAATTCGCATGTTTGTGGCTCACAAAGGTTTCTGGGAATGCATGTCAGATCTCCTACCAATACCAGCCTTCCGTAGAGTCAACTTATCTAATTTCCAGTAAGCTATCAGGAATACATTACGTCTTGAGCCGACCGCAAAAGGAACCTCATCAAGTCAGAAAGCCGCCTGTGTAACCGAGCTGCCATTAGGCAAGCCTGAGCCTTACATCTGATATGATAGGTAGAACCCACTGTGCAGGGCCGTGTCCTTCCCTCTCAACTTCGGTAGACTGGTTTCTTTTGCTTCTGCTACAATGCAGGTCAATGATACAGCGGGATTGGTCACAGGAAGACTCTACTAGTAATAAGATGAGAATGCACGCAATGATATTGCTATTGCTATCCACTTCTATGAATGCTGATGTTGATGATGATTCTTCGTCGGTGTCGATTCCTGACACTTCATAGATGCGGGGCAGGTCATGAGACCGATTGTCGTCATACGATTCTCTGCCCTGCTCTCCATTCGTAATTTAGCTTCTATATCTACGTCTATAATAACAACTTCATCTCCAATTGGCGAGGGACACAACGGTTCTCAAACATATGGAGACCAGACGGGCGTTGAGGAAAGCATACGGCACTGCTGACGGTTGCCCATGACCATGTCGGCGCATTCTTATTCCCTAAAAGATATTAATAAATCTGAACTGCCAAGCCAAAGCAGGCAGAAATCTTTGACCTTTCCTAATCTGTTAACAACCCTGCCACTTTCAGAAAGCTTCCAGTAGAAAATCGCGACATTTATCTCAGATCCGACAGCAGCTCTAAAGCGCAACACATGCAATTCTGACCGCCGGTACATGGTATGCAACCCATCTCCCTCCAAAAAGGCCAATTGCCAGCTCACACCTTGCCTGACAGTCCTCTACAGCCATGCCGGAGACATCAATCCCTCCACCTCCAGCGACCATCGCGCGCCCCAGCAAGCCCGTGAGCGAAGCCCTTCTGAACGAAAAGGCAGGCTCCACCTCCCACTCTCACTTCACCACGATATCAATTGCACAATTATCAATGCTAACATAAAAGTACTAGTGGGATCGCTGTCTCTCCTCTCTCTCTAATCCGCTCCTCCCTCGGCCTTTCCTTCGGCGTCGTCTTCTCGGTCCTCCTATTCAAGCGCCGCGCATGGCCTGCTCTTGTCGGATTGGGATTTGGGGCTGGGCGAGCATATGAAGAATGTAATAGCTCATTTCTGCGGACGAATCGGGAGATAGTGAAGAAGTCGTGAGAACGATGAGGGGATGTGCATATTGGAGACAGGGTCTGGCAGATGGCATGGGAAGGGACGGTATAGACGGAAACACAACTGTATTGTATCGTTGAGGAATGGTATCACCAAAGAATCATAGCTGTTTCATGCCTCATCTCTTTCCTTTTGTCACTCATGAATATGAAGTTTCGTGGGAAGTTTCTCCAGTATCAATGAAAGCCTAGTCAAGCTCATTCC
>CAVQZQ010000024.1:0-24297 GCA_963718435.1 uncultured Acidobacteriota bacterium | reverse complement strand
CGCGTCGCTCATGTCAATGCCTGGAATACCGAGGCGCGGCACTCCAACCGCGTAGCCCACGCCGCGATTCGACGGCGCGTTCTCAGGAGTTACCGCGTCATCGGTTGGCATGCCGACGCCGTGAAGCAGCGCGACCTTCTCGTCCAGTGTCATCTCTTTGAGTACGAGGTCAGCGCGTTCGTCGGGCGAGAGGCCGGTATTCATCCAAGGGCCGGTGGGCGCAGGGGTGCCTGATGCCGTTGCGCAGACCCTGCAACGGACAAGCAAAAAACGGAAAACAATGCGCATGCCGAAACCACGGCTCCGGTTCCGCGCTGAAAGTGTTTCATGTATCTTCCTCGGTAAAACGTTTTTGCAGGACAGATCATCCTATCAATAAACCGTGCAAGGGGACTATGGCCGGTCAAATCGCGCTTTGTGAAATCGTGACTTGAGACAAACTGGAACGTTCGCAAGACACTGCCTAGTTCTCCTCTACGATTGCCAGATCCCATGGCGCCAGAGTGAGTTCCTGCGCATGGGACGCGGGCTTGCCGTCCAGCAAGTCTTTGCCTGCACCGTAGGAATAGGGCGCCTTCACCTCAGCGCCGGAGTAGTTGAAGTAGTAGTGCAGATGCTTGCCAAGGTGGTTCACGCCATGCTGCACGTGGACGGCTGCAGGCAACTGCTCGTCGGGGTTGCTGAGCCCGGCTTCTTCTACCGCTTGCTTCAGCACGGCGGTTTGCAGCGCGTCAGACAGGTAGGTCCCCTCGTAGAGCAGTGTGCCGGTGCCGAACTGGTTCTCGGTGATGGCAGGCCACTTTCCAAAGAATGGATGATCGTAATAAGCCAAAGCTTTGGCGTGGTCGGGCATCAGGAATTCGGCCCAGTGCTCCACTTTGTTGTCTGTGCCCACATGGAATGGATCATCTTTGAGCGCGAGCGGATGTTCGAGGTTGGAGAATTCCTGATAGCTGAATCCGGCCGCCTCGCGGAGCGGTCCCGGCGCGCGCACCCAACGAACAGCGGAATTTTCGTTCGCGAAGCCGCTCTTGAAGGTCATCACCACGTGGCCACCAGCTTTTACATAATCTGAAATCCGTTGCAACAGGGCGTCGTCCGCGATGTAGAGTGCGGGCACGATCAGTAGCTTGTATTGCGAGAAGTCGGACGACTCGGGGAACACGAAATCTGAGCCCACGTTCAGGTTGTAGAGCGAATGGTGCATCTGCTGGACGAGCGAGACGTAGTCGGCGTTGGAACGACCCTGCAGCCACGGCATCGATGCACTGGATGTGAAGGGCATGAAGTCGATGGCATTGGCTGAGTCGCGGCTCCAGAGAATGGCGACCTGATTGTGAATCTGCAGGCCTACGAGATGCGGACCGATCTTTTGCAACTCATGCGCGGTACGGCTTACCTCCGCATAGGCGCGGTTTGGCTCCAGATCGTGCGATAGCACGCCCTTCCAATACGTCTCCTGGTTGGCGGCGATCGAGGCCCAGTGCCAGTACTCCACCATGTTGGCGCCGTTGGAGAGGTGGGTGTAGACGTCTTCGCGCATCTGGCCGTCGTAGGGCGGGAATTGAAAGGCCGAGTTCCAGCCGATGGTCTGCGCGTTGGTTTCAGTAATGAGAAAATTTCCATGCTTCAGCGAGCGCGAAAAGTCGCCCTGAATGGACTGTGTCGACCCGTCGAAATGGTCCTGGGTTCCGTGGTAGATGTTGTCTGCGGGAATGTCGAGGAAGGCGGCGACAGCCTCCTCGTTCACGTCACGCTTCATCATGCTGCCGTAGTCGGTGGTGACGAACTGGCCTGGGCCTGCGCATTCGCGCACCAGTACTGATTGCCAGTGCAGGAAATCGGTGACCCGCATCTGGCTCCAGCGCGTCCATTCGAGCTTGTAGCCGGTGCTCTGTGCGCCATTGCGGGTGGGCAGGTCTTCCCAGGTGTGAATGTTCTCGCCCCAGTAGTTGAGGAACCACGCCTTGCTCAGCGCTTCGGGAGTGTCGAATTTCTTTTCGAGATAGTGTTGGAAGCCGATGAAGACATCGCGATTGGCGGCGTCGTAGCTGGAGGTTTCGTTGTCGAGTTGCCATCCGATGACGTTGGGGTTGTCCTTGTAGTGGGCCACGATGTGGCGGATGAGACGCTCCGCATAAAAACGGTACGCCGGTGAGTCGGTGTCCATGTTCTGGCGCATGCCGTAGGTGCTCGGCTCACCGGCGCCGCCAAACATGCCACTCGGCAGGCGGTCGGCCAGGATCTCAGGATGCTGATGCGCCATCCAGGCGGGAATTGAATATGTGGGCGTTCCGAGGATGACCTTAATGCCGGCCTTGCCCATCGCATCGACGATGCGATCCATCCACTCGTAATCAAATTGACCGTCAGCGGGCTCCCACAGGCTCCATGTGGACTCGCCCATACGAACAACGTTGATGCCGGCGGCCTTCATCAGCGCTACATCCTTGTCGAGACGGGCAGCCTGATCTCCGGGCATGTATTCGTTGTAGTAGGCGGCACCGTAAAGGACGGTGGGGAAGTCGAGCGTCTTCGATACGGTTGAATCCGGAGAAGTGCTCGAGACGGGTTGCTGTGCGCCGGCAGCGAGTGCCAGTGATAACGTGAATGCGAAGAATTCCGGAAAGCGTTTGCTGAGATGACCCATGAATCGTCCTCTTTCGCGACGAGAATTGCATTTCAAAGCGGAACACCTATGAAAACACTTCTACTCGAAGGTGAGCAAGACGATCTCGGGGTGGGTTCCTACGCGCATGGGTGGACCCCAGGTGCCCGCACCGCTCGATGTGAGACCTGCAACTCCCCGAAACGCTGTAGACCATAGGTGAATTTGCCAAATGCGCGGCGCGTGAACCAACTGAATGGAAAGACCTGGCCGCCATGCGTGTGCCCGCAGAGCTGCAGGCTCACGCCCGCCTCCTCTGCAATAGGAAGTCGATTCGGCACATGTTGCAGAAGGATGCTGGCCGGACCACCTTTCAAGTTCAATTGAAGCAGAAAATTTCGCAGCCGCACGGGGTAGTTCGAGTCGCTATACGCCACGCCAACCACCTGCAGTCCATCGATGTCGACGCATTCGTTATCCAACACCCGAAAACCGGAGTGCCTGAGCGCCTCAGCATAATGGCTCGACCCTCCGAACTCCTCGTGGTTGCCCGAAACAAACAGAACGCCGTCAGGCGGGGAGAGCTCGTAAAGAGGCGCTGCGAGTCTGTCAGGGTCGGCCTTGGTGCCGTCGAAAAGATCGCCAGGCATGAAAATGATGTCGGGTTCAAGGCGCCGCGCCTTGGCAGCGATCCGCCGTGCGAAACGTACGCCGTTGATGTTGCCCAGGTGCAGATCGGTCATCAGGAGCGCTTTGCGGCTGCGCCAGGAAGCGGGGAGATTAGCAAGCTTCACCGGCACGCGGCGAACGCGAATCCAGCGGGCATTCAAAATGCCGTACACGGCCGCCAGAATGGCCGAGCTGAAGAGAGTGCACGCGATCCAAGGGCGGACATGCAGATGAGTTGCGCCGGGAAACAGACGAAGCGCGAAGTCGACTACCCAGCAAAGGCAGGCGGCCACGAACAGGAAATTCAGCAGCCCCAGCCAGACGGCGGCGAGCTGGTAAATAAGGGCGACAATCCAGTTAGAAAAGCGGAAACCGAGCAGGGCCGCAACGATGAAGCTGACTGAAAGCGCAGCGAGGCCAACCCGCAGATCAAGGATGGCCGAGGAGCCCAGGGGCCACCAGAAATCGACCAATGTGACATAGAGGAACCAATGGGCAACACAGAGGAAAGCTTGAACGATGAGAATGCCCAGGGAAGGCCACGCTTTCAAACCGGATCTCCTTTTTCCATTCTGGCATGAGACGGTCATCGAGGTTGCAGGCAGGTATCGGCGAAGACACGTGAAACAATGTTTCCATGGCAGGTGCTGGGAGCGATAAGCTCGGCCTCTATATTTCGATTCCGTTTTGCCGTTCGAAGTGCACGTACTGCAATTTCGCTTCGGGAGTGTACCCGGCGAGCGAGCATGCGCGTTATGTGGACAGGCTGATCGGGGATCTGGAAGCGGCCGGCGGCTGGGCAACTCGGATGGGCGTGGCTTTGCCGCGGGCGGTGGACACAATCTACCTGGGCGGCGGAACACCGAGCCTGCTGGAGCCGGCGCTGATTGCGCGATTTTTTGCCGCGGTGAAGGCGGAGTTTGCCGTTGAACCGGGTGCCGAGATCACCGTCGAGTGTGCGCCGGGGCAGTTTGCCGATGGAACGCTCGAAGCGCTGGCATCGGTGGGCGTGAACCGCGTGAGCCTTGGAGTACAGTCGTTTATCGACCGCGAGGCGCAGGTGAGTGGGCGGTTGCATAGCCGGGCGGTGGTGCTCGCTGACCTGTGTCGATTGCGCTCTGTGGGTATCTCCAACCTGAATGTGGACTTGATTGCGGGGCTGGCCGGGCAGACCTTCGCCTCCTGGGAGGAGTCGCTCGACGTGCTCGTGGACACGGGCGTGCCCCATGCCAGTGTATACATGCTGGAGGTGGATGAAGACTCCCGGCTGGGCCGCGAGATGTTGGCTGGCGGCACGCGCTATTACGCCGGCCTCGTGCCCGAAGATGATGCGATTGCGCGAATGTCTGAGACGGCAGTTGAGCGGTTGGCCGGCGCAGGATTGCGGCAGTACGAGATCTCCAATTTTGGCCGGCGCGGATTTCAATCCCGGCACAACATGCGCTATTGGGAGCGGCGACCTTATCTTGGGCTGGGTCTGGACGCTTCGTCCATGCTGCGAGAGGTAAACGGGGAAGGGGCGGGCTATGTGCTGCGTTCGACGACGACCGACGACCTGAAGGCGTATTTGGAAGGGCCGGAGCCTGCGGAGACGGCGTGGCTCTCGCCCGAGCGGCAGCACGAAGAGGCGTGGTTCGTTGGGCTGCGGTTGAATTCCGGCGTGAAGCTTGCCGCACTGCGGCGAGAGTTTGGGCGGGAGCCCGTGAGACGGGCGCTAGCAGCGGTGGAGCGGCTGGTCGAAGATGGACTGCTGACTTCAGACGGCAAGACTGTACGGCTGACCGCTCGTGGGCGGCTGCTGTCGAACGAGGTCTTTCAGGAATTCCTGGGCGTCGCAGAGGAGATTGAGGTAGCGGAGGAGAGGCGGGCCCAGGGTTAAGCTTTCCCTGGGTTTTGCCGATACGCGTGGCGGTAGACTCCAGCGGGGCCCAAGGTTCTACCAGGCAAGTGGTTCGTCCTCGGAACCGGGCGACAGAAACGGGATTCCTGCCTGTTGGTTTGGCGAGCAATTCCCGAAACATGCAATGGAACCCGCACCGCCTGCTTTTGCGGTTTGCAGCGCCTGTTCTGCTTCACGCAGAACCACTACCGGAGAGCGGCCCTCGCTGGAGGCGATGCCGAAGGATGCTGAGAGGCGAATGACCTCGTTCTGTACCTGGAACGGTTGGGCAAAGATCCCCACGCGCAGCCGCTCGGCCAGCATCGTAGCATCGGATGTGCTGCAGCCGGGCAGTATTATCAGGAACTCGTCGTTGTCGATTCGGCCCAGCACATCGTAACTGCGGAGGAGCCGCGGTACGCGCCCCACGATCTGGCACAACAGATCATCGCAAACGTCGGAGTCGAGCCTCGAATTCCAACTCCTGAAATCGTCGATACCGAGCAGGATCAGGGATAAGGAAGTCTTCATCCGCTGTGCGCGGTCGGTTTCGCGAAAAAGTGTGGAGAGCAGAGTGGCGCGATTGGCAACGCAGGTGAGGGGGTCTAATTGTGCATTCGGCGCAGCGAATTCATGCTGCAATTCGAACTCACGCATTCTGTCATGGGAGGGCAGCACCATGCCGGATACCTCGATAGTGAATGCATCGGCTCTGGTTAGAAATAATTTAGAAATGCGGGTGGATTCTGAAGTGCAGGAAATGACCTTCGAGGCGAAGATCGCTCTCTTAAGTAACGACTCAACCTGATTTGTGAGGACGGGAGTCAAACTCGTGACTCAAATCCGAACAGGTGCGAGGATTCTCGGATTGGTGCCGTGCTACTCGACGAAGTCGACTTGCGGTGCGATTGGAATGATACCGCGTTCATAGCCCAGGTCGAGCAGTTTGCGGATTGCCTGGCGGCCGTCTGCGCCGTAGTCGAGGGTACGGTCGTTCACGTACATACTTACGAAGCGATTGGCTAGCCCCGAATCCAGATCGCGGGCAAATTGCATCGCGTATTCCAGCGCCTGTTCTCGGTGGTCCAGGGCGTGCTGGATGCTGTCGCGAATGGCGTTGGAGATGATCTTTTGCGATTCCGCGCCAAGGGAACGGCGAATGGCATTCCCACCCAGGGGCAGAACGAGTCCGGTGGTTTCGCGCCACCAGATGCCCAGGTCCAGCGCGCGATAAAGGCCGCTTGTCGAGTAAGTGAGCTGGCCCTCATGGATGATGAGCCCGGCGTCGTATTTGCCGGCGAGGATCGCCGGGATGATCTCGTCGAAAGGCACAGTTTCGGTTTCGATGTCCGGATTGAAGATCTTGAGGGCCAGGTAGGCGGTGGTCAGTGTGCCGGGCACGGCGACGCGGATGCGGCCCAGGTCGGCTTGAGTCATGGGGCGAAGAGACACGACCATCGGCCCATAGCCCTCGCCCACGCTGCCCCCGCAGCCCATCAGCGTGTAGCTGTTCTGGATATACGGATAGGCGTGAAAGCTGATGGCGGTGACGTCGAAGAAGGCTTCATTCTGGGCGCGGCGGTTGAGCGTCTCGATGTCGCAGAGTGTGTGTGAGAATCGGTAGCCCGGGACCCGAACCTTGTTTGTGGCAAGGCCGTAAAACATGAATGCGTCGTCGGAGTCAGGACTGTGGGCAATGGAGATGTCGGTGATGGAACGCGCGCCTGCCACTGTAGATGACTGATTGCTCACGGGTGCAAACTTCCTTTCAACTTGGAAAACGGCAAATGTATGTTCAGCTAAGAGGTTAGGCGAGGATTTAAGCCCCGGTTGCGGAACCGTTGAACGCCCGCGGCCAGCCCAGCGGCTGCGGCCACCTTAATTGCATCGCCCGGAAGAAAGGGGAAGATGGAGAGCGTCACCACCGTCCGTGCCGAAGTGTGGGTAAGCGCGGCGAGCCAAAGGGCTCCACTGACGAGGATCAGAAGATCGCCCAGCGCGGCGGTCACGATGGCGGTGGAGAATCGGTGTCCGCTGCGCCTCCAAAGGAATGAGATCAGCACTGCGGCTATGGGATATGCCATCAGGTAGCCGCCGGTAGGGCCGAGCAAATGGGCCAAGCCGCTCGTGGACGCGGGCGCGAAAACGGGCAATCCCAAAGCGCCTTCGGCCAGGTAGGCGCAGAGGGTCGCAGCAGCGATGCGCGGGGTCAGCAACAGGCCGAGCAGAAGCACAGCGAAGGGTTGCACCGTGAGGGGTACGGGGGTGAACCAGAGGGGCAGCGCAAGGTGTGCGCAGAGGGCCAATAGGGCACTACCGCTCAGGATCACTGCGGCAGTGCGCAACCAAGGAGGCGCACCCGCCGAAGTGATCCCGGAGGCGATCGGAGTTGAAATCTCTTTGTTCACGGTTTTACCCCTTACGGCTCGGATTCCAGATCTTTTTCATCAATGACCACGCGGTCGCTGGACGGGGTCTTGCCGCCCGGTTTTCTGCGCCGGAGCCAGATATGATGCGCCACGCCCGCTGCCGCCAATAGCAGCGCCCCCAGCGAGACGAGAAAACCAATCAGTAGCCAGCGCATTGTGGCAAAACGCCAGAATACCAGACGGGCAGGACTGCGAATGCCGGAATGGGGGCGGCGAGGGCGGGCCTATGGATGCTTGAGGTTGGCCTGCAGCCAATCCAGATAGTCAGGAGAACCGGCTTCCACCTTAAGGATCAGGAACTCGGGCGTCTGGTAGCTGTGCAGGGCGCGAAGCCGAACCTCAAGTGCCGGAATTTGCTCCTCGACGGTCTTGATCAGGAGCAGGGTTTCGCTGGCTGTTTCCACTTCGCCTTTCCAGCGGTAGATAGAGCGGGCGGCAGGGATGAGGGTGACACAGGCAGCCAGTCGCTCGTCGATCAAAGAGTGGGCCAGACGTCCGGCTTCTTCGGCGTCGGCGGTGGTGGTCACGACAATGCGGGCGTGTGGGGCCGATTGAGGCATTGGAGCTTCCAACGTCAGTGTACGAGGGTCTCGTCCGGCGGCGGAAAATTTCGCTGACTCATTGCATGACGTTCAGTTCCTTTGAAACGGAAATGACGGGGACCGGCACGCCGCCATTGCAGTTATGAGAGACGTTTGAGCCGTATAGCCGATTTCGCGGCATGAGTTGGGGAAGGCAACTGCGAGAATTGTTTGCCAAGGTTGATTCCTTCTATCGGGTTCGCGAGAACTTCTGCTTGACCCTGAGCGCATGGCCGCGTTGACTGAGAGGTTGAAGGTAAATCCGAGCAAACTGAGCGGGTGAGCCGCCGCAGGCGTGAGACGAGCAGTGTTGTTGGATTGTCATCAACGCGATTGAGGTTCAATGCAGGACGGAAAAACACAAACCGGGAAAGCCGCCGAGGTCGCGCTGCCCGCTCCACTGCCTCAACGGGCGCTTGATTGGGC
Source organism: uncultured Acidobacteriota bacterium (assembly GCA_963718435.1). Classification (GTDB taxonomy): domain Bacteria; phylum Acidobacteriota; class Terriglobia; order Terriglobales; family Acidobacteriaceae; genus Telmatobacter. The sequence goes on along the minus strand of CAVQZQ010000024.1, from coordinate 15,705 downwards.
ACAGCATGCATGGCGCCCAGCCGGAACGGTAGTGGCCGTTGCGCTGGCGCTGCTGTTCGGCTGGGGCGTAGTGCACGGCAAGCATGGGCTTTCAGCCTGGGAACAGCAGCGGACGCAGGACAAGCAGCTGAGGCGGCAGATCCAGGACCTGCAGGAGGAAAATACGCGCCTCCGCGATCACGTCGAGCATCTCAAGTCTGATCCCGACTCCATCGAGCATGAGGCACGTGAGCATCTGCACTATGCTCGACCCGGCGAGGTGATTTACACCTTGCCCGCTCAGCCGCAGCCGCAAGCGCAGCCGACCGGAGACGGCAAATAGGAGTCTGCTCGTTGCTTTCCCAGGTTCCAAAATCGGGACCTGGGGCACCCAGGTTTGTGGGCGCGATTACATCGGTGTATTCCCAGGTCTCAAAATCGAGACCTGGGGCACCCAGGTTTGTGGGCACGATTACATCGGTGTATTCCCAGGTCTCAAAATCGGGACCTGGGGCACCCAGGTTTGTGGGCACGATTACATCGGTGTATTCTCAGGTCTCAAAATCGAGACCTGGGGCACCCATTTTGGTACTGAACCAAGGGGGCTGACGGGGTTCGCGCTCTCCCACCCAAGCAGAGCTTGGATGGGGCACTCATCGTTGGTACAACAACGAGCGGCCAGAGACCTAGGTGTTTGAGGGCGCATCGGAGCGAAGAGCTTCTACGGATTCGCCTGCGGAACATTCGAGTCGGTGAACCAGGCGACCCCGGCGCCCACGAGCGGTGCATGGTCCCCAAGCGCTGAGATACGCAATTCAATTGGAATTTCTTTTACCTGATCCTGGGCGACGGCCAGGAACAGAGGTGCAGAGCGCGCAATGCCGCCGCCAAGCACCACCACGTCTGGCGCAAACGGGGAACACAGTTCACGCAGCATAACGCCCAAGCGGCGGCCGAATTCCGTGAATACCTCGACAGCCGCCGGATCATCATTAGCGCCGGAAGCGATTTCAGCAACCTCACGCTCCTCGCCAGTGGATTCCAGGTAATTCTGCTGAATCGCCCTCGTGGAGATGAAGTCTTCGACAATGTGGCCTTCGTAGGGCAGGTTCCAGATCTCTCCGCCGGCAGGAACCCCAGGCCCATGAGTCACGATGCGGCCGTCGACGGCAAAAGCTGAGCCGACACCGGTCCCGAGGGTAATACTGACAGCGCGATGCACACCGCGGGCAGCTCCAGCGCCGATCTCACCGAGCAAGTGAGCGGCAGCGTCATTCAAAAAGCGCACCTGTCCAGGCTGCCAGCCGAATTGCTGGGCAAGGGCATCGCGCAGGCTTACACCATAAAGATAGGGCATCTTGTGCCGCATCCAACTCACTCCGGTGGCATAGTCAAACGGCCCGGGCATGGCCAACTCCGCTCCTAAGACTTTGTGAATGTCGGGAGCTGCTTTGAGACCAAGCGCATGGAGAACCTCGACGAAGGCATTGCTGGATTGTTCTTCAGGGTGACTCGTGATAACGGTGGGTTCCAGCCGGTAATCGCCTTCAAAGCAAACGGAAGCGGAGACGTGGCTTCCGCCGATGTCATAGACAAGGACGCACTTCTGGTGATCAGGGATCACGCGCACCTCTCGTGAGCAACCACCATTTGTAGCACAGGCGGCCCAATTTGAATTTGGGACTGCGGCCCAGATTGCTTAGAAGTCCACGTGCGCGCGAACTGAACCGACCCAGGCGGGGCCGCGGTCGCGGTTATATCCTGGGTCCGCGATGTGCTGGACATCGATTGAGTAGAATAACCCGCGCCATGCATGCCACGTGTAGTAGCTCTCGGCGATATTTTCGCGGCCGTAGTTGAATTCGCCATCGCCGAGCAGAAAGCCGAGACCGCCATATTTCAGATAATTCTGGTGGTCGCGCTTGATGGCGTTGGAGACCACGGCGAGGCCCACTTTGTCGAGCGGACGATGCCAACGGGTTCCGGCGTAGTCGCCGCCAGCTTCGATGGTCTGTTCCACTTCTGTGTACGCGAATGACTCGGTCCTGCCGTCGTTCCAACCGAATCGGCCAAACACGCGCAGATTCGCGGTCAGTTCCTGTTCGCTGTTGTAGCCGAAGCCATATTTGAGCGCGCCGAAGTGTTCATGCAGAGTGATTGTAGGAACCTTCACACCATATTTCGCGGTGTCAGAGCCGTTCAGGAAGTCTTCGACCGCATCGCGATAAGTGCCCATATGGGCACGGTTGGCATAAAACAGGACGCGAGTTGTGCCTTTGCGGTTGCGGACAAAACTGTGGCGCAATTCGAATTCGCCGTCGTGACCATGAGCGCGGCTGAAGGCCCAGTCCATGTCGATGCCATTGGCAACGGTGGGCATGGCAAAGAGACCGTAGCGGATGCTCCAGACGCGGTCGTCGTACTCTGCCATGGCGCCCACGGTGTAGCCGCGCGTGTCGGCGGCATAGTCCCATGCACCGTTGTTGTCTGCGGTCCAATTCATGAATTGAAGATGGCTATCGGAGCCGACCTCGTTGACATCGAAGAAATCCGGGAGCGTCAATTTGCCGATGCGGAATTCCACGCGGCGCGTGGGCACGCTGGGCGCGAGGGCAAAGAAGTTCTGGTCTTGCGGCACCGTGCTTTTGGACAGGCCGATGACCTGGTGAACCTCATACCGGGCCAGATAAGGCGTGGCGCCGAGGTTGGGATTGCGCACCACGTCCAGGTTGGTGAAGCCGGCCAATCCAAGCGCTTCGCTCAACCCGCGGCCGCTGGCACTCTCGAAGTCGAGAATCAGGTCAGTGTTAAAGCGGATAGAGCGCGTAGGACGCAGCGCGGTGTAGAGCGTTCCGACCATCGAAGTCTTGTATTCGGCCGAGTTGCGAAAGCTGTTTGGGCCTTGATAGGGGGAGTGAAAAGGCAAGCGTCCCTGGAAAATGATGTTGGCCTGACCAGAGAGGTAGTACCGGCTGTTCTCCAGGTGCGGGAACATGGTGACGGCGGGATCCTGAGGATTCGGCGCGGAGGGAGGCTGTGCTGGTGGGCCAGACCCCTGCGCACGGGCCGCCGCCGAGGCCGCGAGCACAAAAAGGCTGGCGAAGAGGAGAAGCGGCTTATTGCGCGGATTGGAACGGCGGAGCATCGACGGGCCTTTCAGTCTGGGTGGCGTTGCTGGGGAAAGGGGTTAAAATTTAAAAAGTGAACCATACCCCCACTTGGTAGAGACTATACCGGGGGTAGGTATTGTCAAGGAGAAGTGCCGATGTCTCATCATGAACGGGAGAAGGTAAAACTTTTGCAGCGGGTTCGGAAACTGCGCGGTCAACTCGATGCGGTGGAACGCTCGCTGACGGCCGATGAGGAATGCGGCGGCCAACTGATGCTGCTGGCCGCGGTGCGTGGCGGCGTCAACGGGCTGATGGGCGAAGTCCTGGAGACACACATTCGATTTCACCTGGCAGATGGGGGCAAGGAACAGATTGCGCCGGAACTGGCCGAGGATCTGATCGACCTGGTGCGCGCCTACTTGAAATGATGGTGTTTCCCACAGACGGCGCATTCATTTCTCCTCTCATCGTAATTCGTGGCCCAGCGGCTCAATGTTAAGGTTTGGTTGAATCGGGTGCGGATCCCGCCTGCACTTGGCGAGGCGTAAACCAACTTGCGATTCATAACAAAGGAGTTCGGGAACAGAAGGGAGCACAGGGTGGCCGCGGGCCTTCGACATCTCTGATGACGCAGCGAGAGTTGCTGGCTGAGGTGCATTGAACCGGGTATAGTGGCAATGAATTGGAGATCACGCAATTGCACGCTGCCTTCACCACGCAAGATTTTGAAAAGACTCCTTCCCTGGCTGGGCCGGAGCACAAGCCACAGTCAATTGCTGAAACCGGCGTGCGCGATGCGGTTCTGGAAGACATCGCGCTGAAAACTCTCTACGCCTCCGGCCCGTTCTCGGTCATTGAGCTTTCAAGGCAGACGCGGCTCAGTTTTGAAGTCGCGCATGATTTGTTTACCCGCTTGCGGGGAAAGCTGCTGTGCGAAGTGGTCGGAATGACCAGCAATGTTCCGCAGATTGCGATCACATCGCAGGGCAGGTCGAGAGCAGTGGAGTTACTGGCGCAGTGCCAGTATTACGGAGCCGCGCCGGTTTCGCTGGCGAGCTACGTTCAGCAGGTGAGGAAGCAGAGCGTGCGCGACGTGACCGTGCGCCCGGTTGATGTGGAGCGCGCCTTCGCAAACCTTGTTTTCGATAGCAAGACGCTGGCTCAGTTTGGAACGGCACTCAATTCGGGAGCCCCGATATTTCTATACGGGCCGCCCGGGGTAGGAAAGACAGCCGCTGCCGAGTGTCTGTCGCGGGTTCTGGCGGAGGATGAAGTCTGGATTCCATATGCGATCGAAGTAGATGGTCAGATTATTTCGGTCTACGACCCGGTGATTCATAGGCCGGGGCGAGAGGCTTCATTGGAGGAGCGAGATCAGCGTTGGATGCGATGCCATCGGCCAACAGTGCTGGTGGGCGGAGAACTGACGGTCGAAATGCTGGATCTGCAGTTCAACCCGGGGAGCAAGTACTATATTGGCCCGATGCAGATGAAGGCCAACAATGGCGTGCTGATTATAGACGACCTTGGGCGGCAACGAATTCGACCGGAAGAACTGCTAAACCGGTGGGTGGTTCCGCTGGACCGCCGGATCGAGTTTCTGACCATGGCGGGAGGAATGAAGATCGAAATCCCGTTTGAGATGCTGGTTGTCTTTGCGTCGAACAAGAATCCACTGGAACTGATGGACACTGCCTTTCTGCGGCGGATTCAGACGAAGATTCACATTGGAGCCCTCACGGACGAGCAGTTCGGCGAAATTTTTCGCCGTTTTGCAGCGGAGCAAGGACTGAAATCCGAGCCTGCCGTGGTGAGAGGACTCATTGCAGTGATCCGGGGCACGCTAAAGCAGGATTTGATTGCCTGCCAGCCGCGTGACCTGATCAACCAGGTCTGTTGGGCCGCCCGGTATGAAGGGAAGCCACCTGAATTGAACCTGGCTGCCTTGTTGCGGGCGGTCGAGTCCTATTTTCTCGAAAGGCCTTAAGAGACCTCAGGCTAGTACGACGACCGCGTAGATAGGTGTTTTCCCAGGTCTCAAAATCGAGACCTGGGACACCCAAGTTCGTGGACACATTTACAAAATCGCCGGTCCAGGCAGGCGCAGGTTAGGCTTGCGGAACAATAGCCGCTACGCGCGACCGGCGAACTCGCGGGTTTCGGTGTAGACCTTAACTTTCTCGCCTTCTTCGACGAAGAAGGGGACGCGGATTTCGAGGCCGGTCTCAAGTCGTGCGTGCTTGGTGACAGCGCCGCTGGCGGTATTGCCGCGTGCGCCGGGTTCGGTATAGGCGACGGCTAATTCAACCTTCTCGGGCAGTTGGAGGCCGATGGGGTTGCCATTGAACTTGTCGATTTTGATGATGACGCCTTCGAGGAGGAAGTCGAGGGCATCGCCTAGTTTCTCGCTGGTGAGCGTGATGGTGTCGAAGGTTTCCTGGTCGAGGAAATAGGAGCCCTGGCTGTCGCTGTAGAGATAGGAAGCTTCGACGGTTTCCAGGTCGGGCTCTTTGAACTTGTCGCTGGCCTTGAAGGTTTTGTCGAAGACGGCGCGGGTGAGCAGGTTGCGCATTTTGAGGCGAACGAGGGTCTGGCCGCCGCGCGCAGTGGGAGTGGAGACCTCGACGTCAAGGCAGTAGTAAGGGGCGTTTTCAAACTCGAAGTACATCTTGCGCTTGACTTCAATGGCGTCGATGAGTGCGGGCATGGGGTCCATTTTACTGCACGTGTTGCCGGACCGAACTGCGTTTGTGTGGCCAATCCTCGAAACGCAGCCCAGATTCAGGAGCCAATGAGAGAGTTGGCTTGAAGTCGCCACGGCAACACCCGCGAGACCGGCTACCATGATCAATGGATCGAGGAGACACGGGTTATGCTGCGCAGTGTGATCGGGCTGTTTCTGACCCTCCTGGTATTCACTCCAGCCCGCATGGAATGTGCAGGACAGCACAATCATGCGCCGGCCGAGTTGGACCGAATGGGAACGGTCCACTTCGAGATCTCGTGCAGTCCTTCGGTGCACGACGAATTCGATCTGGCGGTGGCAACATTACATTCCTTTGGCTACCAGAAGTCAGTGCAGTTATTTGGAGACGTCTTGACGAAGGATCAGGAGTGCAGCATGGCAGAGTGGGGAATTGCGATGAGCCACTACCGCCAATTGTGGGATCCGCCGACTAAAGACGATCTGAGGATTGGCCTCGAAGCCGCCCAAAAAGGTCTGTCGATGGGACCAAAGACTCAAAGGGAACACGACTATCTGAGTGCAATTCTGGGTTTCTATCAGAATGCAGGTACAGAAAGCCACAGAGCCCGTGCCAAACGCTATGAGACTGCGATGGAGTCGCTGCACAGCCGGTATCCGCTGGACAACGAAGCGGCCATCTTTTACGCCCTGTCACTAATCGCTAATGCCTCCCGCAATGACAAGACCTACGCGAATCAAAAGAAGGCGACCCAAATTCTAGAACCGATCTTGCTGCAGCAGCCGGGACATCCAGGTCTATCGCATTACATCATCCATGCCGACGATAATCCGGCGCTGGCCCAGCATGCTTTGAATGCGGCGCAGCACTATTCTCAGATTGCGCCGGACTCACCTCACGCCCTCCATATGCCCTCTCATATCTTTACGAGGCTTGGGTTATGGGACGAATCCATTGCCTCCAACCTCGCCTCAGCCGCCAGCGCGCGCAAACAAAAGCTGGCTGGCGACGAGTTACATGCCCTGGATTATCTGGTCTATGCGTATCTGCAAACGGGGCGCATAACAGAAGGCTTCAAACTGACCCGACAACTTCCTGTGGTTCAACCGGGCGATGCAGCCAGATATGCCGGACTCTACGCGACATCATCCATTCCGGCCCGATATTTGATTGAGCGTCAACAGTGGGCTGCTGCCGCGGCCCTTCCTTTGCCTCCGGAAGCATCGCCAGGGGACACATATGCGTCTGCGTCGACTCGGGCGACTCTTTATTTTGCTCGTGCGCTCGGCGCAATCAGGCTGGGGGACGTCAAGGCGGGTCACGCAGCTTTGCAACCGCTGGTGTCATTGCGCGATACGCTTGCACAGAGCGGCGACGACGATGCGGATCAGGTGAGCATTCAATTGAAGATTGTGACCGCCTGGATCAAGTGGGCGGAAGGCGATCACAGTGCGGCCTTGCAAGAGATGAGAAGAGCCGCAGCAATGGAAGAAGCAACCGAAAAATCACCCGTCAGTCCGGGTTCCATCGCACCCGCGCCGGAGATGCTCGGCGATATGTTGCTTTTGGCAAAGCAGCCGAAACTCGCGTTGGCGGCCTACGAATCGGCCCTGAAATCTACCCCGGGACGCCTCCGAGCGGAATACGACGCCGCTGTTTCCGCTCAGGAGGCGGGACTGCGGCCTGCCGCGGAGCAGCACTACCGCAGACTGCTGACGAATTGCAGCCACGCCGATTCAGATCTTCCGGAACTCGCGCAGGCAAATCACTTTTTCGGCAAAGACTAGCATCCTTGTTGAGGGAGATTCGTCCCGCTATGTCGGCCAGTGTTCAACGATCGGCTCACCTTTGGATTGAAGCTGTTTCGATGGAGGCCAAAAGCGATCACATCTTCCAGATCGAGAACTGCAGGTCCCGCCACGGGGGACAGGCCTTCGACACTCAGCGCACGTTCCCGCTGCTCAGGATGCCAGGCCGAAACAATCAAAGAGGATGACTACCGGGGTAGAGCGAGAGAATGTCACGCCGGCGAGCAGACCATCCATAACGAAGTTCGTGTTGACACGACGAAGATAACTCGGTATCCGGCATTGCCCGTCCGCCACAGGTCGTGCCTGATGGTCGCCGGCTATGAGACGCTGAGATTATGAAGTTTCTGTCATCCTCCGACCACTTGGCACCCTCCCACGTCTATTCATCTAGAGGAGAATAATGGCATCTTCCACTCTGCTCACGCCCAGTTCGGAACGTTCCAGATTCAAAACCGTTCTCTGGATCTCCCTTGGTCTCACTGCGCTCTTTGTTTTCATCACTTCAGAAGTCTTTCTCGTCACCGATTACCCCATGTACCACGCCTACCGTCTGCAGGTCATCGCCGACCGCCATCTCCTCATCCCGCATACACTTTGCGGCATCCTCGCTCTTCTGGCCGGCCCGATACAGTTCTCGTCGCGCTTTCGCCAGCGTTACCTGAATTCCATCGCGTCCTCGGCCGCATCTACGTCATCTCCGTCTTTATCGGTGCCTTCACCGGGATCGCCCTCGCCGCCGGCCGCCCCGGCTTGCCGGGAACCTCCATGCAGGCCGCCGCCTGGATTGTCTGCACCACCGCCGCCTTCATCACCGCGCGTAACCGCCAAATCATCCAGCATCGCCAGTGGATGGCCCGTTCCTACGCCGTCACGTTTACCTTCGTCTCCAGCCGAGTGCTCAATCTCTGGCCCCGCTACTGGAGCCATCTTGGCGACACATTCGCTGCTGTCGGGGTCATCGCCTTCACTCTGGCCTCCCTTCTTCTGGTGGACCTCGGCCTCAACTGGCGCGAGCTCACCACTCGCCGCGGCTGATCACGGGCGCCGGCCAATTTGGCGAGGTTACCAGTGCTACATCAACAATTTCGCTGGTGCAGAAGATCGGGGAGAGCAGGCTGCGGCTCACCATTGTCGCCTCCACCCTGTCAAACCCTTGAGCCAGTCGTGTGGATTTCAAACTACACCACCACCCGATTGCAGCGTTGGTCATGCAATACCTATCAGGAGCCGTACAATTCCGGCGTATCGGATCCGAAAAAGGAGATTCCAGTTAGACGGTCCAATCTGAATCGGATTCCTTTGCAAGACGAAGTTCTCATCCTCGGTGGTGGAGTGGCAGGCTGTGCCGCTTCAATCGCGCTAAGCCGCAAGGGACGAAGCGTTACGCTGATCGAACGCGAGCCCACATCGCGCCATAAAGTCTGCGGAGAGTTCCTGAGCGGTGAGGCCCTTGAGGACCTGCACGCGCTCGGCATCGACGTGGCCTCGCTTGGCGCCGTCCCATCGACTACGTTCGCCTCGCCGCTGCCAGGCGCGCCGCGGAGGCTCCGTTGCCTTTTCCCGCAGCCTCGCTCACGCGCAAGGCGCTTGATACAGCGCTCATCGCCGAGGCCATCGCCGCAGGAGTCCGCGTAGAGCGCGGTCGCAGTGTGGAGGCGCTCGCTCGCACGACAAGCAACATCTGGCAAGCTACGCTCGATGACGGCGCCACCTGTGAAGCTCCAACGGTCTTTCTCGCCACAGGCAAGCACGATCTCCGCGGCTACGCGCGTCCGAAGGACCCGCAGCGGTGGGTCGCCTTCAAAATGTATTTTCGCCTGGCGCCCGCGCAGGCCGCTGAACTCGCGCGCGCCTCTGAGCTGATGCTCTATCCCGGAGGCTATGGTGGTATCCAGCCGGTTGAAGGCGGCATTGCAAATCTCTGCTGCGTGGTGCAACAGCGGTATCTCGCACATGTGGGCAATCGCTGGGAGAACTTCCTTGCGAAGATGCAGCAGGACTGTCCACACCTCGCGATGAGGCTTGCCGGTGCGGAGCCGTTGCTCGCCAAGCCGATCGCCATCACCCATATCCCATACGGCTACATCCGCCGCACAACGGAGAATGGGCTCTACTGCATCGGCGATCAGGCAGCCGTCATTCCTTCGTTCACGGGCGATGGCATATCCATCGCGCTGCATACTGCACGTTGTGCTGTCGCTGCCTATCTTGCAGCCGAGCCGGCGCCGCTCTTCCAGGCTAAACTGCGGTCCGCACTGCAGGCCCAGATGCGACTTGCCGAGTTCGCCGCCGATGGCTTGAACAACTCATTCGCGCGGGCTGTATTGCCGTTTTGCCTCAGGGTCTGGCCCGGCGTGATGCGCGTGACGGCAAGGCTACACGCGTCGCCCAGCACGCTGCTGTTGCTCCCCATGCAGTCGCCAGCTAAAATCCAGCCATGCCACAGACAACTCTCCCAGTCAAACCCTCCAGGAGAGATGCAATGAAATCCTTCGCAGTTTTCGCCCTCGCGTGTCATACTCGCACCGGCTGCGCTCGCCCAGCATCAGACCTTCGTCGTCAATCCCGATGCCAGCGAGGTCAAGATGACGCTCAAAACTACCCACGAGCTCGTCAACGGCACTTTTCACGTCCAATCCGGATCGATTGAGTTTGACCGCAGCGCTCCTCAGATGTCGGGTTCAGTGGTCGTCCTCGCCGGCAGCGGCAAGACCGGCAATGACAGTCGCGACAAGAAGATGAACAAGGACATCCTGGAGGTCGAACAGCACGCTACTGTCTCCTTTGAGCCGAAGACCTATGCCGGCGCAATCGCTGCCTCAGGCGACTCGACCATCCAGGTAACCGGAATCTTCACCCTCCTGGGCACGCCTCACGAAATCGCTGTCCCCATGCTGGTACATCTCGACGGCACCAGCGCAACTGCCAAGGCTCATTTTGTGGTGCCTTACGTCCAATGGGGACTCAAGAATCCAAGCTTTTTGATTTGGAAAGCGGATAATGATGTCGCGATCGACCTCAATCTTGTTGGCACGATTTCAAAGTAGCCTGCGGTTGTTATCGCGGGTAGTCTAATGACTTGAGGCCCACCCAGGTAACAGCCCACTGCGATCGGCTGGCTCAGTGCAGTGCTAGAATTCCGGGCAAGATGAGGAATCGAACGTCAGGGTGCATCGTACTGCTCATCTCTGCCTTCACTCTCAGCGCACAAACTCCCTCAGTGGCCGTGCCCATCCAGCTCGCGCAACCTTCTGTGCCGCATTTTCGAGACGTTTCGCCGGAGGTCGGACTTCGCACTTTTCCTCACACGAACCTTGACAGGCGCTACGTCATCGAAACGATGAGCGGCGGAGGAGTTGCCTTTCTGGATTGCGATAACAACGGCAAATTGGACATCGCCGTGGTTAACGATTCCTCAATCGACCGCTACCTTGCTGGCGGCGATCCCATGATCACGCTCTACCGAGAGGACGGCAACGGGAAGGCACTGCATTTCACCGACGTCACCGCAGCCGCGGGGTTGACAACCAAGGGCTGGGCCACCGGGATTGCCGTCGCCGATTACGACAACGACGGCCTTCCTGATATTTATGTCACCGGCTACGGCCACAATGTGCTCTATCACAATCTAGGCGGCTGCAAATTCGCCGACGTCACGGCAAAGGCGGGCGTCGGCGGCGGAGGCTTTAGCGCCGGAGCTGCCTGGGCTGACTACGACCGTGACGGATTTGTGGATCTTTACGTTGCCCGCTATGTTTCCACCGATCCCCGGCATCTTCCCGACCCTCAAAGGACGGTATACAAGAACGCACTCACCGAACTGCCAGGTAAGATGCCCGGCGAAACCAACCTCCTTTACCGCAATCGGGGCGACGGAACCTTCGAAGAGGTCGCGGCCAAAGCCGGTGTCCAGAACACACAGAAGGCGCACGGCATGGGAATCTGTTGGGGAGATTTCGACGGCGATGGATGGCCCGATCTGTTTGTTACAAACGATGGATACAGCAATTTTCTGTTTCACAACAAAAGGGTCGGAACCTTTGAGGATATCGGCGTCTATTCAGGCACCGCCTACGGGGAAATGGGGCAAACCTACGGCAACATGGCATGCGATCTTGCCGACCTGGGCCACAACGGCAGATTCGACCTGTTCGTGACCCGTTTTGCGGGCCAGCCGGCCAGTCTCTACATCAACGACGGACGCAACGAGTTTAACGATGTTGCCGATCACGCCGGAATCGCTGCTCCCACTTCACCGCTCGTCAAGTGGGGAGCAAACTTCGGAGACTTCGACAACAGCGGCTGGCAGGATCTTTTCGTGGCCTCGGGTAACTTCTCGACTTTGCTTGATGGGGCTCCCGGTGAACCGCCTTTTGTCGAGCCGATCGAGCTTCTACTCAATGAGACGAACGGCAAATTCCGCGAGGTTGCTGACGCTACTGGCTTAAATGCAGGCCCGATGAAATCCCGGCGGGGAACAGCCTTGGGAGATGTCAATAACGACGGAAGACTCGACATCCTCGTCTTCAACGTCGGCGCTCCACCCTCGCTTTTTCTCAACGAGACCAGGAATGACAACCATTGGATCACGCTGCACCTGGTGGGCACGAAGAGTAACCGGATGGCGATCGGCGCCCGAGTGACCATCACCACCGGCAACGTCAAGCAAGTGGATGAAGTCCACGCAGGAGGAAGCTATCTCTCCACCGGTGACCCGCGCCTCCACTTTGGACTCGGCTCGGCTGCCTCCTTCGACCGCATCGAAGTCCTTTGGCCCAGCGGCTTGCTCGAACAGTTCCCCGGAGGCCCTGGCGATCGATTTATATCTTTGGTGGAAGGGCGTGGCACCGCGCCGCCCTCAGGCCAGGCCCCTCCGAAGGAGAAGTAAGATTGCCAAATAGCGCGCCGCCTTGACTTCAAGGCGACGTGCTCTGACGGAAGCAACTCTGGTCTGACGCGAACAGCTCAATGCACTCTTCCCAATCGCGAACCGCAGGTCTCCGCCACGGCGGACGCAGGTCGCTCTGAATGACAGGCCTAAATAATCAAAAGTTCGGGCAGGATGACAGGTCGAAACGATGAAAGCTTCGCTCGGGATGGCAAATCTAGACAGGTAGGCCGAGATGACCGGAGCGTGTTTATGCGCCGGCGGGGGCGCGCATGGCTTCTAACGCGGCGGTGAGGTCGGTGGCGAGAGCCTGCTGGGTTTCGTTGCTGAGCTTGGCGCCCTGGCTGGTCAGGTAGAAGACGTCGATCGCGGTCTCGCCTTCCGTATCGATGAGCGCGACCTCGATGTTGCACTTGTGGGTCGGAGCGTGAGCGCGATCTGACGCAGCAGGCCGGGTACGTCCTGGGCGACGACCTGCAGCAGTGTGGAGTGCGATGAGGATTCGGAGTCGAATTGCAGGCGCGTCGGCGACTTCGACCTTGATGTTGCTGCCGTGGTTCAGGTGGCGGCGCGCATTCAGCATCTGCTCCACGGGAACTTTTTGCGCGACGACGTCGTGCAGGTATTCGAGGAAGCGGTCCTTCTCGCTGGGATTCAGCTCGATGGTGCGAAAGACGTCAGTGAACTGGAAGCTGTCGACGACCACGCCGGCATCGTTGGAGAACGCGCCGGCCTTGACGATGTTCATGCCCCAGGCAGCCAGCGCGCCGGCCACGTCGGCGAAGAGTCGGCGTGCGGTCGCGCATGATGACGGTGAGATCGAAGAGCTGGCGATGGGGTCGAAGATCGAGCTGGACGGGATCCTTGTCGAGATTGGCGGCGAGCTGGAAGTGATTGCGGATGTGCTCCGGCAGGCGGGTCTGCAGGTAGCGTTGCGGCAGACCCTCGAGGAATTGCCGCAGCGCATCGTACTGGCTGGCCGGCACCATGGAGCGGATGCGATTCAGCAGCGTGGGATCGATTGCGGCGTGGTAGCGGACCTCGTCGACGCTGCGGTCCATGAAGTTGGCCGTGGCCATGTAGAGCTGCCAGAGATTCTCGGCCTTCCACGGCGTCAGCGCTTCGGGATTGACGGCCTTGATGTCCGCATAGGTCATCAGCGTGAGCATCTTCAGCAGCGCCGGGCTGCCGATCTTTTCGGCGAAAGCGCGCACGTTTTCCGTGATCGAAGATGTCGCGGCGCAGCGCGTTCGACATTTCCAGGTGCAGGCGGATCAGCTTGAGGACCTGATTCGCGCTCTTCGGTGTCGAAGTCCAGCCGCGCCATGAAAGCTGTCGGCCAGCTCGACGCTCTGGCCGGTGTGTTCGCCGCTGCGCCGGCCCTTGCCGGTGTCGTGCAGCAGCAGCGCCAGCAGAAACAGATCGAGCCGGTCGATCTCGGGCAGCAGTTGGGCCAGGCGCTGTTCGTAGTCGTGCGCGGGCTGGCGCAGGCTGTGCACGTTATCGATGGTGAGGAAGGTGTGCTCGTCGACGGTGTAGCGGTGATAGCTGTCGCGGATCACCAGCGCATCGATGCCGTGGAACTCGGGGATCAGCATCTCCAGCACGCCGAGCGCGTGCATGGTGCGCAGCGCATGCGCGGCGTGCGGGCCCAGCAGCACTTCGCGCAGCGCGTTCCACAGGTACGGGCCCTCGGGGATGTGGATCGCCAGCGCCGGCAGGGCGTCGGTGATGCGATCTTCAGCGGCCTGCGAAAGCGTGTAGCCGTGCGTGGCCATCAGCGAAAAGATGCGCAGGATGGCGGCGGTATCGCTGAACTGCGCGCCGGGAAGGATGTCGATGCGGCCCTGGTCGAGAATGAAGTCAGTGCCGGCGATGGGGGTGCGGCGGCGGCGGAACTGGCGATAGAAGCTGACCGGCGCGGGAAGGTGTTCCATCAGCAGCGCGGCGCGGCGATAGATGACGCGCGCGTGCCGATAGTAGGTGCGCATCCAGTAGGCCGGGTCGGCGGTGCCGCGCGTCTCGAGGCCGATGGAGTTGGCGGCGGCTTCATCCTGCGACTGCCAGTCGAGCGTGTTGTCGTCGCGGCCGTGGCGGAAGTGGAGGAAACATCGCGCGGCGGCGAGGAAATCGAAGGCCGCCTCGGCATCGCCGCGCGCGCTCTGGAAGACGCCGCCGCGCTGGCGGGGCCACTCCTTGGTCTCCTTCAGATGAAAGAGCAGGGCAAACCAGACGGCGAGGTGATAGTCGCGCAGGCCGCCCGGGACACTCCTTCAGGTTGGGTTCGAGATGGAAGATGGTGTTGCCGTACTTGGCGTGGCGGGCGCGGGCGATCTCGCCCAGCTTTTGGGTGATGGTGTTCCACTCGCTCAGCACCAGGCCGGGAAGGATCGGTCTGGTGCAGTTGCTGGTAGAGCGGGAACTGGCCGGCGAGGAAGCGGCGGTCGAGCGTCGCCAGGGTGAATTCGAGGTTATCGGGATCGAAGCGGCCGGCTTCCTTGATGGTGCGGGAAGCTGGGACTGGCGCGCAGGCCGATGTCCCACATGCCCTGGATAATGGCGCGGACCGCTTCCCGGGCCTGCTCTTCGGTCTTCTCGTCGGCGAAGGCGAAGAGCACGTCGATGTCGGAGTAGGGGAACAGGTCTTTGCGGCCGTAGCCGCCCAGAGCGAGCAGCGAGACGTTGGAGCCGGGCTGGCCGGCGAACGCGCGGCGCCACATTTCAATCAGGATGCGATCGACCACGGCGGAGCGCCGGCGGATCGCGGCGGTGCCGTCCCCGGTGCGCTCACAGGTCTGGCGGACAAGCGCCATCTCCCGCAGATACTGCTCCCGTAGATCGTCAACCGCGAAAGCGACTGGAGTCATGGTGTTTGCGTGGCTTGCCGAAGCAAGAAAGATGTCTTACCAGAATACTAAACTTTGAGGGACTAGGGGAGACCGATGTTGCGGACCGGGGGCGCGAAGGCGCGGCGGGCTGTCCTGAAGCACTCTTTATACGTCACTCGGTTCAGGCGTCGCGGCCTGGGAGACGGAACAAAGATGGTGAGACCAATGACCGGATTGAAGAGGAACGTCTTTTCCCAGTTGCCCGTAAACCAATCACACAATGCTTCACGTTTCAGGAAACACACTTCGCCGAGGTTGGGGTCGAAGTAGAAATACTGATTGGCGGTATAGAAAATACAGCCCGATGGCGTGTGGACTTCATTC
>CAVQZQ010000023.1:0-82965 GCA_963718435.1 uncultured Acidobacteriota bacterium | reverse complement strand
CTTCGGAGAGCTCCGAAGGAAGCATGGGAAAAACTTTTACGCCGGTGTAAACCGAAGTGGTTTCGCTGCAGGCATGTCCGTCGATGACGGTGCCTGACTTCACGCGCGCATCCACGTCGGCCACGCCAATCAGCACGCGGATACGGCCATCCGGCAACTGCTCGGCCCATTCAATCTGGTCGAGGTCTTTCGAAGTGTCGTTGTCGATGGATGACCACAGAAGGTTACGCAGGTCTTTCGCGCCGGGCGCGGCAGGCAGATCGGGGTGCGTCTCAATGGCGGTCAGTTCGGCCTGGGTTCCGTTTGGAAAATCGGGCTGAAAACCGTGTTCGATCATCGCGGCATGAGCCGCTACCGCAAGGTCAAAGTGCAAGGGAGGGCTGTTGTGCACGAGTAGGAGGCTCCTTCTACGCGAAGAGCCAGCCTATCACGCAGAGGTTGTGTGCTGAATAAACGCACAGAGGGCGGCCAAAAAACCGGCCGCCCCGCGTGTCCCCTTATGCTGAACTTTGACTTACTGAATGCCCCAGGTCCGAGAGCACCTTTGGCTTGGATTCATCGACCGCCAGCAGGTTGTGGCAGGCCGCGCAGTCCTGGGTGATGGCGGTGCCGTTCTTGGCGGCGTGATCGCCGTCGTGGCAACGGAAGCAGCCCGGGTAGCTCATGTGCCCGATGTGATTGGGATGCGTTCCCCACGTTACCTTCATTTCCGGGAACACGTTTTGACTGTAGAGCGTCACAAGCTGGTCGCCAGCGGCTCTGACAAGGTCTGCCTTTGGCGGCGAGCACTTCGGGATGCCCACTGCGATAGAAGGCCTCAAGTTGCGCAGGAATTTTATTGCGCGCCTCATCCTGACTGGCGTAGTCAGCCTTGAGCAACGCCAATCCTTCTTTGTGAACCCAGGGCAGCGACGGACTCACAGCGCCATCGGCCATGGCGCGGTTAAGAGCTTCCTCCGCGGTGACGAAGGTGTGGGATGCGCGGTTGTGGCAGTCGATGCAATCCATCACCCGCCGCTCGCCCTGCGGGACCGCACCCTTCAAGGCGGTCGCGGCATACGCGGTCTCGGTGCCGTCGGCATTGTGCCTCTGCACCCAGGGAATGATCGTACGCGTGGGATCGGTGGCGATGTACTCGATATGCCCCAGATGCACGCCGTGGATTCCCGTCAGATGAGAGAGCGAATCCTGCCCGCCCAAATGCAGCACGACCACTGTCTGCGTTTCAGTGTTTTGCTCATCGTCGGCAAAGTTGGACTTGACCAGCAGCTTCTCGCCAACGAATTTTGCCGGCGTGTGGCATCCTTCGCAGATCACGCGCGCCGGACGAAGATTGCGCACCGGTGACGGAATCGGCGTGGGATAGCGATGGAAAGATACTTCGACCAATTGCTTTGTGCCATTCACCTTGGCGGCGAAATACGCATTGGCGCCGGCACCGATATGACAGTCGACGCAGGCCACATGCGAATGCGGGGAAATCCTGTAGGCCGTGTACTCCGGATGCATCACGTGACACGACTGCCCGCAAAACTGCGGGGAATCCATGTAAGCCGCACCGCGATAACTGGCCACGGAGACCACGAGGAAGTTGACAATGGTAGCCACCAGCACGATATCGACACCGTGGCGAAAGATGCGATCGTTGAAATCGACTTTGGGAAACGCCGCAGGGATCTGTCCGGCGTTCTGCAGCTTTTTGCGGCGCAAATAAACGCCAATCGGGATGAGCGCCAGCCCGAGTACGAACACTCCCGGCAGGATCAGAAAGAAGATGATCCCGAGATAGGGGTTGTCGTCCTGCCGGACGAACATCTGTTCCAGCCAGTAGCCGATCATGGTGATGCCGGAAGCGGTCGTGATTGCGCCGCCCGCCAGGCTGATGGGGTTGTTGCCGAAGAACAGCGCCGGCCTTACCCAGTTTTCACGAAATTTTTGAAACAATGGCACGTTGCCCCCAGAAATGAATGGCCCGCCAGTACAGCGGAACCAGAGTAGATGTATCCCGAAACCGCTGCGTTCAAGTCGACGTGACCAACAGGGAGCGGCGACCCGCACGGACTCCAACAGGACACGGTTACTCAGGTTCCGCTCTAAAGGCGGGCCGCATTGTGCGTACTACTTCAGCGAGCGGAAGTAGACAACGACTTCCTTGACCTGCGGATCAGTAAGTCCGGCGATCGGCTTCATCTTCCCCTTGCCGTTCTTGACAGCGGCAATCATATCGGCCTCGCTCAACTTCTTCATGTCAGGATCGGAAGCCGCCTTGATGCCCATCATCTTGGCCATTCCCGCACTGGGGGTTCCGTCGGCGCCATGGCACATCTGGCACTTGGCTTTGTAGGTTGCCGCACCCTCAGATTGGGCGAAGCTCATGGAACTGGCCATACAGACTGCAGCGGCCAGCACCGCCAGGGATCGAATCGTCTTTGTCATTGTGAAACTCCTTGAGTATTGCACGCACAGTGCGTCGGCCTAGACCACGCCTGCTTTGTGGGTTGTTGCATGTTGGAACCCCGCCACTAAAAGCAAGGCGCCGGAGTTCTCTTCGGATGGTACAAGTCACTATCAAACCCGGCGCAGCTCCTTCAATCAAGGAGACTGCGCCGGCGTTTCAACTTCTTACTTCGAAAACGTACGGAAGTAAGTAACCGCGTCCTTGATCTGGGCGTCGGTCAGCTTATCTTTGTACGGCTGCATCTTACCCATGCCATCATGAA
Source organism: uncultured Acidobacteriota bacterium (assembly GCA_963718435.1). Lineage (GTDB taxonomy): Bacteria > Acidobacteriota > Terriglobia > Terriglobales > Acidobacteriaceae > Telmatobacter. The sequence goes on along the minus strand of CAVQZQ010000023.1, from coordinate 80,245 downwards.
CGGCAGCGATCATCTGCGCTTCGCTCATTTTGCTCACTTCGGGGTCGGTGATCGGCTTTACCTTCATCGCTTTACCCGCTCCTGAGTCAGCCAGGCCCGCTGCGCCGTGGCACATCAGGCACTTGGACTTGTAGAGCGCTTCGCCGGAAGACTGGGCAAAGCCCACGGCGCCGGCAAGCGACAGAATCGCCGCCAACGTCACAATCGTTCGAATCGTCTTGGTCATATTCCTACTCCTTCGAGAGCTCCCCGTCCCGTACGTGGGGAAAATCGCTGTCGAAAAAGACGCCTCTTCAACATGAGCCGCGCCGTTCCCTATTGCACCGGACTGAAGAAATCTACGACATAAAGCTGTTAAAAATGCGAATCAGTGAAGGGTGGATAAGCAAAGGTTCTTGCCGCCCATCCCAGTGGTTAAAATGCGTACTGCACGCCCAGAGTGATTACGTCACCGTGGAAGTTGCGAGGCGCGGGTCCAGGCCCACCGGCCTCGGTATATGAATGGTGAATCCAGTTGCCATGCCATGCCCACTGCGGCGCAATGTTGACCAGCAAATCGGTAAATGGCGTCACAATCTTCGAATGCAACGCTCCCGGAACCATCAGTGGATTCAATTGCTCAGCCTGCCCGCTCTGGCTGTTGAGCGATGCGCCGCCGTTGAATCGGAAATACTTGGCCGGCGTATAGCTCAGCGCTCCGGAGAAGTACGCTTCGGGCGCGTCGTAGTAGCCGCTGCCGAGATATAAATTGCTGGTTGCACCCGGATTGCTCGCGCTCGGTACGCAGGTTCCGGCATTGGTCGCTCCAGGCGGCAGCGGCGCGGTTGCCGTGGCGGTGTAGACATAGCACAGGTCCGTGGTTGAAAAGACGTCGTCGTGGGCGTAGTTGAAGTCCAGGCTTAACGTCTGGGTGGGAATGATCTGCGCGGCAAAGCTGAAGTCGTGGTTGTGCTCCAGATGATTCACTAGCGGGTCGTCATTCTTGGCCGAGTAGTCGTTCCCTGTGACAGCAAAGTTGATCCATTTGGCCGGGATCACCGTCATGCGCAGGCGCAGATGATTGATCTGGTCCGGCGCCTCGCGGGTATATGTGTTGCTGGTTGTGGACGCGTTGGCACTCTTCGAGTGCATGATGTCGTAGTTCACGTTGAGACGGAAGGCGTGCGACGGTTGCACAACTCCACCCAGGAGGAGCCAGTTCTGGTGCCAATCGAAGGTGGGGTCTCCATTGAACGCGATTGTCCGGTCATTGAAGCGCCAGCCTCCCGATATCTTTACCTCGGGTGTAACCGTCACGATACCCATCACCGTATTGCCTGTGTTTTTCTGACCCAGGAAATCAGAAAACGTACCCGGCGTCGTGAACGTGAGCTGATTGCTGGCTGTAAGCGGAGTGAGCATCGACGTCGTGGCGCTTGGGCCGCCGATCTCCGTCTCAGAGTAGTTACTTAGGCTTGGAATCCGGAAGTCCCAGAACGTGAATGCATCCGTGACGGAGACATACTTACTCAGCTCAGCCTCGATGCCATAGTCAGCATTCACATTGATGCGCTTGTTATGGGCAAACTGCCCATTAGGGCCGGCGCCCATTTCGATCTCTTCCCGCAGGACCGATCCGGAAGGAAACGGCGGGCTTGAAGCGCGTCCATCGCCGAGAAACGTCTCGTTGAAGCTGTTTACGTTAGCTGTGGCGCCGCTATAGGTCACGCGCCCGTTCATCGAAATCGCATCCCAGTAGCGCGATGCGAAGCGCAATTGCTCCGTCGGAAACGAGGTACGCGTAGGCGCGACTTCGTTCTCGGTGACCGTTCCACTGCAGAACGGATTGGCAATACCGTTCACGACGTTTTCCGTCTTGTTCGCGCCCGCGCCGCATGTGACCGTTGGCCCCGTCAGGACGTCGACACCCAGCGACACGGGCGTTCCATCGGAAAGCTTGAAAGGCGTAGGGGCCAGCTGAAAGGTCGTGTCTCCCTTGTAGAAGGCATAGAACTGGTCATAGCTGAGGGTCGTGCGCTTCGCCAGCTTTACGTCGACCCCACCGGTGTAGGTGTCGAGTGCATTGCGAAACCACTGTGACAACTGCACATCACCGCCGCCATGGAGCGTCGAGAACGTAGGCCCTTCATGGGTGCCGTGATTGAACCCGGCGCGAAAGCTGATCCGAGACAGAGGCAGGACCGTCAGCAACGTGTCGGTATTGCGCCGCACCGTGTTGAACAGGTGCAACGAATCCGGCTCAGGAACAAGTGCCGGCGTCGCCGCAGTTGCATTCGACAACAACGAGTTGGCCAGCAGGTTGTAGTCGAAGTAATTGCGGTCCCGCCGGAAACTGCCCGCGAAGTCGTAGATCCGACCCTTGGAAAGGTTCAGGTAAGAGACGTCATTCGGATCGCCGCCGTATCCGAAACTGGAACTGGTCAAGGTATTGAAGAACGGCGTTTTGGAAGGATCGAGTGAATGCATCTCAAGAGAGTGACTCAGAACGCGCATTCCTGTGCCCTGATTCACCATGGTGGCCCACATGGGATCGCTGCCGCTCTTGTTGGCTGTGATGCGGCCGCCCAACTCAATCGCCTGGTGAATCTCGTAGCCGCCGATGACCTTTGGCGCAGGCGCTGCAGCAGGTTTCTTCTCCGTGACTTGTTTTGCGGGTTTGGCCGCATCGGGCGTGGTCTGGGCATAGCCAAGCATGGCTGTGCCGGATGCCAACGCCGCTACCAGGGTAAGGGTGCACAACCGGGAAATACTGGCCCCGGCCCGCGACCCACCCAGACATCTCGAAGATACTGTCTGATTTGTCATCGCTCGCCCCTTACTAGTTGGAATTGAAAAACACTGCACTCACATTGGAACCGTGAATGCTGGTGTGACAGATCGTGCACGATTGATACTGCGTCGCCTGGTTGTGAGCCGGCCCCAGCGGCGAACCCGTCGTAAAGTTCGGCGACGGCGAGTGGCACTGCAGGCAGATCGTGTTCACGTTGGCGCGGTTCAACAGCCGTGGATTCGGTCCGCCGTGCGGGGTGTGGCATGCGGTGCACCCTTCGGTCTTGACTACCGCGTGCTCATAGACAAACGGTCCGGCCGTCTCAGTGTGGCACTTGGTGCAAACCGCATCCTGCTGCGTCGAAGATCGCAGGCCCTTCTCGCCAAACGTGCCATGCGGGTCATGACAATCGGAGCACTTTACCAGTCCCTCTTCCACTTTGTGATGGAATGGCATGGAGAACTGCGGCTTCACGTCAGTGTGGCACTGGAAACAGAGTTGCGGCTCCTCGGCTTTTAGCAAATGCTCGGGAGTTGTGCTGGCGTGAACGCTGTGACAACCGAGACAACTCACGTTGCCTTCCCCATGGGCCGAGCGCTCAAAATTCGCGTGCTTGCCCTGATGGCAGCCGAGACACTTCTCATCCACTTGCTTTGCAGTCGCTTTGGCAGGATTGAATATCTTGGCTATGTCGCCGCCGCCCTCAACGTGCGCCTTACCGCCACCATGACAGCCTTCGCAGGTCACGCCGGAACCGCCATGCATTTCAGCAAGCCTGGCATGCGGATTGTTAGCGAAGCCTTTCGCAACTTCCTGGTGGCAGGTTGCGCAGGCATCTGCGCCGACGAAGTCGCCCGGAGCGGCTTTTGCCGCCTGAGCGGCGGGCGCCTTGTCGTTCTTCGCAGGAGCAGCCATTGCCGTGGCATACAACAATGTCGAGCCCAGCAGCAGCATCAGACTCACTCGCAGTTCCGTACACTTCCCGGGAGCCGCAATGCTCGCCAATCGTCTTAATGGCCCATCTCTATGCATCAAGAAACACCTCTTGAGCTTTCAGCACAGCTTTGTGATTCAGTCGGACCCGCGTGCAGCCTTGTGCGTCAACTCGATTGAAAGGAGCAGACACTGGCCGGTTCGTCGGCCTTTCCGGTATGAGGATGCTCTTTTGTGCGGGGCATCACCTCACGTCCAAAATGCTACGTGCTTTTAGGTTTGGTACTCGGTGATGTTCGTCACACGGAGTGAGTCTGCAGATTTCGATTTCTGCTCTCACTCTCATAAAGACTCATCTTTCGTTGAGTCACTGAATGTTTCGCAGCTCTTACTTGAAGCTTTCTTTACCTGGGAAATCGCAAAAATAGGGCGCACTCCTCTATAGAGCAAAACAGTCAAGATCACTTGAGCGCTGTTCAAAACTGAACAGTTTCACGATTAAGGAAGCCGAGTGTCCTTCAGCGAGACGTGAGTCCGGTTTCCCGATGCACCTGCATTGGGGTCGTCGGCGCGAACCCGCGCCTGATGTGTCATGGAGATAATTGCGCGATTTCGAGAATCAATTCAGCCAAGAATCACAACAGGAAATAATCAACAGACGTGAGGCTCATCACATCCAGCAAGAACTATTTGCAGGAGACTTCGAAGAAGCGAAGGTCTCCATTCCGGGGACCGCAGTGAATCACTTCAGACGCGCTCCCGCACAAGAGGAGCTCCGAAGCAGGTCCAAGGCCCTACATCGGCAAAGACGGGGCAACATCATGGCAGACAGTGCGATAGCGGTGGGAGTGCAGAGACGGCAAAGACACATGGCGCGTCAGGCGCCGGTGGGGTGCGCAGCTTGTGCCAATCGACGTCCCGGGTGGTTCTGCTCGCTGGGCAGCGCCGTGCTCGCCGACCTTGAATTGGCCACCAGCACCATTTCGCTGCCATCTCAGGCTTCCCTCTTCAACCAGGGTGAAGAGGCCCGCTGTCTCTACCTGATATGCAGCGGGTATCTCAAGCTGACTGCGGGCCGTGCCAAAGATCGTCAAATGATCGTCCGTGTCGCGGGTCCCGGCTCGATGCTCGGCCTCTACGCTGTTCTTTCGCACGGCGTCTACGAAGTCTCGGCCGAGTCCCTGACACCGGCGCAGCTTCGGCCGGTAGAACGCGATAGGTTTCATACCTTCCTGCGCAGTCACAAGGAAGCCCAGATGCGCGCCGTGCAATGCATTTGCCAGGAATACCGCTTCGCTCTGCAAGATGCCTGCCGTATCGCTCTCGCGGAAACGGTGGCGGCAAGACTGGGGCGTCTCCTGCTTGAACTGGCACACCAGATCGGCGACCATCTGGAAGGCGGCGGCTTCCGTTTTCCGCTGCTGCTGACTCACGAAGAAATGGCCTCAATGGCCTGCACCACGCGCGAAACAGTGACCCGCACTTTGGGCCAATTTCGCAAAGACGGGTGGATTTCCATCGAGGACTCCCTGGTCACCGTCCACCACCCGGAACTGCTCGAAATGCTGGTCTGACTTCCACCCTCCCCCATTTTTGCCGCTCCCGCAATGCCGATCTCCGAAGTCCAAGAGATATCATCGAGTGTGGGAGTTCATGGTTCGTATGATTCGTAATGCGGTATGTCTTTCTGTTTTGCTTTTCTCCTTTGCTGCGAATGCCCAAACCACGGAGCCGGCTGCGACGCCTCCTCAAGCGGCTATCACCACAACCTCGTCCCCCGAGATTGTCGAGTTTCAGAAGATCGAGGATGCCTGGGCGAGCTCAGTGAACATGCGCGACCAGTACGGCCTTGAGCTTGTGCTGGCGCCGTTGTTTATGGATGTCTCCGCCTCGGGAGACATCAGCACCCGCAACCAGCAGGTCGCCGATCTGATCTCCGGCGACGACAAGACCATGCATCTTGAACAAAAGGTCATCACGGTGCGCATGCTGGGCGACATCGCCGTCGCCAACGGCACCTACATATTGCACCACAAGGCCGGATCAGCGCAGGTGGACGAGAAAGGCGTGTTTACGCACGTCTTTGAGCGCGCGCATGGCGGATGGCACTGCATCAATTCGCAGCGCACATCGCTCCGCGAAGACTCCAATACCAAGCACAAGAAGCAGACCTCCGAGTTGCCGTTCCATATCCCGCTCTTCACAAAGAGCGACAAAAAGGATTAGTGCACGCTCGATTTTCTTAAGGACAAAGCCACGCAGGCGCTCGGATTTTCTTCTACAGATAATAGGAGAACTGCGATAGCGGCGGAATCTCCATGAAGACTGTTTCCCCTTAACCGGCGCGCCGCGTGGCCTGCAGCCGGATGGAGACATGCACAAGGCTGAGCGCGGCCGGCGTGACTCCGGGGATGCGGCTGGCCTGGCCGATGGTGGAAGGACGCACCCTCTCCAGCGTTTCGAGCATCTCTCGGGAAAGCCCGCTGATGGTGCGGTACTCCATCCACTCGGGGATGGCGACAGCTTCGGCGGCCTTGAGCTTCTCGATCGACTTTTTCTGCTGTTCGAGGTAGCCGGCGAACTTGATTTCAGTCTCGACGGCGCGAACTTCGTTGCGGATTGTGGAGGGCAGTGGGAGATCCACTGGCCACCGCCACAGCTAACTCCGCCAGCTCAGGCACCTGGGCCAGGTCTTCGCGCATTGCGCCCAACACCGGCTCAATGCCAACCTCGGGCCGCTTGAGCAATTGCGCCCAGGTCAGCCCTGCAGTGGCCGTCAGGGCATCCAGACCCGCACCGGAAAGCCGCTCTCCAGCCACTTTCCGTGCGTTCAGTAAGCGATCGAGCGCAATCATGCGCGTTTGCTTTTGTTCGTACTCGGCCCAGGCCTCATCGCCGATCAATCCCAGCCTGCGGCCATGCGGAGTCAGGCGCCGGTCGGCGTTGTCGATGCGCAGGTGCAACCGAAACTCGGCACGCGAGGTGAACATCCGGTAGGGCTCATTGGTTCCCTTGGAGATCAGGTCGTCGATCAGGATCCCGGTGTAGCCTTCGGTGCGGTCCATGGTGAAAGGCGGCTCGCCTTTGAGCCACAAAGCCGCGTTGATGCCGGCCATGATGCCCTGGCAGGCGGCCTCCTCGTATCCGCTGGTCCCATTAATCTGACCCGCGAGGTAAAGGCCTTCCATGCTCTTGACGCGCAGCGTACGGTCCAGCTCAGTGGCGTCCACGCTGTCGTATTCGATGGCGTAGCCGGGTCGCAGCATCTCCGCTTCATCGAGCCCGGGGATCGAGTGCACGATCTGCCACTGCACTTCCATGGGCAGCGAAGTGGACATGCCATTGACGTAGACCTCGTGTGTATTCAGCCCCTCCGGCTCCAGAAAAAACTGGTGCTGCGTCTTGTCGGGAAACTTGACAATCTTGTCTTCGATCGACGGGCAATAACGCGGCCCGATGCCTTCGATCCGACCCGAGTACATGGCCGAACGATGCACATTCTCGCGAATGATACGCAGCGTCTCCGGCGTGGTGAAGGCGATGTGGCAGCTTACCTGGGGCTGCACGATCTTCTTTGTCCTGAAGCTGAAAGGCGTGGGGTCCGCATCGCCGGGCTGCTCTTCGAATGCCTCCCACCGTATGGTCCGGCCGTCGAGGCGTGGCGGTGTCCCTGTCTTCAAACGGCACGTCCGAAGCCCCAAGGCCCGGAGGGCTTCGCCGAGCAGCACAGAGGCCGGTTCGCCGCTGCGCCCGGCGGGATAGCGCTCCTCCCCGCAATGAATCAGGCCATTCAAAAACGTACCCGTAGTGATGATGGTGGCGCCGGCGAGCAGTTGGCGGCCGTCGCGCAGCTTGAGGCCGAGGACGCGGCGCCTTGGGCGCGTTGGACGAGGAAGCTCGGCAATGCCTTCGGGAGAGTTTCTATCCCAGGTCTCAAAATCGAGACCTGGGGCACCCGCGTTTTCTATTCCCAGTTCCCTATTCCCTGCTTCCTCGATCACCAGGTCCACCACCTCGGCCTGGCGAATGTGCAGGCCCGGCTGGCCTTCGAGCACCTCGCGCATCTTCACGCGATAGAGCTGCTTGTCGCACTGCGCGCGCGGACTCCACACCGCCGGGCCCCGTGAAGTGTTAAGCAGGCGGAACTGAATCCCGACCGCATCAGCAACTTCGCCCATGATGCCGCCCAGCGCGTCCACTTCACGAACCAGGTGCCCTTTGGCCACGCCGCCCACGGCAGGATTGCAGCTCATCTGCGCGATCAGGTCCATGTTCATGGTGATCAGGGCGGTCTTCAGACCCATGCGCGCCGCCGCCATGCCTGCTTCGCATCCGGCGTGTCCCGCACCCACGACCACCACATCATATTGTTCGGTAAAAGCCATCTCTTCCTATTCTACGGATCGCCCGGCTTTCCCGCAGAGGAAGCATAACCGAAGCGTGGAATCCTTCCCGGACAAGTGCTACCATGCCAACAAAGCAAGCCATTCCGCCCGTCTTCAGGAGGAATCGCCGCATGGGTTCATCGGATCGCTCGTGGGAGCCCCAGCCCGAAGCTTGCCACACAAGCCCCAATTATCCTGCCGAGTCCCCCGAACCCGCGCAATCGCCCGAAGAACTGCAAGAAGAAAGCCGCAAGATTCGCCGCCTGCAAATGGTGGTGAACATGGTGATGCAGGTCATCATTCAGGACTCCAACCTTTCAGTGGAAGAAGCTTCGGAGATGGTCGCCGATACCCGCCGCGTGGCGCTGGCCATGTTTCCGGAAAAGGAACTGGCCTTTAACCTCATCTATTGGCCGCGTTTGCAGCGCCTCATGCGCGAACGCTACCGGATGCAGTGACAGGGATCAGTGTTCAGGGATGAGGGGTCAGCAGCCGGTAGTCAACCTGTAATCCCTCAAGTACAGTGGATTTTTCTGAATCCCCCGCGAGAAACTGCCCGGAACAGTTGAAAGCTGCAGGGGCTGCCTGGCAATCGATCACTGACCACTGATCCCTTGCCACTGACCACTGCTCTGCTACTTGCTTTCGTTGGCGGTCAGTCGGAAGGTAATGGTGCCCCAGAAGAGCCGCGCCCGCATCTGCACCGGCAGATGCCGCTCATCGTCGGTGTACCAGATCCAGATGTTGCCGCGGTTCTTCACCACGCCGGCGGCGGCAGTTGGCTGCACGCGGATGGTTTTGAAGGTGCCCAGAGTGGTCTTGATCTCTTCCCTGCCTTCGACCTTCATGGTCACCGGCACATTGTGCATGGCGTCCACCAGGGGAACCTCGAGGTTATGCCCTACCTCAAGGGGCTGTGACGCAGTGTAGAAAACTCCGGTTAGCAGATCGGTCATGCACCCGGGAACAGGCGACTCGACGTGTTTGCTCTTTCCGGTCACCAGGTTCTTTTCGTCAAGGATGGATTTGTTTTGGCCGTAATCCATCTTGAGCGTCGCGTTTACCTGGCGGCGACCCTCCACGGTCTGTTTCTCAAAATCGTAGGTGCAGCCTTTGGCGCGATCGATGGTCGATTGAAAATGGTCGTCTACGTGAAAAAGCAGGTTAATGGCGCCAATGGTGGCTGCGGTGGCGGAGATCCGCTCGCGGTCTCCCACCGTCTCGAAATGTATGACGGCGGTTCCCGCAGGGAAAACGCGCCAATCCACCGAATAGGTCAGTGTTTGCTTTTGGGGAAAGCCGAACCCGGCCCGCGGTGGCGCAAGCGGAGGAATTTGCTGCCCGTGCGCTGCGGCGGCAAGAATAAGTGCGCAAAAGATCGTCTTTACCGTCGCGCGCGTCTTCACCGTGTGGCGTGGCTCCTTTTGAGTCATGGCTTTGGCGCGCGATCTTCGCTCACCCGAGGTCCTGACGACAACTCCCCATGGTTGGGGTGGTTACTCATCGAGGACCATGCACAAGCATGCCCAAAGCCGGCCGAAGGAAGAGCAGGCTGAGGTAGAGTAGTGCAGCCCCTATAGCTGCATTGTACTCGCGGTGCCTCCTGTACAGGGCAAACGAGAAGCTCCCAGGGTCCGCCATGGCCTTCGCGGCAATGAGCCGCGGAATCAGGCGCGGTACACGACGGGAATACGCCTCAAATTCAGCAAAAGTGGCCCGTAGAAAGCGTTCCTCCGATGCGATGACGGGAACATAGATAACCAGAAAGCCAGCCGCCAGTACCAACGCCACGGGCCAACTCAGCAGAGCCACGGCAAAGCCGGCTGCCATCAGCATCGATCCCAGGTAGAGAGGATTCCGCGTGAACGCATAAGGACCGGTTTGAGTCAGTTCGCGGTTCTTTTTCACATAACCGGCAGCGTAGCCGCGCAGCCAAAGCCCCGGCAACACCAGCGCCAGGCTCCACGCTACGGCTGCGGGTTGTGGAGCGCGCCGCCACAATTCGAAAAGATAAAGGAGGGCGACAAGGAATCCCAACGGCACGCGGATGCGCCGAGCCACTCTCTGCCAGCGGGCGATCCAATCCAGTTGGATCGGGTTGGCGGTGCCGGGGTTAGAAGTGTCGGTCATTGAACGGCCTCCCCGGCCAACAATTCGTCCGCTGCTCGCAGCACCTCATCTGGCTGGATAGTTAGAAGTCCGGCCTCCGGCGCTTCATAACGGGTGTGATCCTGGCGGCTCTCGTGGCTGCGGAGAACCTTGAAGCGGGTGCCGAATGGCCCGTTGCGGCTCGGATCGGTGGGCCCATAGATGCCCACCACCGGCCGCCCCAGGGCACAGGCCAGATGCAGCGGGCCGGTATCGCCGGCGATAGCAAGCGCAATGCGCCGCGTGAGCGCAATCAAGTGGCCGAGATGACCGGCAATGGCGACGGCCGCTCCTCCAGTCTGCTTCACGATGACCTCCGCGAGAGGCTCTTCGCCCGGACCAGAGTTGATCAGCACCTGGTAACCCCGGTCGACGAGTCCCTGCGCCACTGCAGCGTAGCGCTCGACAGGCCAGCGTTTAGCGCCCCAGCCCGCGCCAGGATTGATCAGCACCCTGGGACATCGGGCATAGGGTGCAAGCAGTTCGTCAGCCCAGGCCTCAGCTGCAGGGTCTACGGGCAGCCAAGGTTGCACGGGTTTAAGATCATCTCCCGCCACGGCCGAAGCCAGTTCGACGTCTTGCTCAATAACATGCGCCCCGTGGGTGACGACCCGCTCTGTAAACAGCCAGCGCGCGGCGCGTTCGCGCGGCGCGGCCTCGCCGATCACTCGCCGGCAACCCGTGAGATGACCCACAATGGCCGAGCGTATCGCGCCTTGCAGGTCAAGCACCGTGTCGTACTCACTGGCCCGCAACGCTTGCCGCAAGCTCCTGATCCCGCTGAAAGTTTCCCCCGCCAAAGGCTGACGCCGCCAATCCTTGGTCGGCGCGAAATGGAGCCCATCCACCAGCGGCTGCAATGATGCCGAAGATCCTGTGTCGCGGCCGGCGCTTCCCGGAGCAGACAGCAGCACCTGCCATCGAGGCTCCACCACCCAGTCAATCACCCACTCCGGATGCGCCATGCGCAGCGCCGTCACCGCCGGCAGGGCGTGCAGAATGTCGCCCATGGCGCTCAACCGCACAATGAGCAAGCGAAACTTGGATTGGACTTGCAAACTCTGATTTTCTCACAGCGACAGGTGCTGGTTCGCGTCCCGGATTCGGCGAGTTAGATAGTGGAGAATGGCATCTTCATCCTCAATTTCAGCTCGCAGCCGTGCTGTCAGAAGAGGCACCTTGATTGGAGAGTTTTCAGGCAGGCTGCCCAACCGGACTTGATCCTTTTGGGTAGTGATCAGCGCAGCGGCTCCGGAGGTTTGGGCCGCTGCCTGTAGACGCCAGAGGTCACGCGCCGAGTATTTGTGATGGTCCGGGAAGACAATCCTGGCGGCCACGCGCAAACCGGCAGGTTCAAGCCCGGCAAGGAACTGCTCCGGACGGGCGATACCGCAGAAGGCAACCACTGGACCGTCAACCGTCGGAACCTCCATCCGCCGCCGTATGCGCCAGACTGGCCCTTTCCAGCCCCATTCCCTCAGTTCGGCCTCCCGTTCTGGCTCGTCAATTGGAATTGCAAGCACGCTGGCTCGTTTGATCGCGCGCAAGGGCTCGCGCAGGTTGCCCGCAGGCAGCAGGCAGTCATGCCAATCCGCGCGATTCATCAGTAGAATGTCCACATCGCTGTGAAGTTGGCGATGTTGAAACCCGTCATCCAGAATATGAACAGAAGGGCTTCGACTTCGATCGATAATTTGCTGCCCTGAATTGCCCTGTCCGGGGGCATTTGCCCCATTCGCCTCAGCCTCGGCCAGCAACCCGGCCTGGTAGCGTTGCCCCGCCACGTAGACCGGCACGCCCGTCTCCCGCGCAATCAAGAGCGGTTCATCGCCGAACTCGATTGCTGTGCCATCCGGGCGAACTCTGGCGGGCGCGCGGCTCTCTCGCCCGTACCCGCGCGACAATACATCGACCTGGAACCCCGCTCTCTTGAGCAGCAAAGCCAGGGCGATGGTGAGCGGCGTTTTGCCCGCGCCGCCGGTGGAGAGATTGCCGATGCTGATGACGGGCCGGCGCAACCGCTGCACAGGCCGCCAGCCATGGGCAATCCCCGCGTTTCGAAGGGCTACTCCTGCCGCGTAGAGCGGGTTAAGCGGAGCCAGCCACGGTCGTCTCATGTCGCGCCGTTCTCTTCGCCAAGCAGGACTCCGAGCGCGTGCACCGTTCGCTCCGTTGCCCCCGCCTGCTCTTCGAAAACGCGCTTTGCGCGGGCGCCCATGGCCGCGGCAGCGGCGGGATTGCGCAGCAGGTCTCCCAGCGCCCCTGCGAGATCCTCCTTCGAGGCGATGCGGATGCCGTCGTGTGCGCGCAAGTCCTCTGCGATGGCTCGGAAGTTGACGTAGTGCGGACCCATCACGATTGGCAATCCAAACTGCGCCGGCTCCAGCGGATTATGCCCGCCTGTCGGAAAGAGACTGCCGCCGACAAACGCCACGGCAGCCAGCGAATACACTGACGCCAGTTCGCCAATCGTGTCGAGGAGCACAATCTCTCCGGGGTTGATCATTTTGAGCGCGGCCCCCACCTTCCAGTCCGATCGCCGCACCCACGGATACCCGGATTTATCGAGCAAGGCGGCCACCGCGCCAAAGCGTTCCGGATGCCGCGGAGCCAGCACCATCGCCAGTTGCGGATCGCTTTTGAGCAGTTTCGGCCACGCTTGCAGCAGCGCAGCCTCCTCGCCTTCCAGCGTGCTGCCGGCCACGATGAAGCGGAGACCCTCCGCGTAGGTCTTTAGCAGGTTTGTTGCCTCGGCCTCCTGTGCAGCGCGCACATCGAATTTCAAATTGCCGCTCACCGTGACCCTTTCGGGGAGGCAGCCAATCTCCCGCAGCCGCTTCGCATCGGTCTCGCTCTGCGCCAGCGCTCGACTGACTTGCGCAAGGATCGGATTCCATAGCCGACGCAGCATGCGATAGCGTGGCCAGGAGCGGTCGGAGATGCGCGCGTTGACCACGGCGACCGGGATCTGCCGGCGAAAGCAGCCGTTCAGCAGATTAGGCCAGAACTCGGTCTCGGCCAGAATCAGCAACCTGGGCCGCAATGCGTTCAGATAGGCATGCACCGCCCATGGCAGGTCCAGAGGGCAATAGAAGACCCTGTACTCACCAAAGCGCTTGCGAGCAAGAGCCTGCCCTGTCCGGGTTGTGGTGGAAACCAACAGCTCGTGGCCCGGAAACCTACGGTCCAACTCGCCGATCAGCCGACCCACCGCCAGAACTTCGCCCACAGACACGGCATGAAGCCAGATGATCTGCCGCTGACTGGCCTTGCTCTTTAACCACGCTGGGACCTTGCCCAGACGCTGCGACAGGCCCTCGCGGTATTTCTCGGTCGTCGCCATCCGCCACAGCCACCACGGGGAGCCGGCCGCGAGAGCCGTGAGCAGCGCCAGGTTATAGAAAAAAAGAATCATGCGTGACGGAATTCCGCTCTCCCCCGGTCTAACCCTCAAATGATACAGTCGTCCACGATGACGATACTCAGGGCGATCCCGCTGCTGGCGGTCTGGCTGGCATTGCCGGCGGTGGCCAGCGACCACAAACCGCCACCCGTGCAGCCCGCGACGTCGTTTGCCGCGGTCGAAACGCACGACAAGGAAAAGGTGGCGATTGCCGCCGAACCCTACGACACAAAAGAGAAGGAATCCATCTTTCGTGTCGATTACCTCAGCCACGGCGTGATGCCGGTGCGGCTGGTGGTGACCAATCTCAGCGACCGGCCCGTTTCCCTGCGCGACGCGCGCATTCTCTTCCAGACCGCGGCAGGCGACCGCATCCAGGCCGCCGAACCTGAGGATGTGGAGCGATTGATGACTCTCAAGGAGCGCGCGGGCGGCAAGCTTCCAATGCCTGGCCCGATTCCCCAGCATTCACTTGAAGCCCAAGGCCAGCAACAAGGATATCGAGGCCGATTTCAACCAGTTTGAATACCAGGCACTGGTCGTTGAGCCGCACAGCACCCAGGCGGGCTTCCTGTTTTATGACGTGTCGCAACTCGACCATCCGCTCAAAGGCGCCAAGCTGCATCTGCATGAACTTCGCGACGCCGACGGCCACGAGCTTTTCTATTTCGAGATACCTTTCGACAAGTATCTCCAGTCCAAGTCAAGCCAGATGAATTGAAATCTCTTTGCCCTGCGAGTGTGCGCTACTCGTAGTAGGTAGCCGTCGTGGTGTCCGTCTCCCAGATGGTGCAGTCTTTCACCCGCACACGCCCCGCGTCATTCCGTTGAGCTGGTGGTTGGTTTGGTCGTAGAAATACCGCGCGATGTTTTCGGCCGATGGGTTCAACCGTGAACGGTTCAAGGTCGTTCAGCATCTGGTGGTCGATGCGATCGATCACCGGGCGCAGCACTTGCTTGAGCAGCTTGAAATCCAACAACAGGCCGGCTTGTCCAGTTCGCCGCCGCAAAGGGTGACGCGGACCTTGTAATTGTGCCCATGCGGATTCTCGCATTTGCCCTGGTAGTTGCGGAGGTAATGCCCGGAAGAGAACCCGGCCTCCACGGTGACTTCATACATCGGCGTTTGCCCGGTCCTGTCTGGGGAGGAGCCCTCTTCCATTCTAGGGCCTGTCGGGGGCGCGAGCCGCGCTAGTCGACACCGCCCCGGCGCTTGTCACCCCACGGAAGAAAACCTATCCGCGGGGACCCCGATCCTTATCACCCCACGGACGAAGACCTATCCGCGGGGACCCCGATCCTTATCACCCCACGGACGAAGACCTATCCGCGGGGACCCCGATCCTTGCGACGGGCATCCTGGCGCGATTCCTCGCTGCGGCGCTCTACCTGCTCAAACAAGTGGCTCATCACCCCCACAAGCGCAAACCCGAGTCCGGCCAGCAGCATCAGCAATGCGATGGTGCGCCACAATGAGGCGTTCGCGGGAAGTCCGGGCTGAAAGCTCGAAGGCACCAACGCCATGCCCATCGAGAGGACGGCGAAAAGCCCCAGCGTGGCAGCGAGAATGTAAAAGTTGCGCGACATACATCTTTCGGATTGCGCGACTTCCGCGCGTCCTGCTCAAGATTCTACGCGGGCCGCCATCGTCTCCCTTCATCTGACTTCATAAGGTTTGTGCCGGCGCATCGCCCCATGCCGGATGTGGAGCACCTGGACACGCTTTTCCTTTTCAATGACACGATAGATCACCCGGTACACGTGAGGCTTGCGGCCATAGAGCAGGTGCCTCAGCCGCGGATTCTCAGGGGTGGGCAGGCAACGGGCTGGCAGTTCTTCCAGACTGAGGATTGCTTTCTTCAGGCCCCGGTACCATCTCAGGGCCGCAGGGGAGCGTTCTGTGCCGATATCCTCATACAGGCTGGCGAAGTCTCGTTCGGCTCGCCGGGTAATCTCAACGAGATAGACCATGCGTGCTTTCGAACTCGTTAAAGAAATGCCTCGCCGGCCGGGCTTTTCCCTTATCGGCGTCCTCCAGCCCTTGACGAATTCCCTCCGCCGCATCGGCCCCCGCTGCAATATCAAGCAGGCGCTGATAGGCTTCAGCGTCCTGCACAACGGCCGCCGCCTTTCCTTTCACTGTGAGCACCATGGGGCGCTTGCTCTTCTTCAGTTGTTTCATGAAGTCGCCCGAACAACGGCGAAACGTGGTAAGGGATTGAATGTCCGTCGTAATATCCAGCATGGTTGCCTCGCGGGGAAAGCACCTTTTTAGGTGTCTTCAGAATAGGCGATTTGCGCAAAATTGGAAAGAGGCACAGCCTGGCGCTTCAGCCCAACACTTCCGCACTTTCGATCAGTCCGACACCGGCCAGTGCGAATTCAACTTCCATCAGCGCCACGGAGCCATGCAGGTTGATGGCGCGGCATGCGTCGCGAACGATAAACGTCGGCAAGTTAAGGCGCTTCGCGTCGAGTGCCGAGTAGGCGACGCAGTAGTCGTAGGCCAGGCCGGCAAGAAAGACGCGTGTAAGCTTTCGCTCTCTGAGATAGCCGAAGAGCCCGGTTGGCGTGGTGCGGTCATTCTCAAAAAATGCGGAGTAGGAATCGATCTCGCGTCGGAAGCCTTTGCGCAGAATCAGTTCGGCTTGCGGCAAGTGAAGCGAGGGATGAAACTCCGCACCTTGACTTCCTTGAACGCAGTGATCAGGCCAGAGCGTTTGGGTTCCATAACTCAATTCGATTTGCTCATAGGGGTGCTTGCCGGGATGGCTCGAAGCGAAGGAAGAATGTCCCGCCGAGTGCCAGTCCTGTGTGAGGATGATGTGCTCAAAGCGCTGCGCAATTCTATGGATCGGCACGACGACAGCATCTCCGCTCGCGACGGCCAGTTGCCCGCCGGGACAGAAATCATTCTGCACGTCAACGACGATGAGTACGTCTTGGGCAGTGATTTGCATACGGGCCCCGATGCTGCTTCATTCCATTTGTAGTCTATGAGGAACAGTTTCGCTGAATTGGCGTTGTGCAAAGATGGGCGACTATCCGCTCGCTCCGGCCCTCCATGTCACTGATGAAATCTCCCCGGCGGTGTATTTTCAATCTAAGCCCATTGAGACCAATTTTGTGTACTGAAAGCCTCGTGCCAACGAGAACGACTGAAAGTATGGGGAGAAATGCGAAAGAGGAACGAACAAAGAATCAGAACAATGCTCACAGCGGCGCTCTTGCTGTGTGCCGGCATATTCAGCAACGCACAAAGCAACGATGCACCCCATGGTCTCCCTGAATCCCCGACACCTGTCGGGCGTTCCATTGAGGACCTGAATTATCTCGGTGGCGATGCAGCCATGCCTCCGTTTTCCGACAGCGTCATCGACCTCGATTCGGGATTTCGCCGGGCACTCCTTCGCAAGGGCCTTGCCTTTCGCGTCATTACGGGGCCGCAGTACACGCAGAACATCCTCGATACTCCCGTGTCTGCAGATGAGCAGGTCTACGTGGGTCAGCGCGCATTCGAGAGTATGTTTGTGCAGCCGATCATATCGGCCGATCTTCATCAACTGCATTTACGCCAGGCACAGCTCTATTTGGGCGGGGTGTGGAACTGGGCGAGCTGGAACCCCGCGGGTCCAAAATCGCTTCAGTTGTGGGCCCTCTATTTCTACAAGGCGTTCGGGGAAAATCGCCTGGAGGTGAAGGCCGGATACATCGCCAACAACATGAATTTTGTCGGTCTCTTTGTAGGAGGATCGACCGCGACGGGCGCTCAGGGCGTTTATGCCGTATTGCCCTACGAGGCTGGTATGTCCTACTTCCCTCTGACGGCGCCCTCGTTCAACGTTCGGATTCGCGGGCCTAAGAATACCTACATCAAGACCGCCGCGCAAAGGAGCTTTGATCCAAACGGAGGGCCTACCGAAGTTGCTCGAAATCACACTGGCTTCCGATTCATTCCGCGCGGCGACAAGCTCGTCCTGATCAACGAAGCGGGCTACCTGCGTACAGCCAGCGCCGATGCACACCAGGCATGGTTTCGCGCCGGTTCCATCAACAACACCACGCCATACAGGAATGAGGCCTCTGGCCGATTGGACTACGGGCAATTACTGCGCGTACGCCCTGATGGATTATCAATTGCTCAAGTCAGGACCGGAGAATCCAACCCATGGGCTCTACGCCGGTGGATCGTTCATGACGGTGCCGGACACAATGAATGCCTACGCCCGCTACTACGAAGCACGGCTCTACCAGGAAGCGCCGGCTCGATCGCGTCCCGGCGATGTTGTCTCCGTAGTTGCATCCCGCACCGGCTACAGCAAGATCTTTACCGACAATCTCGTCTCCCAGGGCAAGACCGTGTGGAGAGCTGGAACGACTGTCACCGGCAGCTATTCGCTGCGCGCTTCACCGGGTAACTACCTGAGCCTCGGATTGAGTTACGTTGAGGGGCCGGCAATCACGCCGCGCGTTCCAAATGCACTCAATATCCTTGCGAACTGGACCCTGTTTTTCTAGATCTGATTTTTTGAGCCTCTGGAATTAGGAGCACGGGAGCTACTCAGGGCGGCCACTCACTGAGTCTTCGGTTCAAAGAATGCTTCCACATCCGTGATCGTCGTGGTCATGCGATAGGGCGGCAGGCTCTTGAGAAATGTCTGCCCGTAACGCTGCCTGCGCACACGGGGATCGAGCAGGACCAACACGCCACGATCTTCAAGCGAGCGAATCAGTCGGCCGAAGCCCTGCTTCAACGTGAGTACAGCCGCCGGTACCTGGTAATCGAAGAATGGCTTGCCGCCGGCTTCTTCGACAGCCTTCATGCGCGCCTGCACCACCGGATCGTTGGGCACGGCAAACGGCAGGCGGTCGATGATGACGCAACTCAGCGCCTCGCCCTGCACGTCCACGCCTTGCCAGAAACTCGACGTCCCAAACAGCACAGCGTTCGGGGTTGTGCGGAACTGCTCCAACAGCGCCTTGCGCGGCGCGGTGCCATGCAGCAGGATCGGATAATCGAGCACCGGCAACAGTCGTTCGTGAAGGTCGCGCATCTGGGCGTAGCTGGTAAACAGGCAGAAGGCACGGCCCTTGGTGATCGCAAGCACGCGCCGGATGCACTCGGCGGCCGCCTCGGGAAACTCAGGATCGCGCGGGTCCGGCATCTCCGGCGGCAGGTAGAGCAGCGCTTGTTCACCGTAGCGAAAATGCGAAGGCACCACCAGTTCGCGTGCCTCGTTCAGTCCCAGCCGTTTGCGAATGTGCTCGAAGCCGCCCTGCACCGTCAGCGTGGCCGAAGTCAGCACCACGGTCGGAATCGTCTCGAAAACCAGTTCGGACAGCAGCGTCGAAACGTCAATCGGCGTGGCCTGCAGAAAAACAGTACGCGCCTGTGATCGGACACTTCGTGCGGCCGACCTGTCGGATGGTATCCCCGCCATGCGGCGCTCAAGCCAATACACCATGTTGCTCGAATTCGATTCGAGCAGAAACTCAAGCTCAGAGCGAAGACGGGCCACGCGCTTTCTGAGTCCCGGCGCCTCGTCGATCCCGGTCAGCCCGTCCATCTCCGCTTCCATCAACTTGAGCGTGGCGCGCACACTCATATACATATCGCCGGATGTCTCGAGGAACTCTTCGCGCTCGGCAAACGGCTGGCGGCCGTCGCCGGTCATGGGCAGACCGGCAAAAAACATGCGGGCGCGCTCACGAAGTTGCTGGGTGACGACAGGCATCTTCTCGGCGCCCTCCTTGCCGCGAAGAAGCACATCGGTGTCGCGCGCCAGTTCTTCAAAGCGAATGTTGCTGACCGAGAGACCAAAGTAGCTCGACGCCACCTCTTCCAACTCGTGCGCCTCGTCGAACACCACCGCGGCAGCCTCGGGCAGAATGCCCGCGTCGGGCGCGCCGGCGGCCTCCTGCTTCACGGCCAGGTCGGCGAAAAACAGGTGGTGGTTCACGATGATGATGTCCGATTCGAGCGCCTTGCGGCGCATCTCCGTGATGAAGCAGCGGCGGTAGTCGGGGCAGGTTGAGCCCAGGCATGCATCGGAGCGTGCATCGAGCTTGTGCCACAGCGCGCTTGACTCGGGCAGTTCAGCCAGTTCCGAGCGGTCGCCGGTCTCGGTCGTTCGTTCCCATTCGGCGATCTGCCGGTATTGGTCAATCTCTTCGAGTCCCGTGAGAATCGGCTCGTTGCGCAACGCAACCAGCTTGTGCCGGCAGAGATAATTCGCTCGTCCCTTCATGTAGCAGACGCGTAATTCGCCCAGCAACGACTCAAGAAACGGTATATCGCGAAAGTAAAGCTGATCCTGGAGAGCTTTTGTGCCGGTGGAGACAATAATGCGCTGGCCGGTGCGCAATGCGGGAAGCAAATACGCCAAAGTCTTTCCGGTGCCGGTGCCCGCCTCGACAATCAGGTGGCGGCGCTCGCCAAGGGAGCGCTCCACGGCCTTTGCCATCTCCAGTTGGCCGGGGCGGTATTCGTAGGGCAGCGGCGAACGCGACAGAATGCCGCCCGGCGAGAAAAACTCGTGCAGGGTTGGCAGTGCGCGAATTGTGGCGTCAGTCGATGCCATCGGGGCCGGGTGCTCGCTATATCTTCATCATAGAGACTGTTGACCCGTGAGGTTGGAACTCTCTCTATTCGATTCGCAGGAAACTCCCCATCGACTTTGTTGAGTCATGAGCCAAGGCAGGTGCAGACAAGAATTGATCCAATCAATGCTGTTCGTAACGAATTTTGCTCGCTAATTTTGCCCGTTTCGGAGATCACAATCGACCTTACTACTGTGTGCGTTTTGCTCATCGTGTTTGCCGCCACGCTGATTCGCTCCGCATTCGGTTTTGGCGAGGCCCTGGTCGCGGTTCCGCTACTCGCCTTCTTCATACCGCTTCAGGTTGCCGCTCCGCTCGCGGTACTTGTGTCCATCACTATCGCCGGCATCGTCGTCGCGCAGGACTGGAAGAAGATTCATCTCAGAAGCACGGGCTGGCTTCTGCTTCCCACGCTCATTGGCATCCCGGTAGGCCTCTTGCTGCTCACAAGCAGTCATCAACGAGTCGTAAAAGGAGCACTAGCTCTGATCATTATTGGGTTTTCCGTTTACTCGTTGATCGTCCGCACACCGCCGGAACTGCGGAGTGACAGCCGGGCGTGGCTATTGGCCTGCGGATTTTGTGCCGGCGTTCTCGGCGGTGCCTACGGAATGAACGGGCCGCCGCTCGTCATTTATGGATCGATGCGACGATGGTCCGCACAGCACTTTCGCGCCACCCTGCAAGCCTACTTTCTGCCTGCCAGCATCCTGGGAATGATGGGCTATTGGCTCGACGGACTCTGGATTCCGGCGGTGTCGCGGTTCTATCTGCTCTCATTGCCGGTCGTGCTTCCAGCCGTGTTTCTCGGCCGGTTTGTCAATCACCGACTGCGCGGTGAGGTTTTTATGACCTATGTTTATGCCGGCCTGGGAGGTATAGGCGTCCTTTTATTGATCCAGGCGGTCGGCGGACGAGTTTGATGGAAACATCCGCCTTCAACGCCCATCTTGGCGATTCAGTCGCTCTCGAATGCGGACCACCGCCACTTCTCGATGCGAGGACTCCCAAGATCAGGCGGGCTGGGTCTCCGCTGTTGTTGGATCGATGATGTTCCTGACTTGCGAAACGCTGTTTGCCGGGAACCCACCCTGTTTCGCGTGTTCGCGCACCATCTCTTCGTTGGGAGCGATGTAGACGCAATAAATCTTGTTGTCAGTAACATAGCTGTGCAGCCATTGAATCTCGGATCCCATCTTGCGCAGTACGCCGCAGGATGTTTGCGAGATGGCTTGGAGGGTTTCGGGAGAAGAAGCGCCGACACCGGGAATTTCACGCTCAATCACGTATTTGGGCATGGATCACGATCTCCTAACAGTTGGAATTGCCGTAGTCTACAGAACGCGGTGGTCCATTGGGCACCAAATTCCGCTCAGAACCTGAAAATCCGGCACGCGTCTCTATTCCCCATTCGAGCTATGGCAGAGACTCGGCCGCTGAGTCAAGATGGTAGAGACTCGAGTTGCGTGATTTCATCCAGGTTGCAGCCAGACCCTGGCATCATGAAAAACCGAGCAAGAGAACACGCTGCGTAAGCAATTCCTGAGTAACAGTATCCCGGGGCCGCCGCAATCAAGTCGACGCGACCATCAGAGAGCGGCGACCCTGCACAAAGCTACGAAAGGACACGGTAACTCAGGAATTGCCGTAGACCTTGCAGACGGGCTCAATGGTTCTGATGACGGTCGCGGTAAGCGAATTGAGTCCGCCTGTTCGGACTTCATCCCGAAATACATTGGCCAGTCTACTCTGGGGGCTTTTAGCCTTCCACGTCCTGGTGGTTGTCGTACTGCCTCACCCTCAAGTCGCATCGCGTCTGGCTACGTCGGCCGCGCCGCTATTGGCGGCTTTGTGCGGGCTGTGGCGCGCGAAAAAGGTTCCCGCCCGAGAGCGGCTTCCGTGGCGCCTGTTGAGCGCGTCGATGGCGCTCTGGGCAGCCGGACAAGCTGTAGAGGCGCTGGTCGGACAATCTTCTCTCGCCCTGAACTTTGCAGCGGATCCAGCGGACTTCATCGACGTGATTGCCGCATTTCCCATGCTGCTTACGGTGTCGAGCACACACAGGACCGAATCGATTCGAACCATTTTTTACCTCGACAGCGCGCAGATCATGCTGGCTGCGGGTCTCACTTACGTACTGCTCTACCGCATGTCGGCCACGCATGCGTCAACCGCAATGGCAGGTATTTATGGGGTGGAATGCGCCGTACTTGCCGTGGCGGCGGTAGTAAGGCTGGCGACATGGTCCACCAAGGAAGAGCGACTGCGCATCCGCCTGCTCGTCTCGGGAGTGTGGATGTTCCTGCCGATCTATCTCGGGATGAACTACGCCACGAGCCACCGGAATCTGCGCGGAGGCACCGTCTTTGATCTGCTCTGGAGCGTTCCCTTTGTCTATGCCGGCTGGCAGGCTTTGCACCTGCCGATATCTGCGGAGTCCGAAATTGTGGACAAACGGCTCAGCCACGGGCGGTTGCTGATCGAGAGCCTTTGCCCGTTTCTCATCATGGGTGGCATTCTTGCTCTGGCAGCTACGATTACCACTCAGTATCCCGTGATCGGGATCTCGGCAATCTTCCTGCTCCTCCTGATTCAGTGCCTGCACGCCGGGGTCGTGCAACTGAACTACGTAACGGGGCAATATCTCCTATTCGATCGGGAAATCGAGCTCAAGCGTGCGAATACGGCGCTGGAGCGCCTGTCGATGCTGGATCCCCTGACCTCCATTTCAAACCGGCGGCGTTTCGATGAGGCGTTCGATGAGGCATGGCGACGCGCCATGCGGAGGCGAACCTCAGTCGCCCTGCTGATCATCGATGTGGATTTCTTCAAGAGCATCAACGACGTGTATGGGCACGCCTATGGCGACGAGTGCCTCGTAACGGTTGCCCGCGTATTGAATCAGCAGGTTGGCCGACCCGACGATCTGCTGGCGCGTTATGGAGGAGATGAATTCGTCCTTCTGTTGCCGGAGACCGACATGAGAGGCGCAACCACGGTTGCGCAGCGGATCCACGCTGCAATTCTGCCGTTGGCCGTTGTCAATCGAGTCTCTCCTTTCGAAGGCCGGATGACGTTGAGCATTGGCATTGGAGTGGGCAACGCGAAGCCCGGCATGGATGCGGCTGCTCTGCTCAACCTTGCTGACCAGGCGCTTTACGAGGCAAAAGGACAGGGGAGAAATAGAACCTGTGCCCAGATGCTCATCCTTTAGCGGCGACGGGCGGTAGACTCGTAGAAGGTCGTGGACGAGCCCGGCCTCTCTTGGAGACTATTTTGCCGACGTATCGCAGATCGGTTATTCCCGCCAGTACGGGCTCGGAAACGCTGCCCCTGGTGGCCATTGTGGGCCGGCCTAATGTCGGCAAGTCCACTCTTTTTAATCGCCTTACCCATAGCCGCCGCTCCATTGTGGGCGACGAGCCGGGCATCACCCGCGACCGCATCTACGGTGAGTACGAGTGGGCCGGGCGCCAATTTCGACTAGTCGACACGGGCGGCATCGTCCCCGACGATCCGGCGCTGATTCCCACCGAAATCTACAACCAGGCCAAGGTAGCGCTGCACGATGCCGATGCGCTGGTGCTGGTGGTAGACGCGCGCACTGAACTCGCCAGCCCCGACTATGACTTGGTGCGGCTGCTGATTCGGGGCGGAAAGCCCCTGTTTTTGGCCGTGAACAAGGTCGAGGGCGAAACCATGGCCCTGGCCGCGGAAAATTTTCGCCAACTTGGAATTCGCGAGGTTTACCCGATCAGTTCCGAGCACGGCCTTGGCATCGGCGAGCTGCTCGATGCCATTTCGGAGGCAATTCCCGCCCCGGAAGTAGTCGCAGAGCAAACCCAGGAGACCGAAGACGAGCAAGCCGAAGAGGAGGAGATTTCCGAAGGCGGGCCGCTGGTTCCGGGCGCCGAAGATGAGCCGCATCGAGCGCTGCATCGCACCCATGGCGAGTTTGAACAGCACGAAACTTCGGTCGCCATCATCGGCCGCCCCAACGTGGGCAAATCCACCTTGCTGAATGCATTGACCGGCACCTCACGAGCCATCGTCTCCCCCGTTGCGGGTACCACCCGCGACGCCGTCGACGAAGTGGTCGAGTTCGAGGGAAGCCAGTTTCGTTTTGTGGATACGGCAGGCATCCGGCGCAAGGGCAAGACGCACCTGATGGCCGAGAAGATGAGCGTCGTGATGGCTCGCCGTCACCTTGAAGCCGCGGACGTGGCCTTGCTGATCATCGACGCCACCGAGGGAGTTACCGCGAGCGATGCGACCATCGGCGGATACGCGCATGAGAGCGGGCGCAGTGTCATCATCCTCGTGAATAAATGGGACGCGGTGACCTCAAACCGCACCGACGGCAAGCCTCCTGCCGACCGCGAAATCTTCGAGCGGCAAGTGCGTTCGGCGCTCAAGTATCTGAGCTATGCGCCGGTCGTCTTTCTTTCCGCGCTGGAAGGAACTGGACTGGGCCGCGTGCTGAACGAGGTCAAATCCGTGGCGGCCGAGCGGCGCAAGCGCGTGACCACGGGCCAGATGAACCGCTTCCTGGAACGAATCGACTTCCAGCGCGCCCCGGTGCCCATGGCCAAGCGCATCCGCATCTTCTATATGACCCAGGCCGCCGTAGCGCCGCCGACGTTTGTGCTGTTCACCGACCGCGATATCAAGCTGCACTTCGCCTTCGAGCGGTTTCTTGAAAATCAGATACGCGAGGCGTTCGGCTTCAAAGGGACGCCGATCTGGTTCAAAGTGAGAGCGCGGAACGAGAAGAAAGACGAATAATCCTCTTTACGCCACTGACATCAAGCCGCCCACTACCAGCTGAAGCCTCCGGAAGGCGGCGGCCATGCCCCCGCAAGCTGGCGCAGCAGGACGATTCTTCCAAAATGGTAGGCGTTATGGGCGCCCAGGCTTTCGAGTTGCTCCCGCACTGTCATGGACCGCGCGGGCATCCCCGGCCGGGACGGGCAGCGCACCTGCTTGTCGTGACGGCTCACGTCTAGCGCGATCGCGGCCGCCTGTTGGTTCTCGCGAAAAAATCGCTCCCGCAAATCGTCCCAGCTTTCGCGCGCCACTTCGTGCTCCGTCGGAAACCCGTCCGATGCATGGATGGGGTAAGCAGTTTCAATTCCGTCCACCCAATCCAAGGTGATCTTCTGCCAGAACGTGATGTGCCACAGCTCCTCGTAGATCGTTCGCGGTGCGCCTTCCTGCACCCGGTGCGCCAAAGCAGCGTCAAGTCCTTCAAGAATGACCGCCGGCGGCGATGCCGCGCTGTCGCCTATCAGAACCTGCTCCAACTCATTCATCGTCGTCCCTCCTTGATTCTGCTGTTCAGTCTCCATCCATTGTGCTGGCTTTGTGTGGGGTTGAAAAGCTGCGGAAAAAGTGAGAATGATGAAGGAATCAGCGTCAAAGCGTCCCGCAGGGGGCTTTGCACATAAAACCCTTAAAATGAGCGAATTATTGTGTAGGGCCGTTACTTATTGTTAGGACGTGCGACGTTTTTGTGCAACCGAAATTTCCGCATCGGCGGTGATACGCCCGTGACCACAGACTGGCAGTCCCACAGCTTCACATCTGGAAGTTCAAACACTATGCTGAAGTATGCGGCGATCCCACTTTACTTCCGCCAGGTACATCGCGGGCGCTGTTCTCTCCTTCATTTTGGCCCTCTGGTCGGCTGTTGGAATCTTGGGTGCCTTCTTGGTTCCCGGAGATGAAACGAACCCCTTCAAAATCGTGTACCAAATTGGAATGTCGATAGGGGCAGCGGTCGTAGCATTTCTGTTCTTCCGACTTGGAAGATGGTGCCTTGTGAAGCGTCGTTCCACTCTGCCGCTGAGTTAATTCAAAATGGCACAACTTCCGTTTAGACAGTGACTCGACCGCAATCAGACGGATCGACCTTCGGGGAGGAGACCAACGTTCTCTCCCGGCCATAAATTCTGACTGGAATCACTAGGTGTCCCGCTTCTGGGCGAGTTGTGGCCATTCCGGAAGTTTCAATTTTGCCCTACGCCACCTGCGAGCCTGCCCCCCGCCGGAGAAGGCGAATGGTTTGCAAAGGGAAACATAGGCGGTGATCCTCCCGGAACCGTGCAGTATTTGCTAGACTTGGTCCAACTTCCTTAGCCGTGATTGGCAAAATCGATGAGCAAAGAGAGAAACATCGACTACGAAACCTTTCAAAAGACACGCCTGGAGAGGCTTAGCGATTGGCGGGCCGACCACATCACCAAAGTGCGCGGATGGTGGAAAGATGCGCTCGGCTTGTTCACGCAACGTGGTTGGTCCGAGACTAAAGCCGAAGTTATCTCATGTACTCCCGTGCGCACGCGATACCACGGTGGTTGGCGCTCTGGATGGGTTGGGCCCGGCGGCTGGGCAGTCGCATTCAGGTACGTGGTCGACGGAAAGGGCTTCGATGGCATATTCAATTCGATGGACGAAGTAGAAGCTTCGGACACCTTTTCCATCCGCTACAACCCAATGCGCCCCGAAGAAAACAACACACTCGAATCGAAATTAGGCTTGTTCAACGGAGTTGTACTTGGCCTCTATGACCTGCTGCTTTTTCTTGCTGTAGCTTCGTTGGTAGTAGCCGGAATCCTTATGAGACGCTGATTTGGCGTGCTCGTTTTGCGGGTTCTGGTCGGATTGTGGCCGATGGGGAAGTTTCGAGCTAAATACCGGTTCATCGCAAGCCGGCCAAATCCAGCGGAGGTCCAAACTCAGCGGCGGCGCCTGATGCGCAAGAAGTAAGCGTTGACCTCAGGATCTATGGAGAGCAACTTCATTCCGCCGGCGCGCGCCTGAGCCACAAGAAGCCGGTCAAATGGATCCCTGTGCAGCCAAGGAAGAGCATCTACGCCAACCGCATGTTCCGCGGTGACGGCCAGCTCCTCGAGACCAGTTTCCCGAGCAGCCTTCCAGATGGTCGCTGGCTCTACGCTAAAATCGGCTTTCGCCAAAGAGTGCTTGATGGCGATTTCCCATATCGAGGCTGCCGAGAACCAGACGCGATTTCCCATATTTTCAACAATGCGACGCATCGCCTCTGGCACCTTGTCCGGATCGACGAGTATCCAAAGGAGGATGTGAGTGTCGAGCAGATAGTTCACTGCCGATCTCCCTCAAACATCTTCTGAATCTCGGCATCACGAACATCCAGGTTTTCCGGTAGCTGGACCTTTCCCCGGAGTATGCCCAACTTGCGCCGCGAGGCCCGCGAACCGGGATGTGCCGAGACGATCACTACCGGTTTGCCGGCGCGGGCGATGGTCACGGGCTCTCCATTTGCCAGGACCTGCGCGATAATGCGCGACAGGTGGGTCTTGGCTTCGTGCACGTTTACAGTCTGTTGAGACTTAGTCATATGACTTAGTCTACCATGCCAGTCAATTTGGATTGAAATATGAGGATTCGGGGGCGTGTGGTGGCCTATTGGGAAGTTTCGGCCAAGGTTTGGCAGGCCGCCCGTCTTGCCAAATTCGTGCTAACGATTCGGCCTTCTTGGACTTCGTACGGCCGAGATGATCCCAATCGCCCGCCGCTTATTTGAGCGTGCCCACCGCATTTGTTAAAATTGAAACAAGGTCAGCGGCTCTCGCCAAGTTGAGGGGCACGAGCTGGCTACCTTGCACGTGAAAGGGCTGCAACAACCCCGTGGATGGGGCGGAGCTACAACGCCAGTCAGAGCCGGCGTTCTAATGCAACGACAGCGCGTCCACTGCAGCCACGTTGGCTTTCAACATCCCCGTCCGCCGTCCTTCAGGATGGCCGGACTGAAGGCGGAATACAGTGAATCTGGCTTTTGACGAAATGACAGCGGTCTCGTCCTCTGCGGCGGAGACCAGTTGCAGTCTCGAGAACTACCTCGCGCTTCCCGACCACTCCATGGACGCCCGCATTGCCGAGGCGCGCGCGCATCTGGGCTCCACGACCATCCTGCTGGGCCACCACTACCAGCGCGACGAAGTGATCCGCTTCGCAGACTTTACCGGAGACAGCTACAAGCTTTCAAAAATCGCCGCCGAAACCGAAGCTAAGTACATTGTCTTCTGTGGCGTGCATTTTATGGCGGAGAGCGCCGACGTGCTGGGCCACGATGGCCAGCAGGTCATCCTGCCTGACCTCAATGCCGGCTGTTCCATGGCCGATATGGCCGAATCTCGCAGGTCGAGGCCTGCTGGGAAGCGCTGGAGCGTCTCGGCCTCACGGACGACACCATACCGATCACTTATATGAACTCCGCTGCCGCCATCAAGGCCTTTTGCGGGGAGCGCGGCGGCCTGGTCTGCACTTCTTCAAACGCGGCGGCGGCCTTCCGCTGGGCCTTCGCCCGCAAGATGCGGATCCTCTTCCTGCCCGACCAGCACCTCGGCCGCAATACCGGCTACGCCATGGGCATCCCGCTTGATGAGATGACCGTATGGGATCCTTGGGCCCTGCCGGGTTCTCAGACCGCGGAGCACCTCGCGGCCAGCCGCGTTCTGCTCTGGAAGGGCCACTGCTCCGTCCATCAGCGCTTCCTGCCCAGTCACGTCGATGAGGTGCGCGCCAAATATCCGGGCATCCAGGTCATCGTTCACCCCGAGTGCCGTTGGGAGGTCTGCCAGAAAGCCGACGCTCTCGGCTCGACGGAGCAGCTTATCTCCTACGTCGAGAAGGCTCCCGAAGGCACAGTATTCGCCGTTGGCACTGAGATTCATCTGGTCAACCGGATGGCCCGCCGTTTCGCCGACCAGAATAAGCGCATCATCAGCCTTGACGACCACGGCTGCCTCTGCACCACTATGTACCGCATTAGCCCGCAGCACCTTGCATGGGCCCTCGAAAACCTCGTTGAAGGCCGCGTCGTCAACCGCATCCAGGTCCGCGCAAGCGTGAAGCATTGGGCCAAAGTCGCCCTCGACCGCATGCTCGAAGTGAGCTGAGGCATCTCGTCTGCGTCGATGTAAGATTTCGCACACTCGGGAAGTCACTGCCTTGAGGTGCAAACATCGATTTACTAAAGGGACGAGGCCTTGCAGACGGGCTAGGGACCTGCCCACAAAAGGATCATTCCCTGACCATAAAGATTTATTGACCCGCCGGACAGGTTACCTTAAGTTACTCATATGCGGAAACGCCGGGTACTTTCAGGCGAATCCGGATAGACCGGGACGCCGGCTGGCTGCACTTCCCGATCAAAGGTCGAGTGATGATGGTTCCGGTACTCCAAATCGCCGCAGTTTCGTTCGTCGCGATCTACATGGGGAAGGCACGCCTCGCCGTGTGGCGCCGGAACACGCAATCCTGGGAGTCACTCATCGCCAGACTGCGGCATGACTGGAGCGCAAAGAACCTAAGCGAGCATTTCTTATGGAAAGAAGGCCTGAACACAAATCCTGAAGAGACATGGGAGCGCATTCAGGGTACCCGGGGTCTCTGGGCCATGTACCACAATGCCGGCGTCATGCTTGAGATCGCCGACTTTGCCGCTCGAAACAGCGGCACGGTCGAATCTGAGTTGCTCGCCAACCTGCGCAACGATGCGATCCAGATTCGCGGTTGTGTGTTGAAGGCCCTCGCAGAGTATTCCTTGAACATGGCCAGCGAAGGCGTCCGTTTCAATGCATTCCGGGTCGCGTCAATGTATACGGGGATGGCAGCTCGGATGACCCAGTTGCTGCAGGACAATGCCGCGTTCGCGCTTCCCGACTTTGTCGGGGCGATGTAGACGTTTTGCTCGATTTGAGAGGCAATCAACCATCTTTCGGAGTCGTCAATCGGATCACTTGGACGTACTGAAGCCTGATTAAGATTGTCCTGAAAACAGCCCTCTGCTTCGGCAGAAGGGCCCAAATCCTTGATTCAGCACCCAAAAGGGTCACGCGGTTACCACAACGGGGCATTGTCGGCTTCGATTCCGGAGGACTATCTCTATTGAAGGATCACTATATTCCTCAACGGCTGGGCCCGAGTTTCAACATCGGTGACATAAATTATGCACGATCAGAAACCGCGTGTATTGCTTGCCCGAACGGCAACCATCGCAATGGCGACAGTTGGAATGGCCATCGGCTATTTCCTGGGCTGCGTTCTCGCGTTGCAGGTGGGGGAAAACTGGCTGGACCAATATTCAAAGCTTATTGCCGTACAGGAAGACGCATCCTCAAAAGAAGCGCGTGACTTGCTCGGCGTCCTGAAAAAATCACCGTATGCGTTCTGTTCAGACGCCGAAATCTCCTACTTCCGGGAACTGGTTTTTCGCTCGGAGTACCTCAAGGACGCCGGCCGTATCCGGAGCGGAAATATTGAATGCTCCGCCACCGCCGGCCATCCCCTGCGGGCTATTGGAGAATTCAAGGCCGGTTCGGTACAGAAGGACGGCACCATTGCCTACAGCAATCTGGTGCCGCTGCGCGACGACACGCTGAAACGGGATGGACTGCAATCCGGTAACGTCTACGTTGTCTTTGGGTCGCACCTGCCCGCCAGTTTGGGGCCTTTTCCCATGCATCTGGCGATCAACATGAAGGATATGCCCGGTCAGTTATCGGGAGCAGCCGCAAACGGAGTCCCTCAATTCAAAGAACCGGACCTGACCACCGACGGCACTGTCCGAGTGGGAAACACTCTGTATGCGACGCGCTGTTCCGCTCTTCACCTCAACTGCGTCACGTCCTCGGCCTCTGTCTCCGACGCGCTGCATGGAGAAGTTGGACAGATCGGTGCATGCATGATCCTGGGAGGCGTGGCCGGCGCATTGTTCGGCGTAGTCTTTTCGCGCGCACGACGCCGCAGCCTTGATATGGAGCAACAGCTTCGCCGAGCCATAGCGAACAACAAACTGGAAGTGGCCTATCAGCCCATCGTGAGTTTGGGTAGTGGGCAGATTGTCGGCGCGGAAGCATTGGCGCGCTGGACCAACGAAGAAGGAACTCCGGTCAGTCCCGATGTCTTCGTCAAGATCGCCGAAGAGCACGGATTCGTTGGCTTGATCACCAGGCAGGTGTTGCGGCGAGCCTTGCGGGATTTTGGAGAGACGCTCCGTAGCCGCCCGGCATTTCGTCTTAACGTCAACGTCGCCGCGGCCGATCTAGCCGACCCGCAGTTTCTGCCCATGCTGGATGAATCCCTTGAGCGCGTCAAGGTCAACCCGAAGAGCGTCGCAATTGAGATAACTGAAAGCTCAACCGCCGATCGTGAGGTGGCGATGGAATCGATTCGTATGCTGCGGCGCAGAGGCCACAGCATCTATATCGACGACTTCGGCACCGGCTATTCAAGTTTGTCCTATTTGCTCTATCTTTCCGTCGACACCATCAAAATCGATAAGGCCTTTACACGCGCGATCGGCACCGAGTCGGTGACCGTCGCGATTCTGCCCCAGATCATGGCCATGGCCAAGTCTCTGAATCTTGAAGTGGTAGTGGAAGGCATCGAAACCGACCAGCAGGCCCTCTATTTCTCCAACGGAACGCAGCGTGTTTATGGGCAAGGCTGGCTATACGGCCGCCCGCTTTCGGCCGAGGCATTTCGTGCTCTCCTGGCCGAGCAAGGCGAGAACGTGATCATTCCCGCCTCTTTGAAAGATGTCCAAGGCGTGAGACCGTCCGCATTGCACCGGCCTCAAGTCGCCTGACGCCTAATCCTCCGCCAGCGGCTCCGTGAACTTGATCTCATTCCCAAATTCATCTCTCAAGCGAAAATCCCGGTTCCCCCACGGTTTCCGCAGAATGTCCTGAGTCAGATAAGCACCCTTCTCATGAAACTCATCGTGAAGCGCCTCGAGATCCGACGTGAAGATATGGATCCCCATCGGTGAAACTGTTTCGCTGCGGTGCTGGAACAAATGGATGGCTACATCGTCCCGCTCGACAATTGCATACTCGCCATCGGGCGTCTGCATCACAAGCCGGAACCCGAGCTTGTCCTGGTAATACTCGAGCGCCTTCTGCAAATTAGTCGCCGGAAATTCAGGAGCGATGCGCAACAACTTTGCCATGGTTTTCCCTTGAATAATGGAGTCGAGGTCGCACAACACGCACAGACTAGCACAGGTTGAGATGCAGGAGTCGAGCCCGCCCCTTCCGCCTCCTCTCAAGAAAATCTCCCCTGGAACTTGCAGAGTATTTCGCCGAAACGCGCATACTGATCCTGGGACTTGGGAAAAAGCCCATACATGCGTCCTGGCCGAACTCCCGCAGGATTCCCAACAATGTGAGCTAAGCCCTTTCACTGGAGGAATCTGCGGATAACCCCTTTTAGCAGAGGACTCTGCATCCGCACACTCTCCTTAACATCATGAAAACAGGCAACTTCTTCGCAGAATCTGGGTGGGGGGAGTGACTTGGAAGTCGGTCCGGCACCTATTCGATGACCTTGAACGATGTTTCAGCCGTCGCCAGCGAACTGCCGCCAACCCAGATGTCGTACGTGGTTGGCTCCACGCTGCGCCTGACCTCGACGTTGTAGAAGTTCAACTCGTCGAATCCCAGCGGAAATGCGACGTGCTTCGTTTCGCCCGGGGCAAGCTGGATACGCGCAAATCCTTTCAGCTCCCGCACCGGCTGCTCCACGCTGGCCACGGTGTCGCGAGTGTAGAGCTGTACCACTTCGGTTCCCGCCACGCTGCCTGTGTTCGTCACATCCACGCCGACCACCGTCACTGGCTTGTGGTCGTTCAATATTTCGCCTAGCGGGACCTCGGCTCGGCTCAGTGTCGGCTGCGAATAGCTGAAACGCGTATAGCTCAGTCCCCAGCCAAACGGGAACAGCGCCGAGTTTTCCTCGTCCACATACCGCGAAAGAAATTTCTCTTCGGAGTTATGCGGCATCCGGCTCAGGTCGCCGTGTGCCGGACGCCCAGTGGGAAGTTGCGCATAATAAAGGGGCTCCTGGCCAACGGCGCGAGGCAGACTGGCCGGCAGCTTGCCCGATGGGTTCACATCGCCAAAGAGCACGTCGGCCACGGCAGGTCCTGCTTCAATGCCCGGACTCCACGCCTCAACAATGGCCGGTACATGCTCTGCAGCCCACTTCAGCACCAGCGGCCTCCCGGCCAGCACCACCAGGATCACCGGCTTGCCGGTTCCCACCACCGCCTCCAGCAGCTTTTCCTGCGAACCCGTAAACCCGAGATGAACCCGGCTTGAGGCTTCGCCTTCCATCCAATTCGCGGGCTCTCCCAGCGCCAGAATGGCGACATCGGCCTGCTTAGCCGTCTCCACCGCTTCGGCGATTGTCTTCGCATCATCCGGAACGGGCGCATGTACCTCGGCCGTGGCCGCGGCGCCAAACGTGACGCTCTTCAGCACATTCGCATCTTCACCTGAGAGTGGTCCGCAGCCCTCCGCGTAGAGGAGCCGGTCGCCCAGCCGCCGCGAAAGCTCCGCCTTCAGCGTGATCACGTCCTTCGTGTTGCTCTGGCCGGACCATGCGCCCAGCAGATCGATGGGATTGTCCGCCATGGGACCGATCAGCGCCACTTTCTTCCCTTCGGCCTTCATCGGCAGCAACGCTCCGACACCCTCGACCGGATCGTTCTTGAGCAGCACCATGGTCTCGCCCGCGACCTTGCGCGCCACTGCGCGCCGCTCCGGCGTGGCTTCATACGCAGGCCCCGGCTGGGTATAGGGATGGTCGAATAGGCCAAGCGCGAACTTGACGCGAAGAGTGCGTCTCACTGCCTCGTCCACTACAGCTTCAGGAATCTTGCCCGAGCGCACCTGCGCGGCGATCAGGGTAGTTCCGAAGAGGTTGCCCTCCATGTCCATGTCCAAACCGGCTTCGAGGGCCTTGCGGGCCACCGTGGGCCGTCGGCCCCGATAGCATGGTTCAACAGTTCTGCCACCGCGCCCCAATCGGAAACAACAAGGCCGTCAAATTTCCACTCTTTACGCAAAACCTGGGTCAGCGTAAAGGGGTCGGCGGTGGCGGGAATTCCGTTGATGGTATTGAAGGAGCTCATCACCGTCGCCACACCAGCATCAACGGCCGCCCGGTACGGCTCCAAGTAAACCTGCCTCAGTGTGATCTCGCTCATGTCGGTCGCGTTGTAGTCACGACCTGCGATGGCTGCGCCGTAAGCAGCAAAATGCTTCACGCA
Source organism: uncultured Acidobacteriota bacterium (assembly GCA_963718435.1). Taxonomy (GTDB): domain Bacteria; phylum Acidobacteriota; class Terriglobia; order Terriglobales; family Acidobacteriaceae; genus Telmatobacter. Next base: position 45,905 of record CAVQZQ010000023.1, on the reverse strand, counting down.
CGCAGCAACGGAATCCGGCTTGGAGAGATCGCCTTGTTGATAGCCCTTAACCCACGCACGCGCCATCGCCGACCCGAGGTAGGGGTCTTCCCCGTTTGACTCGACAATGCGGCCCCAGCGTGGATCCCGCGCAATATCCACCATCGGTGAGAAGACCCAGTCGACACCATCCTGGCGAGCTTCGGTCGCGCCTGTACGCGCCACCGTTTCTGCGGCTTCGGTGTCCCAACTGGCCGCGACCGCCAGCGGTATGGGAAATGTGGTTCGATGGCCATGGATTACGTCTAACCCAAAGAGCAGAGGGATGTGCAGCCGCGCTCTCTCCATCGCAATGTGCTGATAGTGATTTGTCTTCTCCGCGCCCACCACGTTCAGCATCGACCCCACCTGGCCCTTGGCGACCAGATCGTCATAGGTCAGATTCGAGGCGGCAGGACCAGTGGCAAATCCAGCTGAATACGAAACCAGTTGCCCGATTTTTTCGTCGAGTGTCATCTGCTTTACGAGAGCGTCGACACGCGCGTTCACTTCCTTTGAGGCGAGTTGGGCATTGGGGCCCGAATGCGACTGTGCACAGGTGGGTAGTATTCCGGGCCCGGCCAGAAACAAGAACGAGATGAGCAAGGAAGAGGTGTGACCGAGAGCGGTTTTCATAACCCGGCCATCATAACCCGTTTCAGCCGCAAACGTCAGACGGCCGCAACGCGTGATCGGATCGTGATCGCCTCGAGATGCAACTGGATTCTCGCATGGCGGCCTGGCGGTTGGCTAAATGAAGCGGCATGGATGGAATCCATGCCAATGCTCTACTCTTGCAGATGACCCGCATGATGTATTTCATTGCAAAATTGCGAAAGGCGATCTGGCTGGCCCTCGAGCACGACATGCTCAACACGGCCAAAGCAGCCGCCTATTCCGGAATGCTGATGCTCTTCCCGGCCATGGTGGTGGCCACAAGCCTCGTCGCGTTTGTTCCCCAGGGGACGACGCTTCTGGGCGAGATTCGCGGCTCTTATGTGCACTTCCTGCCGGAAGATACTTTGTCGCTGTTGCAGTCCTCGCTGCAGGCCCGCCCCATGCGTTCGGCCCAGCTTCTTTCCGCCGGCAGCCTGAGTGTCTTCGCCGGCTTGGGAACGATGCTTTCACTGATGGAAGGATTTCGCCGCGCTTATCGTTTGCCTCGAAACGAATGGGGATTCTGGCAGACGCCGGATGCGCGCTCTATTACTCGTACCTATTGTGCTTCTTCCAATGGCTCTGGCCACTCTTGTGCTTGTGTTCGGCCGGCAGATCGAATCGCTGATGATTGCAACAGCGAACACGAGTTGCGCCATGTTGTTCTTTTCTTCTGGCGCATGGTGCGATGGGCGATTGCATTGCTGACCAGTTTTGCGGTGCTCGGCGCGTTGTATCACTTCGGCACCAAACGCACAGAGCACTGGTGGAGGGTGCATGCCCGGCGCTATTGCAGCCACGCTCGCGTGGTTCCCGGCCACCCTGGCCTTTGGTTGGTATGTGACCCGGGTTGCGGATTATTCCAGGTTCTACGGCTCGTTTGGCGCGGGCATTGCAACGCTGGTATGGCTTTACATTACTGCTTTTAGCGCGCTGCTAGGCGCAGAGTTCAACGGCGTACTGTTCAGAACACGCCAGGAACGTGATTCCACTGAGGGCTTTGCAAAATCCATTTCCTCGCGCTTCTGATTCACCTTATGGATCTTGTGGCTTACCGCATCGCCTCCGCAATCATGGGGTTTTCGCTCGCGTCCTTCCGTGTACAATAAAGCGGACCGCACACATTACAATCCTTTCCCCGACCGCACCTTTTAATGGAGTTATTTTCGATGCTGTTCTCCGACACGAACCTGTCCGAGTCCCCTGTTCAACGCCGTGCAAAAATTGTTGCCACCCTCGGCCCGGCTTCGAACACAGAACCGGTGTTTCGTGAGTTGGTTCGCGCGGGCATCGATGTTGTCCGCTGAATTTCTCCCACGGCACTCACGAGGAGAAGTTGGCCCTCATCCAGATGATCCGCAAGGTGAGCCGCGAAGAGCACAAGCCGCTGTGCATCCTGGGCGATCTGCAGGGACCAAAAATCCGCACCTCCAAGCTCAAAGATCATCTGCCTGTATTGCTGAAGGCCGGTCATCGCCTGACCATCACGCCTCGCGATGTGCCGGGAACCGCGGCCCTGGTAGGAACAACCTTCAAGACCCTTGCGGAAAATGTCGAACAGGGCTCGCGCATTCTGCTTTCCGATGGGCTGATCGAGTTGCGCGTTCATGAGGTGGACGGCGCCGACATCGCTTGCGAAATCATCAACGGCGGGTTGCTAGGTGAAAACAAAGGCATCAATCTGCCCGGCATTGCGGTGCGCGTTCCCTCGCTCACCGACAAGGATTCTCACGACCTCGAGTTTGCTCTCAATAATGGCGTGGACGCGATCGCCGTTTCGTTCGTGCGCACGGCGGAAGATGTGCGGCTGGTGCGCAATCGCGTTTCGGCCTACGGGGGCGACACCTGGATCATCGCCAAACTGGAAAAGCCCCAGGCAATCGAACATCTTGACAGCATTCTGCAAGCCGCTGACGGCATCATGGTGGCGCGCGGCGATCTGGGCGTCGAGGTGCCGCCCGAAAAGGTGCCTGCCATCCAAAAGCACATCATCCGACGCGCCGCCGAGCACCGCAAACCGGTCATCACCGCGACACAGATGCTGGAATCCATGATCGAAAATCCACGGCCAACGCGAGCCGAGGTCTCCGATGTTGCCAACGCGGTGTATGACGGCACCGACGCCGTCATGCTCTCTGGCGAATCGGCAGTGGGAAAGTACCCCGTGGAAACGGTGTCGATGATGGCGCGTATCGTTTCGGAAGCGGAACGCCATATCAAGGAAGAGATTGAAAAGGAGCCTCGCCAGCGGCTGAGCCATCTCTCGATCGCGGAGACCATTTGCGAGGCGACGGCGCATGCAGCCGACGATCTCGATCTTCGCGGCATCGCGTTATTCACTGAGTCCGGAGCCACCGCACGCCAGCTCTCAAAGTACCATCCGTCTTCGCCCATCTTCGCGCTCAGCCCGGTTGACGTCACCATCAATCGCCTCAACCTTTTGTGGGGCACCACGCCGATCCGCTGTCCCAAAGTCAATTCGACAGAGGCGCTTGTCGAAGTTGCCGAGAGCCTGCTTGAGCAGCATGGCTATGTCCGGAATAAAGAAGTAATTGCCATCGTGGCCGGCACGCGGACGAAATCGGGCTCGACGAACTTTCTGCGCCTGCACCTAATGGGCGAACACAATCAGGAAGGCATGCGATTCTTTGCTCCTCGCGAAGAGGAAGTCGTCCACGTTCCCGCGCCGGCCGCAGGCGAACCCAAACCGAAACGAAAACGGAAAACCTTCCAGAGATTTCCGTCGCCCAATCCGCCGAATATTTCAAATCCCTGATAGCGGGCGCGGTAGTACCACGACCGCTAGATATGTGGTTTCCCAGGTCTCAACAGCGAGACCTGGGGCACTCAGAGTCATGGACGCGATTACGGCTATTTTGCTGCGAGTTGCCGCAGCACGTACTGCAGAATGCCTCCGTGCTCAAAGTACTCGATCTCCTGCGGCGTATCGATCCGGACCTGTGCTTTGAACTGTTTCACCGCCCCGTCCGGAGCGGTAGCCTTTACAGCGAGGATGCGGCCATTGGCAAAACGGTCTTTGAGCATCGCGGTTAATCCTGGGAAATCGTAGACCTCTTCGCCGGTAAGCCCGAGTGACTCGGCGTTCTGACCGTATTCAAACTGCAACGGCAGAATGCCCATGCCGACCAGGTTGGAGCGATGAATGCGTTCGAAGCTTTCCGCGATCACCGCGCGCACCCCGAGCAGCTTCGGCCCTTTGGCTGCCCAGTCACGTGACGAGCCGGAGCCGTACTCCTTTCCCGCCAGAATCACGAGCGGCACACCGCGTTCGGCATACTTCACGCTCGCGTCGAAGATCGACATCGGCTCTCCTTCCGGTAGCAGCCGCGTGACGCCGCCCTCGGTGCCCGGCGCGAGTTTGTTGCGGAGGCGTACGTTGGCAAAGGTGCCGCGCACCATCACTTCGTGATTACCGCGCCGTGAGCCATATGAATTGAAGTCCGCCGGCTTGACGCCATGCTCGGCCAGATACTTCCCCGCTGGTCCGTTGGCCTTAATGTTGCCGGCGGGCGAGATGTGATCGGTGGTGACCGAATCGCCCAACACGGCCAGCACCCGTGCACCGAGAATATCGGTGAGCGGAGCGGGGGTCTGTGTCATCCCGTCAAAATACGGGGCCTGGCGGATGTAGGTTGAGTCCGGCTCCCATTGATAGACATCGCCGGTGGGAAAGCTGAGTCCCTGCCAGTTGGCATCGCCATCGCTGACGGTGGCATATTCCTTGCGGAAACTCTCGCTGCTGAGGCCGAGTTCGATGGCTCGAGCCACTTCATCCTGAGTGGGCCAAATGTCTCTCAGGTACACCGGCTTGCCGGCTTGATCTGTGCCCAGCGAATCCGTATCGAAGTTATGACCGATGCGTCCTGCCAATGCATAGGCCACCACCAGCGGCGGACTCATCAGATAATTTGCGCGCACGTCCACATTCACGCGGCCTTCAAAGTTGCGATTGCCGCTCAGCACGCTGACTGCAACCAGCCCGTGCTCATCGATGCTCTTTGAAACATCGGCGGGCAACGGGCCGGAGTTGCCAATGCATGTTGTGCAGCCGTAGCCCACCACGTTGAAGCGCAGCTTTTCGAGATACGGCAGCAGGCCTGCCTTTGTGTAGTAATCCGTCACCACGCGTGAGCCGGGGGCGAGAGAAGTCTTCACCCAGGGCGGTACGGTCAAGCCCTTTTGCACAGCCTTCTTAGCGAGAATGCCCGCGGCCACCATTACCGAAGGGTTCGACGTGTTGGTGCAACTGGTGATGGCCGCGATTACGACGGAACCGTGATCCAGATATGTATCCGGATCGATTCCGAATCGTTCTTTCACGGTCGTGGTTACATGCAGCGGAGCGTTCTCCGCGACTGCAGTATCGGTAACGGAAGAGCGCTTCCATGCAGCGGCTGTTCGCGTGCCCAGCGGCTTGGCCGTGGGAGATAGCAGTGCGGGCAACTGCTGCGCGAAGCTGATCGCGGCGTCTTTAAGCAGCACGCGGTCCTGGGGACGTTTTGGGCCGGCTACGCTCGGCTCGACTTCGGCCAGATCCAGTTGCAGCGTCTGGGTGTACTCGGCTTCGGGCGAACTGCCGGTATGGAACAGCCCCTGCTCCTTGTAGTAGGCCTCGACCAGCGCAATCTGCTCTTCGCTGCGGCCGGTGAGCCTGAGGTAGCGAAGTGTCTCGGCATCCACGGGAAAGATGCCGCAGGTTGCGCCATACTCCGGCGACATGTTGCTGATGGTGGCGCGATCGGCCAAAGGCAGCTCTGCGATTCCTGGCCCATAGAATTCGACAAACTTACCAACCACGCCCATCTTGCGCAACAACTGCGTCACGGTCAGCACGAGGTCTGTGGCAGTCGCGCCTTCGCGCAGCTTGCCGGTAAGCCGGAAGCCCACGACCTGCGGCACCAGCATGGAGACGGCTTGACCCAGCATTGCCGCTTCGGCTTCGATGCCGCCGACCCCCCAGCCCAGCACGCCGAGGCCATTGATCATGGTGGTGTGCGAATCGGTCCCGACCAGGGTGTCAGGATAGGCAAAGTGTTCGCCGTTGACCTCCGTGGTAAAGACCACGCGCGCCAGGTACTCCAGATTCACTTGGTGGCAGATGCCCATGCCCGGCGGCACCGCGCTGAAATTTCGGAAGGCCGTCTGCCCCCACTTCAGGAAGGCGTAACGCTCACGGTTTCTTTGGAACTCCAACAAGGTGTTGGCCGCAAGAGCGCCCACGGCGCCGAACTCGTCCACCTGTACGGAGTGGTCGATGACCAGTTCGGCGGGCACCAGCGGATTGACGCGCTCCGGATCACCTCCGAGCGCCTTGATGGCGTCGCGCATCGCGCCCAGGTCCACTACGGCCGGCACACCGGTAAAGTCCTGCATCAGCACGCGGGCCGGCATGTAGGCGATTTCGCGGCTGGGCTCGGCTTTCGCGTTCCAGTTGGCCAGAAACTCGATATCCGCGGCGGTCACATTCACGCCATCTTCGCGGCGCAAAAGATTCTCGAGCAGAATCTTCAGGCTGAAGGGCAGCCGGCTCAAATTGAAGCCGCGCGACGTGAGCGCAGGCAAACGATAGATAGTGTAAGTGCGGTTGCCGGAAACAAGCTTGGCTTGGCTGTCAAAACTATTCATCGGGAAAACCTTTCTATCCGCGGCAGAGCGGATTGACGTTGAAATCAGGATTGCGATCTCCGGCTTGGCGAGAGCCGCTGACCGGCTGCGCAGCAGGCTCATGGGACGCAAACCGGAAAGATGTCAACGGGGATAGATTACTCAGCAGGACAGGCGGCGTCCACGGTCGGGGCGGCCATGGCGAAAGCGCCGGAGCAGAGGCATGACGGAAGTGACTGGGCAGGCACGCATCGAATACGCAACGATTTTATCGCGGATGACGCTTGTGGGGAAATGAATTGCGCCCGTTGGTCGTGGGTCAGTTTGGATTCGAGCGAATGTGGTAGTACCGCCGCGCGGTTTCCACGACAATGCCGGCCAGTGCATACGTGGCCGCATTCATAACAAGGTCGAAGTAGAATGTTTGCGGGTGGCTGGCAATCGTAATCGGGCAGGTCAGATGGACGAGAGCCCGCCCGACGCCGCCCGCACCAAGCGGATTCGAGAAAGTCGCTGAGATGTAAACTCTCCAGGCGACCACAACGAGCGCACCCAAACCCGCCCAAATCGCGATTAAGAGTTTCATGCCGGCTCACCTCTTCTTCCGCACGCTCCAATCATCCCACCGAATTATTCAAACTCCAAACTGGCTCACGCCCCACCCATTGAAGTTCATTCAGCACGCATTTTCAGAATGCTCGGCGCTTGCAAACCGAAATGACAGACGCTACGCTCGAACCGTGCACTCCAAAAGGTCATCCATGCAACTGCGTGCAGCCCGCCTTGCGATTGCGGCGACACTTCTCATCAATTTGGCCGCATTCAGCCAGCCGAGTTCTACAGGCGCGCCCGCGAACTCCGCGCCACCCGCCTGGCCCGCGGTCGATGGCGTGACCGTGCTGAAGGATTTCCGGTTCGGCACTGGCGAAACGCTGCCGCAACTCAAGCTGCACTATCTTACCCTCGGCAAACCGCACCGAAATTCAGCCGGCCACGTAGATAACGCAGTCCTCCTGCTGCATGGCACCGCAGGCAATGCGCACTCGCTCTTCAACCCCTTGTTTGCCAATGTGCTCTTTGTCCCCGGCGGTGTGCTCGACATCGAGAAATATTTCATCATTCTGCCCGACGACATCGGTCACGGCGAAAGTTCAAAGCCCTCCGACGGCCTGCATGCCCACTTCCCCGCATACGACTACGACGACATGGTGCGCAGCCAGCGCATGATGCTCGACGAGATGAAGATCGATCACCTCCGTCTCATCCTCGGAACCTCGATGGGATGCATGCAGACGTTTGTGTGGGGCGAGACTTATCCGGGTTTCGCGGACGCACTGGCACCATTTGCCTGCTTGCCCGTTCAGATTGCCGGCCGCAATCGCATGATGCGGTACATGGCGATCCAAAACATCAAGCTCGATCCCGCCTGGATGAACGGTGAGTATAAAACCGAGCCCTTGCAGGGGCTGCGTGCTGCAAATGAACTCATCCTGGTGATGGGCTCGAGCCCGCTGCAAATGCAGAAGCAGGCGTCCACCCGTGAACTCGCGGAGCAATATGCTGACCACTATCTCGCGCGTACAGATTCAGCCGACGCCAATGACATGATTTTCTATCTCAACGCCAGCAGAAACTACGATCCCAGCCCGCGACTCGAGCAGATCGCCACGCCGGTGCTCTGGATCAATTCAGCCGACGACTTTATCAACCCGCCGGAGCTGGGCATTGCCGAGAAGATGGTTAGGCGTATGCCGCATGCGCAGTTCATCCTGATCCCGATTTCCGACGCGACACGCGGGCACGGGACGCATACGGTTGCAGCCGTCTGGAAGGACTACCTGGCGGAATTCATGCGGGCCACCGAGACGAAGCCGCAATGATCAGCTCGGCCTTCGAGTGTGGCTTCAAGTGCTCCCCGCCTGAGCCGCCCGTTAACCCCTTGACTCCATTCGCAAAACTTCCATCCCGCCTTTGCCGATTATTTCCCCGCGAAGGCGCAAACTGGAATCAAGGTGAAGGAGTCGGAACCCGGTCCATCTCTCCTTGGTGCCACCTCCTTCGCGCTCAATATGGTCGTTAATGCGCTGCTAAAAGCGCCTCTTATCTCAATAAGCTATTTATATTCAATTATTTAATTAGTTAAAGCGTGGGGGTACCCCCTCGGGGTTCGTCAAATCTTCGCCTTATCCTCGCATTTGCATCATCTAACAGCAATCAATGACGCCGAGCATGAGGAGGAGGCAGGCACCGCGACGACCGCAGAGCTTTTAACTTTCCGCCGCGGCGGCGACCTCAGCCCCTAATCACAATGGCAGGGAAGGATCGCTCGGAATAACGGGTAAGTGGGAAGCGCCGGCGCAACTTCTATACTGAGTCTGTGGAGCCTTCGCGTATCGATACGTCGCCGAAGTATCGGATCGATTTGGCAGGCCTTAATCATCGTCTTGTCACCTGGCTGATGGATCGGCTGCCGAATGAACGTCAGCGGTTGTTGGTTTTCACCATCCTCGCGGGTGGATTGTGCGGACTGGCCGCAGTGGCTTTTCACGCAAGTTGCGGGTTGATGGAGGCGATGTTCATCAATCGCGCCACCTCCGCTTCGGGGCATTCCTGGATTTTCTGGACAATCCTTACCCCTGCGCTTGGCGGTCTGGTCACGGGGATCGCACTCTACTACGTCGTTCCGGCAGCGGCAGGCAGCGGGATTCCCCAGGTAAAAGTGGCCTTCATCACACGCTCAGGGTATGTCTCCGTCAAGGAGACAGTGGGCAAGTTTGTGCTGTGCGTGATTCAACTTGGCACGGGTGGATCTCTGGGCGTTGAAGGCCCAACGGTTCACATCTGCGCCGGGGTCAGCAACATGCTGGCGCGCCTTGGCCGTCTCAGCCCGAAAAACAGCCGCAGAATGACCTCGGTGGGCATGGCGGCGGGGATCGCCGCAGCCTTCAACGCGCCCATCGCGGCCGTGACATTCACGCTGGAGGAGCTGATCGGCAGTCTTGACCAGACCATGCTCTCAGGTGTCATCGTGGCAGCGGCCCTGGCGGCCGTCGTGGAGAACCGAGTTCTTGGCTCGAATCCCATTTTTCACGTGCCAAAGCATTACGAGCTGGCCAATGACTCGTCGCTGATCTGGTACGCATTACTTGGCTTTCTGGCGGCGGTTGTCTCCGTGGCATTCACGGACTCGCTTCTTTGGCTGCGGGCCTGGTTCAAGAGGCTGACTGGGGTCCCTAAATGGGTGCATCCGGCCCTTGGTGGTGCGGCGACAGGCGGTTTCGCCGTGGTCGCGATTCTGTTCTTTCATGTAAACGGCATTGCAGGGGATCCCTACAAGACACTCACGATGGCCCTCACGGGCGCTTCCACCCTCACGGTTGGAGCGATGGCGGGCCTATGCGTGCTGAAGCTGGCCGCCACGGTCACTTCGTATTCGAGCGGAGGAGCAGGGGGTATCTTTGCTCCCGCACTTTACATGGGTGGCATGCTGGGCGGCGCGGTCGGCTACCTGGATGTCACAGTCTTCCACCACTCCGCCGATTCCATCGGGGCTTTTGCCGTGGTCGGCATGGGCGCCGTGTTTGCCGGGGTCGTACGCGCGCCAATGACCTCCATCCTTATCATTTTTGAGATGACCGGAGGCTATGGCCTCGTGCTGCCGCTGATGATCGCCAACATGAGCGCCTTTGCCCTGGCCCGCCATTGGCGCCACACTGCCGTCTATGACGCGTTGCTTGAGCAGGACGGCATCTTCCTGCACCCGAGGGCCAAACTCGATCCGCCTGCGCCCAACTCCACAGCTCTGCCCACGACCGAACTCTCGACCGACATCAGCTAAAAGTGTGTCGAGCGAATGCGTTCTTCCTGAGTTGCACGTTGGGGACGGTGCGACCGGCCCTCTGAAGACTCTTACCGCGGCTCCATGTTGTAGAGAAATTCGGCGCGAAGCTCGAGATAGGGGCCATGAAAGTCTCGGGGCAGCGGGGGGTAGTTGGAGCCCGTCAGAGCTCCCCAGGCTGCGCGATCAAGGCCGGTATCGCCTGAACGACCTTCGAGGACCATGCTGCCGTCCATCAGGCGGCCATTGGGCAGCACTTTGAAGCGGATGATCACGACACCTTGCTTGAGAATCGGTGGGTTGACCTCGTCGGGAATCAGGGGATCCCAGGTGTGTTCCGTTTCCCAGTGCCAACGCTGCAGCCAGGCGTTGAAGTCGACGCCTTGCGTGTCCGAGAGAACTTCAACTCCTCCAGTGCCTGCTCCCGGATGCCTCGACAACCCTCCACCGGAGGGCAGGTTGCCGGATCCGGACCCAGGGCTGCGCGCGGCGCCTCGCATCGCATCGCGCAACTGGTCGGCGGGGTTCTGGGAACCCATGGCGAAGTTGGGCCGGGCCGGGACTGCCTGCGGCTTCGGCTCCTCAAACTGAAACTGCGACTGCGGTTTGGGCGGAACTGGCGGTGGCTGAACGGTGGGCTGTACGTCGGGCTGCTTCTCGGGCACAGGCAATGGCGGAGGGGTGGCACGGTTCATCGCTTCCAGCGTCTTTTTGTCGATTTGGGGTGGTCTTTCAGGGACTGGCTTGATCTTGACCTTGGGTTGAAGATTGCGCAGCGCATCGGGAGGCAGATCGAGGTAGCTCAGGTCCTTGCGCTGCTTGATGGCGTCGAATGGGTCGATGACTGCCGGGACTTTGAACACGTATTTGGGAATCCAGGTGATCGCGGAAAGAACCAGCACGTGAACAAGGATGGCGAGCCAGATGCCTTCGCGCAGACGAGCCCAACGCCGCTCGTCTTCGAGGTCGCTGATCATCTCCAGCAGTTCGTGGGTATTGTAGTCGATCCAACGCGAGGTGGAGGTAACAGGCCGATCCGGTTCGTGGTCCGGGGGGTGCGAGCCGTTGGGGGTAGCGCCGCCTGGGTCCGGGCCGGTCCCGGTGGGCTCGTCAGGCTCGTTCACGGTGGTTTGGGGTTCGGTGATCGGCATTCATCCGGCGGGAGTTTCAGAGGCGCACCTCTGAAATCCGTTGCGAGTCCTTCCCATCTATTCTCTCATCTTCGAGACAACAGGCAATACCGCCCTCGCTCATCCAAGGACCGTACAATGATTCTTTTGGAATGGACGGATCAAGAGCCGGAAAGAGACCCGTTTGAAAGAGTTTTTGGCACGAATTCTGGCCAAGTGGAAGGTGGCGCTGGTGCTCCTGGCCAGGTTGGGGTTCTGGGGCGCAGGCGCGGCCGCGCTGCTCGACTCCTCCTCGATTCCGGTGCCGATGGATTTGTTTATCGCAGGATGGGTGTGGAACGACAAGAATCACTTTTGGGCGTACTGCCTGATGGCAGCGGCGGGTTCGGCGATAGGAGGGCTGGCGCCTTACGGAATTGGTCGCGCGGGTGGCGAGCTTTTTCTACTGAAGCACGTTAATCGCGTGCGTTTCGAGCGGCTGCGTCTCAGGTTTGAACGGCAGGAGTTTCTGGCAGTCATGATTCCCTCAATGCTGCCTCCACCCACGCCCTGGAAGATCTTCGTCTTCGCCGCCGGGGTTTTTGAAATGAGGGTCTTGCCGTACATGCTCGCAGTCTTCTGCGGCCGGCTTGTGCGGTGGTTGCTGCTTGCCCTTCTGGTGCTGAAATTGGGGCCAGATGCCGTGCAACTGGTGGCCCATCACGCCTTGACCGCCTTCCTGGTGGTGTTCGTGCTGGCGGTGGCCGGGTTCCTGTGGTGGTGGTTCAGAAAACGGCGCAGTGGAACGCTGCTGCCGTAGTCAGCATCAACCATGAATTAGAGCGATCAAGAATTACTTCCCGGCGAGGACCGTCTGGGGCTCGATGCCCTTCAAACGGCGCACCAGGACCGGGACGCCGAAGGCGAGGCCGGCGACGATCGTCGTGGAGAGCAGGTCGTTGCGGTAAAACGGCAAGGCCGCGGCATAGCAGGCTTCGAGACCCGCGAAGGTGCGGGGGTACATGCTGCCCGCAGCCCACACCGCGTAGTTCGACACAATCCAGAATGAAGTAGGCCCGAGCACGACACCGGCGGCCACGCGGACAAACGTGGTGCGTGTATGGAGCAGAATCCAGCCCAGCGCCATGACGGCGAGGTACCACGCCCACGTGGTGACGTAGGCCTGCCATTGGAACGCATAGTGATAGCTGAAGACGGTAAGGCAATAGTCTGTCGCCATGAGGGCGGCCAGAGGGGCCAGCATCTCGCGCCACGGGCGCCGCGCACCAAAGTAGAGCAGAGCCCCTCCGACAGCGGTGAAGTTAAGCCAGTCGGGATGGGGCACAATACGACTCAGAATGGCGACAATCAGCAGCAGATAGGCGGGCATGGATACCTCAGGTTCGGAATTCCCAGGGAACCTGTCCCAGGGTGAGGGAACGCTGTACCCATTCTGAGGGTCGCGTGTCAGCGGGTCAACCGGTAAGAATTGCACGGTGAACAAAACTTTTTATTCCATGCGATGAAAATGCCGTCGCGAGGGCATAGATTCGCCGTTTCTGACCATACAACTGAAGTTAACAAATCTCCTCAACATTTCGGCTTGCAAATCCAGCATTTGGGTTTTTGCCAATTTCTCTGTCGCTGAGAGGGAATCCTCCATCGACGCATCGAATCTAACTGGTGAGAGGTTTAACTCGTGCGAATCGCATTCCCGAAACCATCCATTGCGCTGCTCGCACTCGCATGTGCCATCTGCGGCCAAAACGTCCGCGGCCAGAACAACAGCCAGACCCAACCCCCGCCGCAACCTGCCAACACATCGCAGACTTCCACCGGCCAGCAGCCCCATCAAAGCAGCCCCGGTGGCGACGTCGGCAGGGGAGCCGGAGATATCGGCAAAGGAACCGCCAAGGGCGCTGGAACGGCGGCCGAGGGTGTTGGGAAAGGCGCTGGCGACCTTGTCACACTTCACCCAGTCGACGCCGCTGGCAATGTCGTCAAAGGGGGTGCCGTCGCCGGCAAGGACATAGGCGTCGGCGCCGGCAAGGGTACAGGCAAAATCGCCAAGGGTACAGGTCGGGGAATTGGCAAACTATTCCACCATCACCATAAGACGCAGACGGCCCCGGCTCCCTCTGAAACACAAAACTAGGGTTACGGACACGCCGTGATTTCTGGTTGCTGGCTCGAGGCGACTTCAGGCTTGCTACCCCGCCTGCTGCGCTGCGATTGCGCCAATGATCGGAATGCGGTACTCCTTCTGCTGGTAGGCCTGATACATGACATAGAGCCAATAGAGGAAGAGTCCCAGGGAGATGAGCAGGTGAAGCGGCGCTCCAATCAGGAATAGAGCCCCGCTGATGTTGAGCAGCAGACCCCAGACGATCCTCCACGCGATTTGAATGACAATATAGGCAAAGCTGAAAAGGATCGATTGGAACGCGTGAAAACGAACAAAGCGATCGCTCTTGAACGGCTCCAACGCGAGGAAAAGAATTCCAGTGATAAAGCCCAGAAGGTAGGCGAGTGCGCCCGCGACGTTCGATGTCAGGGCGGATGTCGTTGGCATGGCGGCTGGCATCCCAGGTGGCACTGCGCCCTGCGATGATCCGGGACCACTCCCCGGTGGAGTAGGCGGAGGAGCAAAGGTTGGCGTCCAACCGGGACCCGATGCGCTGGCTGAACCTGCAGGCGGGGGCGGAGGCGGTGCCGTCCATCCGCCGGCGGGCGAATTGGATTGCGGAGCGACCGGCTGGGCGGGAACCTGGGACCAGCCGGAGGCTAGCGTGCTGGCTGGAACTGCGGGTGGGGGCGGAGAGGCTGTCGTCCAACCGGCGGCTTGCGCGCTGGCTGGCGGCGCGGCTGGCTGCGAGGGGACCTGGGTCCATCCAGAGGCCGCCACACTGGATGGAACTCCAGTCCGGGTCGAAGGGGCCGACGTCCAACCGTCGCCTGACGCGCTGGCTGGCGGCGTAACCGGTACGGAAGGAACCTGCGCCCACTCGGAGCTGGCTGAGTTCCCGGCGGCGACAGGAGCCGACTGCTGCGAGCCAGCGGGCTTGCCACAGCCTGGGCAAAAAGCCGCTTCGTCAGTCAGGGTTGCACCGCAACTGCTGCAATTTGCCATAGGGATCTCCGTTCAGTGTTTCAAAAAAGGATGCCGGAATGGATCAAGCTCTACTCAGTAGGCCCGCTCTTTGGCCCAGTCCTCGTGATCGTCCTCGGGCTGGTGATGAAACTATCACGGCCTCGATCAATTTTGCACGCAATTCAGCTGACTTTTTCCGCGATATCTGTTGATGGATGATGGCGCTCTCGGAGTTTGCATGGGCATCCCGGTTTCACATGAGATGGGCGTCTATCTCTGCTCACGGCCGCCGGTGGCCTCGCCGGCGTCGTCGCGGCCGTCGATGATATAGACCCAGCCGCTCAGCGGCGATGGACCAGTGGGGCGGCCTGTTCCGCGAAACGAGTAGTCAAAGCGCAGGTCAGAGAACTCAACGGTCGTCCAGGTGTGATGGGGGGGCAGTTGGGGAGGCGCCATGGCGGGTACTGGCTCCTGGCCCACGTCGCGGACGACCGCCCATGTTCCCCAGTCGAGATAAACCTGGCCGAGAGAGGTGCGCTTGGCGGCCTCGACGGCGGGCGTATCAGCGGGCATGTAGATGACGTCGCGCTCGGGATCGCTGTCGATGGACCCGGCATTGGTATTGATTTCGGCAGTCTGGTAGAAGCTGTCAGTTTGAAGAATTGCGTGCCAACGATACGGATTCACAGGATAGGGCTCAATGGCGATGCGCTTGATGGGCGCGGAGGTAACCTGGGTGTTCTGGAGCATCACCCCGGCTTGCGCGCGTTCCGCCCAGCGCCAGGAACCTAAAACAATAAAACCGCACAGAGCGAAGATGGCCCAGGCACGGCCTCGAAATGCCACGCGGCGCGCTCCGATTTCGCGGTCGGCAAGGCCGAGCAAGCCGGGAATGACGAGAGCCGCAACGAGCAGGATCCACAGCACAGGCTCGGCGATGAAAAAGAAGCTGCCCGCATACCAGCGCGGGTTGAAGGGAAAGAAGGGGCGGACCCCGTAATTGTTGGTCCAGTCGAGCAGGATGTGGCTGAAAGCGGCGATGAGCGCGGCAAAGTACAGCCAGAGCCAACGGACGGGCTGATGCAGCGCGGCGGGCTCTCTGTTCTGGTCGAGCACCGCGGCTCGGCGAAGGCGACGACCCTCTCGCCAACGGTGGAAGAGCCATACCGCGCCCACGATCACGGCGGCCACCACGGGAGCGCCGATGAAGGTGTGGGTGATGCCGCGATGGTGTTTCAGCTCCTCAACCGGGCCTGCGAAGCTCCAGAGGATGTCGATGTCGGCAGCCTCGGCCGCCAGCACGGCAGCGAGCGTGGCGTAGGCAGTTTTACGGTTGAGTCCGGCACGGCCAATGCAGGCGCCGGTAAGGAAGTGAGTGACAGGCTCCATAGTTCGCTGGAGTCCATAGTAACGGGTTCGGGTTAGCGGAGTTCGCGGGGTTAGCGGAAGTGGCGGGGCATCCTATAATCCTGCCCATGGATGAGAAGAACAAAAGGGAGAAGGCGGCGCGGCGGGTGGAGACGCTGCGCGCGGAATTGCGGCGGCACGAGCACTTGTACTACGTGATGGACGCACCGGAGATCAGCGACGCGGAGTACGACGCGCTGATGAATGAGCTGAAGCGGCTGGAGGCGGAACATCCTGAGCTGCTGACAGCGGACTCGCCGACCGCAACGAGTGGGCGGAAAGCCGGCGGAAGGCTTTCAGAAGGTGCGGCACTCGCGGCCGATGTTGAGCCTTGACAATGCCTACACCGAGGAGGAGTTGCGCGACTGGGACAGACGCGTTCATGAGCTGGCGGGAAACCTTCCTGTCGAATACACCGGCGAACTGAAGCTGGACGGGTTGAGCCTCGCGCTGCACTACGAAGGCACTGCCGAAGGCGGCGCACGGCTGCTGCGTGGATTGACACGAGGCGATGGGCAGATTGGCGAGGACGTGACGACAAACGTGCGCACCATCCGGAGCGTGCCGTTGAGCATATCGCCGGAGCGGCTGAAGAAGGCGGGTGTACCGGCGGACTTCGAGGTGCGCGGCGAAGCGGTAATGCCGCAGAAAGCCTTCGAGCAGATGAACAAGGAGCGGGAGGCGCAGGGATTGCCTCCGGCGGTGAATCCGCGCAATGCCGCAGCGGGCACGCTACGCACCATGGAGCCGAGCATTGTGGCGCAGCGACGGCTGGACGTGTACGCATACTTTCTGTTGAGCCAGGGCGAGTATTTCGCGATCGGGCAGGAGGCGACGCTGGATGCGCTGACGGCGCTCGGTTTCCGGGTGAATCCGCATCGCGGGCGCGTGCACACGGTCGAAGAGATGATGAAGTTCGTCGATGCAGCGGAAAAGCGGCGAGAAACTCTGGGCTACGACATCGACGGTGTGGTGCTGAAGGTAGATGCGCAGAATACCCGGCAGCGGCTGGGTTACACGGGGCGCGCGCCGCGCTGGGCGATCGCCTACAAGTTTTCGGCAGAGCAGGCGATCACCCAGATGCACGGCATCATGATCACCACCGGGCGCACCGGCAAGCTCACCCCGACGGCCATGTTGAACCCGGTATTCGTAGGCGGCGTCACCATCAGCCGGGCCACGCTGCACAATGCGGACTGGATCGAGCGCATGGGGTTGCGGATCGGCGACTGGGTGAAAGTGGAACGCGGCGGCGACGTAATTCCCAAGGTGGCAGAGATTGTGGAAGACGCCGAACATCCGCGTGGCACTGAAAAATTTGTATACCCGACGCATTGCGGGGTGTGCGGCCAGGCGGCCGTTCGCGAAGAGGGCGAGGCCGACTACCGTTGCGTCAACCTCGACTGCCCTGCCCTGCTGCGCGGAGCTCTGGAGCACTGGGGCAGCCGCGGCGTGATGAACATCGGAGGCTTGGGAGAAGCGTCTGTGGCCGAATTGGTCTCGCATGGGCTTGTAAAGAGTGTTGCAGACTTGTATTCGCTGACCTCGGATGCACTCGCCAACATGACGAACACCGTGGAGCACACGAATAAGCAAGGAAAAACGGAAGTCAAGCAGCAACGAGTATTCGGGCCGGTAGAAATCCGGAAATTGCTTGACCAGATTCAGAATTCCCGAGGAGCCGGACTAGCGCGAGCGCTCATGGGATTGGGAATTCGCTTTGTGGGCGAGCGCACTGCTGAGGCGATTGCGCAGGAGTTCGGATCGATGGACGCGATCATGAACGCGAGCGAGGAAGAACTGGAACGCGTGGAGGAGGTGGGCCCCCGCATCTCCGAAGCGATTACTGACTTCTTCGCGCGGCCGGCCAACCGTGAACTGATCGAGCGGCTCAAGAAGGCGGGCGTGAAGATGACGGCAGAAAAGAAGCAGCGGACTACGCAATTGGAGGGGCTGACGTTTGTGCTAACCGGAACGCTGCCGACGCTGACGCGCGATGAGGCCAAGTCAAGGATTGAAGCGGCGGGCGGCAAGGTAGTGGGCTCTGTGAGCAAGAAGACAAACTACGTGGTGGCGGGCGAAGAGGCCGGATCGAAGCTGGACAAGGCGCAGGAACTGAAGGTGCCAGTGCTGGATGAGCCGGGGCTGATGAAGCTGCTGCAAGGGTGATGCAGTAAGTCAGGGGGCAGGGATCAGGGGTCACAGTCAGCCGTTAAGGCAACTCATGCGTTGGAGCGGCGGCGCGTGGACGGGGAAGGATGATGGGCAGCGTGTTCTTCGCGCTCCCGCTCGCGTTTCCAGGCTTCCGCCCGCCAGACGCGCGAGGAGTAGCTGGGTGTCTCCGGGATCGGCATATCGTCGACTCCGGCGGCTGGTTGAGGCGCAACGACCTGCAATCGAGCGATTGGACGTGTCGTCGCGCGGGCGGGAGGAGCGGGTTCCGACTGCGCGATGATCCGTGCGGACGATTCGAATTCATCGACGCAGGGAGGAAGAGAGTCTCCGATAAGCGGCGTGGAAAGGGCGGTGAGACTAGTGTCGATGAGGGCGGAGGTACGTTGCGGTGTTTTCTGCTGTTTCTGCAGTTCGTCTTTCAAATCCGCTGCCAAATCCGCCGCGGCTGAGTGCGCTCGCATGGCCAGGGTGCGGGCCATGAAGTCATCCACCAGTTTGTGGAGGCAAGTGTGGCCGCACAGGTGCCTGGCTCCGGCGCGCAGCCGGTTGCGCGAGGTCCACCCACTGATGCGGAGTTCACCCCCGTGGTCGTAGGCCACAAACCAGTGATTGGTGCCCTGCATTTCTGTTCCGCAGATGTCACACGAGATAGCCTGCCGGATCACTGGATTCTTCTCCTCAAGTCGCAACGCCGCCGCGGCCTTCTTCGCGATGTGAATGTCTGCCAGGTGGCGCGAAGAGTCGTCAACCGGGCAGATGACACCAATGAGAACTTTCTGAGTTCCCTTTGTTATTTCATCGCGGGAGGGGCGGAAAACAGAAGTTGAAGACGGAAAGATTCGCAGCCTGACGCAGGAATGGTCTGGTAACTGGAAGGCTGTTCTGAAATGGAACGGTGCATCCTTCCTCGCGCAGTGCGGAAGCAAGGATGCACCGGATCGAGGAGAGACGAACCGTGCTTTTGTTCACAATGCGCTATGGGCGCGGGGCGAAGTAACCCTTTTTGGCACGCACCTGGTAACGCCGGTCGGTGCAATAGAGATAGATGGTGCGGAATGCGCCGTCATCCCTGAAGTCGGCAGGGGTGTAGTTGAGCGCGTATTGGCTACGCAGCTCTTCTTCAATGCTCTTGAAGCTGGTGGACATTTCCTCAACAGAGGGCGGGAAGAAGACCTCGCCGCCGGTCGCTTCGGCCATGTCGCTGAGAATCTTGTCACCCTTGCCGCGGCTGGGAGTCCAATTGGTGCTGATGGCGTAGATGATGGTTTCGGCGCGCTGGCACATTTTGATGGCTTCATCGGCATGGACGCGGCTCTGATTGTCGTCTCCGTCGGAGATGAGAATCATGGCCTTGCGCACCGGCTCCTGGCCGCGCGACGCGTCGAGCAGCTTGTCTCTGCAGGCCGTGTAGACAGCATCGAACATCGCCGTGCCGCCACCGGGGCGAAGGCGGTTGATGCCGGTTTCAAGCGCGTCGAGATTGTCGGTCCAGTCTTGTTCCACGGTGGGCGTGACATCAAAGCCCATCACGAAGGCGCGGTCCTTTTTGGACTTGAGAGTCTCCAACAGAAACTCGGTGGCAGACTGTTGCTCAAACTGAAAGCGCGAGCGAATCGAGGTGCTGGCGTCGATGACGATGCCGACGCGCAATGGAAGATTGATTTGCTGGTGAAAGGAATTGACTCTTTCCGGCGCCTTCTGATCGTCAAGCAGGGCGAAATCGCTCAACTTGAGATTGGGAATGTAATGGCCATGCTTGTCGGTCACGGTGAAGATGAGGTTGACCTCGTTGACGCCAAGACGAATGACCGGCCCGTTCTGCTCGGTGGAATCCTGCGCAGGCTGTTGGGCGTCGGGAGCCTGCGCGGGTTGGGCAGACGGAGCGGCAGGCGGCGCTGCGGGCTGTTGAGCTTGCAGGGAGACGACAGGGAAAGCCGCCGCAAAGAGGAGGCCAAGGATCTTTCGATTCATATCTCTCTCATTTTATCAATTGCGCCCAGGATTTAATGCAACGGCTGGCGCGGGAACTGATGGATCGTTCTCAAGCAGGACAAGAAATGCGTTCAATTCATTGGGAAGAGGGGCTTCAAGCTGCAGCAATTTGCCGGTCTTGGGATGCGTGAATTCGAGGTTCGCAGAATGAAGAAAATTGCGGTCGAGGCGCAGCTTTTCCGGCGCATTCTTGCGGCGCGCGGCTTTGGATTGTGCGGCCTGGGAAGCGACCAGATCGGTGAGCTGGCTGAAGGCGCCGTAAAGCGTGTCACCCACAACGGGGTGGCCGATGGAAGCCATGTGCACGCGGATCTGGTGGGTGCGGCCGGTTTCAATGCGTACGCGGACCAACGTGAACTTGCCAAATCGTGTCGTGAGGCGGCGAATCACTTCATAGTGAGAGACGGCTGAGCGGGCATTTTCGTTAGGCCGCGCGGTCATGCGGGTGCGGCGGAGCGGGTCGCGGCTGATGGCGGTATTGATTGTTCCCTTCTGCCGCTCGACGGCACCGTGCACGAGCGCAATGTAGGTTTTGCTCATCTGGCGGCTTGAAAATAGCTCGGCCAGCGCAGCATGTGCGGCGTCGTTCTTGGCAACGACGATCAGGCCGCTGGTGTTTTTGTCGAGGCGATGCACGATGCCGGGGCGCAGTTGGCCGCCGGTGGAAGAGAGTGCCTGAAACCGATAGAGGAGCGCGTTGACCAGGGTGCCGCGGCTGCGCGCATCTTCATTCTGGCCGGAGCCGGCATGCACCATCATGCCGGCAGGCTTGTTGACGACGGCGAGGTGGGCATCTTCAAAGATCACGTCGAGCGGAATGTCTTCGGCGGTGGCTTTGAGGGGAGCGGGCCGCGGCTCGCCGGTGACGACGATCTGCTCGCCACCGCGCAACTTGAGCGCAGGCTTGACGCGCACGCCATCGACCTGCACGTCGCCCTGATCGAGAAGCAGTTGCACACGCGAGCGACTTACGCCCTCAAGCTGCGTGGCGAGGTAATGATCGAGACGCTGACCCGCTGCCTCGAGCGGCACCGCGATGGTGCGCGGGTCACTCATGGTGTGCCTCGTTGGCATGTTGAGCCTGGTTGGCGTCCAATGCTTCGACCGGCGCAGATTGGCGATTCTGCGGGGCTGGGTGCGTGATTTCGGTTGCGTGGGTGGCCGGCTCTTCTGCGATGCGCGCACTCTCACGCTGGCGAAGAAGAAGCGCGCCGGTCAGCACAAGTGCGACGGCAGCAACCTGCGGGCCATCTAGAACGCCAGGCAGCAGGGCGCCGCGGGCTTCGGGATCGCGCCAGAACTCAGTGAAATAAACGGCGGCGCCGGTCGATAGAAGCCAGAAGCCGGCGATGTCTCCCTGCTGACGGCGATAGGGCAGCCAGACGAGGAGTGAGATGGCGATGGTGAGAAAAGCGAGCGCGGCATAGGCCTGCACGGGGTGCACTGGGACGCCAAGGGGGGTACCGCTCCAATGCGCGGTCAGCGGGTTGGTGTAGATGACTGCCCAGCGCGCGGTGGTTTCAGTACCGTAGCCGGAACCGGCCAGGAGCGCACCGAATTGCTCGAACGCCAGGAAGAGCGCCAGCGGCGCGGCAACCGCATCGGCAGTGCTGCGCAGGGGCATCCTCTGCCGGCGCGCATAAATGGCCGCGGCGATCAGCGCGAACAGTGAGCCGGCGGCTGCGAGCAGCGGGTGATGAATCATGGCGAGGCTGAACAGCCAAGCGGGATGACTGCGCACGACGGTCCAGTTGACGATGACCAGCAGCAGGCGCGAACCCGCTAGCGCGGTAAAGAGCGCGACGATGCAAAGGTTCCAAAGATGATTGGGGTTTACGCCGACGATGCGCGCCGTGCGCAAAGCGAGCGTCAGCGCGAACAATATGCCGAGGGCCGCCATCGCGCCGTAAGACGGGATGAGAAAGAGGCCGATGTGAATGAGAACGGGATGCACCTGAACAAGGATATCGTCTCAGGCCGGTGCTATGGGTTCGCGTCTCTGCCGCCGAGGAGGAGAATACATCTTCCAGGCAGAATCGATGGAAGGTAGAATCCGGCCCACTGGGCCGTGAATGATGTGCTGGTGAACCCGTCCAAAGACGGTGGAGCTCTCCGCGGTTCATTAGGCATTCCGGACTGGCGGACACGGCACACAGAACCGATTATCGAGTCGAGCCCCTGTTCATGAATGTTGGTTCATCCAGCATTGACCACCCACCTGCTTTGCAGGCCGGTTTCTAATGCGGATAGTAGGGGTACTGGCGAAGAATTACAAGTCTTGTGCGGAACGGGCGCAGTGTGATACGTTTTTGCGCTTTGTTGATTTGGGACGAGGTACCGAAACGGTCGGCCATGCGCGCAACACGAAAGAGCAGAGCGCGGCGAGCTCACGAGCCGGTTTGGCGCTCTTCTTCGAGGACTTCATCGAGCAATCCACTCAGGGTGGCAACGCGGGCGCGACCGAGGCTCACATCGGCTCCGCCGGCCTGCGATAACTCGTCGGCCAGGTTGAGCGCCGCGAGCACGGCCACGCGCAGGGAATCCACTGTACGGCCCTGCGCGGCCACAGCGCGCATCTTGGCGTCGACATACGCGGCCAGATGGCGGACGTGTTCGGGGTCTTGCCCGCTGAGGTGGTAGGTTTGGTCATAAATGGTCACCGAGGTGTGACCGCCGGGTCGTTGGGGAATGTTCTGGGTCATGCTGATCTCACAGTTCGAGTGAATCGAGTTGGGAAAGCAGCCTCTCCACGCGCTGCCGCACCTGATCGCGTTCCGTGCGCAGTGAGCGCACTTCCTGCTGCAATTGTTCGACGACCGGGGCCTGTTCAGTGAGCTGGGCCTCGGCTTTGGCGGCGCGTTCCTCGGCCGCAGTACGGGCCTGCCGTTCGCGTTTGACGAGTTCGATAGCACGCAGGATGCGCTCTTCGAGAGCCGAAAAATCGTTTGTGCTCAAGGCGAGAGCCGTCGGCCCCGCCGCCGAATCCATGGTATGTTGCTCCGTCTGCGGCTCTTCGGCGACATCGGATTTCCAGAATGATTGCGACATGAAATTTGACCTCCGCAGGTCGAGCTTTCCGTGCAAGTATATCGCCAACCGGAGCCGCGATGGGCGTTAAGTGCGCAGCCGTGCGCCGGCCTTGCCAACAACCTCAATGATGCGCGCCTGAAAGCTTTGCAACTCCTCTTCGCGCAGGGTGCGATCAGAGGCCTGGAAGGTGACTCCCATCAGCAGCGAGTATTCGTGCGGCCCGAGGCGTGCATCGCGAAATACTTCGCGCACATTCCACTCGACCAGTTCCGGGATTTCAAGGGACGCCAGCGCGCGGTCAATCGGTTTCCCAGGGAATGTTTCGTCAACAATGAGGGAAAAATCGCGCCGCACGGGCTGGAAGCGTGAGATTTCCTGCGCTACGGGTTTGCGCAAGGGCAGCTTAAACAGCCGATCGAGGTACAGTTCCCCGCAATCAGGACGGGCTCTTTGAGCTTGCGGGCCGCGGCTTCGCGCGGATGGAGCTGGCCGAACCAACCCACCGTGATGCCTTCGACCGCGGCGCGCGCTGAACGGTAGGGATGGAGCCACGCGGGTGTGAGGCCGGCTTCAGGGAGAAAACGGTCGAAGTAGATAGAGCGCGCCTCGAAGCACGACAGCACCTGCTCCACCACGCCCTTGAGGTCGTGAAATTCAATGTTGCGCGGGGGATGAAGCGAGCTTTGCTCGGGCAGGCTGCCCACGGCACCAAAGGCAAGCGCGGGGCGCTCGTCAACCTTTTCCGTGGTGCCGCTGAAGACGGTGCCTAGTTCGAAAAGGCGTACGTCGCTGACGTCGCGGTGGAGGTTGCCTGCGACCATGGCCAACATGCCGGGAACAAGCGAGGGACGCAGCACGCCGGCCTCCTCGCTAAGGGGATTGCCAAGGGGAACGATCTGGCCTGGCTGCGGAGCCGTCAGCGCGGCCTCAGCGGCGGAGCAGAAGGTGCTCGCGATGGCTTCATTGAATCCGGCAGCGAGCAGAGTGCGGCGCACGGTGGACTCGCTCTCAGCCCAGGGCAGCGCCTGCACGCCTTCGCCGAAGGAGGGCAGCGTGTTGGCGAAGCGGTTATAGCCATAGACGCGCGCCACTTCTTCAATGAGGTCGATTCCGCGTTCGAGATCGAGGCGCCAGCTTGGCAGTGTCACTTGCCATGCGGCTTCGGTGGTATGCGCGGATGTTGTGGACGTGAGGCCGCAGCCAAGAGCAGTCAGTACATTTTCAACTGTCGCGGCGGTGATGCCTTCTTTGTCTACGGTCTTTCCGAGGATGCGGTGTACTTCGCTCAGCGCGAGGGGGATGGGCTTGCGGTCGGCAGTGCGAGCTTCGAGCGCGGGAACGCGCACGTCGACGAGGTCGCCTTCGAGGCTGCCACCATTTGCGAGGAGAATGCGGCTGACGAGCGCCGAGGCGACAGAAGCGGCGTTGAAATCGGCACCGCGCTCGAAGCGATGGCTGGCGTCGGTGTGCAGGCCATGGCGGCGCGCGGTGCGGCGCACGGCCATAGGCTCGAACCATGCGGCTTCGACGAGCACATTTGTTGTGGAAGGCGTGATCATCGTGTCCCATCCGCCCATGACGCCGGCCAGGCCAAGCGGCTTTACGTGGTCGGCGATGATGAGGTCTTCGGGATCGAGCGCGCGCTGAATGCCGTCGAGGGTCTTGAGCTTTTCGCCTATCCGGGCGCAGCGGACGATGATGCCGCCTTCGATTTTGTCGAGGTCAAAGACGTGGGTGGGCTGGCCCATGGCGAGCCACACAAAGTTGGTGGCATCGACAGCATTGGAGATTTGCTTCTGCTCGAGCAGCCCGAAATAGGTGGCGACTTCCGCGCCGGGGAACCAGTCGCGCGAATCGCCGATGGTGACATTGCGCAGAACGCGAGCGGTGAAGCGGCCGCATGCGTCTTCGGCGCTCGATGCGGACGGGAAAGTCCTGGCGTACTGGACGGTGGCTGCTGGAGAGTCTTGATATCAAGGCGGCTGCAGTGCAACGCCGTAAATGGCGGCAGCTTCGCGCGCGATGCCGTAGTGGTTCATGGCGTCGACGCGGTTGGTGGTGATGTCCATCTCGTAGAGGGAGCCGTTGCCGGCGCCGAGATCGAAGATCCCCTCGACGGCGATCCCGCGCAGGGTGAGGTCCTCGGCGAGTTGGGCGTCGTCGACCGGAAGTTCAGGTAGGTAGGCACGAAGCCATTTGTAAGTATTTTCATGCGAACTGCCCCAGGAACCGCATATCGCCCGCGTAGAACTGGCCGATTTCGCTGATGCCGTACTTCATCATGGCGATGCGCTCGACGCCCATGCCGAAGGCGAAGCCGGAAATCTTCTTCGGGTCATAGGCGGGCTGCTTCTCTTGGCGCGAAGGCGAAGACCGCAGGATCGACCATGCCGCAGCCCAGCAACTCGATCCAACCCGATTGCTTGCACTTGCGGCAGCCTTTGCCGCCGCAGAAGATGCAACTGATCTGCACGTCGGCGCTGGGCTCGGTGAAGGGAAAAAAGGAAGGAAAGAAGCGCGTCTTGACCGAGGAGCCGAAGAGCGCCTTCATGGCGTGGTCGAGCGTTCCCTTCAGGTCGCTGAAGGTGATGTTGCGTGTCGACGCAGAGCCCTTCCACCTGGTGGAAGATCGGCGAGTGCGTGGCGTCTTGCGCGTCGTTGCGGTGTACCTTGCCGGGGATCACGATGCGCACCGGCGGCGGTTGAGACTCCATGGTGCGCATCTGCACGGGCGAGGTGTGGGTACGCAGCAGCAGACGGTCGCGGAGCGGACGGCGCTCCTGATTGGCGATGACCAGCGTATCCTGCGTGTCGCGCGCGGGGTGGCCGGGCGGGAAGTTCATGCGACTCGAAGTTGTAGTAGTCGGTTTCGACCTCGGGGCCGACGCCGACCGAATAGCCCAGGGCCGCGAACACGCTGATGATTTCGTTGAGCGTGCGGGTGATGGGGTGCTCGGCTCCGGTGAGGCGACGGGTGCCCGGCAGGGTGATGTCGATGGCTTCGGCGGCAAGCGCGGCGTCGCTCGGGCCGGCGCCCGAAGCCTCGTCGAGCAGCTCCTCGACCAGCGTCTTTGAGCGCGTTGAATCGCTGGCCAAGCGACTTTCTTGGCCTCAGGCGGCGCGGCCTTGAGCCAGCGGGCCGGAGACTTCGTTGAGGCGGCCCTGCTTGCGACCCAGCCAGTCGCAGGCGAAAAGCTTCGACGCTTCGGGCCATCGATCGCGGCAGCGTCGTCGCGCGCCTGCTTCTCGATCGCGGCAAAGGCTTGATCGAGCGCGGAGTCGTTGAACGACGGCAGATTGGGAATTGCTTCGTTCGTCATGCGAAACCCCAGAATAAATCACTCGCAGTGAATGCGCAGTCTTGAACGCGTCATAAGAAGAACGGCCCGAAGCTAAGCTCCAGGCCGTCGGCGAATACGCGCGGGCTCGGCTTAGGCGGCTGTTGCTGGCGAGAGCGGCTTTGGCCTGCTCCACCAGCTTGGTAAAGCCTGCGGCGTCGTGCACGGCGATGTCGGAGAGGATCTTGCGATCGAGCTCGATGCCGGCCTTCTTGAGGCCGTTGATGAACTGCGAGTAGCTGGTGCCGTTGAGCTTGGCGGCGGCAGAGATGCGGACGATCCACAGCGAGCGGAACTGGCGCTTCTTCTGCTTGCGGCCGGTGTAGGCGAACTTGAGGCCGCGCTCGACGGCTTCCTGGGCTGCCTGGTAGAGCTTGGATTTGGTAAGGAAGTAGCCGCTTGCCCGATCCAGAATCTTCTTGCGGCGGTCATTCCGCTTGGTACTGCGTTTTACGCGGGGCATGGTGCTTCTCCATTTTGCGTTACGTTGGTCATGGCGGCTGGAGGCAGGAGGCGCGACCTTTGGGCGCGCGGTGAACCTCTTCACTCGCTCGTTCAAGCCTTGATCTCTCGCCGGTCCGGACGCATTTCGGACTGGCGGGGGCCCGTGCTCTGGCCCGTGCATTGTGGCACAGCTCTCATCCAGAGGGCTGCTGCATGCAATGATCAGGCGTAAGGAATCATGCGCGCGACCTTCTTGTAATCGCCGTCGGAGACAAGCACGCTCTTGCCGAGCTTGCGCTTCACCTTTGGCGATTTCGACGAAAGGATGTGGCGCGTCTTGGTCTGGCCCCGCTTGATCTTGCCGGTGCCAGTCTTCTTGAAGCGCTTTTTCGCGCCCGTATGGGTCTTCAACTTGGGCATTTTTCTTCTCTTTGTCCGGCGGAAGGTTGAACTCCGCCGCGTCGCCTTGAGACAGGGACTTCCCTGCCCACTTGAGGCTTTAACCAGTATACCGCAGGGTCGTGTTTCTCAGAAATTTAGCCTCGGCGCCGGGTATGTGGATTTCATGTCAAATGCAGAATTGGCTTGAAAGCATCAGTCTGATGCGTCGGGGCCCGATTTGCATGCGAGGCGGTAATCGGTTTGCATACCGACGTATGCTCCAGCCTTCAGATCAAGCGCAAGTCGCACATTACTGACCGGATTGGTGCAAAAATCAGGTCCGCCACATTCCCGGAGATTCCGCGGGTTGTGACCTCTTATTCAAACCGGTAGAGTTTGACCTTTTCAGTCTTCACCTTCCCCGAATCGAAGCGCCAGAGACTCCCCTGGTCGTTCTCATCGCCATTGAGCCGTCTTCCGGGAACCCAGTTGCCGTCTTCGAAGCGGCCTTCGTCCACAGATGCTATCCCCACCCGGAGGCCAGAACGGGGCACAAAAGTGACTCGGAAGCCCTTGCCTGCCCCTAGAAACTCGTCCGGACCAGCGGCCATGATGAGGCCGTAGCCGCCCTCGGCATGGTTGCCGAAGATCTCGTCCAGCATCACATGCAGCGTGTAGCCGTTCATGGTGAAATCAACCGATCGATGATTTTGGTCGAGAATAAAGCCATGCACATCGCCGGTGCTTTGGTGTTCGAGCAACAACGGCGCCAGGCTGGCAATTTCGCCATAACTTACGGCCAGGTCGCCTTTCGGATCCATCTCGTCGTCGATGCCAAAGGGAGAAAAACCGATTCCGGCTTCTTCGCCCAGCGCATAAAAGACGTTGGCGGCTCCGGTTGTGCCGCCGCGCGCCTCGGGCATGAAGAGCGGGTTGCCTTCGCGATGGTAGCGCCGGCTCCATTCGGCGAAGTTCGGGGCATACAAGTCAGGCGAATAGAAGTCAAGTGCCGATCCGGCGGCTTTCCACACGTCGACGACCCACGGTTCGGGGCATCCGCTGGGAAAGCTGCCCGGGGTTGAGTCATCATCCGCCAGCCAGGTATTCACATAGATCGGGATGTTGTAGGCAGCCTTGCCTTGCGTCGCAACCGCCTGAATGAATCGGGCATACTGCCAGGCCATGAAGATTTCGTCGGCCCGCTCGGTATTGCCGAAAACCTCCGCCCACGTGCCCGCGCTCTTGTCGCCATTGGCATCCCACAGCTCTCGCAGGCGGGGATAGAGCGCACCGTGGTGCGCCTTGAGGTAGCTGGTCAGCTCTGCGGGCACCGGCGATGCGAAGGCACGATTGGCGGCGTCGGAGTGGTCGCGCGTGTCGCCCAGCACGCCGACTTCGTTCTCCGCCTGCATCATGAGAACGGTGTGATCACGGCTGTCGACCTGTTTGATGTGCTGCATCAGAGCGGCGAAGGCGCGGGCATCGGCCTGCTGGGTGGCAGCGCCGGCGGGGCTGAGTATCTCCACCTCGCTGTCATGTTCCACAACACGCGGAAATCGGTGCGTATCTTGCTTGACCCACACAGGCGCGTAGCTGGACATGCCGTTCTTCCACGAAGCGAGCCAGAGGAAGACGATGCGTTCATGCTGTTCGCGCGCCTGGGCGAGGAGGCCATCGACGAGCGCGAAGTCGTAGGCGTCTTCCTTAGGTTCAATCAATTCCCAACTGAGCGGCGTGACCACGGTGTTGAGGCCCATGGTAGCCAGCTTGGGCCAGATCGGCTTCATGTACTCCAAGCTGGAGGAGGAGGAGTTGTGCAGCTCGCCGCCCAGCATCAGGAAAGGCTTGCCGTCGACGATGAGCTGGATGGCGGTGCCGCGCTTTTCAAGATGGGGCGCATCGTTCTGTTGAGCGGAAAGTGTGGAGATCACTGACCCAAAAGAGAGCGCGAGAATTGGCAACGTGTACGAGCGGATTCGCATAACGTCAGGGAGTCTAGCACAGGGCATCTTGATCGCCGGGGCCTGCGATCACTTGTCTCTCCTGGCCGCAAATGCACGGAGCCGGAACGAACAAAGGTGGGCTGATTCCTATGAGGCCCCAGCGCAATCGAGGCCGCCAATGCAGGCGGACTCGATTGCGCGCCGTTTGAGCCGGGTTACTGGGCTTGCGGAACGGGCGGACGCGGTGCAGCCTGTTGCTGGGGCACGGCCGGCTTAGGTTTCGGCGCTTCCTGCTTCTTCGATGGGGCAAGAATGGCGTGGAGGATGGTGCCCTCCATGCGCGGCATGAACTCGACGATTCCGGCTTCTCCGATGTCTTGAATGAGGCGATTGATGATGTTGTAGCCGAGCTCGCGGTGGGCCATCTGGCGGCCGCGGAAGCGGAGGCTGGCCTTGACCTTGTCGCCATCGGTGAGGAAGCGGACGGCCTGATTCTTTTTGGTCTGGTAGTCGTGCTCATCCACGGTCACGGAGAACTTGACTTCCTTGATAGTGATGACTTTCTGCTTCTTCCGAGCGGCGCGCTCACTCTTTTCCTTCTCATAGAGGTAGCGGCCGTAGTCCTGGATGCGGCAGACAGGCGGGACGGCGGTGGGCGAGACTTCAACCAGGTCCAGGCCACGTTCGCGGGCAATCTTCAGCGCCTCAAAGGGCGGCAGGATGCCGAGTTGTTCGCCGTTTTCGTCGATGACGCGGATTTCGCGTGCGCGAATGCGATCGTTGATGCGGATAAAGGACTTTGCCGAACGTTTATCGAGTGCGATGGTACTCCTCCAGAGTGGTGTTGCGGCCCGCCTGCAGAAGTCTCATGGCACCGCGGCAGGCCCGCGAACGCACCCTGAGTATAGCATTGGTCCGGTTCAGCGGGTGGCCTCCGTCGGAGCAAGTTAGACGGCAGCAAGCTCGGCAGACCGGGCTGAACGCATCTGCTTCCGAAGCGAGCAATACGCCCTCGCCTTCGATTCCGGTAATGCGGACTCTAATCAGACGGTTGGCGGGCAGGGAAGATGCGATCTGGACGGGGATGAAGTTCTCAGTGAGGGCGGAGGTGCAGCCTCGACTCGTTTGCGAGTTTGGCGTGTTCAGCGTGATGGCGTCGAGTTCGCGGCCCAGAAAGGGCCTCCGATGCGCTTCGCTCTTCTGTGCGGCAAGTGCGCGAAGGGCTTCATGCGCTCTAAGACAACGGCGGCGGGCACTGGCGCAGCGGCATATAACGCCGATGCCGGCGTGCCGGGGCGCGGCGAAAACGGGAACAGGTGCAGGTAGCCGAAGGGGAGTGCTCGGATCAGTTCTGCGGTCTCTTCGAACTCGCGGTCTGTTTCGCCGGGAAAGCCGACCATGACGTCCGCGCCGAGAGTGAGATCAGGGCCGGCGGCGCGAAGGAGTGCGGCAACCTTATCTGCGTAGTGCCACGGGCGGTAACGGCGATGCATACGGCGCAGAACGGTGTCGGAACCTGATTGAAGCGGCAGATGAGCGTGGCGCGCTAAGCGTATTCCGCCGAACTCAGCCATAAGGGCTATGAGATCCGCGTCCCAATCCATGGGTTCGATCGAGCTGAGGCGAAGGCGCGGTAAATCAGTCTGCTCTAAGAGGGTGCGCACCAGTCCGGCGAGTGTGGGGCAGTCTGGATCGCTTGAGGATGCAAGGTCGCGCCCCCAGCGGCCCAGGTTGATTCCCGAAAGCACCAGCTCGTTGCCTCCGGCGGCGACGAAGCCCCGGACCTGGCGCAGGACGGTTTCAGCGGGCAAGCTGCGCGACGAGCCGCGTGTCTGGGGGATCACGCAGAATGTGCAGCGATTGCCGCAGCCCTCCTGAATCTTGAGGTTGGGGCGGGTCTGCGCGCCGGGAAGGAGTCGCACTTCCTCAAGAAATGAGTGAGCGAAGCGGTCGTCGGCAAGCACTTGCGGTGCGGCCAGCTCGGCTCGCGCCGCTTGAATCTGGATTAGCCCATTCGCCCGATGTTCCGCGACGAGGGCAAGTTGTCCGGCAGCCGCAGCGGCCAGATTGAGTGCGATTTGCGGGGCGAATGCTTTGTGACTATTGCCGACTACAGCGGCGACTCCGCCGAGAGCGGCCAGCTCCGCAGGGGCGCGCTGGGCGTAACAGCCTGTAACCAGAATGCGTGCGTCGGGGTTAATGCGGTGGGCGCGGCGGATGAAGGCGCGCGCGGCGCGGTCGGCCTCTGCGGTTACGCTGCACGTGTTCACAACAACCACGTCGGCCCGCACAGCGTGGCTCTCGCTCATTCCGGAAGAGTGCAAACGATCGGCAATTGCCTCGCCATCGGCGCGTGCAGCGCGGCAGCCGAAGTTCTCGATGTGGAAGGACCCGCCCATGGATTGAGTTTAGCCGAGCGTCCGGGCAGGCGGGGTGAGAGGAGTTGGCGAATGATGCTTCGATATACTGGGGAGTAGCCGCTCTTCTCCAGTGCTACTTCTTACCGCATGGATTCTTCCGCAACAGACAGCCTGCGTGCCCCGGCTTCCCTTGCATCGCAGGGTGGAACGCGGCAGATTCTCGGATTTGTTTATTTCACTTTCGTCTGCTATTTCTCGATCGGTCTGCCGCTGGCGATTTTGCCGGCATATGTTCACCTGCGCATGGGCTACAGTGCGGCGTTGGCGGGCCTGGTCATCAGCATCCAGTACATTGCCACGTTCCTGAGCCGGCCATGGGCCGGGCACATCAGCGATCACGAAGGGGCCAAGATTTCGGTGCTGTGGGGCATAGGCGCCTGCACCGTGAGTGGTGCTTTGCTGGTGATCGCCGCGGCCTTGCATCGCAATCCACCGTGGCTGAGTCTGGCCATCCTGTTGGCGAGCCGGCTGCTGCTGGGCGTGGGCGAGAGCCTGGGGTCAACAGGCGCGACTCTGTGGGGGATTTCAACGGTAGGTCAGGAGCACACCGCGAAAGTGATTTCGTTTAACGGCGTGGCCACTTATGGCGCGATGGCGCTGGGCGCGCCGCTGGGCGTAGTGATGGAGGAGCGGTGGGGCCTTGCCTCGCTGGGGTTTCTGACCATTGCGATGTGCGGTGCGAGCTTTCTGTGGGCCAGCAGCAAGCAGCCGGTGCCGGTGGTGCCGGGCGAGCATCTTCCCTTTCGCGACGTGCTGGGACGAGTGACGCCGCATGGCATGGCACTGGCGCTGGGTGGAGTGGGCTATAGCGTTCTGGCTACTTTTGTGACGCTCTTCTATGCCAGCCGGCATTGGAATGGCGCGGCGTTGTGCCTGACCGCTTTTGGTGCAGCGTTTATCGCGGCGCGTCTTCTCTTCATTCACGCCATCGATCGTTTTGGCGGGTTCACGGTGAGTATCGCGTGCCTGGCGGTGGAGTCGCTGGGGGTGTTGCTGCTGTGGCGCGCAGAGTCGCCGTGGGTGGCCTTTGGCAGCGCCGCGCTGGCTGGATTCGGCTTCTCGCTGGTATTTCCGGCATTGGGCGTGGAGGCAGTGAAGCGAGTTCCGGAGCGCAATCGCGGAACGGCGTTGGGCGTGTACACGGTCTTCGCAGATGTATCGTTTTTCCTGGTGGGGCCGATCGCGGGCGCCGTGATTGGGACATTCGGGTACGCGAGCGTGTTTCTGTTCGCGCTGGTGTGCGTGCTGGCTTCGTTGGGGATGGTGGTGGTGCTTGCGGGAAGAGACACGGCTTCTCGCTTCTAGCGGCTAGTCGGCGGCCGGTGTAGGCGGTTGCTTTCCCACCCTAACGGCAAACAACGCGGTTAGGACGAGGCACCCCGTGCGGTCACCCCGGCGGCGCGATGGAGATTTTCCTTGCCCGAACAGCTCGCTATACTGCCGAGTGAATAAGTTCGTGCACGCTGTAATGAATCACGCTGTAATGAATGAGGACCGCCGGCAGATGAAGTTAATATCCCTCAATACCGGGCTTCCCCGCGAAGTGACCTGGCATGGGGCCCGCGTCAGCACAGGAATCTTCAAGGAGCCGGTCCACAACCGCGTCGCTTTGCGCAGGCTCAATTTGGACGGCGATCGGCAAGCTGATCTCAGCGTTCACGGCGGCGTCGATAAGGCCGTTTACTGCTACCCGCTCACACATTACGACTACTGGAAAAGTGAGTTGCCAGGCCGGGATTTACCTATGGGCATCTTTGGGGAGAACTTCACACTGGACGACTTTTCGGAAGATTCGGTTCATCTTGGCGATCGGTTTTCGGTCGGTTCGGCGGAAGTAATCGTGACTCAGCCTCGGCTGCCTTGCTACAAGCTCGGCATAAGATTTGAAGCCGACGAGATGGTGAAGCGGTTCTTCAAGAGCGGCCGCACCGGTTTCTACGTCTCCGTCGCCAAGGAGGGGGAAGTCGGCGCCGGCGATGAGATGAGGCTGATCAGCCGAGACCCCAATGGCGTGCCGGTGTCGGCAGTCATTCGATTGTACGCCGAGAAAAGATATAGCGAGGCGGAGGTGGCCTTGCTAGAGCGTGCGATCCGAGTCGCAGCATTACCTGAAGGTTGGAAGGAGTATTTCCGGCAGCGGCTGGAACATGTTATGCCTTCAGGCTAAAGGCGAGATCGCAACCGCAATATGCTGCGATCGCCCACAGGCATCAGTTTGAGATTGTCATCTCCGGCCTGGGGACTACAGTTTATCGGGCTGTCACTGTCGAAAGGTCGCGTTTGTCTAGGCACCTGGTTTTGTCTCAACGATGCCCGACGGTGTCATCCCCATCGCTTGATTCTTCCCGGCTTTCTTGGCTCGATACAGTGCTCGATCCGCGTACTTGAGGACCTCTTCATATGCCATCGCTTCCACATTTTCCTGAAGCCAGGGGAATGCTGCCCAGCCGATGGAGCAAGTCTGACGCAGTCCTTTTACGGCGCCAACCACAAAAGGCTTTCCGCTCACCGCTTCGATCACGCGTTGCGCGAGGATTGTTGCCTGTCTGCGGTCGGTGTAGCGGGAGACGACCAGAAATTCCTCACCACCCCAGCGCACCAGCACATCGGAATTACGAATCGCGGAACTGATCCTTCTTGAAGTATCGATCAGCACGCGGTCACCCGTGTCGTGCCCGTGCAGGTCATTCACTTCTTTGAAATCGTCCAGGTCGATCAAATAGAAAACCAGGTCTCGCGTCGATCGGTCATCCCCTTCAGCGTAGGCTCGCAGTGACTGCGCTACGTCGCCCGGAATTGTGGCTGAAAAGAAACGCCGGTTGTGGATTCGAGTCAGCGGATCGGTCATCGAAGATTCCTCGAGAACATGATTCGCCAGCTTCAATTCCTTGTGCAACAACTGCTGCTTCATGAACACCAGTCCCGCCATGGCGAACATGGCGGCTGCACTGACAAGTACTCTGAAGTGCACGACCTCTGACGGCACTCCGCTCTCTAGTACGGCTATCAGGACAATAACGGGTAACGACAGCACCGCGAGAATGGCGAGGCCTCCCATCCAAGATCCGTATCTCGCATCTTTTGAGGTGGCGGGTGTCTGGCTGAGGCCGCGCCCTTTCATCGCCACCACCATGAACAAAGCGAACGAGGCGATCTGCGGCGGAGTCGTACCAGCTACCGCTGAAATAGGTAT
The DNA here is from genome assembly GCA_963718435.1 of uncultured Acidobacteriota bacterium. Taxonomy (GTDB): domain Bacteria; phylum Acidobacteriota; class Terriglobia; order Terriglobales; family Acidobacteriaceae; genus Telmatobacter. The sequence continues at coordinate 11,244 of CAVQZQ010000023.1, read as the reverse complement.
TCAACTCGACGGCGCGGTTTTCTACCGCGAAACAAACGTAGTTGAACAACACCGCACCGAGAAACAAGGCATAGAACCGTCTCCAGGCGCCGGCGCTCTGATTGAGCAGAGAGCACAGAACGATCGTCAGGATCAGGTTCTCGACCATGTAGAGCCGGTCGTAGTTTTGGTTATAGAGCCCTTCGTTGGGTGAGACGTACTGCCAGCACATCACGAGGTAGACGTAGAAACTAACCCACCACAACATCAACAGCAGAAAGTCCAGCATCCCCAGGCGGGCGCTTTGGTCGGACTGCTGCACGTGAGGGCGGAGCAAGAGTCCCGCGAGCATCAGAATTCCAGGCAGGAAGAGAAGGACGTCTCCGGCGAACAGCATGGGCACTGGTTTTCGCAGAACGAGGTCGTAGAACATCCACCAGCCCTGACTGACCAGCGAGATGAACCAGCCCACCGCCTGCATGATCCAGAAAGCTCGCAAGCGTCCCCGGTCGGAATGGTGTTTTGGGCAAATGCGACAAGGAGAACCACCAATAGCGCGATGGACAAGCTGTCACTGACTGCAGTGAGCGCCAGGCCTGCCGGCAGCAGAGCAGATGCGATGATCTGCGCCAGGGTCAGGGTCGCTACCGAGCCAATCCAGAATCTTGCGGTACGCGGCAAGCGGAGTTCCTCTTACCCGCAATTTTAGGAGCGGCCATACCATTTAGAAATCCGCAGAAGGTGTTACGGGCTTGGGACTTTTGGACCAGTTAAGCCGCAGTCTCATCAATTTGCAATTCGAGCGCAATGAGACGTCATTGGCGGACGCTGACCGGAGGAGACGCCCGTTAACTTGTTCATTGAGGACGGATTGAACCAGATCAACGATCCGAATCACTCCGCACGCAAGGCCTGCATGGGGTCAACTTTGGAGGCGCGCGCGGCAGGCAGCCACACGGCGAGCAGCGCCACTGCAAAAGAATAACCGGCACAGTGACGAATACCGCTGGATCCCAGGGTTTGACGCCGAAGAGAAATGTCGCGATGAGCCGCGTGAGACCGAAGGCGGCGGCTATGCCCAAGACCACGCCCACGAGCGCCAGTCTCATGCCGTGCCAGACCACAAGCTTGCGAATGGTGGATCGATCGGCGCCCAGGGCCATGCGAATGCCCATCTCCTGCGTACGCTGCTCGACGGAATAGGCCATCAAACCGTAAATGCCGATGGCTGCCAACACCAGCGCGACCGCGCCGAAGATGCTGAGCAGCAGCATGTTGAAGTTCTGGCGGGCCGTGGAGCGACCCATCACCTCATCCATGGTGCGGATATGCGCCACCGGAAAGCCGCGCTCGCGACGCGCAACTGTTCTGTGATCGCGGCGATGAACTGGTGGGGATCGCCATGGGTCCGCACCAGCCAAAAGAGCGGCTGGATATCGGAGTAGGCCGCGGCATAGCCATCGGTGACCTGGGCAATGGGAACCATCATCATGGGGTCGGGGGTTGGCTGAGGCCGGTGTTGTGGGAGTCGGCGACGATGCCGATGATCTGGCGAGGTTCACCAACTCCGTCCCGACTCCTTGCCGATGGATTTGCTGTCCTATGGGATCTTTTGGGCCAGAGTTTCCTGGCCAGGGCCTCGTTGATGAGCGACACGCCGGGCGCGCCGGCCTTATCGTTTTCAGTAAAGTCGCGTCCACGCAGGACGGGAATCTTGAACAGGCTCAGGTAACCCGGCGAAACGCTCATCCATCTGGCTTCCGCAGCCGCTCTTTCTCGACCGGCCGCCCACATCTGAAATCCCAGGCCATCTTCGACATCGATGGGCAGCCAGTAAGCGGCGGCCGAGGCTTCCACTCCGGGGAGGGCATTGAGCCGCTCGCGGCCATCACGCATGAGCTGAGCCACGCCGGCTGTCTTCTGGTAGCGTTCGCCGTTGAGCGACATCTCCATGGTGAGAACGTTGTGCGAATCGAAGCCCGGACCGACCCCGTGCAGGGCGACGAAGGTGCGGATGAGCAGCGCCGAGCCGATCAGCAGCACCAGCGCCAGCGACACCTCGCTGACGACCAGCAGCGAGCGGGCCTTGCTCTGGCGGAATCCGGTGCCGGAGCGGTTGCTGCTCTCTTTCAGCGTGGAGTTCAGGTCGGAGCGCGAGGCGCTGAAGGCGGGGAACAGCCCGAAGAGGATGCCGGTGAGCAACGAGACACCGAGGGTGAAGCCGAGCACGCGCCAATCCATGCCGATGGCGGAGCCGTCCTCGCCGATGCGAGGCAAGCCCGCCGGGACTCACGGCCAGCAGTGCGCGCACGCCGACAGTACGCCGAGCAGCCATGCCCGAGAACGCCGCCGGCGACAGAGAGCAACACGCTTTCAGTGAGCAGCTGGCGCACGATGCGCGCGCGGCCGGCTCCCAGTGCGGAGCGGATCGCGAACTCGCGTTTGCGTCCCGTGGCGCGCACCAGCAGCAGGTTGGCGACATTGGCGCAGGCGATCAGCAGCACCAGTCCTACCGCGCCCAGCATGATCAGCAGCGAATTGCGCGCGTCGCCGATGATGCTGTCGCGAAATGGCCCAACTGTAAAGCGCCTTCGCTAGATCCCGTGTTCGGGAACTCGCGGTGGTACTCGAGGCTCGCCGCCGCTAATTGCGGCGTTGGCCTGCGCCACGGTGACGCCCGGCTTGAGCAGTGCCGATAACCTGAAAGAAGAGGTTTTGTCGGGGCTGCCGGGCTCAAACTGAAACGGCAGCCACAGGTCCGCCTGCGGGTCGGCCACGAAATGCTTTCCGATGACGCCGACGATGGTATACGGCTCGTTGCCCAGCGAGATGGACCTTCCCACTATGCCCGTGTCGCCGCCAACCTGCGCTGCCACAGGCCGTAACTGAGTACCACGGCATTGCCGCCGTGGGGCGAGTCTTCCTGCGGCGTGAAGGTGCGACCCAACAGGACGGGCGCACCATAGACGCGGAATAACCCTGCCGTCACGTGAATGCCGTGGACCTGTTCCGGATGGTCGCCGGTGAGGTTAAAGCCGGGGCCTGCGTTGTCGTATGCCACGACCTCTTTGAATACTTTCGTTTGCCGCTGATAGAAGTGGAACTCGGGAATGCTGGCGAAGATTGTTGGCAAGGCCGGTGACGGAGCCAGAAAATCGACCATCCGATCGGCATCGGGATAGGTGAGCGGCTTGAGCAGCACCGCGTTGACTACAGAAAAGATGGCGGTGTTGGCCCCGATGCCCAATGCCAGGGCGGCAACAGCGGCGATGGTGAAGCCGGGGCTGCGGCGCAATTGGCGCACGCTGAAACTTACATCCTGCTGCAGAAGATTCACCTGTTTAGAACTCATTTGTGCGGTCCTGTCGGAAGTCTGCTGCGATGTGTCGTCCTCTCTCGATATAATGTCAATGGGAGCAGGCGCACAAATTTCGATCATTTTCAGACTGATTCGTCCTTTCGAAAATACCAATTGTTTCGGGGTCGCGTTTTCCCAAACCTCAAAATTGAACGACTGCCTACCCGGCCACTTTGACCGCAAGGGGATTGTAAGCTTGTAAACCATTTCCCCGGTTGAGAATGTGAAACATAGTCTGGAAGTTTCATCGGGGCACTGGTCAAGACGAGAAGAGTGAGGAGTTCCTGAGTGGACGAATTGAGAGGGAAAATTGCGGTGGTCACAGGCGCCAGCCGCGGTCTGGGCCGGCGCATATCCGTCAGGCTCGCACAGCAGGGGCAGCGGTGGCCTTGCTCGCGCGCGGCGCGGCAGGCCTTGAAGAAACGCGGGAGGAGATCGCAGCCGGAAGGGGGAGCGCGCTGGTTTTGCCCGTCGATCTCGGCAAGCCGGAATCCGTAAAGCACGTGAAGGGCGTGATCGAGCGCGAACTCGGCATCCCTTCCATTCTCGTGAATGCGGCGGGGGTGTTCGGCCCGATTGATCTCATCAGGGACAGCGACCCGGCCGCGTGGATCGAGACCATCATGGTCAACACGATCAGTTCGTACCTGACCTGCAGGGCATTTGTTGGCGGAATGATCGACGACGGATGGGGGCGTATTGTGAACGTGACCTCGGCTGCGGCTTTGCATGAACCTGGCCCTGTGAACAGCGCGTATGGCACCAGCAAGGCGGCGCTCAATCAGTTCACGCGCCACCTGGCATCGGAGTTGAGGGGAACCGGAGTGACCGCCAACGTGATCCATCCGGGAGATGTGAAAACGGATATGTGGGCAGATATCAAGGCGGCGTCGGAACGGCTGGGCACCATCGCCGATGCATATATGCGATGGGCGAACTGGGTGGAGGAGACTGGGGGCGATGACCCCGAAAGGGCTGCGGACCTTGTTGCCGACCTGATGAGTGACGATGCCGCGGACATTAACGGCCAATTCCTCTGGATCAAAAACGGCTTGCAGAAGCCCATTCCAAGCTGGGGCGAGCCCGGCGAAGTGCAACCATGGAGGAGATGAGCGGCACCTCCGGTGGTGGCGCCGGCTTCGGCGGTGAGGCCGGTCGGGGTGTGAGCGCATTAACTGGGTGGGTCTCCCAGGTCTCAATGCGAGACCCGGGGGCACTCAGCGCCGGTTGTTTGAACTAAGCAAAAACGGCCACCCTGAAGGGTGGCCGTTCTGTCTAACTGAACACTGAATACTGATCGCTGACAACTGTTGTTACCGCTCGTTCTTGCGCCAGTTGAGGAGATCGCCAAGAGTCGTGGTGGAGCTGGAGACGGGGTGCTTGTGCGTGTCCGCCTTGTAGTTCTCGACCGTCGCGCGGCTGGCTTCGTGGCCAATCGCAGCGCAGGCTGAGGCCCACCTTCTTCTCTTCCACGTTGATCTTGATGATCTTGAACTCGTGTTCCTGGCCCTGTTCGAGCTTGGCCGGCGTGCCGTCGTCGCCTCACGCTTCGGAGATGTGGCAAAGGCCTTCAACGCCCTCTGCAATTTCGACAAACGCGCCGAACTGCGCGGTACGCAGCACCTTGCCATGCACCACGTCGCCCACGCGATGAGCAGCGAAGAAGCTCTCCCAGACATCGGGCTGAAGCTGCTTGATGCCCAGTGACAGGCGGCGATTCTGCGGCTCAACGCCGAGAACAACAGCCTTGACCTTTTCGCCCTTCTTCACGATTTCGGAAGGATGCTTGACGCGCTTGGTCCAGCTCAGGTTGGAGACGTGGACCAGACCGTCGATGCCATCCTCGATTTCGATGAAGGCGCCGAAGTCGGTGAGGTTGCGGACGCGGCCTTCGACCACGGTTCCGGCCGGATAGCGCTCTGTCAGGTTCTCCCACGGATTCTCGAGGAGCTGCTTCATGCCCAGCGAGATGCGGCGGTCGGCGGGATTCACGCTCAGAACCACGGTGTCGACTTCGTCGCCCGGCTTGACCAGCTTGGAGGGGTGCTTGAGGCGCTTGGACCAGGTCATCTCAGAGAGGTGAACCAGACCTTCGATGCCCTGCTCGAGCTCGACAAACGCGCCGTAATCGGTAACCGAAAGAACGCGGCCGTGAACGTGGGCGCCCACCGGATAACGCTCCGAGGCGTCGAGCCACGGGTCGGGCGTCAGCTGCTTGAAGCCGAGCGAAACGCGCTGCTTGTCTTTGTCGAACTTGAGCACCTTAACCTGGATCTCGTCGCCGACGTTGACCAGGTCGCGGGGATGAGTGAGGCGTCCCCAGCTCATGTCGGTAATGTGCAGCAGGCCGTCGATTCCGCCGAGGTCGACGAACGCGCCGTAGTCGGTGAGGTTCTTGACGGTGCCGGTGAGGACCGCGCCCTCGTCCGAGGTGCTCCAGGGTGGTGGAGCGCTTGGCGTTCTGCTCTTCCTCCAGGATCTCCTTGCGGCTGACCACCACGTTGCCGCGCTTCTTGTTGAGCTTGATGACGCGGACTTCGATCTGCTGGCCGAGATAGCCGTCGAGATTGCGCACGGGCCGAATCTCAAGCTGCGAGCCGGGCAAAAAGGCCTTCATGCCGATGTCGACGGTGAGGCCGCCCTTGACGCGGCTGACCACGGTGCCGATGACCGGCGTCTTGTCGTTGGCAGCCTTCTCGATGGTGTCCCACACGCGCAGGCGCTGGGCCTTCTCGTAGCTGACGAGATAGCCGCCTTCGGGCTCCTCGCGCTCGATCACCACTTCGATCACTTCGCCGGGCTGGAACTTCACTGCGCCGGTGTGATCGAGAACCTGCTCGAGCGGCACCAGTCCTTCGGACTTCAGGCCTACGTCGATCACCAGGTGCTTCTCAGTCTGCTTGAGGACGGTGCCGGAGACCACCTTGTCGCCATAGGCCTCGACGGCGGCAGCTTCAGCGGCCTGCTCGCGCTCAAAGGCTTCGAGGGCGGCTGAAAAATCATCCATGGACTCAAGCCATGCTCGCGTGAGGGGCCTTCGGCGCTTGAGCGGCTGGCGCAGCACTGCAGTGGTTTCGGCCATCGAGCGCTGCGGGTTCAGCCTGGCAGCGGGCTCAACGGGCCGGAACTTCGCAGGGACTGCGCAGTCGCGATCGGCTGTCACGACGGCTCGGCCTCGGCTACAGGCTCGGTTGGGGCATCGGCGTCCAGCGCGGAAGATGACGTGCGTTTCGGCGGTCTCGGGGTTGGACGTGGATTCGGACGACGGCTGCTCAAGCTCCGTCGCAGGGTCGAGGGTTGGGGTTTCCAATTCGGTGTTCAGGGTTATGCTCTCGGTTTCGGGATTGAGGACGTTTGCCATTGCTGCAGCTCCGGGATTCCTTGCTCCGGCGACGGACGTTGCATGTCGCTGGGCGGCTGGCACCTGTTCGGCAATGCGTCGCGGATCGCCATGAGGCCTGTTTCCACCGTCGCAGACCGCTGTGACCTTGGTGATTCTCTCAGAGACAGGCTTCCCAGCCAGTGTGCCTGGCGTGGAAAGCGACTCGTCTCCTTGGGAAACACCAGGCGGCAACGGCTGGCTGGGAGGGCGGCCGCAGCTCACTGCTGGAATCCGCGCAGGAAGCTACGCTTCTAGTGTAGCAATGCTCCGCTTTCCAGCGTCAATCCAACAGCTTGGCTAGACCGCATTGTGGACGAGCAGTACTACGTGAAATTCACGCAAGATGAGAGGGCGAATTAACGCGATTCAGGGCCCGGGGGATCGGCGGAAGTAGCTCGCCAAGACCTGCCGCAAGGGGCGATTTGCGCCACGCGGAGGAACCGGTCGGCCTACTATACTGATGGGCAACGGGATCGGTGACATGGATCATCTTTGGACTCCCTGGCGATTTACGTACGTGACGACGGCTGACGGGCCCGCGGCCGGGGGTCCCGGCGAGCCTGTCGGCGTGGCCCGGCGACCTGGGATGCGTCTTCTGCAATCTCATCGCCTCCGTCGATTACGCTATCGCCCACGGCATGAGCGTGGATGAAGCGGAAGGCGCAGCGGGCCTGGTGCTGCGCGGGAAGCACTGCTTTATTTGCCTGAATGCGTATCCGTACACGTCGGGACACGTGATGGTTATGCCCTACGCGCATCTTGACCGGCTGGCGGCCCTGCCCACCGAGACAGCGCATGAGCTGATCGATCTGGCGCAGCGCACTGAGCAGGCGCTGGAGCGGCTCTACCACCCGCATGGGTTTAACTTTGGCATGAACGTGGGACAGGCAGCCGGCGCGGGCGTGGCCGGCCACCTGCACCTGCACGCCATGCCGCGCTGGGCGGGCGACACGAACTTCATGACCACCGTGGGAGAAACGCGGGTGCTGCCCGAAGACCTGTCGACAACGTGGAAGCGGATGCGGGAGGTGTTTGGAGAGGCGGGAAGCGAGCGGTGTTAGCCGCGCTCCGCGCGTAGTAGCGGAGTTAGCGTAGTTCGCGGGGCTGGGCGGCTGTTTGTGGGGTTAGCTACGGATCAAACCAATCCGCCTGGTCTTGGGTCACGTCCACCCTCTCTGCAAAACGGGCAGAGTCTCCTTTTTTCTATTCCGCTGCGTGACTCTCTTCAGCTTCGGCGGCGAGAGACAGTTCCTCCTGATCGACGTCAGCGCGATCGAGCAGACGCTTGGGGATCGATTTATTGGTGCGCAGGCCGAGTTCCTTGAGCATTTCAACCTGGCGGATAAGGTTGCCGCGGCCGTCGGCCAGCTTCTTCATCGCTTCTTCATAGTGCTTATCGCGTCTTGCGCAGGCTGTCGCCGATCACTTCCATATCTGTGACGAATCCCGCGAATTTCTCGTAGAGTTCGGTGCCACGTTTCATCACGTCGCGCACATTGCGCGCCTGGCGCTCCTGCTGCCAGAGCACGTTGATGATGCGGATGACATAGAGCAACGTGGTCGGACCGACGAGCAGAATCCCCTGCTTGTAGGCTTCGGCCCACAGCTCGCTGTCGTACTGCAGGGCCATCAGGAATGCCGGCTCGATGGGCACGAACATCACCACGAAGTCGGGCGCTTCGATGCCGGGAAGATTGTGGTATCCGGCCTTGGCCAGGCCGGCGATGTGGCCTCGCACGCTGACCAGGTGCAATTTGAGCGCAGCCTTGCGAGCGTCCTCGTCGGCGGCGCTGACGCAATCGGTATAGGCGGTGAGCGAGACCTTGGAATCGATGACCAGGTTGCGGCCGCCCGGCAAGTAGATGATGACATCGGTGCGAACCGAGCGCGCGCGCTCCCCGTTTTCGCCCTCGACCGCAAAAGACTGCTGAAATGCGTACTGCTCCCCCTCGCGCAGGCCGGCTTTGTCGAGCAGATCGCGGAGAATGAATTCGCCCCAGTCACCCTGCGCCTTTGACGAGCCGCGCAATGCGGTGGACAGATTGCGGGCCTCTTCGGTGAATGCCTGGTTGAGATTGCCCAAGTGTGCCGATGAGGGTTTTCAGCCGGGTGACGCCGGTCTTGGAGTCGGTCTGGGCCTGTTCCACCTTCTCGCGAAACTCCTTGATCTGGTCGCGGAGCGGAGCGAGAAGAGTTCCCAGCTCCTTCTGGCTGCCTTCGGAGAACGACCTGGACTTCTGGTCGAGGATTTCAGCGGCCAGGGCCTGGAACTGGTTGGCCAGAGTTTGCTTGGCGGTTTCGAGGAGGGCGACCTTTTCGGCCATGTTCTGGCGCTCGTTGTTCAGTTCGGCTTCAAGCTGGCTGATGCGGGCGGCCTGCGATGCGGTCGATGTCGCGACCTGGCTAGCAATTCGACGCGGAGACGATCGCGATCGACGTTCAAGCGGCGTGATGGTCTTTTCGCGCTCGGCGGCGAGGGATTCGAATCCGGCGCGGGCGGCGATCTCGCGCTTGCGCTTGCGCCAAGCTGAGTGCGCGAGTGCGTTCAAGCTCCTCGAGCCTTTCGCGATTGCGCTGTTCGAGTAGGCTCTTCTCGCGTCTTGGCCGAGTTGGCGCGAATCCAGAAGCCCACGAACGATACCGGCGAGGATGGCGATTGCGGCGATGACAGCCTGCATGAAATGTCCTGTTAGCCTCTTCGCCTAATGTACGCCTTTTCGATGTGCAATTCGTGGCCGTAATTCGCGCATTTTGGCGGTGGTCTGCGGAGCAGCTACGGTGTGCAGTGGTTGCGCGCAGATGATTGATTTTGTTTCGCACTGCCGCGCCTTTACACACCCCAACCAGCCCGGTAGACTTGGAGTTTCGGGGCCTGCGCGATCTTTTTTGGCGCGGCGGTTGTGTTCGCGTGCCGCGGGCCGGTATTGTAGGCAGGCGGAACACAAGCGAGCTTTGACTCCCGGATAGCGTATCCCTGAAGTTCCGAAAAAATACGAGGAGAAGCACGCATGGCGGTGGAAGAAAAAGTCAAGCAGATCATCGTCGAGCAATTGCAGGTGGACGAGGCCGAAGTGACTCCCGGGCGCAAGCTTCCAGGAAGACCTGGGCGCGGATTCGCTGGACGTGGTGGAGCTGGTGATGCAGTTTGAAGAGGCGTTCGACCTCGAAATTCCCGACGAAGACGCCGAGAAGATCAAGACCGTCAAGGACGCGATCGATTACATCGAGAAGAACGAAAAGACCGCGAAAGGCAAGTAGCCGGTGAATCGACGAGTCGTGATCACCGGCCTCGGGCTGGTATGCGGTGTGGGCAACACCGCTCCCGAAGTGTGGCAGAAGCTGTTGGCCGGAGCCAGCGGCATGGCGCCCATTCAGGGCTTTGACACCACGGGTTTCCCGTCACCTTTGCCGCCGAGGTCAAGAACTTCGACCCGCTGAATTTCGTGGACAAAAAGGAAGCGCGCAAGATGGGGCGCTTCATCCACTTTGCCTTTGCGGCCACGCAGGAGGCCATCGAGCAGTCCGGCCTGAAGATCACGCCGGAGATCGCCGACCGGGTGGGCGTGTTCATCGGCTCCGGCATCGGCGGATTCGAGATCATCGAGCGGGAGCACACGAACCTGCTGAATGGCGGTCCGCGCAAGATCTCGCCTTTCTTTATTCCCGCAGTCATTGTGAACATGGCGGCCGGCCAGATCAGCATTCGCTACGGCGCGCAGGGCCCGATTTCGGCCACTGCCACGGCGTGCGCCACGTGTGCCAACTCCATTGGCGACTCGGTGCGCATGATCATGCACGGCGATGCCGACGTGATGATTGCCGGCGGCGCGGAAGCCTCGGTCACGCCGCTCTCGGTGGGCGGATTTGCCGCCATGCGCGCGCTCTCCACGCGCAACGATGAGCCGCCAAGGCCAGCCGGCCGTTCGACAAGGATCGCGACGGGTTTGTGATCGGCGAAGGCGCGGGCATCCTGATTCTTGAAGAACTGGAGTTTGCGAAGAAGCGCGGCGCGAAGATCCTGGCCGAAGTCATCGGCTACGGCATGAGCGCCGATGCCTATCACATGACCGGCATCGCGCCGGAAGGCGCGGGCGCACAGCGCAGCATGCGCGCGGCCTGAAAGATGCGGGCATTGCAGCCGGAAGAAGTGGGCTACGTCAATGCCCATGCCACTTCGACGCCGGCCGGCGATGGCAACGAGTCGCGCGCCATCGAGCTGGTGTTTGGCGAGCACGCGCTGAGCCGCAAGCTCAAGATCAGCGGCACCAAGTCGATGACCGGCCACCTGCTGGGCGGCGCGGGCGGTCTGGAAGCTGGCATCACCGTGCTGGCGCTGCAGAACCAGGTGCTGCCGCCCACCATCAATCTGGATAATGTCGATCCCGAGTGCCGGCTGGATTACGTGCCGAACAAGGCCGTCCCGCACAGCTTCGATGTGGCCCTGTCGAACTCCTTCGGCTTCGGCGGAATCAACGCCACGCTGATCATGCGGCGATGGACGGAGTAAGGCAGGGAATAGGGAATA